>JBDZVS010000015.1:0-21528 GCA_040255825.1 Hyphomicrobiales bacterium | reverse complement strand
CAATCGTCCCAATGTTGCAGTGCGGCTTGTTCCGCTCAAACTTCGCTTTCGCCATTGTTGTTCTCCGTAGATCCTGATCCGTTGAATTAGGCGTACTTCGCCTTGACCTCGTCCGCGATCGCCTGCGGCACCTGCTCATAATGATCGAACTGCATCGAATATTGGGCGCGCCCCTGAGACATCGAGCGCAGCGTATTGATGTAGCCGAACATGTTGGCCAGCGGAACCATTGCGGTGACGACCTGGGCGTTGCCGCGGGAATCAGTGCCCTGCACCTGGCCTCGGCGGCTGTTGAGATCGCCGATCACTCCGCCCAGGAAATCTTCAGGTGTGACCACTTCCACCTTCATCACCGGCTCCAGCAACTTGACTGCTCCCTTGGAAGCCAGTTCGCGGAACGCCGCCCGGGCGGCGATGTCGAAGGTCAGGGCGTTGGAGTCGACCTCGTGATAGGCGCCATCGACCAGCTTGGCCTTGAAATCGATGACCGGGAAACCGGCAAGCAGACCAGACTCCTTCTGGGCGCGCAGACCCTTTTCCACCGCCGGGATGAATTCCTTCGGCACGGCGCCACCTACGACCTCGTTCTCGAACACAAAGCCTTCGCCGGGCTGCAACGGTTCGAATTCGAGCTTCACGCGAGCGAACTGGCCCGAACCACCGGTCTGCTTCTTGTGGGTATAATCCACCGCAACCGGCCTGCTCAGGGTCTCGCGGTAAGCGACCTGCGGCGCGCCGACATTCGCGTCGACCTTATAGGTGCGCTTGAGGATATCGACCTTGATGTCCAGGTGCAGCTCACCCATGCCTTTAAGGATCGTCTGGCCACTTTCCTGGTCAGTGGAGACACGGAAAGACGGATCTTCCTGCGCAAGGCGTATCAGCGCCATGCTCATCTTTTCCTGATCGCCCTTGGTCTTTGGTTCGATCGCCACTTCAATAACCGGATCCGGGAATTCCATCCGCTCCAGGATCACCGGATGACTGGGGTCGCACAGGGTCTCGCCAGTGGTGGTAAGCTTGAGGCCCGCCAGGGCGACGATGTCGCCCGCATTGGCTTCCTTCACGTCTTCACGGGAATTGGCATGCATCAGCAGCATGCGACCGATGCGCTCGGTCTTGTCCTTCACTGAATTGAGCACACCGCTGCCCGAAGCAATGGTGCCCGAATAGACACGCAAAAAGGTGATGGAACCGACAAAAGGATCATCCATGATCTTGAATGCCAGGCCGGAAAAGGGAACCTTGTCGTCAGCAGGACGAGTGACCTCATTCCCCTTGGGATCGACGCCCTTCACCGGCGGAATATCGAGCGGCGATGGCAGATAGGCAACGATGGAATCCAGCAGAAGCTGGACCCCCTTGTTCTTGAAGGCCGAACCGCACATCACCGGCACGAACTTGAAATTGATCGTCCCCTTGCGGATCAGCTTCTGCAATTCCTCGCAGGTCGGTTCCTTGCCGCCCTCCAGATAGGCCTCCAGCGCGGCATCATCTTCCTCTACGGCCGTCTCGACGAGAGCCGCATGGAGTTCGGCCGCCTTGTCGGCGTATTCGGCGGGGATGTCGACCTCGTCGAACTTCGCGCCCAGCTGTTCATCGTGCCAGATCAGGGCCTTCATCTTCACGATGTCGATCAGCCCCTTGAAATCGGCCTCCGAGCCGATCGGCCAGGCGATGATCACAGGGCGCGTGCCCAGCCGATCGATCATCATGTTGACGCAGCGCTGAAAATCCGCGCCGGTGCGGTCCATCTTGTTGACGAAGCACATGCGCGGCACATGATATTTGTCGGCCTGGCGCCACACCGTTTCCGACTGAGGCTCCACGCCCGCCACGCCATCAAATACCGCCACGGCGCCGTCCAGCACGCGCATGGAACGCTCCACCTCAATGGTGAAGTCAACATGGCCGGGCGTATCGATGATATTGATACGGTGGTCCTTCCAGAAGCAGGTCGTGGCGGCGGATGTGATGGTGATGCCGCGCTCCTGCTCCTGCTCCATGAAGTCCATCGTGGCGGCGCCGTCATGAACTTCGCCGATCTTGTGGGACTTGCCGGTGTAATAAAGGATGCGCTCGGTCGTCGTCGTCTTGCCGGCATCGATATGCGCGGCAATGCCGATGTTCCGGTACATATTCAGGGGAGTGGAACGGGCCATGGGGAAGTGTCCGTGTATTACCAGCGATAGTGCGAGAAGGCGCGGTTGGCGTCGGCCATCTTGTGGGTGTCTTCGCGCTTCTTGACGGCGCTGCCGCGGTTATTGGCGGCATCCATAAGTTCACCGGAAAGGCGTCCCTGCATGGTGGGCTCATTGCGGGCGCGCGCGGCAGTAATCAACCAGCGGATGGCCAGAGCGCGCGAGCGGTCGGAGCGAACTTCGACCGGCACCTGATAGGTGGCGCCGCCGACGCGGCGGCTGCGGACTTCCAGCGCGGGCGCAACGTTACGCAGCGCTTCGTGGAAGACGGCCAACGGATCCTGCTTGGTCTTGACGGCGATCGTGTCGAAAGCGCCATACATGATGCTTTCGGCGGCGCTCTTCTTGCCGTCGTACATCAGGGAGTTCATGAACTTGGCAATGATCAGGTCGCCGTATTTGGCGTCCGGGGTGATTTCGCGGCGTTCGGCGCGGTGGCGGCGGGACATATCTACCTTCCTCGATTATTTGGGCCGCTTGGCGCCATAAAGCGAGCGGCGCTTCTTGCGGTCCTTCACGCCCTGGGTATCGAGCACGCCGCGAATGATATGGTAGCGCACGCCGGGAAGATCCTTCACGCGGCCGCCACGGATCAGCACCACGCTGTGCTCCTGCAGATTGTGCCCCTCGCCCGGAATATAGGTCAGCGCTTCGAAGCCATTGGTCAGCCGCACCTTGGCGACCTTGCGCAGCGCGGAGTTCGGCTTTTTCGGCGTCGTGGTGTAGACGCGGGTGCAGACGGCGCGCTTCTGTGGGCATTGCTGCAGGGCCGGAACCTTATTGCGCTTTGGCTTGTCGCTGCGCGGCTTTCGAATGAGCTGATTGACTGTCGGCATTCGTGACTTTCCTCTTTGCGAGCCATCCGTGCACGGCCTAACTCGCGCGAAACTCAAAAACCCGGATGCGGGCGCCATGCCCGATCCGAAGCAGCGGAGGACTTATGCCGGTCCCGACATGAGTCGCGCGTCTAAGCTCTTAAACTGGCTTCCCAGCAACGTTTTTGCCGGATTTCCGGCAAACGGCCTGCCCTGGAAGGTGGCGCCTTATATCCACCGGGTCCGGCAGGGTCAAGCGATAGCGGGACATATTGTTTCCGTCCGTTCGCGAAGGAATGTGACATGAAGTTTCCATTAGACACATAGTCACCGGATTGCGGTAGCGTGGCAAAGTTGCGTAACCTGCCTTGGAATGGGTATTCCGCTTTCTTCGCATATGCGCGTTCTCCGACCCCGCCAGCAGTCCCTCAACCGCAGATTGTTGGCGTTGGCAGCGCTACTTGCGTTCTTTTTGCAAAGCCTGGCTGTCCAGACCCACATTCACCCCACAAATTCCGCCAGTACGAAACTTGTGGTGACAGTGGCCGATGTCTCCACTCCCGGCCCGTTAACGGCTCCCGACATCGGACAGGGCAGTTGCCGGCTCTGTCAGGAGATGGCGCATGCGGGAAGCTATATTGTCCCGGTTGCCGCGCCGTTCCTCGCAATCCTGGTCTTGGCGCACGAATTATTCCGACTCGAGCCGGTCGCGCACTCCCGACAGGCGCGGGCTTTCGCCTGGCAGAGCCGCGGGCCGCCGCACCACTGATTCCACTTTTGCTGTCATCCAAGGCGTTCTGCCTTGGCCCCTGCGTCCTGCCTGCAGGATGCCTGCTTCATATCGTGGTGTCCCATGTTTCGCTTTCTGCTTCTTACCGGCGTCGCCGGCACAGCCCTCCTGACCAGCGCATCCGCTTTTGCTCAAGAATCCGTAGAAGAAGTGACCGTCACCGCACAGCGCCTGCAGCAGGCGCGCACTGGCATTCAGACCCAGACCGGCGCTTCGACCTATACGATCACCGCTCACGACATTCAGAACCAGCCCGGCGGGGACAACGCAGGACTGAACTCTGTGATTCTGCAGGCCCCGGGGGTCGCGCAGGACAGTTTCGGTCAGCTGCACATCCGCGGCGAACACAATGGTCTGCAATATCGACTGAACGGCATCATCCTGCCGGAGGGCATTTCGGGTTTCGGCCAGACCCTGAATCCGCGCCTGGCGGACTCGGTTCATTTGATCACAGGGGCATTGCCCGCCGAATATGGGCTTCGAACCGCCGGCATCGTGGATATCCAGACCAAGACAGGCTTCACCAATGGCGGCACCGCCGGTGTCTATGGCGGTAGCCACAGTACGCTAACACCATCCTTCTCTTATGGCGGCGCATCGGGCCGGTTCAACTATTTCGTCTCGGGCGACTACACCACCAATACGCTTGGGATCGAGTCCCCCGACGGCAGTTCCGACCCGTTGCACGACCGTACGCAGCAGTATCACGGCTTTGCCTACCTGTCCGAGATTCTGGACCAGAATTCCTCGCTCAGCGCCGTGCTGGGCACATCCAACGCCATCTTCCAGATCCCCAACCAGCGCGGCCTGCAACCTTCGGGCATCGATGGCATCGTAGGTCTTGGCCCGCAGGACCCAAACAGCGGCAACTATGTGCTGGATGCCAATGGCGCCAGGGCCTTCCCGTCAGCGCAACTGGATGAACGCCAGCGCGAAATCACCCATTACGCCATTCTCAGCTATCTGCATTCGCATGGCGACCTGGATACCCAGGTTTCGGTGTTCGGTCGCTATTCCAGCCTGTTCTTCACGCCGGGCAACGATATCGGGCCGCTGCTTTATGACGGCATATCGCAGCTGGCCTACAAGCGGGACGCGGCCTATGGCCTGCAGGCGGAAACCGCCTGGCGCGGCTGGAGCGGCCATACGGTACGCCTTGGCGTACTCTACCAGGCGGACGATACGCTTTCGCGCACCTCCTCGCTGGTGCTGGCGACCGCCGCGGGCGGTATGGGCAGCCCCAATCCCAACCCGCCGTGCATCGATCCTGCGCAGACTTGCCAAGTGTCTGCCACACCACTCGCCATTCAGGATAATGGCAGAAAGCATGGCTACAATTACGGCTTCTATGTGCAGGACGAGTGGCAGGTAACCGACGAACTGACCGTCAATTACGGTCTGCGCTATGACGCCTTTTCCGCATATGTCGCGGAAAACCAGCTTTCTCCCCGCGTCAACGCCGTCTGGAAGCCGGCTGCGGGCACCACGGTCCATGCGGGTTATGCGCGGTACTTCTCGCCTCCGCCGTTCGAACTGGTGGAATCGTCCCAAGTCGCGCTGTTCAACAACACCACGGCCGCCGGGGCAGCCGGGGCCAACGACACGCCGAAGGCCGAGCGCGCAGACTATTACGACATCGGCATGGAACAGAAGCTTTTCGATTCCTGGACCGTCGGGCTGGACAGCTTCTACAAGGCGTCGTCCAACCTGATCGACGAGGGCCAGTTCGGGGCCCCCATCATCCTGACGCCCTTCAACTATGGCCAGGGCCGGCAGTATGGGGCCGAGATGAGTGTCACCTACCAGAAGGACAATCTCAACGCCTATGTCAACGCCTCGTACGAGCGTGCCGTGGGCCGGGACATCGTCTCCAGCCAGTTCCAGTTCGATGCGGCCGACCTGGCCTATATCGGCAGCCATTACATTCCGCTGGATCACCAGCAGATCGGAACGGTGTCGGCGGGAGCCACCTATGACTGGGACGGCACCCGGCTTTCCACCGATCTGCTCTATGGCACGGGGTTGCGCCGCGATGGCGTCACGCCGAACCGCGATCACCTGCCCAGCTATGTGACGGTGAATTTCGGCGTCAGCCGCGACTTCCAGGTCGGCGAACAGGGTTTCACCGCGCGGCTGGACCTGATCAACGCCTTCGACGAGAAATACGAGATCCGCGACGGCACCGGGATCGGCGTGGGCGCGCCGCAGTTCGGGGCACGGCGCGGGGTGTTCGTGGGGCTGTCCAAGGCGCTTTAGCCGAAGAGATCGAGGCGCGTGCCGCAGACCCGCGCCTCATGCTCCAGCAGCTTGCGCTTGAGCGCCAGGCCGCCGCCATAGCCGGTCAGGCTGCCGTCCGCGCCGATCACGCGATGACATGGCACGATCAGGGCGATGGGATTGGCGCCGTTGGCGGCGCCGACCGCGCGCGCGGCTGCGGGATGGCCGATGCGCCTGGCCACCGCGCCATAGGATGTGGTGGTGCCGAAGGGAATCTCCAGCAGCGCGGTCCAGACCGCGCGGTCGAATTCGGGCCCTTCCATCGCCAGTTCCAGGTTGAAGCCGCGGCGCGTTCCGGCGGCATATTCATCGACCTGACGCTGCACGGCCGCCAACTTCTTCTGGTTCTTTTCGGCCGCAGGATCAACTTTGGCCGCGCCGGCGGCGCGCAGATTGAACCGCACCAGCCGCCCTTCTTCGTCCACCCAGGCCGCCATCGGTTGGAATGGCGTATCGATGGTGTGCCAGTAGCGCTTTCTCACACCACCTCCTTCGCCTCTTTCAGGGACGTCCAAAGATGCATGGTGGCAAGGCTGCGATGGGGCGCGAACGCGCTCATCAGGCGCGCCGTCTGGTCCGGGCCGGGGCGTTCGGCAAGACCGTGCAGGCGTTGCAGCGCGGTCGCCAGGGCGCTGTCGCCCACAGGCGCGCTGTCGGCAAACCCGCCGCGCAGCATCACATAACGCGCCGTCCAGGTGCCGATGCCGCGCCGTGCGGTCAGGCGCTTTTCCGCGGCGACCGCCGAACCGTCGGCAAGCCCTTCGATATCCAGCTCGCCCTTCGCCACGGCCTGGGCCGCGTCGATCAGATATGTCGCCTTGGAGCCGGAGAAGCGAAACGGCCGGAGCTGGGCGGGCGACAGCGCCGCCGCCCGTTCCGGCGTGGGATGGGCGACCATGTGGCCCACTTTTTCGCCCGCCAGCCGTATGAAATCGCGCCTGAGCGCGGTGGCGAACTTGATGTTGATCTGCTGGCCGATCACGCCCCAGCACAGGGCGTCGAAACCGTTCGGCAGCAACGGCAGCCGAAGGCCACGGCGCCTGGCCACAAAGGCGGCATGACGCGCTTCGAACTGGGTGACGTCGTTGGTGAGCGACAGCATCCGAAGAGCGGCGACGTGAATGTCGGCCATGCTCTCGCGGCCCAGCTTGCGATCGGCATGGATGCGCGCCCAGGCGCCTTCCTTTTCGAGCGACAGTTCCAGCACCACCGGCGCGTCGGGCGTGTGCAATGCCTTCCAGATCACATTGCCTTCGCCCTTCTCGCTGACGCCTTCGGGATCGCGGGCGTGATAGGCCAGCACTTCCTTGCCGCGGTAGCCGGCAGGCAGATGCAGCAGGAAGGCTTTCGCCCCGTCCAGCGCCCGATAGGCGCCCGGGGTCATCCGCATCTGGGCCAGGAACTGGCGGTGAAAGACGGACTCGCTGTCAAAGCCCGCGCCGAATCCGATCTCGGCGATGCGGCCGCGGGTGGCCAGAAGTTCACGGGCGGCGTGGCGCACGCGCTGGCGGCGCAGCCACTGGGCGGGGGCCAGATGGGCATGGTCGCGGAACAGATCGCCCAGCTTGGTCAGGCTGACACCGCCGGCCCTGGCCAGGTCGGAGGCGCCGACGAAATCCGAAGGCGCGGCGGCCACGCGGGCGACCAACCCCTCGAACAGGGCGATGTTCTCATCCTCGCCCCGGTAATAGAGGTCGGGGCGGCAACGCTTGCAGGCGCGCAGGCCGGCGGCTTTCGCCGCCGCCTCTGTCGGAAACAGACGGACATTCTCGGGCCTGGGCGGACGCGCCGGACAGGACGGCAGGCAGTAGATGCCGGTGGTCAGGACGCCGATCAGAAAGCGGCCATCGAGCTTGCCGGCGCGCGCCTCCTGTCGGGGCCAACTGAAGGGCCTGGGGAGCGTCATGGGGCCGCCGCCCTATCCAGCGGGTTCGGTACTGGATTTCCCGGAAAGCCGCGGGGGTTTTGGGACGATTTTTCCGCCCCCTCCCCCTTTATCCACGTCGGTTCTGGTTCTGTCATGCGCGCACCCTAACGCCCATATAGGGAGCGCGCCTCCTGTTTTCACCGTTGGATGTCGGGCGGATCGGCAGTGTGGCGGGCCAATTCGACGATAGGGATCGGTGCCTTGCTGTCCGCCGCCTCACTACGCCGCCCTTGAGGCGGCCATCCAACTTCTATGTGCATAGTTGGATGGGCGGATCGGGTCCGCCATGGAGGAAGAGGATTGGGTCCGTCCATACGCTGCTGCTATGGGCCCGGGATGACAAGTTTTTGATGGGTTCGGCGGCCAACCGCTCCTCCCCCTTCGACAGGCTCAGGGTGAGGAGGAGAAAGAATCCTCATGCTAAGCTTGTCGAAGCATGAGGGTGGGCAGAACCATCCCCTTGGGTAGAACTCGACACGTTGGATGGGCGGATCGGGTCCGCCCATGGACGATCAAATCGGGGCGTGTGCGGCGATCGGCGCGAAACGTCATTAAAGGGCACGGAAGCCCACCGATCAGAGACGTTTCGGGGGGCTGGCGTTGAACGCTTCGATGATCGGACAGGGGCCGCGATCTGTCTTTCGGCAAACATCGAGCAATCGCCGCAAGGCCTGTCGCGACGCTTCCAGATCCTCGGCCTGGCGCGCCAGAGCCTCCAGGCGTTGGCCGGCCAGAAGCCTGATCCGATCACGATCCCGGGTGCGATCGAGCGACAGCAGTTCCTTGATCTCCTCCAGGGTAAAGCCGGCCGTCTGTGCCTTGCGGATGAACAGGAGGGTTTGAAGATGGCCTTCGTCATATTGGCGATACGCGGTTTTTCCGGCCGCGCCCGGCACCGGCATCAATCCTCGCCGCTGGTAATAGCGCACCGTTTCCACGCCCAGATTGGCGGCGCGAGCCAGTTTCGCGATCGTCATCCCGATCATGCTTGACTCCGTACCATGGTACGTACCTTAGACCTGTGTTCGTCAGCAACCAAGACCAAGGAGGTCCATCATGACGAATACCGAAACCGCCAAGACCGGCGCCTGCAACTGCAACCCGTGCACTTGCCAACCCTGCACCTGTGCCAAGCGTCCGCAGAACTGCGCACCGTCATGCGGTTGCCGCAAACCGTAGCCGGCCATAAAAGAAAAAGGCCGCCATTGCTGGCGGCCTTTTTTTGATGACCCCTCACCCGGTTCGCCCAAGCACTTCGCTGGTGCGGAGCGCAGGGCGAACCGCCCTCTCCCGCAAGGGGAGAGGGGAAGTTTGCTATTCCGCAGCCGGGGGGGCTTCCAGCGCCGCGATCGGTTCGTTCGCCGCCGCTTCCGCCTGGATGGCGCGGTCGCGTTCGGTGGCGATCTGACGCAAGCGGGCGATGGCGCCGCCGGTGCCGGCCGGGATCAGGCGACCCACGATCACATTCTCCTTCAGGCCCTCCAGCATATCGACCTTGCCGTTGACCGCCGCCTCAGTGAGGACGCGGGTGGTTTCCTGGAAGGACGCGGCCGAGAAGACCGAACGGGTCTGCAAGCTGGCCTTGGTGATGCCCAGAAGGATCGCGCGCCCCTCGGCGGGCTTGCGGCCTTCGGCCTCGGCCTTGCGGTTGGCGGCTTCCAGTTCCGCGCCATCGACATGCTCGCCGGCAATCAGGGTGGTTTCGCCGCCGTCGGTGATCTCGAGCTTCTGCATCATCTGGCGGCAGATCACTTCGATGTGCTTGTCGTTGATCTTCACGCCCTGCAGGCGATAGACGTCCTGGATTTCCTTGACCAGATAGGTCGCCAGTTCCTCCATGCCCTTGATGCGCAGGATGTCGTGCGGCGAGGGATTGCCTTCGACGATATAGTCGCCCTTTTCCACATAGTCCCCCTCGCGCACGCTGATGTGCTTGCCCTTTGGGATGAGGTACTCGGTCGGCTCCAGCTTTTCGTTGCGGGGCCGGACGATGACGCGGCGCTTGTTCTTGTAGTCCTTGCCGAATTCGACAAAGCCGTCGGTCTCGGCCAGCACAGCCGCTTCCTTGGGCTTGCGGGCTTCGAACAGTTCGGCCACCCGCGGCAGACCGCCGGTGATGTCGCGGGTCTTGGCGCCTTCGGTCGGGATGCGAGCCAGGACGTCGCCGGCACGCACCTCGCCGCCATCTTCCACCGACAGGATGGCGTCGGGCGAGATGGCGTAGCGCGCCTCGCCGCCGGACGGCAACTGGATCGGCTTGCCCTTCTTGTCGACGATGACGATGGCGGGCCTGAGATCGGGCGCGTTCTTGGAGCCCGTACCGCGGCTGTCCATCACCACCTTGCTCGACACGCCGGTCTTTTCGTCGGCGACTTCGCGCACGGTGACGCCGAAGACCAGATCTTCATAACGGGCCGCGCCTTCGACATCGGTCAGCACCGGCAGGGCGTTGGGGTTCCATTCCGCCAGGCGGTCGCCGCGCTTGACGGTGGCGCCCTCGTCCACCTTCAGGCGCGCGCCATAGGTGATGCGGTAGGTGGCCCGTTCCTGGCCCTTGTTGTCGGTGATGACGACCTGCATGTTGCGGCCCATCGCGATCAACTCACCGTCGGAGTTCTTGACGATATTGCGGTTCACGATCTTGACCTTGCCGTCATACGACGCCTCGATCTTCGACGAGCCCGCCACCTGTGCGGCGCCGCCGATATGGAAGGTGCGCATGGTCAGCTGTGTGCCCGGCTCGCCGATCGACTGGGCGGCGATCACGCCGACCGCCTCGCCGATATTGACCGAGGTGCCGCGCGCCAGGTCGCGGCCATAGCACTTGCCGCAGACGCCTTCCGGCAATTCGCAGGTCAGCACCGAGCGCACGCGCACCTTCTGGATGTGCGCGGCCTCGACCTTTTCGGCCAGGTCTTCGGTCACTTCCCTGTTGCGCTTGATGATGATCTCGCCGGTGTCGGGATGCTTGACGTCCTCGGCGGTGGTGCGGCCCAGGATGCGTTCCGTCAGCGAGGCCACCACCTGGCCGCCGTCGATCTCGGCCTGGACGGTGACGCCCTTCTTGGTGCCGCAATCTTCCGAGGTGATGATGCAGTCATTGGCCACGTCGACCAGGCGGCGCGTCAGGTAGCCCGAATTCGCCGTCTTCAGCGCGGTGTCGGCCAGACCCTTGCGGGCGCCGTGGGTGGAGTTGAAGTACTCCAGCACGGTCAGGCCTTCCTTGAAGTTCGACAGGATCGGCGTTTCGATGATCGAGCCGTCTGGGCGGGCCATCAGGCCGCGCATGCCGGCCAGCTGCTTCATCTGCTGGGGCGAGCCGCGGGCGCCGGAATGGCTCATCATGTAGATGGAGTTCATCTCCTGGATGCGGCCGGTATCGGGATCGATCCTGGGCTCGGAGATTTCCTTCATCATTTCGGCGGCGACCTGGTCGGTGCACTTGGACCAGGTGTCGACGACGAGGTTGTACTTCTCCTTGTCGGTGGTCAGGCCGTCCTGATACTGCTGCTCATACTCGCGCACGCGGTGGCGGGTCTCGTCGATCAGCCTGGTCTTGGAGGCGGGCACCACCATGTCGTCCTTGCCGAACGAGATGCCGGCCTTGCACGCCTCGCGGAAGCCCAGGGCCATCAGCGCGTCGGCGAACAGCACGGTCTCCTTCTGGCCGCAATGGCGATAGACCTCGTCGATCAACTGGCTGATCTCCTGCTTCCTCAGCAGGCGGTTGACCAGTTCGAACGGGATGTTGGGGTGGCGGGGCAGGATCTCGGCGATCAGCATGCGGCCGGGAGTGGATTCCACGCGGCGGGTGATCGGATTGCCTTCGGCATCGACCGTCTTGTAGCGCGCCTTGACGCGGGCGTGCAGCGTGACGGTCTGGGCGAACAGGGCGTGCTCGATCTCGCCGATGTCGTTGAACACTGAGCCCTCGCCGGGCTCCTTGGGGCGTTCCTGCGACAGGTAATAGAGGCCCAGTACGATGTCCTGGGTCGGCACGATGATCGGCTTGCCGTTGGCGGGGCTGAGGATGTTGTTGGTGGACATCATCAGCACGCGCGCTTCCAACTGCGCTTCCAGCGACAGGGGCACGTGCACGGCCATCTGGTCGCCGTCGAAGTCGGCGTTGAAGGCGGTGCAGACCAGCGGGTGAAGCTGGATCGCCTTGCCCTCGATCAGCACCGGCTCGAACGCCTGGATGCCCAGGCGGTGCAGCGTGGGCGCGCGGTTCAACAGCACCGGATGCTCGCGGATCACCTCTTCCAGGATGTCCCAGACTTCCGGCTTTTCCTTTTCGACCAGCTTCTTGGACTGTTTGACGGTCTGGCTGAAGCCCTTGGCTTCAAGGCGCGCATAGATGAAGGGCTTGAACAGCTCCAGCGCCATCTTCTTGGGCAGGCCGCACTGGTGCAATTTCAGTTCAGGTCCGACCACGATGACCGAACGGCCGGAATAGTCGACGCGCTTGCCCAACAGGTTCTGGCGGAAGCGGCCCTGTTTGCCCTTCAGCATGTCGGCCAGAGATTTCAGCGGACGTTTGTTGGCGCCGGTGATCACGCGGCCGCGGCGGCCATTGTCGAACAGCGCATCCACCGATTCCTGCAGCATGCGCTTTTCGTTGCGCACGATGATGTCGGGCGCCTTCAACTCGATCAGGCGCTTGAGCCGGTTGTTGCGGTTGATGACGCGGCGATAAAGGTCGTTGAGGTCGGACGTGGCGAAGCGGCCGCCGTCCAGCGGGACCAGTGGGCGCAATTCCGGCGGGATCACCGGCACCACGGTCAGGATCATCCACTCCGGGCGGTTGTTGGATTCCAGGAAGGCCTCGACCACCTTCAGGCGCTTGACCAGCTTCTTCTGCTTTTCGCCGCCGGGCACGTCGGAGACTTCGCCGCGGATGTCGTCACGCAGCTTTTCCAGGTCGATCGCCATCAGCAGCTTGCGGATGGCCTCGGCGCCAATCTCGGCGGTGAAGCTGTCGTTGCCGTATTCGTCCTGGGCCTTGTAGAACTCGTCCTCGGTCAGGAGCTGGCGTTCCTTGAGCGGAGTCAGGCCTGGCTCGATGACGATGTAGTTCTCGAAGTAAAGGACGCGCTCCAGGTCCTTCAGCGTCATGTCCAGGATCAGGCCGATGCGCGAAGGCAGCGACTTGAGGAACCAGATGTGCGCGACGGGGCTGGCCAGCTCGATATGGCCCATGCGGTCGCGGCGCACCTTCTGCACGGTGACTTCGACGCCGCACTTCTCGCAGACGATGCCCTTGTACTTCATGCGCTTGTACTTGCCGCACAGGCATTCGTAATCCTTCACCGGGCCGAAGATGCGGGCGCAGAACAGGCCGTCGCGCTCCGGCTTGAAGGTGCGGTAGTTGATGGTCTCGGGCTTCTTGATCTCGCCATGGGACCAACGCAGAATCTGGTCGGGGCTGGCCAGCGAAATCTTGATGCGGTCGAAGGTGGGGATTTCCTTCTGCTGACCGAAGACATTCATCAGCTCTTGATTCATTCGAGCGTCCTTTCGCGTGAAACGGAGGGCAATTCCGCTTCGTTATTTCCGTCTCCCCACCCTTCGACTGGCTCAGGGTGAGGCTGTAATTCCTTCCCTCATGCTGAGCTTGTCGAAGCATGAGGTGCGTTAGCGGTTACGTCGTCGGGCCGTTGACCAGTTCCACATTCAGCGACAGCGACCGCATTTCCTTGACCAGGACGTTGAACGATTCCGGGATACCGGCCTCGAACGTATCCTCGCCACGGACGATCGCCTCGTACACCTTGGTGCGGCCGGCCACGTCGTCCGACTTCACAGTCAGGATCTCCTGCAGCGTGTAGGCGGCGCCATAGGCTTCCAGCGCCCAGACTTCCATTTCGCCGAAGCGCTGGCCCCCGAACTGCGCCTTGCCGCCCAGCGGCTGCTGGGTGACCAGCGAGTACGGGCCGATGGAGCGGGCGTGGATCTTGTCATCCACCAGGTGGTTGAGCTTGAGCATGTAGATGTAGCCGACCGTGACCTGGCGGGTGAAGGCATCACCCGTGCGGCCGTCATACAGCGTCATCTGGCCCGAGTGACTCAGGCCCGCCTGCTCCAGCATGTCGACGATGTCGTGCTCCTTGGCGCCGTCGAACACCGGGGTGGCGATCGGCACGCCGAAGCGCAGATTCTCGGCCATCTCGCTGATCGCCGCCTCGTCCAGCTCGCCCAGGCGTTCGTCATTGCCATAGACGTGGCGAAGCTGGCGGCGCAGCGGCTCGTACTTGCCTTCGCGCCGAACCTTGTCGAGCGTATCGCCGATCTGGCGGCCGATGCCCGAACAAGCCCAGCCCAGATGGGTTTCCAGGATCTGGCCGACATTCATGCGCGAGGGCACGCCCAGCGGGTTGAGCACGACGTCGACCGGCGTGCCGTCTTCCAGGTGGGGCATGTCCTCGATCGGGACGATGCGGCTGATCACGCCCTTGTTGCCGTGACGGCCGGCCATCTTGTCGCCGGGTTGCAGCTTGCGCTTCACCGCCACGAAGACGCGGACCATCTTCATCACGCCGGGGGCCAGTTCATCGCCACGGCGCAACTTTTCGACCTTGTCCGCGAAGCGCTTGTCCAGGCGCGCCTTGGATTCGTCGTACTGCTGGCGCAGGCCCTCGATCTCGGCCATCGACTTTTCGTTGCGAAGCCCGATCTGCCACCACTGATGGCGCGGGATCGTGTCCAGCACCGCCTGCGTGATCTTGGTGTCGGCAGCCATGCCCTTGGGACCGGATGCGGCGGTCTTGCCCAGCAGGATCTCCTGCAGGCGGGCGAAGATGTTGCGCTCCAGGATCGACAGTTCGTCGTCACGGTCCTCGGCCAGGCGTTCTTCCTCGGCCCGCTCGATCGACATGGCGCGCTGGTCCTTGTCGACGCCGTGGCGGTTGAAGACGCGTACCTCGACGATGGTGCCGGTCACGCCCGGCGGCACGCGCAGGCTGGTGTCGCGGACATCGGCTGCCTTTTCGCCGAAGATGGCGCGCAGCAGCTTTTCTTCCGGGGTCATCGGGGTTTCGCCTTTCGGCGTCACCTTCCCCACCAGGATGTCGCCAGCCTGGACCTCGGCGCCGATATAGACGATGCCGGCTTCGTCCAGGTTCTTGAGGCTTTCCTCGCCCACATTCGGGATGTCGCGAGTGATCTCCTCCGGGCCCAGCTTGGTGTCGCGCGCCATGGTCTCGAATTCCTCGATGTGGATCGAGGTGAAGACGTCATCGCGCACGATGCGTTCGCTGATCAGGATGGAGTCCTCGAAATTGTAGCCGTTCCACGGCATGAACGCGACCAGCGCGTTCTTGCCCAGGGCCAGCTCGCCCAGCTGGGTCGAGGGACCGTCGCAGATGATGTCACCCTTGCGCACCACGTCGCCCACCTTCACCAGCGGGCGCTGGTTGATGCAGGTCGAGGCGTTGGAACGCTGGAACTTGCGCAGGCGATAGATGTCGATGCCCGGCTTGGTGGGGTCGGCCTCTTCCGTGGCGCGGATGACGATACGGGTGGCGTCGACCTGGTCGACCACGCCGGCGCGGCGCGCGGCGATGGCGGCGCCGGAATCGCGGGCGACGACCTCTTCCATCCCGGTGCCCACCAGCGGCGCTTCGGGCCGCAGCAGGGGCACGGCCTGACGCTGCATGTTCGAGCCCATCAGCGCGCGGTTGGCGTCGTCATTCTCCAGGAACGGCACCAGCGCGGCGGCGACGGAGACCAGCTGCTTGGGCGAAACGTCGATGAACTCCACCTGGTCAGGCGTGGTCATCACGAAGTTCCCGCCCTTGCGGCACGACACCAGCTCGTCGGTCAGCCGGCCGCGGCTGTCCACCACGGCGTTGGCCTGGGCCACCATGTATTTGGCCTCTTCCATCGCCGACAGATAGACGACCTCGTCCGTCAGATGCTTGTTCTCGACCTTGCGGTACGGGCTTTCGATGAAGCCGTACTTGTTCACGCGCGCGAAGGTCGCCAGCGAGTTGATCAGGCCGATATTGGGGCCTTCCGGCGTCTCGATCGGGCAGATGCGGCCATAGTGCGTGGGATGCACGTCGCGCACCTCGAAGCCGGCGCGCTCGCGGGTCAGGCCGCCCGGTCCAAGCGCCGACATGCGCCGCTTGTGGGTCAGTTCGGACAGCGGGTTCTGCTGATCCATGAACTGCGAGAGCTGGCTGGAGCCGAAGAACTCGCGCACGGCCGCCGCCACCGGCTTGGCGTTGATCAGGTCGTGCGGCATGACCGTGTCGATGTCGACGGCGCTCATGCGTTCCTTGATGGCGCGTTCCATGCGCAGCAGGCCGACGCGGAACTGGTTTTCCATCAGCTCGCCCACCGAGCGCACGCGACGGTTGCCCAGATTGTCGATGTCGTCGATTTCGCCGCGGCCGTCGCGCAGATCCACCAGCGCCTTGAGGATCGCCAGGATGTCCTCCTTGCGCAGCACGCGCATCGTGTCGGGCGCGTCCAAGCCCATGCGCATGTTCATCTTCACCCGGCCGACCGCCGACAGGTCATAGCGTTCCGGGTCGAAGAACAACTGACCGAACAGGGTCTCGGCGGTGTCCAGCGTCGGCGGCTCGCCGGGGCGCATGACGCGATAGATGTCGATCAGCGCCTGCTCGCGGCCGTGGTTCTTGTCCACCGCCAGTGTGTTGCGGATATAGGGACCGACATTGATGCCGTCGATGTTCAGCACCTCGATCTCATTGAAGCCGGCTTCCAGCAGCATCGCCAGATTGTCGGCGGTCAATTCGTCGCCGGCCTCGACGTAAATCTCGCCGGTCTCGGGATTGACCATGTCCAGCGCGCTGAACCGGCCGATCAGCTCGTCCTGGTCGAAGGCGATGTTCTTGACGCCTTCTTCCTGCAACTTGCGCAGGCCGCGCACGGTGATCTTGGCGCCCGCTTCCAGAACGACGTCGCCGTTCTTGGCGTTCTTCCAGTCGCTGGTCGACTTGGCGTTGCGCATCCAGGCGGGGTCCAGCGGCGTGGACCAGCTTCCGTCCTTCTGATGCTTGAAGGCGATCTTGGAATAGAAATAGCCCAGTATCTCTTCCTGGGTCAGGCCCAGGGCATAGAGCAGCGTCGTCGCCGGCAGCTTGCGGCGGCGGTCGATACGCACATGCACGATGTCCTTGGCGTCGAATTCAAAGTCCAGCCACGAACCGCGATAGGGAATGACACGGGCGGCGAAAAGCAGCTTGCCCGAGGAGTGGGTCTTGCCCTTGTCATGGTCGAAGAAGACGCCCGGCGAACGGTGCATCTGGGAAACGATGACGCGCTCGGTGCCGTTGACCACGAAGGTACCGTTGTCGGTCATGAAGGGGACGTCGCCCATATAGACGTCCTGTTCCTTGATGTCCTTGACCGATTTGGCGCCGGTTTCCTGATCCACGTCGAACACGATCAGCCGCAGCGTCACCTTCAGCGGCGCCGCATAGGTCATGGAGCGCTGCTGGCACTCCTCCACATCGTATTTCGGCTCCTCGAAGTGGTAGTCCACATATTCGAGCAGCGAGCTTTCCGAGAAGTCCTTGATCGGGAACACCTGGCGGAACACCGCCTCCAGCCCCTCGTCCTTGCGGCCTTCGTCGGGCTTTTCGAGCTGCAGGAACTGGTCATAGGAGGTGCGCTGAACCTCGATGAGGTTCGGCATCTGCGCGATCTCCTGGATCTTGCCGAAATTCTTGCGAAGTCTTTTGCGCCCGGTGAAGGAGAGTGTCATGTGAATCCTTTACGGCTGAGAGGCCGTTACCTGCCCGAAGCTGGAAACCAGCAGTTTCAAACCAATGGCAAACGCCACCGGCCCCTCCGGCGAGGGAATCGCCGAAGGGGGGTGGGTGAACGAAATATGCACGCTCACGCGGTTTTTCAACCCGCTGAGCCTCCTGAGTTTACTTCAGCTCGACCTTCGCGCCGGCGTCCTCAAGCTGCTTCTTGATCTTCGCAGCTTCGTCCTTCGGCACGTCGGCCTTCACTTCCTTGGGAGCGCCCTCGACCAGGTCCTTGGCTTCCTTGAGGCCAAGGCCCGTGATCGCGCGCACTTCCTTGATCACGTTGATCTTCTTGTCGCCAGCGTCCGTCAGAATGACAGTGAATTCCGTCTTTTCCGCGGCCGGGGCGGCGGCGGCGCCGGCCGCCGGGGCGGCGGCGACGGCCACCGGCGCGGCGGCGGAAACGCCCCACTTCTCTTCCAGCAGCTTGGCCAGGTCGGCGGCTTCCAGAACGGTCAGGGACGACAGGTCTTCAACCAGCTTTTCGATCTTCGACATTGTTCAAAGGTTCCTTTGGATCGGGTTTGATGTTTACGTTGGTAAGCTATTGTTGCCTTGACTATTGCTGCATGGCCGGGCGGCGGGCGCCTGGCCGATGCGTCATGCCGCGTCCTTCTTGGAATACGCGCCGATGACCCGGGCGAGCTGACCGGCGGGCGCCTGCACGACGGCGGCGATCTTGGTCGCCGGAGCCTGCAGAAGCCCCAGGATCGTGCCCCGGAGCGCATCGAGAGACGGCAGGGTCGCCAGGGCCTTCACACCCTCGGCATCCAGAGCCGTCGTTCCCACCGAGCCGCCCAGGATCACGAGCTTGTCGTTGTCCTTGGCGTAGGCGGCAGCCACCTTCGAGGCGGCGACCGGATCATCGCTGACGGCGATGCCGGTGGGCCCCTTGAAAAGATGGGCAATGCCTTCGATGGGCGTACCCTTCAGAGCGCGTACCGCCAGACGGTTCTTCGCGACCCGGAACGAGGCGCCCTGTTCACGCATGCGCGCGCGCAGGTCGCCCATCTGGGCCACCGTCATGCCGGAGTAGTGGGCAACGACCACCGAGCCGGCATTCGCAAAGACCTGGTTCAGGTCTTCGACGACTTCCGCCTTCTTGGCTTTTTCCACTTTGCTCTCCTTCGCGATCCCGCGTGACGATCCGCTGGATCACCCTGTTGCCTCAAACGCTGCCCCAGGGTCCAAACCCGATCTTGCGGAAGATGCCTTCCGAATTTCGGTTCATTCCCTGTCTGTGCTGGAGGATTTTAAGCACCTTGGCGCGAGGCTTCGGTGCTCCAGCAGTCTCGGACAGACCCGGCGATCGTCCGCCGGAATTCCACAAAACCTGTCATGGCCCGCCAGCGTCGGCGCGTGCGGGCCACCCGGTTACTATGCCGCGGCGCCACCGGCATCCACCGAGGAGAGCGCGACCTTCACGCCCGGTCCCATGGTGGAGCTGATGGAAATCTTCTTCATGTAGTTGCCCTTGGCGCCCGAGGGCTTGGCCTTGAGCACGCTGTCGATGAACGCCTTGACGTTGGCGACGATGGCATCCTCGGTGAAGCTGGCCTTGCCGACGCCGGCCTGCACGATCCCCGCCTTCTCGACGCGGTATTCCACCGCGCCGCCCTTGGCGTCCTTGATCGCCTTGGTGACGTCCATGGTCACGGTGCCGACCTTGGGATTGGGCATCAGGTTGCGCGGGCCCAGTATCTTGCCCAGGCGACCGACCACGCCCATCATGTCGGGTGTGGCGATGCAGCGGTCGAATTCAATCTTGCCGGCCTGAACTTCGGCCGCCAGTTCTTCCGCGCCCACGATGTCGGCGCCGGCGGCCTTGGCCTCGTCGGCCTTGGCGCCCTTGGCGAACACCGCCACGCGCAGCGAGCGGCCCGTGCCCGACGGCAGCGAGACGACGCCGCGCACCATCTGATCGGCATGGCGCGGATCGACGCCCAGATTGAGCGAGACCTCGATGGTCTCGTCGAACTTGGCGGTGGCGCGCGCCTTGATCAGCTTCACCGCCTCCTCGACCGAATAGGCCTTGCCCAGGTCCAGGCCTTCGACGGCCTTCTTGAAACGCTTGCTGGTGGCCATGGGTCTAGTCCCTCACCGTGATGCCCATGGAACGGGCGGAGCCTTCGATCATCAGCATCGCATTGTCGATGTCGTTGGCGTTGAGGTCCTTCATCTTGGCCTGGGCGATCTCGCGCACCTGGGCCTTAGTCACGCTGCCGGCCGCGGCAATGCCGGGAGTCTTGGAACCAGAAGACAGCTTGGCCGCCTTCTTCAGGAAATAGGACGCCGGCGGCGTCTTCATTTCAAAGGTGAACGACTTGTCCGAGAACACGGTGATGGTCACCGGGATCGGCATGCCCTTTTCCTGGTCCTGCGTCTTGGCGTTGAACGCCTTGCAGAATTCCATGATGTTCAGGCCGCGCTGGCCCAGCGCCGGGCCGATGGGCGGCGACGGATTGGCGCTGCCCGCGGGCACCTGCAGTTTGACGTAACCGGTAATCTTCTTTGCCATCTCTCGCCGCCTCCTTTTGCGGCTTAGCGGTCCAGACGAGACTTGAAGGCCTCTCCCGCACGATCATGCTGTCCGGACCTGGGTCCCGGACCGACCTGCCGGGCGGAGGCCCGGCGAACCCAAACTCACATCTTCTCGACCTGGGTGTACTCCAGCTCGACGGGCGTGGCGCGACCAAAGATCGACACCGCGACCTTCACGCGGCTGCGGTCCTCGTCCACCTCTTCCACCGTGCCGGTGAAGGAGGTGAAGGGGCCATCGGCCACACGCACCTGCTCGCCCACCTCGAAGGTGACGGTGGATTTGGGATGCTCGGCACTTTCAGTCGCCTGGTTGAGGATGCGGTCCACCTCGCCCTGGCGAAGCGGCATGGGCTTGTTGTTCTGACCCAGGAAACCGGTGACCTTCGCGACATTCTTGACCAGGTGATAGACCTCGTCGGTCAGCCTGGCGTTCAGCAGCACATAGCCGGGCAGGAATTTGTGCTCGGCCTTGATCTTCTGGCCGCGGCGCACTTCCAGCACTTCCTCGGTCGGCACCACCACATCGGCAACCAGGTCTTCCAGTTCCTGCAGCTTGGCCTGGCGCAGAATCTCCTCCTTCACCTTCTTCTCGAAGTTCGAGTAGGTGTGGACGATATACCACTTGGCGTCGGCGACGGTTTTCACGCCCGTTTGCTGGGCTCCGGCTTCGCTCATCAGAACACGCTCCTGGCACCGATCAACAACATCTCGCCGTAATTGAGCACGGCATCCACCACGGCGAAGAACACCATGGTCAGCCCTACCATGATGAATACCATGATGGTGGTGAGCCAGGTTTCCTTGAGCGTCGGCCAGGTGACCTTCTTGCGCTCGCGATTGACCTGGCGAAAGAATTCGATGGGGCCGACGCGGCGTGCGGCAACGGACGCATCCGCGCCTGCCGTTGCCAGTTCCGTTTTCTTCTCGTCGGCCATGTCACTTTCTATACTTGGCAGGGGCGGAGGGACTCGAACCCCCGGCCCTCGGTTTTGGAGACCGATGCTCTACCAGCTGAGCTACACCCCTAAAAACATTTCCAAA
The DNA here is from genome assembly GCA_040255825.1 of Hyphomicrobiales bacterium. Taxonomy (GTDB): domain Bacteria; phylum Pseudomonadota; class Alphaproteobacteria; order Micropepsales; family Micropepsaceae; genus Rhizomicrobium. Next base: position 154 of record JBDZVS010000015.1, on the reverse strand, counting down.
TCCTGGTCGATCTGGACATTCAACTGGATCCCCTTCCCTCGGCCGGCGCTTTCGCGCCGGCCTCGCCGGGGATGACCGCTACGCGGTCACTTCAAGATTTTCGCGACGACGCCGGCACCAACCGTGCGCCCGCCTTCGCGGATGGCGAAGCGCA
>JBDZVS010000003.1:365455-397146 GCA_040255825.1 Hyphomicrobiales bacterium | reverse complement strand
TTCACCGGCCGCATGATGGAAGGCCGGCGCTATTCCGAGGGCCTGCACCAGGCGCTGGAAGCCAAGGAGAATGTCACGGTCCAGCCCGAGAACGTTACCCTGGCTTCGATCACCTTCCAGAATTATTTCCGCCTCTATGCCAAGCTGGCGGGCATGACCGGCACCGCGATGACCGAAGCCGCCGAGTTCATGGACATCTACAAGCTGGACGTGCTGGAAATCCCCACCAATGTGCCGGTGGCCCGCATCGACCATGACGACGAGGTCTATCGCACCGCCGCCGAGAAGGACGAGGCGATCATCAAGCTGGTGGGCGAATGCATGGCCCGGGGCCAGCCTGTCCTGGTGGGCACCACCTCGATCGAGAAGTCCGAACAGCTTTCCGCGCTGCTGAAGAAGCGCCGCGTTCCGCACAATGTGCTGAATGCACGCTATCACGAACAGGAAGCCTATATCGTCGCCCAGGCGGGCGTGCCGGGGGCGGTGACCATTGCCACCAACATGGCCGGCCGCGGCACCGACATCCAGCTTGGCGGCAATGTCGAGATGCGCGTCAAGGCCGAGCTTGAGGGCATCACCGACGAGGAAGGCCGCGAGCGCGAGATCGCCCGCATCAAGGAAGAAGTGGCGCGCAACAAGGAGCGCGCTCTGGCTGCCGGCGGGCTTTACATGATCGGCACCGAGCGCCACGAAAGCCGGCGCATCGACAACCAGTTGCGCGGCCGCTCCGGCCGCCAGGGCGACCCCGGCGCGTCCAAATTCTTCCTGTCGCTGCAGGACGACCTGATGCGTATCTTCGGGTCCGAGCGCATGGAAGGCATCCTCACCAAGCTGGGCCTCGAGGAAGGCGAAGCCATCACCCATCCCTGGGTAAACCGGGCGCTGGAAAAGGCGCAGCAGAAGGTCGAGGCGCGGAACTACGAGATCCGCAAGAACATCCTGAAATATGACGACGTGCTGAACGACCAGCGGCGCGTGATCTACGAACAGCGGCGCGAGATCATGTCCACCGACGACGTTTCAGACCAGATCGCCGACTTCCGCGAGGAGGTGGTGGACACGCTGGTTACCCGCCACATTCCCGAAAAAGCCTATGCCGAGCAGTGGGACTCAAAGGGCCTGCATGACGAAGTCAACCGCATCTTCGATGTCGACCTTCCGGTGCTGGACTGGACCAGGGAGGAAGGCATCGCCGAGGAGGAAGTGCGCGAGCGCATCCTGAAGTCCGTGGAGGCGCACGCGGCCGCCCGCGCCGCCGAATTCGGTCCCGAGGTCGTGCGTTACGTCGAAAAGGCCCTGCTGCTGCAGATCCTGGACCACAATTGGCGCGAGCACATCGTCAACCTGGATCATCTGCGCCAGTATGTGGGCCTGCGCGGCTATGGCCAGCGCGATCCCCTGAACGAATACAAGAGCGAAGCCTTCGAACTGTTCGAGGCATTCCTGAGCAAGCTGCGGATCGAGACCGTCGAGCAACTGATGCACGCGCGCATCCAGTTGGCGCCCCCGCCCCTGGAAACCACGCCCCTGCCCCAGATGCAGGCCATGCACCTGGACCCGCTGACCGGCCAGAATGAGGTCGAACCGGCCGGCGGCCATTGGGCCGATATCCCGGCCGTCGATCCCAACAACCCGACCACCTGGGGCCGGACCGGACGCAACGCGCCTTGTCCGTGCGGGTCAGGCCGGAAATTCAAGCATTGCCACGGGGCGCTGGCTTAAGCCGCCGCACGTTTCCTGATGTCGCGCGGGCGGACGGCTCGCTGATCTCGCCTGCCCGTCGCATGAATCCTGATGGTCGCGCGGGCGGACGGCTCGTTGCTCTCGCCTGCCCGTCGCATCAATTCCTGATGGTCGCGCGGGCGGACGGCTCGCTGCTCTCGCCTGCCCGTCGCATCAATTCCCGATGGTCGCGCGGGCGGACGGCTCGCTGCTCTCGCCTGCCCGTCGCTCCTGGTTGCCTGGATGGACCTTTCGCGCGTTACTCGTTGCGAAAGAGGTGAGTCGTGATTTCCGTCCATGAAAGCCATGGCAAGCCGGTCTGGATCGACCTGTTCGAACCCAGCACGGAGGAGCTGGCCGAGGCGTGCGAAACCTATGGGCTGGATATTCCCCCCCGCGCGCGCCTGGAAGAGATCGAATTCTCCAGCCGCCTGCAATATGAGGACGGCGTCTTCACCCTGTCCGTGCCGGTGACCGCCAATCATGGCGACGATGGCCGCGCCGCGCCGCTGGGCTTCGTGCTCACGAAGGACATGCTGGTGACGGTGCGCTTTTCCCATCTTCACGTCTTCAAGGTGGTGACCGAGCGGGTGAAGCGGCGTCCGCGTAGCGCGCCCGACATTTTCCTGGTCATCCTGGAAGGGTTGATCGATTACGGCGCAGACCGGTTGGAGGAGCTGCGGGACAAAGCGCTGAGGCTGTCCCATCATATTTTCCAGAAATCGCACCGCAGGGCCGGCCGCCGCGCCGGACGGGTGCTGAACAACGTGCTGCTGGAGATCGGCGACATGGGCACCGGCCTTTCCCACATCCGCGACACCCTGCTGGTCTTGCAGCGGGCCGTGCCCTTCATCACCGAACATGCCGATGGCTGGCTGGAGGCGCCGCTGCGGGCCCGGCTGAAGATGGCCGGAGCCGACGTGCAATCGCTCAATGATTACGAAGTGCACCTGACCGACAAGATCCAGTTCCTGCTGGATGCGGCGCTGGGCTTCATCAATGCCGAGCAGAACGAATTGTTCAAGGTGCTGACCGTCTGGTCGGTGGCCGGAATCCCGCCCGTGCTGGTCGCCGGCATCTGGGGCATGAACTTCCACTTCATGCCGGAGCTGTCCTGGCCCTGGGGCTATCCCATGGCCCTGGGGACGATATTGCTCAGCATCGCCGGCCCCCTGGCCTGGTTCAAGGCCCGGGGTTGGTGGTGAGGCTATCGCCTTGAGAATTCAAGTCCGGTTCTAGCGGCTGTGTGTCTTCCGCCAATACCCACAAGTATTGTGGGGCATTGCGGATTCCTTACCTTGCGGTATCCTTTGCGGCTGAAAACGGCGCGGCCTCAAGCGCCGGCAAACCCTGGGGGGACTCCATGCGCAAATCGGCGGCCGTTGCGGCGGCGGTGTCGTTGGCCTGGGCAATTCCGGCGCCATCCTTCGCCGCATCGATCCAGGAAAAGACGGACCAGGCGAAAGCGGAAATACCGACCTGCACACATCGTATCGGTACCCTGGCGGTGCGCGAGCCCGACACGCGCTGGTGGGAGCCGCTTGGCCTGGAATCGCCCGAGGCGCTGCTCAAGGTGTTCGTCATGAAGTCGGGCTGCTTCACGCTGGTCGATCGCGGCAAGGGCTTCCAGATGGCGCAGCAGGAACGCGCGCTGGCCAGCGGCGGCGCGCTGCAGGGCGGCTCCAATGTCGGAATGGGCCAGGTTCGCGCCGCCGACTACATCCTGGTGCCCGATATCGTGTCCAGGAACCGCAATGCGGGCGGTACCAATATCGGCGGCATCCTGGGCGGCTTCATCGGCGGCGGCGTCGGCGCCCTGGTCAGCGGCATCAACCTGTCCAGCAAGACGGCCGACGTTGTGCTGACCGTCACCAATGTGCGCACCTCCGAGCAGCAGGCCCTGGAGGAAGGACACGCTTCCAAGACCGACCTGGGATTCTCGCTGGGTGCCGGATGGGGCGGATGGGGCGGCTTTGGCGGCGCCGGAATCTCAAGCTACCAGAATACCGAGATCGGCCAGGTCGTGGTCCTCGCCTATATCGACGCCTATACCAAGCTGGTCGGCGATCTTGGCGGGCTGTCGGCCAATGCCGCGGCGGACGCGCCGACACAGGCCGTGACCATGGCGCGGCCGGGCCGGATGTATGCGTCGGCCGACACCAAGTCCAAGGTGGTGCGGCCGCTCGATCCGGGCATGATGCTCTATCCGACCGGCAACAAGGACGGAGTGTGGTGGGAAGTGAAGGACGAACTCGGCAACGAAGGCTGGGTGTCCTCGCTCTCCTTCAACCTGGCGAAATAGACGCCCTACAGGTTGCGCCCCATTGCGAGGAACTTCGCGCGCCGGCGATGGAGGATTTCATCGCCTGACAGGCCGTCGAACTCTTTCAGCCCCAGCGCGATCTGTTCCGCGGTCGCGTCGATGACGGCGGCCGGATCGCGCTGCGCGCCGCCCACCGGCTCGGGGATCACCGCGTCGATCACCTTGAGCGCCTGCAGGTCCTGGGCCGTGAGCTTCAACGCGGTGGCGGCGTTCTGCGCCTTGTCGGCACTGCGCCACAGGATCGAGGCGCAGCCTTCCGGCGAGATCACCGAATAGATCGCATGCTCGAGCATGTAGACGCGGCTGGCGGCGCCGATGGCGATGGCCCCGCCCGACATGCCCTCGCCGATGATGGTGGCTATGAAGGGTGCTTTCAGCGACAGGCCCGCCTCTATCGAACGGGCGATGGCTTCCGCCTGGCCACGTTCTTCTGCGCTGACGCCCGGATACGCGCCGGCGGTGTCCGCGAAGCTCAGGACCGGCAGCCCGAAACGGTTCGCCATCTCGAAGATGCGCACCGCCTTGCGATAGCCCTCCGGCATGGCCGAGCCGAAATTGTGCCGGATGCGGCTTTGGGTGTCGTTGCCCTTTTCCTGGCCGATGAAGGCGACGGGCCGGCCGCGGAAGCGCGCCAGTCCACCCACCACCGCCTGGTCCTCCGCGAAACCGCGGTCGCCGGCCAGCGGCGTGAAATCGGTGAACAGGCGGCGGGCATAGTCGAGGAAATGCGGGCGGCCGGGATGACGGGCGACCTGCACCTTCTGCCACGGCGACAGGTTGGCATAGGTGTCGCGCACCATCTGGCCGGCGCGCGCGGTCAGCCGCGCGACATCGCCGTCGATGTCCATTTTCGGATCTTCCTCGGCGAGCTTCTTCAGCTCGACGATCTTGCCCTCCAGCTCGGCTATGGGACGTTCGAAATCCAGGTAATGCATGCGGCCTTGTATGATGGTTGTCGGCGGTTGGAAACAGTTCGCGGATAGCGGAAAAGTGACACAGGCAACCGCGAAAGAAAATGGCCTTGGACCCTAGCAGTTCCAAGGGGATAAAGCGAATTCCTCACCTCAGCGGCGCGGCTTGGCGCGCCCCAGGGGGTGAGAGGCCGCCACCACCCGGCTCAAACGGTCGCGCGCCACATGGGTATAGATTTGCGTCGTGGCGATGTCGGCGTGGCCCAAGAGGGTCTGCACGCTGCGAAGGTCCGCGCCGCCCTCGACCAGGTGCGTGGCGAAGGCATGGCGCAGGACATGCGGCGAGACCTTGGCGGGATCGATGCCGCAGTCCAGCGCCACGGCCTTGAGCAATTGATGGATGCGCCGGCGGGTCAGATGCCCCTGCGCGCCGCGCGATGCGAAAAGCCAGGGGTTGGTCTTGCCGTCTTTGAGGAATCTGTCCCGCACCGCCAGATAGGCTTCCAGCGCCGCGCGCGCCGGCGGCGACAGCGGCGCAAGCCTTTCCTTGCCGCCCTTGCCGGTGACGCGGATGAAAGCCTCGCGGGTGCGGACCGCCGGCAGCTTGAGCCCGGCCAGCTCCGAAACCCGCAGCCCGGCGCCATAGAGCAGCTCCAGCATCGCATGAAGGCGAAGCCCCTCCGGCGTCCGGTTCTGCGCCGCGCGGTCCAGCATGGCGTCCAGTTCGGCGGCGGAGAGGATTTTGGGCAGCGGCCGGCCCTTTTTCGGCGCCTCCAGCGTCTGGGTGGGATCGTCGCTGCGCCAGCCCTCGGCATAGAGGAAGCCATAGAACTGGCGCAGGGCTGAAAGCTTGCGTCCCTGCGTGGACGCGGCGAGCCCCGCGGCCGACAGGCCTTCCAGGAACGTCCGCACCGCGTCCCGCCCGGCGCGGGCGGCGTCATGCACCGCGGCGAAGTCCATCAGGTCGCGGCGATAGGCGGCCAGCGTGTTGGCGCTGGCGCCGCGCTCGGCGCTCATCATGTCGAGAAAGGCTTCGATCATGTGCGCCGAACCAGCCATTCGTGCCGAATCGGAAAGACGGCGGCTCATGGCCATGCTTTAGCACGGCCGGCTTTAGCATGGACTCCCTTTGGTGTATCGGAACACCCCAGGGATGAAACATGGCCGGGCTGAAAAAGACTGTCGCATTGGTGGGAATGATGGGGTCGGGCAAAACCTCCATCGGCAAGCGCCTGGCCGCGCGGCTGGAGGTGCCGTTCCGTGATGCCGACCACGAGATCGAAGCCGCCGCCGGCATGACGGTGTCGGAAATCTTCGCCCGTTTCGGCGAGCCTTATTTCCGCGATGGCGAACGGCGGGTGATCGCCCGCCTCCTCGCCGAGCCGCCGCATGTCCTGGCGACCGGCGGCGGCGCTTATATGGATGAGCCCACGCGCGCGCTGATGCGGGACGCCTGCTTCACCATCTGGCTGCGGGCGCCGGTGGCGTTGCTGCTGGGACGGGTGAAGAAGCGCCAGGGGACATCAGGTCAGACCCGGCCGCTGCTGGCCAATGGCGATCCGCGCGCCACCCTGGAAAAACTGCTGGCCATCCGCGAGCCCATCTATGCACAGGCGGACATGATCCTGGATTGCGCCGACGAACCCCATTCGGTCCAACTGGACAAGATCGTTGCGGCGCTCGGCCCGCTTGGGCTATGCGAGCCGCAATGAGCACGTCCCATGCGCGCGCGCGCCTGACCGTCGGCCTGGGGGACCGGGCCTATGACATCCATGTCGGCGCACATCTGCTGTCCGGCGCGGGCGCCCTGCTGAAGCCATTGGCGCGCGGCACGGTACCGGTAGTCACCGACAGCCATGTCGCAGCGCTGCACCTCGACCCGTTCCTGGCGGCCCTGGCGAAGGAAGGCATCGCGGCCCGGCCCATCGTGCTGGCGCCGGGCGAAGGCAGCAAGAGCTTCGCGGGCCTGGAGTCGCTGACGGGCCAGCTTCTCGACATGGGTGTCGATCGCGGCGGGCTGATCGTCGCCCTGGGCGGCGGCGTGATCGGGGATTTGACCGGCTTTGCCGCCGGGGTCCTCAAACGCGGCGTCGCCTTTGCCCAGGTGCCGACGACGCTGCTGGCCCAGGTGGATTCCTCCGTAGGCGGGAAAACCGCCATCAACGCACGCCAGGGCAAGAACCTGATCGGCCTGTTCCACCAGCCGCGGATCGTCATCGCGGACACAGCGCTGTTGACGACCCTGCCCCGGCGCGAGTTGCTCGCCGGCTATGCCGAGGTGGTCAAATATGGCGCGCTGGGCGATGCGGACTTCTTCAACTGGCTGGAAGCGCATGCCGCCGCCGCCCTGGCCGGCGAGGAAGCCGCCATCGTCGAGGCCGTGGCCCATTCCTGCCGGATGAAGGCCGCCATCGTGGCGCGCGACGAGCGCGAAAGCGGCGAGCGCGCGCTGCTCAATCTGGGCCATACCTTCGGCCATGCGCTGGAAGCCGCCACCGGATTTTCCGACCGGCTGATTCATGGCGAAGGCGTCGCCATCGGCATGGCGCTCGCTTTCCGGCTGTCGGTGGCGCTGGGCCTGTGCCCCGGCCAGGACGCGGAGCGCTTCATCCGGCATCTCAAGGCCGTGGGCCTGCCTTCGGCGATCGGCGACATCGCGGGCGCGCGGCCGGGCGCGGAAGAACTGATCGCCCATATGGCGCATGACAAGAAAGTGTCGGAGGGCCGCCTGACCTTTGTGCTGCTAAGGGGCCTGGGGCAAGCCTTCGTCACCCGCGACGTGCCGGTTGCCGCGCTGAAAGACGTCCTGACGGGCTGATGTTCTGATCGCCCGAAAACTGGCATGATCGCGGCTTTCCCTGGGGCCGATCCGACCATGCTTGTTTCCACGCTCATCGCCATCATCATCCTGCTGGCCATTTCCGCCTTCTTCTCGGGCGCGGAAACCGCGCTGACCGCCGTCAGCCGTGGCCGCATGCACCAGCTGGAGAAGGACGGCAGCCGCGCCGCCGCCAACGTCAACCGGCTGGTGGCGAACCGCGAGCGCATGATCGGCGCGGTGCTGCTGGGCAATACCTTCATCAATATCCTGACCTCATCGCTGGCCACGGCGGTGCTGGAGGATCATTTCGGCCCCAACGCCGTGGCGATCACCACTGCGGTGATGACGGTCGTGATCCTGATTTTCGTGGAAACGCTGCCCAAGACGCTGGCGGTGGCGCGCACCGATCGCGTGGCGCTGTTCGTGGCCGCGCCGCTGCGCCTGATCGTGGCGCTTCTGGGGCCGGTCATCGCCACGGTGCAATGGCTGGTGTGGCGGGTGCTGTGGCTGTTCGGCGTGCGGGCCGTCTTGCAGGAAACCACCGAGGCGGCGCACGAGGAGATACGGGGCTCCATCGAACTGCATCACCAGGAAGGAACGGTGGAGCGCGAGCACCGCGACATGATCGGCGCGGTTCTGGACCTGCGCGAGCTCCAGGTGGGCGACGTGATGCGTCACCGCACGAACATGGAAACCTTCGACATCGACATGCCGCGCCGGGCGCTGATCGCGGCCATCCTGCAGAGCCACCACAGCCGCGTCCCGTTGTGGAAGGACCATCCCGAGAACATCGTGCGTATCCTGCTGGTCAAGAACCTCGCCCAGGCGCTGGCCGAGGCCGGCGGCGATGTCGAAACGCTGGACATGACGGCGCTGACCGTCGAACCCTGGTTCGTGCCCGATACGACCCGGCTGGAAGAACAGCTTCATGCCTTCCGCAAACGCCAGACCCGCTTCGCCCTTGTGGTGGACGAATATGGCGCGCTGCAGGGGCTGGTGACGCTGGAGGACATCATGGAGGAGATCCTGGGCAAGATACCCGAGATGGCCGACATGCGCCCCGACGTCCGCCGCCGGCCGGACGGTTCCTATCTGGTGGACGGCACCGTGCCGGTGCGCGATCTCAACCGCGAACTGGACTGGCACCTGCCGGAGGAGGAAGCCACCACTATCGCCGGCCTGGTGATCGCCCAGTCGGGCACCATCCCGGAAGTGGGCCAGCGCTTTGCCTATTTCGGCTTCGTGTTCGAGATCATCCGCCGCCAGCGCAACCAGATCACGGCCTTGAGGATAATCCCGCCCGCGGTGCCGGCGGCCGAATGGCCGCAGAAGTGAGCGAGATCCTAGCCCTTCTTCGCCGCTTCTGCGGGCGTCAGCAACGTCAGGGAAAGCGCGTGCACCGGCCCGGCCAGTTCGTCCGACAGCGCGGCATGAACCTGGCGCTGGCGTTCCACCCGCGCCAGACCTTCGAAGGCATCGGCGACGATGCGGATATGGAAATGGGTCTCTCCCATTGTGCCGTCGGCGCGGCGCGCGCCCGCATGACCCGCATGGCGTGCGCTTTCGTCCGTCACCATGATTTCGTGGGGCGTCAGGGTTTCGGTCAGCTTGCGGCGGATGCGATCGGCGATGGTCATGGCCGCTGTCTAGCGCACGCCGCGCGCCGGGCAAAGTCAAGCAATTCGTTTCCTTGTCTTTTGCAGCCCAAACCCCATAATTCGTTCATGGCCTCGCCCCGTCCCTCCCGCTTCAAGAGCGACATCCGCATCAAGCCGGAAAAACCGCGCCGCAAGGCCGAGCCGGTCGTGCGCATGTGCGAGGCGGAAGGATGCATCGGCCCTGGCGAATGCCGGGTGCCGCGCTCGCGCAACAACCTTTCGGAATATTACTGGTACTGCACCGCCCACGCGCGCGCGCATAACGAGGCGTGGGACTATTTCAAGGGCATGGACGACGATGCCATCACCCGGTTTCGGGACGAAGCCGTCCTGGGACACCGCCCGACCTGGCCGCTGGGCAAGCGCACCGCCAAGGCCCGGAGCGGCCAGCGCCTGTTCCGCGAGGGGGCCTTCGAAGTCGATGACCGCCATGCGCTATTCGCAGAGGACGCGGAAACCCCCGCGCCCCGCCGCCCGGAACGCCAGTTGACCCGGTTGCAGGCCATGGCGATGGACACGCTGCAACTGGCGCACAACGCCACCTTGATCGAGATAAAGGCGCGGTATAAGGAACTCGTGAAGCGGTTTCATCCCGACGCGAATGGCGGCGACCGGGGCGCCGAGGAACGCCTGAAACAGGTCATCAAAGCCTATGGGGTCCTGCGCGCCTCCGGCCTTCTCACCTGAAACGGACGCCTTTGGCCCGGCCGGCGACCTTCGCACGGGCCTTGCGGATTCAGGCTGATGAGCACTTATACCGAAACACTCGATCCCACGATGATGCCGGACACCGAGGTCCAGGCCGGCCCGCTGTTCGGTATCCAAACCAAGCTCAAGGTGCCGGCGTTCAAGCAGGCGGGCGAACATGTGCCCGAGATCGATCCGGCCTACCGTTTCGACCGCGATACCACGCTGGCGATCCTGGCGGGCTTTGCCTTCAACCGCCGGGTGATGATCCAGGGTTATCACGGCACGGGAAAGTCCACCCATATCGAGCAGGTGGCGGCCCGGCTGAACTGGCCGTGCATCCGCATCAACCTGGACAGCCATGTCAGCCGCATCGACCTGATCGGCAAGGACGCGATCGTGCTGAAGGAAGGTCTGCAAATCACCGAGTTTCGCGAAGGCCTGTTGCCCTGGGCGCTGCAGCGGCCGGTCGCGCTGGTGTTCGACGAATATGACGCCGGCAGGCCGGACGTGATGTTCGTGATCCAGCGCGTGCTGGAAGCGTCCGGACGGCTGACCCTGCTGGACCAGAACAAGGTGATCCACCCCCATCCGGCCTTCCGGCTGTTCTCGACCACCAACACCATCGGCCTGGGGGATACGACGGGCCTCTACCACGGCACCCAGCAGATCAACCAGGGCCAGATGGACCGCTGGTCGATCGTCACCACGCTGAATTATCTGAGCCACGAGGCCGAGGAGGAGATCGTTGCCGCCAAGGTGCCCGGCTTCGACCGCAAGACCATCTCGGCCATGGTGCGGCTGGCCGACATGACCCGCAATGCCTTCGTCGCCGGCGACCTGTCGACGGTGATGAGCCCGCGTACCGTCATCACTTGGGCGCAGAACGCGGAGATCTTCGGCGACATCGGCTTTGCCTTCCGCCTGACGTTCCTCAACAAATGCGACGAGCTGGAGCGGGCAAGCGTGGCGGAGTTCTATCAGCGCTGCTTCGGCGAGGAACTGCCGGAAAGCGCGGCGAAAGTGCTCGTTGCGTGAACGGTGTCATGGCCCGCAAATGCGGGCCATCCGGTTTGTTGCAACCAGAAACTGGATGGCCCGGACAAGCCGGGCCATGACGGTTGAGACGGATTGGTCATGTCAAAGCCCGAATCCCCCTCCGAGCCTTTCAAGCGGGCCGTCGCCACGGCAGTGCGCTCGCTGGCGGGCGAGCCGGAGCTGGAGGTCAGCTATTCCTCCGAGCCGCCGAGCCTGAAGGGCCTGAAGGCGCGCCTGCCCTCCCCGGCGCGCAACCTGTCGGCGCGCGACGTGGCGCTGGTGCGCGGAACCGGCGATGCCTATGCGCTGCGCAAGGCTTATCACGATGAAAAGATCAACAGCCGGTTCCGGCCCGCCGGCTCCGAAAGCGGCGCCCTGTTCGATGCCGCCGAGCAGGCGCGGGTGGAGGCGATCGGCGCCCTGGCGATGAAGGGCGTTGCCGCCAACCTGGCCGCCGGGCTGGAACAGCGCCTGCTGAACCGCGGCCTGGGCAAGGCGCAGGCACGCGAAGAAGCGCCGCTGGCCGACGTGCTGGGCCTGATGGTGCGCGAGCACCTGACCGGCGAAAAGCCGCCCGCCGCGCTGGCGCACGCGGTGGACCTGTGGCGGCCCCTTATCGAGGGGCGCGCGGGCAAGGATCTGGCGAAACTGGGCGATGCCCTGCGCGATCAGGCCGCCTTCGCGCAACTGACCCGCACCATGCTCAATCATCTGACGTTCGGCGACGAAACCGACTCCGATCAGTCCTCGCAGGACGAGGCCGAAGGTGAGAACCCGGACGGGACCGACAGCGAGGGCGACGAGCAGGAAAGCCGCGAGGACGGCGAAACCGCCAGCAGCGAGAGCGCGGATGCCGCCGAGGATGGCGAAGAGGTCGAGGCCGACGCCGAAGCGGAACAGGCCGATGATCTCGCCGACGCCACCGAGCCGGAAGACGGCACCCGTCCCCAGCGCAACGAGGCGGCCTTCAGCCACCAGGACGAATGGGGCTACAAAGTCTTCACCACCGAGTTCGACGAGGAGATCGCCGCCGCCGACCTGTGCGAGCCGGAAGAACTGACGCGCCTGCGCCATTTCCTGGATCAGCAATTGTCGTCGCTGCAGGGCGTGGTGGCGCGGCTGGCCAACAAGTTGCAGCGCCTGCTGATGGCGCAACAGAACCGTCACTGGGAATACGACCTGGAAGAAGGCATCCTGGATGCCTCCCGCCTCCCGCGCATCGTCATCGATCCGATGTATCCGCTTTCCTTCAAGCGCGAGAAGGACACCAGCTTCCGCGATACGGTGGTGACGCTGCTGCTGGACAATTCCGGCTCGATGCGCGGACGCCCCATCATGGTCGCCGCCATGTGCGCCGACATTCTGGGGCGCACGCTGGAGCGGGTCGGCGTCAAGACCGAAATCCTGGGCTTCACCACCCGCGCCTGGAAAGGGGGGCAGAGCCGCGAGAAATGGCTGGCCGCCGGCAAGCCGCCCCATCCCGGCCGCCTGAACGATCTGCGCCACATCGTCTACAAGGCCGCCGACGAGCCGTGGCGGCGCGCCAAGCAGAATCTGGGCCTGATGATGCGCGAGGGCCTGCTGAAGGAGAATATCGACGGCGAGGCGCTGACCTGGGCGCACAACCGTATCGTTGCCCGCCCCGAGCAGCGCAAGATCCTGATGGTGATTTCCGACGGCGCGCCGGTGGACGATTCAACCCTGTCGGTGAATGCCGGAAACTATCTGGAGAAGCATCTGCGCCGGGTGATCGAGGAGATCGAAACCCGCTCCGCCGTGGAACTCGCCGCCATCGGCATCGGCCATGACGTGACGCGCTATTATCGCCGCGCGGTCACCATCGTTGACGCCGAGCAGTTGGGCGGGGCGATGACCGAGCAACTGATCGCGCTGTTCGCCGAGGAAGCCGAACGCAACAACCGCCGCAAGCGGCACGCCGCCTGATCTCTCCGGCCTGTTTGCATGGCGGATGCGAAAGCGTAACGCTGAGACGCTCAAACGGGAGGATGAAATGGCGAACGACCAGCCGGCAACGGGACCGGACCTGAGCCAGGGGATAGCCCTTGCCGACCTTGCAGACGGCGCCATGCTGGTGGGCCATTGCGGCGACGAAGACGTGCTTCTGGTCCGGCGGGGCGATGATGTTTTCGCGGTCGGCGCGCACTGCTCCCACTATGGCGGCCCCTTGAGTGAAGGCCTGGTCGTGGACGGCACCATCCGCTGTCCCTGGCATCATGCCTGTTTCGATCTGGCGACCGGCGAAGCCCTGCGCGCGCCGGCCTTCAATCCCCTGCCCTGCTGGTCCGTCATACAGAAAGACGGCAAAGTGTTTGTGGGCCGAAAGCGTGAGCAGGCGCCAGCCGCCTCCAGACCGGCCACCGCGGACAGCCCGGGCAGGATCGTCATTGTGGGCGGCGGAGCAGCGGGCTTTGCCGCCGCGCATGCCCTGCGCGCTCAGGGCTATGCGGGCAATCTTGTCATGCTGAGTGACGACAGCGATGCGCCCGTCGATCGGCCCAACCTGTCCAAGGACTATCTTGCGGGCAAGGCGCCGGAGGAATGGATGCCTCTGCAGGATCGGGACTATTATGCCGACCAGAAAATCGATCTGCGTCTGAAGACGCCCGTCGCGCGGATCGATTCAAAAGCCGGCAAGGTCGTGCTTGGCGATGGTACAGAGGTGGCGTACGACCGCCTGTTGCTGGCGACCGGCGCCGAGCCCATCCGCCTGAACATTCCCGGTATGGACAGCCCCCATGTCCATACCCTGCGCTCGTTCGCGGACTGCCGGACAATCATCGAAACCGCGAAAGGCGCGCGGCGCGCCGTCGTCTTCGGGTCCGGCTTTATCGGGATGGAAACGGCGGCGGCGCTCAGGGAACGGGGCCTGGACGTGCATGTCGTGTCATTGGACCGGCGGCCGATGGAACGGGTCCTGGGCCCGCAAATGGGCGATTTCCTGCGCGCCCTGCACGAAGAGCATGGCGTCGTCTTTCATCTGGGACAGGGCGCGAAGGCCATTGCCGCCAAAAGCGTGCAACTCGAACAGGACGCGATCGAGGATGTCGATCTGGTCATCGTCGGAATCGGCGTGCGGCCCCGCGTGAGCCTTGCCGAGACGGCGGGGATTGCCCTGGATAGGGGCATCAAGGTGGACCGCTTTCTGGAAACGAACGTGCCGGGGATTTTTGCCGCCGGCGACATCGCCCGCTGGCCCGACCCGCACAGCGGCCAGGCCATCCGGGTTGAACACTGGGTGGTGGCGGGGCGCCAGGGCCGGATCGCGGCAGCCAATATGCTGGGCCGGCGCGAAGCGTTCGACGCGGTGCCCTTCTTCTGGAGTCAGCATTACGACATCCCCATCTCCTATGTCGGCCATGCGGAGACGTGGGATGAAATCGCCGTGGACGGCGACATCGCCGCCAGGGATTGCCTGCTGCGCTACAGGAGCGGTGGGCGCACGCAAGCTGTCGCATCAATCTTCCGCGACACAGACAGCCTTGCCGCCGAGCTGGCGATGGAGCGCGGTGAGGCGCCATAGGCGCAAAACAGCCATCCCGGATGGCCCGAGATGCGCGGTCAATGGCTGAGTGTGAAGCGGCGCCTTCAGGCAGCTTCGGGCGACTGCTTTCCGGCCTTCTTGGCGATGGCCCGCTTCAGGCGCAGAGCGCGCGGCGAAAGCTGGCTGTCCTTGCACTTCAGGATGAAGGGGTCCAGCCCGCCATTACGGTCCACAGAACGCAGCGCATTGGCGGAGATCTTCAACTTGTAGCGGTTGCCCAGCAATTCGCTGGCCAGCGCGATCACCTGAAGGTTGGGACGGTAGATGCGCTTGGTCTTGTTGTTGGCGTGGCTGACGGTGTGGCCGACCATCGGGCCTTTTCCAGTCAATTCGCAGCGGCGGGACATGGCGGCATCTCTTCAGATTCGCGACAATTCGCGGGTTTTCCAGGCTTTTGGCGGCCTTTTGGCCGAAATGAGGGCTGGTTCATAAGGAAATGGCACTCCTTGGTCAAGCGGCGACCTCCCGGCAACCGCTTCCCGTACCTAGTGCGCCGGAACCGGCGCCGTTTCAGGCGTTTGCCCGCAAGCCACTCCACGCCCTATAAAACCGGCTCCGCCCCAACAGGAAGTCCGGGATGATACGCCGCTGCCTTCTGCTTGCCGCCCTGTTCAGCAGCTTGATGCTGCCTGCCGAAATGCCCGCCCTTGCGGCCGGCGGCGCCGGTTCCCAGGCGCCTGCCCTGCCCGCGTCAAAGATACAGATGGCGATGACGATTTATGCCGGCGGCATCACCCTGGGGAAGCTGGACATGGATGCCACCATTCGCGGCGGCGCCTATCATGTGGTTTCCAACCTGACCACCTCGGGGGTGGTCAATGCCTTCTGGCAGGCCGAGATTCAGGCGACGTCCTCGGGCAAGCTGGACCAGCACGGGTTCCAGCCGGGCTTGTATGACAGTTTCGATATCGGCCATTCCGGCAAGAAACAGGAAGTCTCGCTGAGCTATGACGGTTCGGGCCCGCCACGCCTTTACGCCGACCCGGTCTATTCGGTCACCGGCTACGAAGTGAAGCCCGAGGAGCAGAAGGACACGCTCGATCCGCTCAGCGCGGTGATGTTCATCGTCAGCGGCGCCGGCGCCAAGGCCGACAACCCTTGCGGTCTGGTGGCGCCGGTGTTCGACGGGCGGCGCCGCTACAATATCGAGATGAAGAAAGTCCGTGACATCGACATCGACATGGATAACGGCCTCTACAAGGGCAAGGGGCTTTTGTGCACCATCAAGTACCGGCAACTGGCCGGCTTCAAGCCGCGCGTCATCAAGGCCAACGAGAATTTTCCTGCCATCCATGCCTGGATCACCACGGTCCACAGCAATGTCACCGGCCGCGACTATGTGGTTCCGCTGCGCGTCTGGGCGGATACCAAGTATGGGATCGTTGCGGTCCTGGCCGACAGCGTGAAGGTGGACGGCGCGCCGCCCGGCGGCATCAAATCCTGATGGAGGAAACCGTGTCTCGCCGTACACGGGATGCTCCGGGTACGGAATGGAGTCCGAAGTTCCTGACAAGGGGCCAATTTTGGCCCCTGCCACTAGATGTGGTGGTTCACGATGCTCCTGTGACAGCTAAATGTATGAGAACAAAGGCAGATATTTGATCCGTTAGTGATTCGGACTGGTTGTGTTCCGCATAGGTTCCGATTGGCGCGACGCCATCCACAGGCTCCGTTCCCCCTCCCGCCTGGCGCAAAGAACCTGCTTGTGGTGTGGAAATGGCGGCCGGGCCCTCTCTTTACCCTTGTGCCGACAGGCCCACAGGCCATTTAAGGCACATGGACAAGAGCCGGCCTGATGCCGTCGCCTTGGCCGCCAAGGTCACGGCGATCCTGGGCCCCACCAATACCGGCAAGACCCATTTCGCCATCGAGCGCATGCTGGCGCACAAGTCCGGCATGATCGGCCTGCCGCTGCGGCTTCTGGCGCGCGAGGTCTATGACCGGATCGTGCGCCTGCGCGGGCCGCACGAGGTCGCGCTGATCACCGGCGAAGAGAAGATCGTTCCCAAAGCGCCGCGCTTCTATGTCTGCACGGTCGAAGCGATGCCGCTGGATATTCCGGTCGCCTGCCTGGTGATCGACGAGATCCAGCTTTGCGCCGATCCCGAGCGCGGCCACGTCTTCACCGACCGGCTGCTGCAAGCGCGCGGCACGGAAGAAACGCTGCTCCTGGGCAGCGATACGATGCGCGGCGTCATCCAGCGCTTCATACCGCGCTGCTGGTTCACCACCCGCGCGCGCTTTTCCGACCTGGCCTATACCGGCTCCAAAAAGCTCACCCGCCTGCCCCGCCGCTCGGCGGTCGTGGGTTTCTCCGCCGAGGATGTCTATGGCATCGCCGAGATCGTCCGCCGTCAGCGCGGCGGCGCAGCGGTGGTGCTGGGGGCGCTTTCGCCCCGCACCCGCAACGCGCAGGTGGAATTGTACCAGTCCGGCGACGTGGACTTCCTGGTGGCGACCGACGCCATCGGCATGGGCCTGAACATGGATGTCGACCATGTCGCCTTCGCCGCGCGCGAGAAATTCGACGGCGCGCGCATGCGCCCGCTGCGGGCCGACGAGATCGGCCAGATCGCCGGCCGCGCCGGGCGTTTCCGCAGCGACGGCACTTTCGGCGTCACCGCCGATTGCGAGCCGTTCGAGGAGGAACTGGTCGGGCGCGTAGAAAGCCATCGCTACGACCCGGTGCGGGTGCTGCAATGGCGCAACGCGGCGCTGGATTTCCGTTCGCTGGCCGGGTTGAATGAAAGTCTGGATGCGCCGCCGCCGGAACGGGGCCTCACCCGCGCCCGGCCCGCCAGCGACGCGGTGGCGCTGAAATTCCTTTCCGAGGACGAAGAGATCAGGACCATCGCCGCAACGCGCGAGGCGGTGACGCGGCTGTGGGATGTCTGCCAGCTTCCCGACTTCCGCAAGCTTTCCACCGACGAGCATGTGCGGCTGGTGCGCGCCATCTACATGTTCCTGTCGGGCCGGCCGGGGGTGATCCCGGATGACTGGCTGGCGCGCCAGCTCGCCCGCACCGACATCATCGATGGCGATGTGGCCACGCTTTCCGGGCGGCTGGCGATGATCCGCACATTCACCTATGCCGCGCACCGCCCCGGCTGGACCGCCGATGGAGCGCATTGGCAGGGCGTCACCCGCGCGGTGGAAGACCGCCTGTCGGATGCCTTGCACCAGGCGCTGATCCAGCGCTTCATCGACCGGCGCACCTCCGTCCTGATCAAGCATCTGCGCGACGACGAGTTGGCCGCCCTGACGCTGGACGAAGCCGGTGGCGTTTCGATCGGCGGCGAGGCGATCGGACGGCTGGACGGCTTCCGCTTCGTGCCCGATCCGCGCGGCGGCGATGGGCGTGCCCCGCGCCCGGGCAGCTTCCATGGCCGCACCCTGCGGACCGCCGCGCTGAAAGGCCTGGAAAGCGAAATCGCCGCGCGAAGCGCCGCCCTGGTATCGGCCGACGACAGCGCCATCACCCTCAGCGAGCATGGCAAGCTGTGGTGGGATGGCGCCATCGTGGCGAAGCTGGTCAAGGGCCCGTTCCCGCTTGCCCCCGCCGTCCATATCCTGGCCGATGAGCATGTGAAGACCGAGCCGTTGGAGCAGCGTCTGCAGGCCTGGATGCGCGCCCATATCGAAGGCCGCCTGGGTGCGCTGGAGGCGCTCCGGGCCGCGAGCCAGGCCAGGACCGGCGCCCCTGGTGCCCTGCCCGGCATCGCGCGCGGTATCGCCCACCAACTGGCGGAGAATTTCGGCGCCCTGGAGCGGCGGGCGTTGACCCTGCCCGAGAAGCTGGGGCCGCTTCTGCGGGTCCTCCGCCCCTTTGGCGTATGGTTCGGCCGCCGCCATGTCTACCTGCCGCGCCTGCTGCGGCCCGATGCGGCGGCCTTGCTGACGCTGCTGTGGGGCGTGTGGGAAAGCAAGGACAGCCTGCCGGCCGCGCCGCCGCCCGGCCTGACCTCCTTCGCCGTCGACAAGGGCACCGACCTTCATTCACTCCATGCGGCGGGCTTTGCCGTGATCGCGCGCCGGGCCATTCGTTTCGACATGCTGGAGCGGCTGGAAGACGAGATGGAAAAGGCGCTGGCCAGCGGCGCCGACGCCGACAGCATGCTGGGCCGGGTGATCTCGCTCCTGGGCGCGGGCAAGCCGGAAGGCCGGGCCGTGCTTTCAGCCCTGGGCTGGCACCTGGTCGAAGTCCAGGGCGGCCAGCCGGTCTGGCGGCGCAAGCCCCGGCTGCCGTCGAAACCGGGGAACCGAAGGCCGCCGCGGCCGGCGAAGGTCGATGCCAGCTCGCCTTTCGCCGGGTTGGCCAAGCTGGTGCGCCGGGCGTGAGCGAACGCATCGACAAATGGCTGTTCTGCGCTCGCTTCTATCGCACCCGCGCCCTGGCTCAGGCCGCCGCCAGTTCGGGCCGGATGCGGCTGAACGGCAACCGGGTGGAAAAGCCGGCCCAGCCTCTCAAACCGGGCGACGTGCTGACCATCGGCAGCAGCAGCCGGGTCATGGCGCTCAGGGTGCTGGCCCTGGCCGAAAGGCGCGGTCCCGCCAGCGTGGCCAGGACGCTTTATGAAATCCTGGAATGAACCAGTTGCAAGCTGTTCGCAAGCCAGGTGCGCCATTTAAGTTCTTGCCAGTGGGAACGGCGCGCCTTATCCAACCCCCGTTTTTGCGCGTTTCCGGAGCACCTGAATGACCTACGTCGTCACAGAAGCCTGCATCAAGTGCAAGTTCATGGACTGCGTGGAAGTCTGTCCGGTGGATTGCTTCTACGAAGGCGAGAACATGCTGGTGATCCACCCGGACGAATGCATCGATTGCGGTGTCTGCGAGCCGGAGTGCCCACCCGAGGCCATCAAGGCCGACACCGAGTCGGGCCTGGAAAAATGGCTGGCGGTGAACGCCCAGTACGCCAAGGTCTGGCCCAACATCAGCCAGAAGGGCGAGCCGCCGGCTGACGCCAAGGAGATGCAGGGCGTCCCGGACAAATTCGAGAAATTCTTCTCGCCCAACCCCGGCCAGGGCTCATAGCGCAGGCCGGCGCCGGCTGGCCCGCCGATGACGTTGGAAACACCGGCCGACCGGCCCTTCCAACCCCTGTCCCCGCCGCAATAGCGCCCTGCGCGTCAAGCAATGCTCCCAAGCTTTTGAATCTGCGGGCAATTTCTCGCAAGCTGTCGATAAAATACCGCAATTTCAAGGTGTTGGCATCACGGTCCTTCCTTTTTCAGGGATCGTGTGGTAGCTTTCTGCTCGTTCAAATACGTGACTGACGCGCGCGCCCCGGCCTTCTGCCGGGCGATGGTTCGCGCCTTGTCTGCAACTGGAAAAGAGAATGACCGCCCTCAAGACCCCCGTCGCCAAGGCCGCCCTGCCCGCTGCCACCGCCGCCAAGAAGACCCCTGCCAATTCCAACAAGAAGCACGAGTTCAAGACCAACGACCACGTCGTGTATCCCACCCATGGCGTCGGCAAGGTCGCCGGCATCGAGGAGCAGGAGGTCGCGGGTTACAAGCTTGAGCTTTTCATCATCGAGTTCGAGAAGGACAAGATGACCCTGCGCGTGCCGGTGACCAAGGCCAAGGCCGTGGGCATGCGCAAGCTGTCGACCCCCGAGGTGGTGGGCAACGCGCTCAACACCCTCAAGGGCCGTGCCCGCATCAAGCGCACCATGTGGTCGCGCCGCGCCCAGGAATATGAAGCCAAGATCGACTCCGGCGACCTGGTTTCGATCGCGGAAGTCGTGCGCGACCTGCATCGCGCCGGCGGCCAGCCCGAGCAGTCCTATTCCGAGCGGCAGCTTTATGAAAAGGCTCTGGCCCGCATGGCCCGGGAAGTCGCCGCCGTGGAACGCACCGACGAAGCCGCCGCCATCAAGCGGGTGGAAGGCATGCTGACCAAGAAGGCTGCCTGAACTAGAAACAAGCCGACCCTCTATCGGTTGAAGAAGCCCGGTGCCGCAAGGTGCCGGGTTTTTTCTTGCTCTCTGTTTGAAGAACCCGCGCGTACTGCTAATTCAGGATTTCAATTTGCGCCGGGTTCGCCAGCGCGATCTCGGGGCGGCCGCGATAGTCCTGCACCAGGCCACGGACGCGGATGCGGCGGGCGACAAGACCGTCCAGGTCGAAATCGCGAAATCGCCTCCGGTCCTGCGGCGCGATGGTGGCCGAGAAGCCATCCTGCCAGTCATCCCCGAAATCGATGAAAACACGGCCGCTGCCGGCCCGGCCGACATTGGCCACCCGCCCCTCGACGATCTGGAAGGTGCCGGCCGTGTCCCGCAATTCCCCCGGTGCACGGACCCGGTAAGGACTGGCCGGCCCGCCCGCCCAGATGCCCGCTTGATGGCCGCGGGCGCGCGATTCCGCCGCCAGCAGTTCACTGGCGCACTCCTGGCGGTCGGGCGAAATGGCGACGCGCGCCAGTCCCTTTTCCAGCAGAGCTTCCTGGAGCCAGACGCCTCCGACAAAGGCCTGCACCCGGATGCGCCCATAGCGGTCTTGCGCGGACGATGCGGCGGTCAGGACGAGCGGTTTCGACGCCGTCATGTTCCGCAGCGCCGCCAGCGCCCGCCCGGCGGCAGCGCCCGGTCCTGAAAGCGGAAGCCGAATCTCCTCCAGCACCACGGCGCGTCCGTCGGAGAGGACCAGGATGCCGTTGGACTCCAGCCGCACCACCCTGGCATCCGCGATCGCCACCGGACCGGCACAGTGCGGCCGGGTTGCCGCCGCCCCGGACCCCGCCGGATAGAGCACCATCAAGACCGGCAGGAAGAAAACGGCGGCGCGCCACATTGCGGGATTGGCCGCGAAAGTCTAATTCGGGTCAAGTTCCTTTCATCCTTATGGCGCCTTCCACCCGTTGGGCTGACAGCATGGTCGAACCGATTGCAGTTCCCGCCGCCCTGGCCGATGCCGCGACAGCTTCGGCCGCCATCAAGGCCGCCCTGCCCGCGCTGACGGTGATGCTGATCAACGGCGCCATCAACGTCCTGCTGGCGGTGCTGATCCTGATCGTGGGCTGGACGGCCTCCCGCTGGCTGTCGGGCTGGATCGCGCGCGCGGTGGCGAACAGCCATCATATCGACCAGACCATCCGGCCGCTGCTGGTCAAGGCCGTACGCTATGTGATCATCGCGATCACGCTTGTGGCGGTGCTCAGCCAGTTCGGCGTACAGACCACCAGCGTCATTGCTCTGCTAGGCGCGGCGGGCCTGGCGATCGGCCTGGCGCTGCAGGGCACGCTGTCCAACGTCGCATCGGGGGTGATGCTGCTGGTGCTGCGCCCCTTCCGGGTTGGCGACTATGTGGTGGTGGCGGGCGACATCGGCGGCACCGTCCGCGAGATCGGCCTGTTCAACACCGTGCTGATCACCGCCGACAAGGTCTATGTCGCAGTGCCCAACTCGCAGATATTCGGAAGCGCCATCACCAATTACACCCGCGAGGAAACCCGTCGCATCAACATCGTGGTCGGCATCGACTATGACGACGATATCGGCAAGGCTCAGCAGATCCTGCTGGACATCATGACCGCGGACCGGCGCGTGCTGAAAGACCCCGCGCCGATCGCGCCGGTCAACGAGCTGGCGCCCAATTCCGTCAACCTGATCGCGCGCTGTTTCGTGCCCAATACGCTCTATTGGGACATCTATTTCGACCTGCAAAAGGCCATCAAGCAGCGGTTCGACGAAGCCGGCATCACCATCCCCTTCCCGCAGCAGACCGCGTCGGTCCGGCTTCCCAAGCCGCCAAAGACATAAAGATCGCGCATTTCGACTTGCAAGGACCCCGGCGCTAGAATTCCTCCATGACCGTTTTCGCCGCATCCATCATGCCTGCCGCCCATCCCGGCGCCATCGCCCGCGCCGCCGGCCTGCTGCGCGCCGGCCGGCTGGTCGCCTTTCCCACCGAGACCGTCTATGGCCTGGGCGCCGACGCCACCAATGGCGAGGCGGTTGCCGCCATCTTTGCCGCCAAGGGGCGGCCAAGGTTCAATCCCCTGATCGTCCACCTCGCCGGACTGGAAGATGCCGAGCGTCATGTGGTGCTGCCGGCCGGCGCGCGCAGGCTGGCGGACAAGTTCTGGCCCGGCCCGCTCACGCTGGTCGCGCCCAGGCGCGCGGACAGCCCGCTGTCGCTCCTGGTCAGCGCCGGGCTGGAAACCGTGGCGATCCGCATCCCCGCCCATCCGGTTGCCAGGGCGTTGCTGCGGGAAGCCGGTGTGCCGGTCGCCGCGCCCTCCGCCAATCCTTCCGGCCGCATCAGCGCCACCGCCGCGGCCCATGTGGCCGAGGGGCTGGGCGGGAAAGCCGATCTGATCCTGGACGGCGGCGCGACGCCGCTGGGCCTGGAGTCCGCCGTGATCGGTTTTGATGGAAGCGCACCTGTCCTGCTGCGCCCCGGCGCCCTCACCCGCGCCGAAATCGAGGCCATCATCGGCCCACTGGCGGCGCCCGACGCGACCGTCCGCTCGCCCGGCCAGTTGCAGAGTCACTATGCGCCGCGGGCACGCCTGCGGCTGGACGCGGCGCACGCGCAAGCCGGCGAAGCCTTGCTGGGATTCGGCCCGGTTGCGGACGCCTGGCTGAACCTCAGCCCCTCGGGCAATCTCAGTGAGGCCGCCGCCAACCTGTTCGCCATGCTGCGCGAGATGGACGAACAGGTCGAAGCCATCGCGGTCTCGCCCATTCCTTCAACCGGCCTGGGCGAGGCGATCAACGACCGCCTGGCCAGGGCAGCGGCGCCCCGATGACTCCGTTCGACCGTCTCAAGGACGCCGTCGGCGCCAGGGGATTCTCCGAAGACCCCGCCCGGATCGCGCCGCATCTGGAGGAATGGCGCAGCAAGTACAAGGGCTCCTCATCGTTGCTGCTCATGCCCGCCTCCACCGCGGAAGTCAGCGCCATCCTGGCGATCTGCAATGAGACGTGCACGCCCCTCGTCGTCCAGGGCGGCAATACCGGGCTGGTGGGCGGCCAGATTCCGCTGCACGGCGAGGTGCTGCTCTCCACCGGGCGGCTGAACAAGGTCCGCGCGCTGGACGAAAGCGGCATGACCATGACGGTCGAGGCCGGCGTCACGCTGGCGGCGGTGCAGCAGGCGGCGGCGGAAAAGAACCTGCTGTTCCCCCTCAGCCTGGCGTCGGAAGGCAGTTGCACCATCGGCGGCAACATCGCCACCAACGCCGGCGGTACCCATGTGCTGCGCTACGGCATGACCCGCGCGCTGGTGCTGGGACTGGAGGTGGTGCAGGCGAACGGCGTGGTGCTGGACATGCTGCGCGTTCTGCACAAGGACAATACCGGCTACGACCTCAAGCAGCTTTTCATCGGCAGCGAGGGCACGCTGGGCGTGGTCACCGCCGCCGCGCTGCGCCTGTTCCCCATGCCCGATGTGACGGTGGTGGCGCTGGCCGCGCTGGCTTCGCCCGACGCGGCGGTGACGCTGCTCGGCCGCATGCAGGCCGCGACGGCAGGCATGCTCAGCGCCTTCGAGCTGATGCCCCACCTGGCGCTGGACTTCGTCATCCGCCACATCGACGGCACGCGCGATCCGCTGGACAGGCCCGCGCCCTGGTATGTGCTGATGGAGGCGACGGGCGGTCGCCACGCCAACCTGTCCGCGACCTTCGAGGACGCGCTGGGCATGGCGATCGCGGACGGCGTGGCAACCGACGCGGCGATCGCCGCCAGCCAGGCCCAGGCGGCGCAATTGTGGAAGCTGCGCGAAAGCATCTCGGAAGCGCAAAAACGCGAAGGCGCCTCGATCAAGCACGACATCAGCGTGCCGGTTGCCGCCATTCCCGCCTTCCTGAAAAAGGCCGTGCCCGCCGTGCAGGCGATCGTGCCGGGCGCCCGGCCGGTCAGCTTCGGCCATCTGGGCGACGGCAACCTGCATTTCAATTTCAATTCCCCGCGCGCCGGCGACGATCCGGCCTTCCTGGCGCGCTGGGACGACGTGCAGCTCTGCGTGCATGACCTTGTAAGGGAATTCGGCGGCTCGATCAGCGCCGAGCATGGCATCGGCACCATGAAGGTGGCATCGCTTCACCGCTACAAGAGCCATGCCGAACTGGACGCCATGCGCGCGCTCAAGCGCACATTCGATCCCCACAACATCCTCAATCCGGGAAAGACGGTGCCGCCGGTGTTACGCCTCTAATACCGCGCGCGGCCCTCGATGACCACCACGCGCCCGGCCGGACGGATGGCCAGCGCCATGACCAGGGCCAGCCACCAGGCGATGATGGTGAACCCGAAAAAGTTCAGCACCGCCACGCCCAGCACCGACGGTGCGCCGCGCAGAATGGCGATGAACGTCGGCAGCCAGTACAGGGCGAACAGCACGAGCAGGAAGGTCATCACCGGGCGATACTCCTTTGAGGGCCTAATATCGGCATGGCCGGGCCCCGGTTCAAGCCGCTTCCTGCATGACGGGCGTGGATGCCGCCGCCGGCTCGCCCTGCTTGTTGGACATGGCGCTGATACAGGCGGTGGCGAAAGTGGCCGAATAGGGCAGCGCCTGGACGCCCAGCATCACCATCCACAGGCTGACGGCCGGGTCCTGGAACCCGCGGTCGAATCCCATCGACACCATGGCCGCCAGCAGCAGCGCAAGCAGGGCGGTTTCCTGCCAGACCACCCGCAGCACCTGGGTGAAACTGGCCGGATCGGCGCATTTGGGCGTGCGCAGGAACGGCTTGCGCGACGTCATCAGCCCCGTCCACACCGCCTTGCCCACCGTATGGGTCAGCGAAAGGCCCGCCACCGAGGCGATGAACGCCCCCTTCAGGCCCGATTTCACCTTGGGCGGATAGAGCAGCAGCGTCTTGAGGCACTTGGTGGCGAACAGCGCCATCGCCGCCGCCGACAAGGCCGGCATCGGCACATCGATATAGCTGGGCAAAAGCCACATCAGCAGGGTCCACACCAGCGCCATCAGCGTGACCATCATGCCCAGGCCATCGGAAATCCAGGGCAGCCAGCCGGACAGGAACTGATAGCGCTGCGGCCAGGTCAGGCGCGTGCCGCCGACGAAGATGGCCCTGGCGTGGCGTTTGAGCATCTGCATGGCGCCATAGACCCAGCGATAGCGCTGGGTCATGAAGGCTTCCAGCGTGTCGGGCATCAGGCCCTTGCCCATGGTCTGGGAGACATAGACGGCCTCGTGCCCGGCCTCGAACAGCTTCAGCCCCAGCTCGGTATCCTCGGTGATGCACCACTCGCTCCAGCCGTTCACGGCCAACAGCGCCGCCTTGGAGACGATGGTCATGGTGCCGTGCTGGATGATGGCGTTGTGCTCGTTGCGCTCCACCATGCCGATATGGAAGAAGCCGCGATATTCCTCATAGGCCATGGCCTTGAACGGGTTCTCGCGGCTGTCCCGGTAATCCTGGGGCCCCTGCACCAGCGCGATGCCGGGCGAGGCGAAATAGGGAATGACGCGGCGCAGCCAGAAAGGCTCCACCTGATAGTCGCTGTCGATCACCGCCACATAGTCCGCCGCCGGATCGGTCAGGGCCAGCGCCCGGTTCAGCGCGCCGCCCTTGAAGCCCTTGACCTGCTCGAAATGGAAGAAGCGGAAGCGTGGGCAGGGGGCCAGCGCATTCAGCTTGCGGCAATGCGCCTCCACCGGCCGCCAGACATCGGGGTCGGGCGTGTTGTTGTCCAGCAGGATGACTTCGAAATTGTCATAGTCCAGCCGCGCCAGCGCATTCAGCGTCTCGATCACCATCGCCGGCGGCTCGTTGTAGGTGGGCACATGGATGGAGACGCGCGGCGCCACCTGCGGGATGGCCACGGGCACCAGCCGCCGCTCGACCCGCCACAGACTGGCCGCCAGCTCGATGCCCTCGGTCAGGATCACCGCGCACGCCAGCAGCACCAGCGGCGACATCGCCACCAGGGCGGCGATATCGGTGGGATCGACATATTCCAGCGCCGTGGCGTCGATCAGCGCCAGCAGCCCCGTCGAAACCAGCGCGATCATGCCGCCCATGACCAGATAGCCGGTCTGGCGCACGCGCGGCATCCGCCCCAGCACCAGAAGGCCCAGCAGAAGCGACAGCACCGCCGCCACCAGCGCATAGGTGCGCCATTCCGGGAAGGTCCGCAAAAGGCCGGTGAAGGCGAATTTCGGATGGCCGGTGGCGTCGAACAGGCCCCAATAGGCGCCCACCGCGCCCTCGCCCCGGTTCTTCCAGGGCTGGTCATAGGCTTCGATCAGGTAATAGTCCCAGCCCTTTTCCATGGCGAACTGGACGAAGGCGCGCACGAACCAGGCCTCGTTGGCCACCGAGGCTTCGGCGCGGCCGCGCGTGCGCCCTTCCGAGGGCCAGCCGGCCTCGCCCACGATGATGGGCTTGTCGGGAAACTCGTCCTGGATGTGGTTGTAGAAATTCTCGGTCGCCTTCAGGCTGCCGCGGATGTCCGCATTCTCCCAATAGGGAAGCAGATGGACGAAGATCACATCGACATACTTGCCCACCTCGGGCGTCAGCATCCAGGTCGACCAGGGTTCGGCGGTTGTGACCTTGATGCGGGCCGGCAACGCGGCGCGCACGCGGCGGATATAGGCATTGAGACGATCGGGCGAGACGTCGCCGCGCAACTGGGTCTCGTTGCCCACCACCACCCGGTCGATGGTGCGCCGGTTGGCCAGCGCCGTCTTTATGCCGAGCGCGATCTCCTTCTCGTTCTTGGCGAGGTCGGGACCGATCCAGATTCCCAGCGACACGGTCATGCCGTAACGGCGCGCGATGGCGGGCACCTTGTCCATGCCGCCGGCCACCGTATAGGTGCGGATGTGGCTGGTCAGGCGCGAGAGCTGCTCCAAGTCGCGGGCGATATGGTCCTGCGATACATGCTTCTGGTCGCTTTCGGCGAACAGGCGGCTGGGATTGTAGGCAATGCCGCGGACCTGGCCGTCCCACTCGGGCGCCGACACGGTATAATCGCGGCTGGCCCAGAACAGCGCGCTGCCGCCAACCACCAGGACGAGCGCCAGCGCGATGCGCAGACGCCCGCCTTTCAGTTGCGGCGCCGACCACAGGCGGGCCAGCCAGTTGCGCAAAGCCGTCTCCCTAGCGTTGATTGTCGTCGTCGCCCGGCTCGGGCACATAACCGGGCTCGCCGCGCTTGGGCGCCGGCGTTGTCGAAATCAGGCGGATGTCGAAGATCAGCGTCTGGTTGGGGGGGATCAGCCCGTCGCCCTGCCCGCGCGCGCCATAGCCCAGATGGGCCGGAATGGTCAGCAGCCAGTGATCGCCTTCCCGCATCAGTTGCAGCGCTTCCACCCAGCCGGGAATCACGCTGTCGACCTTGAAGCTCGCGGGCAGGCCCGGCGAGGTGCCGTCGAAGATGGTGTGGTTGATCAGCGTGCCGGTGAAATAGACCTTCACCGTGTCGGTGCTTTTGGGCCGCTTGCCGTAACCGTTCTGGATGATGCGGTACTGAAGTCCGCTGGGTCGCACGATCACGCCCTTCTTCTGGGCGTTGGCCTTCAGATAGGCCTCGTTGGCCTCGATCGACAGGGCGTCATCCACCGCAAAGGCGGGCGCCACCAGGCCCAGGGAAAAGACCAACCCGAACAATGCCACCAGATATCGCATCAACCTCTCCCGACACCCCCCGATCCAGTACACCCGAACCTAGTGTCCCGATTCCGAAATTCGTATGATCTCTATATCGGGCTCTGAGCGAATTTCGGAATCGAAGGACACTAGCAGTCTATTTAATCTAGTGTCGTTTCGGTTCCGAAGTTCGCATAAGCGGTCTATATCGGTGCTGTAGCGAACTTCGGAACCACAACACTAGGCCGCATTGTAGCGCGCGCGGACCCCGCGCCATAGTGTTTCGCTTGCCAGGCTGTCCGCGCCCGGCCGAATAGCGGATTAAATGCCCGAAAGGCTAACGCCGCCCCGGACGACATGGATCAGGACGGCCGTGCCGAACGCCATCAGCAACAGGCCCGATCCCCGGTTGATCAGGCGCATCGCCCGCTCGTCGATCCTGGTGTGGAACAGCCCGATCAGGGTGGTCAGGGCCAGCCACCAGCCCGTCGAGCCGGCCACCACCCCCCCAACCACGAATGTGGCGTCGTGGAAGCTGCCGGCGCCGCCCGCCAGCCCGCCCAGGCCGGCGAACATGGAGGTGAAGAACAGCAGGGTCGCCGGATTGGTGATGGTCAGGGCAAAGGTCGAAATCATCGCCCGCGCCAGGTTGCCGCCGGCCTTCTCGGCGCAATCCTCCGGCCCCGCCAGTATGGGCGGATGGGTGAAGGTCCGATAGCCGATCCACACCAGGATCGCCCCGCCCACCAGCTCGATGATGGTGGCATAGCCTTCGATCAGTTGCGCGATCCAGGTCAGCCCCAGCCCCGTGACCGCCGCGAAGACGCCGTCGCCAAGCGCGGCGCCCAGGCCCGACATGAAGCCGTTGAGCGGACCGAACGCGAAAGTACGGCGAATGCAGATCAGGTTCACCGGACCGATGGGGACTGCCGCGATCAGCCCCATCAACACGCCCGACATGACCAGGATGACATAATTCATCGCTGGCCGGGATTTCCTGCTGTCATGTTGAATCTCCCCGGCGTCGCGCAAAGCGACCCGAAAATGTCCCGTGCGTCAAGCACCGGACGGCTCGAGGGTTTCCACAAAGCGCAGCGGCGCGCCCTGCGCGGCGCACATGGCTGCAAAATCACGCATGACGAAGCTGCCGCGCAGCACGGTCGCGACCGCCCATCCTTTGGTCTTCATGCCGTCGAACGGCGTCCAGCCGCAGCGCGAGGCGATCCAGTCGTTCCGGATTTCGCGCGTCAGTCCCATGTCGACGATGGTGAAATCGGCGTCATAGCCGCGCGCGATGCGCCCCTTGCCGGCGATGCCGAAAATCCGTTGCGGCCCCGACGCCGTGAGATCGACGAACCGCTCCAGCGTCAGATTGCCCTTGTTGACGTGATCCAGCAGCAGCGTCACCAGCGTCTGCACACCCGGCATTCCCGAAGGCGTGCCGGGATATTCGCGATCTTTTTCCTCGCGCGTGTGCGGCGCATGATCCGAGCCGATCACGTCGATCACGCCCTGGCGCACCGCGTCCCACAGCGCCGCGCGGTGGCTTTCGTCGCGGATGGGCGGGTTCATCTGGGCATAGGCGCCCATCCGCTCATAGCATTCGGGCGCCGACAGGGTCAGGTGCTGCGGCGTGGTCTCGGCGGTGGCCAGATCCTTTGCCGCCGCCAGCAGCGGAATCTCGTCGCCCGTGGTGACGTGCAGCACATGCAGGCGGCGGCCGGCGGCGCGGGCCAGCCCCAGCACGCGCTCGGTCGACAGGCGCGCGGACTCCGCGTCGCGCCACACCGGATGGGTTTGCGGTTTGCCGCGCTCGGCCAGATGCTTGCGCTGGACCATGCGATCTTCGTCTTCGGAATGGACCGCGACCCGGCGCCGCCCGGCCTTCAGCGCCGCCAGAATATCGTCCGGCCTGCTGAGCAGCAGCGTGCCGGTGGACGAGCCCAGGAACGCCTTGATGCCGCAGACGCCGGGCATGCGCTCCAGCTCGGCCAGCGCGCCGATATTCTGCGGCGTGGCGCCGGCATAGAAGGCATGGTCGCACCACATGCGCCCTTTCGCGCGGGCCAGCTTGTCTTCGATGGCGGCGCGGGTGGTGGTGGGCGGCGCGGTGTTGGGCATCTCGAACACGGCGGTGACGCCCCCCAGCACGGCCGCCAGGCTGCCGCTCGCCAGGTCTTCCTTGTGTTCGTTGCCCGGCTCGCGGAAATGCACCTGGGTGTCGATGGCCCCCGGCAGGACGTAGAGGCCCCTGGCCTCGAAAATCTCGCCCGCCTTCGCGTTCGAAAGCGTACCGATGGCGGCAATGCGCCCGCCGGTGACGCCAATATCGGCCTGGACGATTCCACCGGGGGTGGCCACGGTACCGCCGCGGATCAGCAGATCGAAACTGGCCTGGTCCTGGGTCATGGCCCCGGCTGTTAGCCCACCCCTCCACCCTTGGCAACCGCGACAGGACCGCCTAACTGGGGTGGATGGAACCCGCACAGTTGACCGATCGCGCCGTCCTGGCCCTCGCGGGGCAGGATGTCAGGGGTTTTCTCCAGGGCCTGGTGACGAACGATCTGGGCCAGCTTTCGCCCGGAAAGGCCCTCTACACGGCCCTGCTTTCGCCCCAGGGCAAGATCCTGTTCGATTTTCTGGTCGTTGAAGGCGACGGCGCGCTTTTGATCGACTGCGCCGCCGGCTCGCGGGACGCGCTGGCGCGCAAGCTGCGGATGTACCGGCTGCGGGCCCGAATCGAAATCGAGCCGCGTGACCAGTTGGGCGTGTTCGCGGCCCTGGCGGGCCATCCGCCCGGCCGCGCCCTGCCCTACACCGAGCGGGCCGTGACCTTCGACGATCCGCGTCATCGCGGCCTGCCGTCCCGCAGCATCGGCGCGCTGGCCGAGATGCCCGGCGATCTTCAAGGCCCGGCTGCCTATCACGCCCTGCGCCGGGAACTGGGCGTGCCGGAGGGACCGGACTTCGGCAGCGAGAAGATTTTCGCGCTGGACGCGGGCCTTGAGGAACTGAACGCAGTCTCCTTCACAAAGGGCTGCTATGTCGGGCAGGAGCTGACGTCCCGCATGAAGCACCGCGGAACGGCCAGAAAGCGCATCCTGACTGTGCACGCCGAGACGCCGCTGCCCCCGCCCGGCACCATGCTTGCCGCCGGCGGCCAGGAGATCGGCGAAATGCTCGCCGCCGAGGGCGCCAAGGGTTTTGCCCTGGTGCGGCTGGACCGCTGGACGGCGGCGGACGGACCGGTGACCGCGGGTGAGATTGCTGTTGCCTTGACCAGGCCGGCATGGCTCGATCCGGCGCATGGGGCCTGAGATCGGACGCTGTCATTGGCCGGGAGCGACGGGCAGCCGAGCGCCGGCGAAGGCGCAGCCCGCGCGACCCAGGAAAT
>JBDZVS010000003.1:0-365355 GCA_040255825.1 Hyphomicrobiales bacterium | reverse complement strand
GGAGCGACGGGCAGCCGAGCGCCGGCGAAGGCGCAGCCCGCGCGACCCAGGAAATGGCACGGCCAATGACACATCAAAAATCACGCTGTCATTGGCCGGGCGAGGATACGCTGTACCTCTCCTATCACGACACCGAATGGGGCGTGCCGGAGTTCGATTCCCGCGCGCTCTATGAAAAGCTGGTGCTGGACGGATTCCAGGCCGGCCTGTCGTGGATCACCGTCCTGCGCAAGCGCGAGCAGTTCCGCAAGGCCTTCCATGATTTCGACCCGCAGCGTATCGCCCGTTACGGCAACCGCGACATTGACCGTCTTCTCAGGAATGACGGCATCATCCGCAGCCGCGCCAAGATCGAATCCGCGATCAAGGGCGCAAGGCTGTGGCTCGACATCGAGGAAAAGGAGCCGGGCGGCTTCACCGAGCTGATCTGGAAGCATGTCGGCGGCAGGCCGCGGGTCAACCGATTCAAGAGCCGCGAACAGATTCCCGCCCAGACCGAAATGAGCGAGGCGCTGGCAAAAGACCTCAAGCAACGCGGCTTCAATTTTTGCGGACCGGTCATCATCTACGCCTTCGCCCAGGCCGTCGGCATGGTCAACGATCATGTCGTGGGTTGCTACCGGCATACCGAATGCGCCGCGCTGGCCCGCAAATAATCCCGACACGGACAAATACCTGCCGATCTCCCCGCATTCAGTGTGGGTTTTCCGGGCTGCGCCGCCTCACCGCCGTCTTGAAGCCATCCGCTCAGGCGACTAGTTTGCCGCCATGCACATCAAGCAGGACGTTATCGCCGCGATCGGCAACACGCCGCTGATCCGGCTCAGACAGGCTTCCGAGGCCACCGGCTGCGAAATTCTGGGCAAGGCGGAATTCCTGAACCCCGGCCAATCGATCAAGGACCGCGCCGCGCTTTTCATCATCCAGGATGCGGTTCGGCGCGGCCTGCTGCGACCGGGCGGCACGATCGTCGAGGGCACCGCGGGCAACACCGGCATCGGCCTGGCGGTCGTGGCGAACGCGCTGGGCTTTCGCACCGTCATCGTGATCCCCGAGACCCAGAGCCAGGAAAAGAAGGACGCGCTGCGGCTCCTGGGCGCCGAACTGATCGAAGTGCCGGCGGTGCCTTACAAGAATCCGAACAATTACGTGAAGCTGTCAGGCCGGCTGGCCGAGCAACTGGCCAAGACCGAGCCCAATGGCGCGGTCTGGGCCAACCAGTTCGACAACATCGCCAACCGGCAGGCGCACATCGAGGGCACCGGGGCCGAGATATGGGATCAGACGGGGGGCAAGGTGGATGGCTTCATCTGCGCCGTCGGCTCGGGCGGCACGCTGGGCGGCGTGGCCATCGCCCTGAAGGAACGCAACCCCGATATCCGCATTGCCGCGGCCGACCCGCTGGGCGCGGCGATCTATAGCTGGATCAAGACCGGCGAACTGAAAAGCCACGGCAATTCGATCACCGAAGGAATCGGCCAGGGGCGCGTCACCGCCAACCTGGAAGGCGCGCCTATCGACGACGCCTACGAGATTCCCGACGAGGAAGCCCTGCCGGTTCTTTTCGATCTTCTGGAGCATGAGGGCCTGTGCATGGGCGGGTCCACCGGCATCAACGTGGCGGGCGCCATCCGCATGGCCAAGGATCTGGGTCCGGGACACACCATCGTCACCGTGCTGTGCGACTATGGCAACCGCTACCAGTCCAAGCTGTTCAACCCCACCTTCCTGCGGCAGCACAACCTGCCGGTACCGTCCTGGCTGGTGGCGCAGCGCGAGCCGGTGAGCGTTCCGTATGAATGATCTGGTGACCGCCGATTGGCTAGCCCCGCGCCTTAAGGATGTGCGCATGGTCGACGCCAACTGGTACATGCCGGACGATCCGCGCGATGCCGAGGCGGATTATCTGGCGCGCCATATCCCCGGGGCGGTCCATTTCGACATCGACGCCATCGCCGACCGGACCACCGGCCTGCCCCACATGATGCCGCCGGCCGATCAGTTCGCCCGCCAGGTGGGTGCGCTGGGCGTCGGCGACGACATGATGGCGGTGGTCTACGATCATAGCGGCCTGTTTTCGGCGCCGCGGGTGTGGTGGATGCTCAAGGCCATGGGATATGACAAGGTTGCGGTGCTGGATGGGGGGCTGCCCGCATGGCTGGCCGGCGGCCATCCGGTCGAAGCCGGCCGTGTCGCGCCTGAGCCGGCCGTCTTCACCCCCTCTCCGCGCCCGGAACTGATACGCGGCTTCGACGATGTTATGGCGATCGTACAGGGCAAAAAGGCGCGGATGGTCGATGCGCGCAGCGCCGCCCGCTTCCGCGGCGAAGAAGCCGAGCCGCGCGCCGGCGTGCGCGGCGGCCACATGCCCGGCGCCGCCAATGTGCCCTGGCGCTCGCTGCTCACCGCACAGGGCACGCTGAGACCGGAGAGCGAATTGCGCGCGGTTTTCACCGAAGCGGGCGTCGATGTGCGCGCGCCCATCGTCACCACCTGCGGCTCCGGCGTCTCGGCCGCCATCCTGATGCTGGCGCTGCACCGGATCGGCGCGCCGCGGGTGGCGCTCTATGACGGCTCCTGGACGGAGTGGGGCGGCAGGCCCGAAGCGCCGGTGGAGCGCCCATGACCCAGGCGGGCCGGCGCGTTCCCATGACGGTCACATTCCTGGAGATGAACGCCCGTCCGTCCGCGCCGCCACCGCCCCAGCCGCGCGGCAAGGTCGCGATCCTGCGAAGCGAAAAGCCGGCCACACATTTCTACCTGTACCTCTACGACACCATCGGCTCGGAATATCTTTGGGTGGACCGCAAGAAGCTCCCGCAAGCGGCGCTGGCCCAACTTATCCAGGATCCGCGCAATGTCCTTTATGTTCTGTACACGGAGGGAACGCCCGCAGGCATGGCCGAACTGGACCTGCGCAAAGCCGGGTCGGCCAACATCTCCTATTTCGGTCTCATGCCCGAGGCGATAGGGCGCGGCCTCGGCTATTTCTTCCTCTACCATACCTGCATGAACGCCTGGGCATTCCCCATCCAGCGGCTGACGGTCAACACCTGCACGCTGGACCATCCGCGCGCGCTGCCGCTCTATCAGCGCATGGGATTTACGCCCTATTCGCGCGAGAACCGCTTCGTCGACCTGATCGGTTGAACGGTTGTCCCAAGTCTAGGATTCCCGGCAATTTGAGGGCAAAGTCGAGCGATGAATCGTGATTTCCCCGGCAGGGAGCTGACCCTTCGTGGCCTGGTGCTGGGGGTGGCCCTCACCTTCATCTTCACCGCCGCCAACATCTATCTGGGCCTGAAGGTCGGACTGACCTTCGCCACCTCCATTCCCGCCGCGGTGATCTCGATGGCGCTGCTGGGCCTCTTAGCCGGCTCCAACATCCGCGAGAACAATATCGTGCAGACGGTGTGTTCGTCGGCCGGGGCGATGGCCTCCATCATCTTCGTGTTGCCGGGGCTGGTGATCGTGGGATTCTGGAGCGGCTTTCCCTTCTGGGAATCGTTCCTGGTGACGCTGGCGGGCGGCGTCCTGGGCGTGATGTTCACCATTCCCCTGCGGCGTGGCCTGGTCACCAGTTCCGACCTGCCCTACCCCGAAGGCGTGGCGGGCGCCGAGGTGCTGCGCGTCGGTTCGGACAGCCGCGCCGCCGGCCCGCAAGCGCGCGAGGGCCTGCTGGCCGTGATCTATGGCGCCCTGGCGTCGGCCGGGCTGGCCATCGCCATCGCGATGCGCCTGGCGCTGGACAGCGCCAGCGGCTTTTTCCGCCTGCCCTGGGGCGCCAGCGGCTACAGCTTCGCCTGGTCGCTGGCGCTGTTCGGCGCCGGCCATCTGGTGGGCATCTCGGTCGGCGCCGCCATGACGCTGGGCATCGCCATCGGCTGGTTGGGCGCGGTGCCCGTCCTGGCGTCCATGACGCCGATACATGCGCCGCTGGGCGATTTCGTGATGCACGTGTGGAGCGACCAGGTGCGCTATGTCGGCGCCGGCGCGATGGGCGTGGCGGCCATCTGGTCCCTGCTGCGCACGCTGGGGCCCATCCTGCGCGGACTGAGACAGGTCGCGGCAAGGCGCGAGACGGCCGGATCGAACCCCGCCGATCACACCGACCGCGACATCCCGCTCGCCTGGATCGTTGTGCTGTCGGCGGCGGCGACCGCGCTGGCGGTGGCGCTGACCTGGCGCTTCGCCGCTCATGCTGGACTGGCGGGCAGCGCCATGGCCATCGGGCTCGTCACCATCCCCATCGTCACCCTGTTCGGATTCCTGGTGGCGGCGATCTGCGGCTACATGGCTGGCCTGATCGGCTCATCCAACAGCCCCATCTCGGGCGTCGGCATCCTGGCGGTGACCGGCTGCGCGGTGCTGCTGGCGGCCCTGTTCTCATACGCGCCCGCACCTCCCCTTGTCGCGGTCGCGCTGTTCATCACCG
The DNA here is from genome assembly GCA_040255825.1 of Hyphomicrobiales bacterium. Lineage (GTDB taxonomy): Bacteria > Pseudomonadota > Alphaproteobacteria > Micropepsales > Micropepsaceae > Rhizomicrobium. Next base: position 360,920 of record JBDZVS010000003.1, on the reverse strand, counting down.
CGATCCTGTTCGCCGCGGCCTGCAGCTCCAACGACAATCTGCAGGACCTCAAGACCGGCCAGCTTGTCGGCGCCGCCCCCTGGCGCCAGCAGGTGGCGCTGTTGTTGGGAGTCGTGGCCTCGGCTGTGGTGGTGCCGCTGGTCCTCAATCTCCTGGCGAAGGCGTATGGATTTGCCGGCGCCGCCAATCTCGGCACGGTGACGGCACAGCCCCTGGCGGCGCCCCAGGCCAACCTGATCGCGGCGCTGGCCAAGGGCGTCATCGGCGGACAGATCGCCTGGAACCTGATCGGCGCGGGAGCGCTGATCGGCGTGGTTATCGTCACGCTGGATGAAGTGTGCCGGGCGTGCGGCTGGATGCGCCTGCCGCCCCTGGCGGTCGGCTTCGGCATCTATCTGCCCATGTCGGCGACCCTGCCGGTGGCGGCGGGAGCGCTGGCCGGTTGGCTTTACAATCGCCGCGCCGCCACGGCGCGGGCCCAGCGGCTGGGCGTGCTGGTGGCATCGGGGCTGATCGTGGGCGAAAGCCTTTTCGGCGTGGTCAATGCCGGGCTGATCGTCGCCGCGGGCCGCGACGCGCCGCTGGCGGTTGTGCCGGCCGGCCTTGGTGCGGCGCAGCCGGCGGCGCTGCTGGGCTTTGCCGGGCTGGTCGCTCTTCTGTACGGCTGGCTGTTGAAGACGGCGCGACAGCCATGACCGCGCTCAACGCCGCATCCGAAAACACACCGGCCGGGAAATCCCTGTTCGGGCACCCGCGCGGCTTGACCGTGCTGTTCACCACCGAGATGTGGGAGCGCTTCTCCTATTACGGCATGCGCGCCCTGCTGGTGCTCTACCTGGTGCACGATGTGCTGCTGCCCGGCAAGGTCGAGCATGTGCTGTTCTATCCGCAGGTAAAGGCCTTCTACGAGGCGCTGTTCGGTCCGCTGAGCGTCCAGCAACTGTCCTCGTGGATCTACGGCACCTATACCGGCTTCATCTATGCCTCGCCGCTCCTGGGAGGATGGCTCGGCGACAATTACCTCGGCCAGCGCAAGACCGCGGTGATCGGGATCATCGGCATGACGGTCGGCGAGTTCATGCTGATGTCGCCGTCCCTGCTGTTTCCCGCGCTGCTGATCCTGATCGTGGCCGGCGGCCTGTTCAAGACCAACACGGCCGCGCAGGTCGGCATGCTCTATGCCCGCGGCGATGTCCGCCGCGACCGCGCCTATTCCATCTATTACGTCGGCGTCAATGTCGGCGCCGCCCTTGCGCCGCTGGTGGCGGGCACGCTGGGCGAACTGGTGGGATGGCAATACGGCTTCGGCGCCGCCGGCGTCGGCCTGATCCTGGCATTGATCTCCTATTGCGCCGGCTGGAAATATCTGCCCGCCGATGGCCTCAGTCCGCGTGCCGCAGCACGGCAGCCCCTGAGCAGACAGGAGCGCAAGTCGATCCTGTCGTTGCTGCTGATCGTGATCCCGCTGGTCCTGTGGTGGGCCTGTTACGAGCAGCAGGGCAACATCATCGCCCTGTTCGCCGATGCCAATACCGACCGGCGGCTGATCCCCGGCCTGGTGAACTGGGAGATTCCGGTGACCTGGTTCCAGTCCTTCAATCCGGTGATGATCTTCCTGTTCACCCCCATCCTCCTGTCGCTCTGGGCGCGCCAGGCCCGTGCCGGCACAGAACCCAACTCCATGTGGAAGATGGTGGCGGGCGCGGCGATGCTGGGCGTTTCATATCTCGTGCTGGCCTTCGCCGCCTGGCATGGCGCCCATGGCCGCATAAGCTGGCTGTGGCTGGCGCTGTACTTCGTCATCATCACCACCGGCGAGATCTTCCTGTCGCCCATCAGCCAGTCGCTATTTTCCAAGGTGGCGCCCGCGCGCATCGCCTCGCTGGCCATGGCGGTGGTCTTCCTGCCGAACTTCCTGGGCGGTGGCCTGCTGCAAGGCTATATCGGCACCTATTGGAGCACCCTGCCCCATCCCCTGTTCTTCCTGGCGCTGGCTGCGATAGGTTTCCTGTCCGGCGTTATGCTGCTGGCGCTGGAAAAGCCGCTGGAACCATATTTGAAAGCATCCGATGACCAACGCCCATGACGAAGGCCCCTCCACCAAAGCCACCAGCCTTGGCCGGATGAGCCAGGACCATTTCGGCGCGGTCAACACGCCGGTCTACCGCGCTTCCACCATCCTATTCCCGGACATGAACAGCCTGAAGGCGGGCAAGGCCTCCTATACCTATGGCCGCCGCGGCACCCCGACCACCCGCAGCTTCGAGGACGCGGCCACGGCACTGGAAGGCGCGGCCCGTACCGTCACCGTGCCGTCGGGCCTGAACGCCATCGCGACCGCCATCCTGTCGGTCTGCGGGGCGGGCGACCATATCCTGGTCGTCGATACCTGCTATGAGCCGACGCGCTATTTCTGCGACCGCACCCTCAAGCGCTTCGGCATTGAAACCGGCTATTACGCCCCGGCGGACGACATCGCTCCGCTGCTGAAACCCAATACCAGGGCAGTCTTCTGCGAGAGCCCCGGTTCGTTGACGTTTGAGGTCCAGGACATCGCCGCCATCGCCGCGGCCGCGCGTGCCCACGGCGCCAGCGTACTGATGGACAATACCTGGGCGACGCCGATCTTTTTCCAGCCGCTGAAGCATGGCGTCGATCTGTCGATCCAGGCGGCGACCAAATATATCGGCGGCCATGCCGACGTGATGCTTGGCTACGTCGCAGCCAATGACAGCCATGCGGCCCGGCTGGTGGAGACGCACGGCAATATGGGCCTTTACGCCAGCGGCGATGACTGTTTCCTGGGCCTGCGCGGCCTTCGCACGCTGCCGGTACGGCTGGCCCGCCATCAGCAGACGGGCATCGCGCTGGCGCAATGGCTGGCGGCCCGGCCCGAGGTCGCGCGGGTGATGCATCCGGCCCTGCCTGGCGATGCGGGCCATGCCCTGTGGAAGCGCGATTTCTCGGGCGCCTGCGGTCTGTTCGGGCTGGTGTTGAAGCCGGCGCCGGAAAAGGCCGTCGCCGCGATGCTCGACGGACTTTCCCATTTCGGCATGGGCTATTCCTGGGGCGGGTTTGAAAGCCTGATCATTCCATCCCATATCCGGCGCACGGCCAGGCCCTGGACCGCGGAAGGTCCGGTGCTGCGCGTTCACGCCGGGCTGGAAGATGCCGGCGACCTGATCGCCGACCTGGAAAGGGGCTTTGCCCGGCTGAAAGAGGCAACATGACCGACACGCTGACTCACGACGCCTTCATCAAGGCGGTGAAATTCGACGAGAACGGCCTGGTTCCCGCCATCGCCCAGAGCCAGGCGACGGGCCAGGTGCTGATGGTCGCCTGGATGAACCGCCAGACGCTGGAGACCACCCTGAGCAGCGGACAGGTCACCTACTGGTCGCGCTCGCGCCAGAAGGTATGGCGCAAGGGCGAATCCAGCGGCAATCACCAGCATCTGGTCGAGGCCTGGATCGACTGCGACGGCGACGTGCTGCTGCTCAAGGTCGACCAGATGGGACCGGCTTGCCACACCGGCGCGCCTTCCTGTTTCTTCCGGCGCCTGAAATGAAGCCGGATTGCGGCCGGGGGAGTATAGTGAGGGCCGACGGAGACGCCGCATGGCCGAACTGAAACAGCCCCAGCGCGGTCCAGCCGCCGCGGTCGACGCGCTGACACCGAAATTCATGACCGCTGTGATCGCGGCCGTGGTGGTGGCGGCCATCTACTTCGCGCGCCCCATCCTGATGCCGCTGGCGCTGGCGATCCTGATGAGCTTCGCCCTGGCGCCGCTGGTCAGTCTGCTCAAGCGGTTCAGGCTGGGCAATGTGGCCCCGGTGCTGATCAGCCTGGCCTTCGCCATCGTGATCCTGTCATCGCTGGGCCTGTTCATGGGCTCGCAGCTCGCCCGATTGGCGGCGGAGCTGCCGCATTACCAGACCAACCTCTCCCACAAGATCCAGTCGGTGGTCGGCTCGGCGATGCACAACGGCACCATCGAGCGGCTGAACCGCACGGTGGAAAGCCTGGCCAACCAGATCACCGGCGGCCGCAACGAGGAAACATTCGAGGAAACGCCCGACAATCCCGTCAAGCCGGTTCCGGTGGTGATCCGGCGCAATGTCCAGACGCCCTGGTCGGTTGCGCAAAACCTTCTGGGCCCCTTGGTCGAACCCCTGGAATTGATCGGCCTGGCGCTGGTCTTTGTCGGTTTCATCCTGTTGCAGAAGGACGACCTTCGAGACCGTTTCGTGCGCCTGGCCGGGTCGCGCGACATGCAGCGTACCACCGTGGCGCTGGACGAAGCGGCGGCGCGCCTGTCGCGCTATCTGTTCCTGCAGACCTGTATCAACACCATCTTCGGGCTGGTGATCGGCACCGGCCTGTGGCTGATCGGCATTCCCAACGCGGGCCTGTGGGCGCTGATGAGCATGCTGCTGCGCTTCATCCCCTATGTCGGCGTGCCGCTGGCCTTCCTGTTTCCCTTCTTCCTGGCCCTGGCGGTCGATCCGGGCTGGGAAAAGATGGTGTGGACCATGGCCCTCTACGGCTCGGTGGAGGCCGTGGTCGGCCAGGTCGTCGAGCCTTTCCTTTACGGCCGCAGCATGGGCCTGTCGGCGGTGGCGGTGGTGGTGGCCGCGGTCTTCTGGACCTGGCTGTGGGGACCGGTCGGGCTGCTGCTCTCCACGCCGCTGACCATGTGCTTCGTGGTGCTGGGCCGCCATGTGGAGGGATTGAAATTCCTCGATGTCATGCTGGGCGACCAGCCCGCGCTGCGTTTCGAGGAAAGCCTGTATCTGCGCATGCTGGCGGACGACCCGGACGAGGCCGCCGACGAAGCCGAGGAGTTCCTGCGCGTCAACTCGCTGTCCGCCTATTACGACGAAGTGGCGGCGCGCGCGCTGATGCTGGCCCAGGCCGACGTCAATCGCGGCGTGCTCGATCCCCTGCGCCAGGGCCGCATCCGTGACGCCATCAAGGGATTGCTGGTCAATCTCGCCGACCGCAAGGATGAAGACGCCAAGGACCTTCCGGCGTTGCCGCCGTCATGGCGCAACCAGCCGGTCATGTGCGTGGCCGGCCGCGGGGCGCTCGACGAAGCGGCGGCCCTGCTGCTGGTGGACATGCTGGCCAAATATGGCGTCGGCGCCCGGGTGGTTTCATCGGAGGAGACATCGGCCGCCAATATCCGCGACCTCGATTGCGAGGGCGTGCGCCTGACCTGCGTTTCCTATCTGGAGCCGGGCACCTTCAAGAACGCGCGCTATCAGATACGGCGTCTGCGCAAGCGCATGCCCGATGTGGCGGTGATGGCCCTGTTCTGGGGCCTGGCCGATTCCTCGCGCTACCTGGACGGCATCGAGGCGACTGAGTGCGATATCGTCACCACCGGCCTCAAGGATACGGTGCAGCATATCCTGACCTTTGCCCGCCGGGCCGCAAATCCGCATCCCGCGCCGCCGATGGTGGAAGCAGCCGCGCCATGACGGCTGCATCGGATTACGGCGTCCTGCTGTCCGCCATGCCCGGCCGCGCGGAGGCGGCGCGCATGGCCGACCTGCTGGTCGAAGAGCGGCTGGCCGCCTGCGTGCAGATGCTGCCGATCGACAGCGTTTATCGCTGGGAAGGAGCGGTCCGGCACGAACCGGAGACGCTGCTGCTGATCAAGACACGAACTGCCCTGTTCGAGCGCGCCATCGCGCGCATCCGCGAAGTCCACCCTTACGCCGTGCCCGAGATCGTCGGCACGCCCTTCCTGGCCGGCCTGCCGGCCTATCTGGACTGGATCGCCGGCAATACCCTTCCATAGCGGCTGAACCGCGGGCCAGGCTATTTGGCGGCGGGCTTCTCGGGCGGGGCGGTGAAATCGATCTTCACCGACGGGAGCTTGGCGTTCAGCTGCTCGATGACCTCTGGCGTGACGTCGAAGGTGGAGTTGGTGGCGAACAGCACCGCCTGCTTGTCCAGCACCAGATTGACGCCATGCTCCTTGGTGATGTCCTTCAGGATCGGCGCCAGCACCTTTTCCATCGCGGCCTGGCCCTTGCCGACCGCCGACTGGACCTGGGCCTGCTTGCGGTCGATCACCCGCTGCAGCGAAGCCTGTTTCTGCTCGAAGGCAGTGACTCGCTTCTGGCGCGCGTCCGCCGACAGGCCGGGCGCCTCCTGCTTGAGCGCATTGCCCTCCTTCTCCAGCGCCTTGACCTGACCATCCAGCTCCGACTTGGTCTGGGCGGTGAATTCCTGCACCTGGCGGCCGATGTCCTGTCCGGCTTTGGAGAATCGCATGATCGCCGCCCGGTCGATCACCACCAGGACCGGCTCTGGCGTGGGGCCGCTGCTGACTGGCGGGGCTGACGCGCCGCCGGATGCACTCTCTTCGGTAGCGCCGTTATGTCCACCCCACAGATACCAGGCGCCGGCGCCCACGGCCGCCAGAACCAGAACAGCGGCCAGGATAATGCCGATTTTTTTGCGCGACACGCCTTGAATCTCCCGGTGGATTGGATGACCCGGAACCGGCGTCGGCCAATCGGATAGATGTGTGAGGTATGGACCGCCGGACACGCTTTCGATCCAGCGGGCCGGACATTACCCCAGCCCGCCCCGGCTTCACAACTGCGGCGGACCGGGCGATTACGGAATGGAAAGATGGACTTGGCGCGGCGGCGCCCTCACCGACAGCAGGCCGCTTGATGGCGGCGGCGCCAGCGTGTAAGGCAAGGCTTGGCGACCGGAGCGTAGCGCAGCCTGGTAGCGCATCTGCTTTGGGAGCAGAGGGTCGCGTGTTCAAATCACGCCGCTCCGACCATTCTCGACGAGGACCTGAAAGAGCATGCGGGCGCGCATTTACAGACCGGCCAAGAATGCCATGCAATCGGGCAAGGCCCGCACCAGGCAATGGCTGCTGGAGTTCGAGCCCGAGACCGCACGTACCATCGACCCGCTGATGGGCTGGACCAGCTCGAACGACATGCGCCAGCAGGTGACGCTGGAATTCGACACCGCCGAGGAGGCGGAGGCCTATGCGCAACGGCACGGCATCCCCTATCAGCGATTCGAGCCGCATGTCGCCGTGCCGCGGCCGAAGGCCTATTCGGACAATTTTCGCTTCGATCGCAGGGTGCCCTGGTCCCATTGATGGACCAGCAGTTCAATCCGGTCACAACTTGCTCTAGATTGGGTGGCGGATTCCGTTCGGCCCATCAGACCCCGTAGCTCAGCTGGATAGAGCACCTGCCTTCTAAGCAGGTGGCCGCAGGTTCGAATCCTGCCGGGGTCGCCATTGCCAAACCGGCCGGACGCCTACTTCTCCACGAATCGCCCGGTGAACAGGACTGGCCAGTATTTGCCGGTCAGGATGAATTGACCGCTGGCCGGGTCGTGCGCGATGCCGTTCAGCACGAAATTGCCATCCGCATCCACCTTGGTCTTCTCGCCGGGCGTAAGCCGGTCATACAGGCCGCGAAGGTCGGCAACCCCCAGAACGCAACCGCTGGCCGGCGCGATCTTGATCACGTGCCAGTCCTCGAAAATATTCGCCCAGACCGCTCCATCGACATATTCGAGTTCGTTCAGGTTGGTGACCGGCTGGTTGCCATAACGCACGCCGACCGACCCCAAGGTGCGGAAATCGCCGGGCGACAGGAAAAAGAGTCTGCTCGACCCGTCGCTTGCGATCAGCCGGCGGTCATCATGGGTCAGGCCCCATCCCTCGCGCGGATTGTGCAGCAACCGCAGACGGCGACCGTCCTTGTCAAAGACAAAGACCCGATGCTCGCGCCAGCTCATCTGGTAGAGGCGTCCGCCGAAGAAGGTCAGCCCCTCGCCGAAATAGCTGTGATGATCGTTGCGCAGCGCCGTGACCTTCCCGGTCCTGCGGTCGATGATGTTGATGCGCGTGTCGCCGAAGACGTTTCCGGTACTCTCATAGAGGCGGCCGTCATGCACCTCCAGTCCCTCGGTGAAGCCCGGCACGTCGCGGCGGATCTCCCCCGCCACCTCGAAACCGTACGTCTTCGGCGCTGGACAGTCGGCCGCGCCGTCCGGCGCCGCCTGGGACCATGAGGCGGGCGCCAACAGCAGAACCAGGAATGACAGGACAGCAGGCAACGGACGCATGGCGGGGCGACTATCTCATGCACCCCCGCAAAAGCAATGCGGGTCAGTCCTCCAGCACCGCGATCTGCGCGACCATCTCGCCCCGGGGTCCGTCGCCCACCCGCACCTGCACGCGCTGACCCTCGACCAGCTCGCGGACATTGCAGCGGCGCAAGGTCTCCATGTGGACGAACAGGTCGGGCGTGCCGGGACCGCGCGTGACGAAGCCATAGCCCCTGGCGCGATTGAACCATTTGACCCGGCCCTCGAAGGCGGGCCCTGTGGGATCGGCGACATAACGCTGGGGACGATCGCCGTTCAACGGCATGACCTGGGCGGTGGAATTGTCCAGCGACAGGATGCGGCTGGCCAGCATGCCGCGCGGGCCGCGCACCGCTTCGCACACCACCTTTGCGCCCTCGACAGCCTCCTTGAAGCCCGACTGCCGCACGCAAGTCTGATGCAGCAGGATATCGTCTCCGGCCGGATCGGCCGGCGTGATGAATCCGTAACCCTTGCTGGCGTCGAACCACTTGACCTGACCGGCGACGGTCAGGCTCTCGCCCGCTTGCGCCTCCGCCATTGTGCCCTCCCAGCATGACCGCAGAGTTCCACGATCTTGGCCCATTAAGACTTCCCCGAAAAGAGGGAATGCGGACAATTGGCCACTGGCAAATCGCCGAACGGCGCGCTACGACCCGCTCCATGACCGACGAAACCATCGACGTCGCGCCCGTGCGCGCCGCAAAGACCGACCGGACCTGGCTTGCCGGCCTGGCGGGCGTGATCGGCGTTATCCTGCTCCTGGCGGCTTTGCTGCTGCGCACACTGTAGCGCCGCCAATTCCAATTTTGCCGCATTTGGTCGAAACTATGGCCTGATAGGTTTTGCGACAAATCCATGTTGCACAGAAACCGGCCATGGCATCAAAACTACGCGCTATGACCAAGGACGAAACCAAGCCGCATATCCTGGTGGTGGAGGATGCGCGCGATATCCGCGAGCCGCTGGCGCGGTATCTGCGGGAACATAACTATCGCGCCACCACCGCGCCCGACGCGACAACCGCGCGCAAGGTGATGAAGAGCTCCGCCATCGATCTTGTGGTGCTCGACATCATGATGCCGGGGGAGGATGGGCTTTCCCTGTGCCGCTCGATCCGGGAGACCAGCCAGATCCCGGTGATCCTGCTGACCGCGCGCGGCGAGGAAGTCGATCGCATCATCGGGCTGGAGATGGGCGCCGACGATTACATCGCCAAGCCTTTCAGCCCGCGCGAACTGATTGCCCGGGTGGCGGCCGTGCTGCGCCGGACCCAGGCGCTGCCGCCGCGTCAGAAGCCGCCGGGCGCCGAGCGCGTCAAGTTCGGCGACTGGACGCTGGACACCGGCCAGCGCGAATTGATCGGGCTGGACGGCGTCGCCATGCCATTGTCGAGCGGCGAATTCCGCCTGCTCACCGCGCTGCTGGAGCGGCCCAAGATCGCGCTGACGCGCAACCAGCTTCTCGACCTGACCAAGGGCCGCGACGCCGACCTGTTCGACCGCTCGATCGACAACCATGTCAGCCGGCTGCGCAAGAAGATCGAGCCCGACCCCAAGAATCCGCGCTACATCAAGACGGTCTGGGGCGGCGGCTACATCTTCGCGATGGACCCGGAGATGGCGTGATGCGCTTTCGCCTTTGGCCGCGCACACTGGCCGTCCAACTGATCCTGGTGGTCGCGGCCGCCGTGGCGGTGTCCAATATCGGCGTCGCTTTCTATTATTACAAAAAGAGCGAAGCGCAGACCAGCGACGTGCTGAACGAGCGCATGATCGACCGCGCGGCCGCCGTGGCCGCCACCGTCAGCCAGTTGCCGCCCGAGGCGCGCCTGGTGGCGATGCGCAACATGAGCTTTCCGAACTGGCGGTTCCGCGAGGTCCAGGGCACCTTCAACCACACCATGACCGCCGAGGAGCAGGCCCTGGCCAAGCGGCTGGAAAACGCCCTCCCCGCCAACCATCCCGGCAAAAAGAACACCATCTTTCACCTGCACGAGGACATGGCCACCATCGACCGCAGGCTCAGGCCCGTCCTCTCGCGCGATCCGGGCACTTCCAACGACGTGATCCGCACCATAGTGCCGGTGAGCAAACACAGCGCCGTCAGCGGCGTGCTGGTGCGTCCCACCCCCGACTGGCCAGGGGAACTGATGGTGGCCGCCGTGATCGCGGTGGTGCTGGGTTCGGCCGCCGCCGCCTTCATGGCCCGGCGCGTCGTCCGCCCGCTTTCGGAATTGACCCAGGCGGCGGCCGCGATGGCGTCGGGCTCGGGCCGCCCGCACGTCGCCGAACAGGGACCGGACGATGTGCGCAACGCCGCCGCCGCCTTCAATACGATGGCGGAAAAGGTGGCCCGCACCCTGGAAAGCCAGCGCCATCTGCTGTCGGCGGTGGGCCACGATCTGCGCACCCCGTTGACCGCCATGCGCATCAATCTGGAATTCATCGAGGATGATGAGCTTCGCGAAGGGTTGATGCACAACCTGGACGAGCTGCAGGCTCTGACCGAACAGGTGCTGGCGGCAGCGCGCGGCACCGGCGGGGAGACGCGGCGCAATGTCGATCTGTCGGCCCTGGTGGAAAGCCTGTGCACCGACCTCGACGAACTGGGGGAGCCGGTGCATTGGACAGGCCACGCCCCGGCACCCATCTCCTGCCGGCCCAATGAAATCCGCCGCGCCGTCCGCAATCTGGTCGAGAACGCCGTCGCCTATGGCGGGAAGGCCGAGGTGAAGATAACCGACAGCCAGGATGGTTATGAGGTGCTGGTGGAGGACGATGGTCCCGGCATTCCCGAAGGCGATCATCAGCGGGTGTTCGAGCCGTTTGTGCGCCTGGAAAGTTCCCGCAACGAAGCGACCGGCGGTACCGGCCTGGGGCTTACCCTGGTCAAGGCCATCGTCGAGGGGCATGGCGGCGGCGTGGTGCTGGAGAACCGGCCCGAAGGCGGCCTCAGGGTTCGCGTGCGCCTGCCGCGGATGCAAGCCGCCTAGGGCATGTTGTTTTCTTATGGAATCATCCCTGGCTTGTCACCTCGGCCAGCCGATGCGTCGGCATCGCGCAGGTTCGTAGCGACAGCGTGCGAACGGACCCATTTCGCCGCAAGCGCCTGGATGACGGTCCCGGGCCCGCGCCGCATCCCCGCACGCTGCGCCGCACCCGGGATGACAAGTTTCAAGCAGCCGGGCCATACTGCCTGCTGCTGTCCGCCTCATGATTTCCGTGGCAACATCGCTTGCGGAAATCAGGGCGTCGAAACCTCGAAATCACGAATTTGCAATGACTTGCAGAAAAGTTCTCAGGTTCTCCTTCATATGAGCGAAGACCTGCTTTACCGCCGCGACCTGCTTCGGCTGGCAGCCGACGCCAGCCATGCCGGACACCTGCCCGCGCCGCACGCAAGCGGGACCGCCCACAACCCCGCCTGCGGCGACAGGGTGAGCGTGGAGCTGAACCTGGAGCACGGCCGGATCGCGGCGCTGGCGCATGACACCCACGCCTGTGTCCTGGCGCAGGCCTCCGCGGCCCTGTTGGCCAGGCTGGGACCAGGACGCACCCGGCCGGATATGGAAGCCCTTGCCGGCGCGGTGGAGGCCATGCTGGCCGGTGGCCCCGCACCCGCGCCCGATTACGCCGCCTTCAACGGCGTCACGGCCCTGCCCGGCCGTCACACCTGCGTGATGCTGCCCTTGCGGGCTGCCCTTGCGGCGCTGCGCGCGCTGGAACGGGAAAAGGACTGACCGCCGCCGGCACGCCGCCGGAACGTCAGACCTCGGATGCGTGGCGGATGATCCGGCCGACCACGCCGTATTTCACCGCCTCGTCCGCGCCCATCCAGAAATTGCGCTCGGTGTCGGCGACCACCTTCTCATAGGGCTGGCCGGTCTCGTCGGCGATCTCCTTGATCAGGCGGGCGCGCATCTTGAGAATCTCTTCCGCCTCGATGGAGATGTCGCTGGCCTGTCCGCGCACCCCGCCCAGCGGCTGGTGCAGCAGAAAGCGCGTGAAGGGAAGACAGAGGCGGTTCTCTTTTTTCGCCCCCAGGAAAATATGGGCGCCGGCGCTGGCCACCCAGCCGGTGCCGATCATCTTCACCCGGTTGCCCACGAAGCGGATCATGTCATGGATGGTGTCGCCCGACTCCACATGACCGCCGGGGGAATTCACCACCACGCGGATGTCGCCCTCGCTCTCGGCATAGGCCAGAAGCTGGGCCGTCACCCGCTCGGCCATCTTCATATCGACCTCGCCGAAGATCAGCACCGTGCGCGACTTGAAAAGGGCTTTCGCGATTTCGCTGGATTGCGGCTCGGGGACCTTCTTCTCGTCGTCCTTTTCGTCGTTTTCTTCGTCGGCGCGGCGCAAGGCGATTCTCCGGGAAACTGGATGTTGTGGGGATTTGGACAGTCTAACCATCCCATATGGCGGGGCAACTGGTTAAAAACAGCCCCCGGACATTGTTTTTGCCTGAAGCGCGGCAATAACCGGGCGCCTGGTGGGGCCAATCCCGCTTCGCGCCCGCCCGATCAGGGCGGCCGGCTCCGCCGGCCCGTCCGTCACTGCGTCCGCAGCTTGTATGGCTTGATCGCGCCGCAATCGGCCTTGACCCAGTCGCCCTTGAAGCGGGTGGTCATGGCGGTGGCGTTGCCCTCCACCTGGCCCTTGAAGTCATAGGTGCCCTGGTAATGCTCGGCGCCGCGATAGGTGATCTGCATCTGGCCGCTGCCTTTCAGCCGCCCGTTGCAGGTCATCGCCGCCTTCATGCTGGTCGCGGTCGCCGACAGGAGCTTGGTGGTGCAGCCGGTGCCGGCTTGATCGATATGCGGCGGCGCGCTGGAATCCACCTCTTCCTGGCTCATGCACATCTGCGTGGTGTGGCTGGTGGCCGGCATGGCCATGGCCCTGTCGCCCGCGCCCATGCCGGGCATGGTCATGTTCATTTGCGTGGTGGACGAGACCGACCACAGGCCGGCCTTGCCATGACCGGCCAGCGCCGCGCCCGGCAGCGTCACCGCAACGAGGGCGGCGAGGGCCAAAAGATGTCTTGCCATGCGTATCTCCGGCTGCGAGGGACAAAATCGGCGGGAATCTGGCACGGACATCGCCACCTGCAAAGCCTGCCATTCACCGCTCCACATTGATCAGAATGCGTCTTACTAAGACTTTGGGAGGCTTGTGCTTTTTACGCACTGGTCTAACCTGTGCGCGTCGCTGGGCTGGGGTGGACAGATGCAATCGCAGGCGCGCTATCATCCGGTAGCGAAGTTTTTCCACTGGCTTGTCGTCGCCCTGCTGATCGCGCAGTACACGATCGGCTCGATCATGCCGCATATCGGCCGTGACACGCGCGATGAAGGCTGGGTCCACTGGCATCTGCTGGTCGGGGCCGTGATCCTTCTGACCATCGTTCTGCGTTTTCTATGGCGCATCGCATTCGGCGTGCCCGAGCCCGGCGCGACGGTGCCATGGGAAAGAACGCTGGCGCGCGTCACGCACCGCACGCTCTACGCTCTGGTGTTCGTGCTGGCGCTCCTGGGCTGGGCGGCGGCCAATTCGCGCGGATGGGAGGTGACGCTGTTCGGCGTCATTCCACTGCCCATGCTGTGCCCGAAAGGCTCGGCCTGGGGCCATGAGGCGGGCGACATCCACAATATCCTGATCTATGTGCTGCTGGGCTTCATCGCCCTGCATCTTGCCGGCGTGCTGAAGCATCAGCTGATCGACGGCAACAACGTTTTGCGCCGCATGCTGCCGGACTGAATCCGCCTCGCGATCGGGGCGCCGGCGCTACCTCTTCGCCCGCGCCACGCCTTCCAGGACCAGCCGCCGCGCCTCGTCCGCGTCGCCCCAGCGGATGATCTTCACCCACTTGCCCGGCTCCAGGTCCTTGTAGTGGGCAAAGAAGTGCTCGATCTGCTTCAGCGTGATCTCGGGCAGATCGCTGTGATTGTGGATGCCGTCGAAGCGGGCGCTGATGTGGCTGGACGGTACCGCGATGATTTTCTCGTCCGGGCCGGCATTGTCCTCCATCAGCAGCACGCCCACCGGCCGCACGCTCATCACTGCGCCCGGCGCGATGGCGCGGCTGTTGCAGATCAGCACGTCCACCGGGTCGCCGTCGCCCGACAGGGTATGGGGAACAAAGCCATAATTGCCGGGATAGCGCATCGCGGTATAGAGAAAGCGGTCGACCACCAGCGCGCCCGAAGCCTTGTCCAGTTCGTACTTGATCGGCTCACCCCCGATCGGCACCTCTATGATGACATTGACATCGTTGGGAGCGTTCTTGCCGACGGGAATCTGGTCTATACGCATGGCGGTCCTCTCTGTCCGCCGGGCGTGGTAAGTTCCTTGTTGCAGTGCGTCAAGGGTTAGGACGAAAAGCCGCAATCCCTTCCGCCGGCCGATGTCGAACCTAACTACGCTCGGCCCCATCCCTATCAGGAGTTCGCCATGCAGACCAAAGCCTATGCCGCGCAAGGCCCCGCCACCCCGTTGGCGCCCTTCACCATCGACCGGCGCGAACCCGGCCCCAGGGATGTGGCCATCGAGATCCTGTATTGCGGCGTCTGCCACAGCGACCTGCATACCGCCCGCAGCGAGTGGCCCGGCACCAAATATCCCTGCGTTCCCGGCCATGAGATCGTCGGCCGGGTGACCAAGGTCGGCAGCCAGGTGGACCGCTTCAAGGCCGGCGACCTGGTGGGTGTGGGCTGCATGGTCGACAGTTGCCGCACCTGCGCCTCCTGTCAGGAGGGCCTGGAGCAGTATTGCGAGGGCCCGGTCGGCTTCACCGGCACCTACAACGGCCCCCTGGCCGCGCCCGAGAACACCCATGGCGGCTACAGCGCCGCGATCACGGTGGACGAGCATTTCGTCCTCAAGATCAGCCACGCCGAAAAGGATCTGGCCGCGGCCGCGCCGCTGTTGTGCGCCGGCATCACCACCTGGTCGCCGCTGCGCCACTGGGGCGCCGGCCCCGGCAAGAAGGTCGGCATCGTCGGCATCGGAGGGCTGGGCCACATGGGCGTCAAGCTGGCCCATGCCCTGGGCGCGCATGTGGTGGCCTTCACCACCTCGCCCGGCAAGGTCGCCGCCATCAAGGCGCTGGGCGCCGACGATGTGGTGATCTCCACGCGGCCGGAGGAGATGCAGAAGCATGCGAACAGTTTCGACATGATCCTGGACACGGTGGCCGCGCCGCACGACCTGGACGCCTATACCGGCCTTTTGAAGCGCGAAGGCACGCTGGCGCTGGTGGGCGCGCCCTCAACGCCGCACCCTTCACCTGCGGTGTTCAACCTGGTGTTCAAGCGCCGCGCCATCGCCGGCTCGCTGATCGGCGGCATCCCCGAAACCCAGGAGATGCTGGACTTCTGCGCCAAGCACGGCATCACATCGGACGTCGAGATGATCCCCATCGAGGACATCGAGAAAGCCTATGCCCGCATGCTGAAGAGCGATGTGAAGTACCGCTTCGTGATCGATATGGGGAGTCTTAAGTAAACCCCTCCGCCGGCAACTCGGTCGGCGCTGCCGACACATCGTTGCCGCCACCTCCCCTTCTTGCGAGCTGACGCTCGCGAAGGGGAGGAATTTTCTTAAATAACCCCCTCCGTCGGCAGCTCGGTCTGCGTGCCGCAGACCCATCGCTACCGACTCCTCCCCCTCCAGTGCGCTTTCGCGCACGAGGGGAGGAGATCGGCGTTCGCGTTTACTGCGGACGGTGGAAGCGGCCCACCAGCACGGCCTTGCCAAGCACATGGCCGTCCATCGCGTTCATGATCTGCGCGCGGGTGGCGTCCGGGCCCAGGTTCAGCTTGGTATCCAGCGCGTAAAGCTGGAACGTGTAGTGATGATAGACGCAGCAGCCCGCGCCCGGCCCCATGAAGCCGGGCTTCTTGCCGGTGTTGAGCGGCTGGATGGTGCCGTCCGGCAGCTTCGCCTGATTGGGCACGCCCTCCGGCAGCGAGGTCTTGTTTGCGGGAATGTTGAACGCCGCCCAGTGCAACACCTCATTGGTGGTGCGCCGGAGCGCGGTGTCGGGATCATCGACGATCAAGGCGAAGCTCTGCGTGCCTTCGGGCACATTGGCCCAGCTCAGCTCCGGCGACACCGGCGATGGACTGGCCTGGGTATATTTGTCGGGAATGACCGCGCCGTCCTGGAAGGACGTGCTGGTCAGGGACATCCGCCTGGGCTGCTGCGCGAACGCGGTTACCGCTGACAATGACAACAAGGCGGCCACGAAAATCAGGCCTTTGACGTCACGCATGAGGTCCTCCTCCTGGATGAAAACCGGTGGGAACCGCAGCAGAAGCCTTTTCGCCGCGCTTGTCCAGAACATGCGAGGGCCGATCGCCTTCCGCTCGCGCACCGGTCGCACAGAATTGTCACACGGGTGACCGGCACAAACCGGCACAGTGCCAACGATGAGCAGTCAAGGCTTTGGCGTCACCGCACAAGAGACCTTCCGCGCACAGGCCGCGACCGCGCATGCCACCCGCATCCGCTATCTCGACGGCTGGCGAGGCGCCGCCCTTATCGGGGTCCTGATCGACCATTTCCTGATCAAGCGCGGCATCAACACCGGGCGGCTGGGGGTGGAGTTGTTCTTCGTGCTGAGCGGCCGCCTGATGGCGGAGATTCTTTTCGTCCGCCAGACGCCGCTGCCCAACTTCTTCGCGCGGCGCGTCGCGCGCATTTACCCCGCCTTGTTCGCACTGGCGAGCTGCCTGCTGCTGGTCTCGGTGGCGGCCGGCGCACAGGACGTCTCCATCGGACAGTTCCTGTCCACCATCACCTTTACCACCAACTATACCCATCTGTGGATCGGCGCCAGCAATGTGCTCGACCATGCCTGGTCGCTGTGCATCGAAGAGCACATGTACATCCTGCTGGCGCTTGTCGCGCTGGCGTGGCGGCGCTGGCAGTTTCCCCTTGTCGGCGTCCTGGGGACGATCGCCCTGGCCATGATGATCAACGGCGCGGTCGAAACGGCGATGGGCCTTCCGTACGAAACCGTCTATTGGCGCAGCGACGCCCGCGGCGCTTCGATCCTGGTGGGCGCCCTCGCCTATCTGCTGCTGCACCGGGATGTGCCCCAGGCGCTGTCGGGCCGCTGGGTGCCGGTGGCGCTGGGCGTCGCGGGACTTCTCCTCAGCTTCAACATCGTCCCCGATCCGGTGAAATACAGCCTGGGCGCGGTGTGCCTGGCCGGCAGCCTGGTCCTGATGGAGCGCGCGCCTGCCTTCGCGCTGGCGATCCTGGAACATCCGCTGCTGGTGCGGGTGGGGCTGTGGTCCTATTCCATCTACCTCTGGCAACAGCCTTTTTTCCGGCTGGCCAAGAATATGGACATCCCCCGCTGGTGGCTTCTGCCACTGGGGATCATCGCCGGCGTCGCCAGCTATTACGCCATCGAGCGTCCGGCCCGGCACTGGCTGAATGCCCACTGGCACACCCGCCGCGATGTCGTGCGGGGCTGACGGCCCGGCACACATTTACTAGCCGGCCGCAGAGGCGGCCCCACCAGCGTTAGTGGACAGCGCGTGAGGCTTTCGCATTTGATGGTCTTCCCTGACACTTTGCGCCCGCGCAACGCGATGGCCTGTCGGGAAGGATAATATCCGGTGCGTCTCGGCGATGCGGTTCGCGCGCCGCGACGGCGCGATGTGGGAATGACATCGATGATGCGATGGGTGCGTTTGGAATTTCGATTTTCGCGAAGTTCCAACTGGACTCCCGCAACGGGCGGCGCAAGATAGCGATCGCGATATTCAGGAGGCGATGATGGATTTGTTTGAAATTCGCGTCCTTTCGACGGGCGGCCTACCGTCGTTGCTCACACAGCAAAGCTATATGGGCGCAAAGGCGGCGATCGGCGCCGCACAGCGGATCGCCAACGGCAATCCTTTCGAAGTCTGGAACGGGGATCGCTGCGTGTTCGCCTCGCCGATGGCTTCCATCGGCCAGGCCACGCCACGGCATCGCCCCGCTGCCTGATCCGCCGCGCAGCCTGCCACTTTGAGCGCAGCGCATTACGCCTGCCCGTCATCCCGGGCGCACCGCAGCACGCAGTGGCGCGGTGCCGGCCCGGGACCCGTCCGAAGCTGTGCCGAGTTGCGTATTGCGCCCGAAGCGAACATCCGGCGCGGACTCCATCTCGAACCGACCACTTCCCAGCATACGGTGCCTTGTCCGTCGTAACCGATGTGTAGGGAAATTCCAGGGACGCTATATTCAAGCCCGCTTCCCGCGCCGTCATCATACCCAATCCACCGGCCGTCACCCACGATATCCACCACGCGCCCACGCGCGGCGCATGCGATACTGGCGGCATGAGACCTGCCGCCCCGCAAACCGCTTGCCCATCCCTGCCCCAGCCGGAAAGCCGCGCGCCCTGTCCACCGTGGACAACCGGGAGGGGACCGGAAAAACGGTACACTTTCGCCCGCGGATTTCCCGGCATTTCTCTCCGCAAAGGCGTGAGAGGCAGGACTGTGCCTGTCCACCCCTCACGGCATGGCGTAGCGCATATCGGTCCCGCAAATCCGTCGCGGAACGGGCGGCTAGATGATGCCCAGCGCAGCCATCGCCTCGGCGACGCGGACAAAGCCGGTGATGTTGGCGCCCAGGACATAGTCGTCCGGCGCGCCATATTCCTCCGCGGTCTGGGCGCAGCTATCGTGGATGCGGCGCATGATGGCGGCAAGCCGCGCCTCGGTCTCCTCGAAGGTCCAACTGTCGCGCGAGGCATTCTGCTGCATCTCCAGCGCCGAGGTCGCCACCCCGCCCGCATTGGCGGCCTTGGCCGGGCCGAACAGCACCCCCGCCGACTGGAACAGCTTCACCGCTTCGGGCGTGGAGGGCATGTTCGCGCCCTCGCCCACCGCGATCACGCCGTTGCGGATCAGCGCCTGCGCATCCTTGCCGGTCAGTTCGTTCTGGGTGGCGGACGGCATGGCGACATCGCATGGCACCTCCCAGATGGAGCCCTGCTCGCGATACTGGACGGCGCCGCCGCGCAGGCGCGCATATTCGGATATGCGTCCGCGCCGGACCAGCTTCACTTCCTTCAGCAGGTCCAGGTCGATGCCCGCCTCGTCCACCACATAGCCGCCCGAATCCGAACAGGCGATGACCTTGCCGCCGAATTCGGCGATCTTCTCGATGGTATAGATCGCCACATTGCCCGAGCCGGACACGACGGCCTTGCGGCCGTCGAGGCTCTTCTTCTTGCGCGCCATCATGGCGTCGACGAAATAAACCGCGCCGTATCCGGTCGCTTCGGCCCGGGCGCGCGAACCGCCATAGATCAGGCCCTTGCCGGTCAGCACGCCCGCCTCATAGCGGTTGGTCAGGCGCTTGTACTGGCCGAACAGAAAGCCGATCTCGCGCCCGCCCACACCGATATCGCCGGCGGGCACGTCGGTATATTCGCCCAGGTGCCGGTACAGCTCGGTCATGAAGGACTGGCAGAAGCGCATCACCTCGCCGTCCGAGCGGCCGCGCGGATTGAAGTCGGAGCCGCCTTTGCCGCCGCCGATGGGCATGCCGGTCAAGGCGTTCTTGAAGGTCTGCTCGAAGCCCAGGAACTTGATGATGCCGACATTGACCGAGGGATGGAAACGCAAGCCGCCCTTGTAGGGGCCGAGCGCCGAGTTGAACTGGACACGAAATCCCCGGTTGATGCGCACGCAGCCCTTGTCGTCCACCCACGGGATACGGAAGATGATCTGGCGCTCCGGCTCGCAAATGCGCTCGATCAGCGCGCCTTCCGCATATTCCGGGTGCTTGGCGATCACCCGGCCCAGGCTTTCCAGAACCTCCGCCACCGCCTGATGGAATTCGGGTTCCCCCGCGTTGCGGCGCAGGACGTCCTCGAAGATCGGCTGCAATTTCTCGTCGACGTGGTTCATGAGAGCCCCCAACGATTGATGGGGCAAACCGTATGCGGATGCGCCCTTTGTGATCACATGGCCTATTTCAATAGCATCCCGGCGCGGCAATCCATTGCCGGACAGTCGCGGGCCTGTGGAAAAATTGTCACAGAGGCGCGTGGGCAAGCCGCCCGCGAAGTTGTCACTGCAAGTTGGACATCTCGTACAACGGACGGATTTCGATCTCGCTTGGTCCCGGCATGGGATTGGGGCAACGCTTCACCCAGGCAACCGCCTCATCCATGTCCCGGACTTCCCAGAGCCAGAAGCCGGCAACCAGTTCGCGGGCGTTGGCGAACGGGCCATCGATGACCTTGCGATCTGCCCCATCGAAGGCGATGCGCTTTGCTTCCGAGGAAGGCCTGAGGCCGTCGGCGGCGCGCAGGATGCCGGCCCGGCGCAGAGCGTCGTTGAATTTGCCCATCGCCTCCATCATCGCCGCCTCTTCGGCGGTGTGCAGAAAGCCCTTTTCGCTATCCTCGGTCGCCTTCACCAGCACCATCACCCGCATTGTCGGTCCTCCAGTTGGCCTGGCCACATTGGCCCGGCATCGGAACGACGAGCGGCCGTGCCAGGCGCCGACACGGGCTGGCGGTTTTTCGGCGGCGCCGCGTTCGATGGCGAGTCCGCTCTGTGACGAGTTCTGTGACGGGTTCCCCGCTTATGGGCCTCCCAACCCGGATGGAACCGGCCATGGCGCGCCGCGTTGGCGAGAGGGAAAGGAATTCCGATGACCCGCAAGGATCGGTCCGCCGGCAGCCCGAAGGAGACCTATGGCAAGGACGGTGTGGTGAAAGAGCCCAATCCGCTGACCCCGCATGTGGAAGGCACCACAAAGGCCCGCAAAGACGACGGCAAGGGGTTTGTGCACAGGGAAACGCCGGCAAAGGGCATTCGCAAGAAGCGGGGCAAGGCAGCGGGCGCCGGCGCGGCGCCGCAATGAAACCTTAAGACCGGGAGCAATAAATAGCCGGGCCTGGAGGGAGCCCGTGACCTTTCCGCTGCCGCGAATCCTATTCCTGCTTGCGACGGGCCTGGCCGTGGCCGATACCGCATGGATCGCGTGGGGCGGCGTTGCCGTCGACACCGCCGGCTATGCCCGGATCGGGCTTCTGTCCGCGGCGCTGTTCCTGGGCGGGCTCTATTATTCCAGGTGGCGGCCGGACCCCCGGCTTGCGACGATGCTTCTGGGAACCGCCTTCCTCATCGCTTTTACGGCCGGCGCCAGTGTCCTGAACTACCTTCTGCTCTCGGTGGCCGGGCCGCGCATTGATTTTCAGCTTGCCCGGATCGACCGCGCGATCGGGTTCGACTGGCCAATGGTGATGACGGCGCTGTCCCACCATCGCGTCATCGACGCTGTGCTATGGGCGGCCTATAGCATCACCGTGCCGCAGATCGCCCTGCTGCTGGTGGCGCTGTCCCTGAGCGGCCGGTGCCGGGAGGCTTATCGTTTTCTGTTCGCCGTTGCGGCCGGCGCCCTGATCGCGATCTTCGTATGGGCTCTTGCGCCCTCGGCAGGCGCCGAATCCGTCTATTCCCTTGCGCCCGATGTGTCCGGGCGCCTTCTTTTGGTGGTGACCTGCGACTATGGCCGCGCGCTGGTGGACCTGCTGAACAATGGACCGGGGTTGATCTCGCCCTCCGAAGTGCGCGGGCTGATCGGGTTTCCGTCCTACCACGCCATGTTGGCGCTGATACTGATATGGTACGCACGCAGCATCGCCTGGCTGCGCTGGCCGGCGCTGATCGTGAACCTTCTGGTCGTGGCATCCGCGCCGGTCGAGGGGGGGCACCACCTGGTGGATGTCATCGCAGCATTTCCCATGACCGCCCTTGCGATCCTGTCGGCGCAAGGCGCTGAACGCCTCCGGCTTCCCGGGAGCATGGCAACCAGCCCCGCCCGGCCGCTCACGCAGCCCGCGCGCGCTGGAAAGCGACTGTCTCACTACTGCAGACTTATGCGTGGATGCTGATGGGTTTGATCTATCTGCAAGGCACACTGCCGCCTTATCGCGTCCCCTTCTGGGCCAGAATAGTCGAAATGGCGGCGGCGCTCATCCTTATGCCCTGGCAATCTGGCTGGCGCCGCGCGGGGAAGGAATAGCTTGGGCGGCTGTCATTCGAACCAGCAACAAACATCATGAGCAGCCGCATTTGATACTACCGATTGATACCACCAGCGGTTCAAATTCTCTAGATTTTGCTTGGAGTTATTCAGTATCAGCCGCTTAGCTGAGACGTGGTGCGCCCTAGGGGAGTCGAACCCCTCTTACAAGATTGAAAATCTTGGGTCCTAACCGATAGACGAAGGGCGCTGGCCGTCAGGAGCGGGGGGTTTACCGGCCAAAACCCCGTTTTGCAAGCCGGCATCAGGCCGTGGTGGGGGCGGCGTCCTCGACCTCAAGCTGCACGCGCGTTTGCCCGTTCCAGTCGTTCAGCCGAAGCCGTCCGGCGGTGTGGATCGTCCGGCCACGGCTGCCCAGAAGCCCTTCGCCCAATGGCGTCCCGGCGGCCCGGAAGGCGATGGCGTCCACCAGGCTGCCGTCGCCGCCCGCCAGCCGCAGCTTGACATGCGCGCCCCCGACCACATCGGCAAAGGCCACCCGCAGGTCGGCCAGGCCCAGCAGCGGCTCCGGATTGCCCGCCCCGAAGGGACCGGCCTGGGTGATCTCCTGCGCCAGGGCGATGTTGGCGCCGCCAGCGGACGTCACCGCGTCCAGATGGAGGTCGGCTGCGGCGGCCAGCGCGGGCCCGGTCCCCGCAAACGCGTCCTCGACAAAGCGGCGGAAGCCGTCCATCTGGCCACTCATCAGCGAGAAACCGGCCGCCATGGCATGACCGCCGCCATATTCGATAACACCCGCCTCGGCGGCGGCGCGGATGACACCGCCAATGTCGATGCCGGGGATGGAACGGGCCGAGCCGCGACCCATTCCCCCTTCAAATCCAGCCACAAAGGCTGGCTTCTTGAAGCGTTCCTTGAGGCGGCCAGCGACGATGCCGACCACGCCGGGATGCCAGCCATCGCCCGCCACCAGTATGAAGGGGGCATTGGCCTGGGCCGCCGCGATGGCGGTGGCTTCCTCCAGGATCAGCTTCTCGATCGCCTGGCGCTCGCGGTTGTGAAGATCGAGCTGCAGCGCGAAGTCGCCCGCCATTTCCGCATCGCGCGCGGTCAAGAGGTCCACCCCCAGCGAAGAGCGCCCCACCCGGCCACCGGCATTGATGCGCGGCCCGAACACGAAGCCCAGGTGATAGGAGGTAAAGGGGCCTTTGGCGCCCGCCACGCCCGCCAACGCCGCCAGGCCCGGCCGCGACAGGGACGAGACCTGGCCCAGCCCGAAGCGGACAAAGGCGCGGTTCACGCCGGTCAGCGGAACCACATCACACACCGTGGCCAGCCCCACCAGGTCCAGAAACAGGCGCAGATCCGGCTCTTCCATGCCGCGCCGTTCGTAGAAGCCGGCGGTGCGCAGATGGCGGTTCAGCGCCACCAGGAACAGGAAGGTCACGCCCGCCGCACAGAGGTGGTTCAGCCCGGAATGGTCGTCCGGTCGATTGGGATTGACATGCGCTCGCGCTCCAAGAGCTGAAGATGTCGACGGATCGACCTTGTGATGGTCCAGCACCACCACGTCCATGCCCAGCGCGCGCGCTTCGGCCACTGCAGCCAGAGCGGCAGCGCCACAATCCACCGTCACCACCAGCCTGGTGCCCTCGCCCGCCAGCGTCCGCATCGCTGCCGGTGACGGGCCATAGCCTTCGGTCATCCGGTCGGGAATGTAGATGCGCGGCACCGCGCCCAGAGCGAAAAAGAAATCGCTCAGCAGCGCCGCCGAGGTCGAGCCATCCACATCATAATCACCGAATACGGCGATAGGCTCGGCTGCCGACAATGCCGAAGAGACACGCTCCACCGCCTTGTCCATGTCCTTCAGGACCAGGGGATCGGGCAGAAGATTCTTCAGGCGCGGCGCCAGATAATCGGCGGCCTCAGCCGGCCCGATACCACGCAACGTCAGCAGCCGGGCCAACACCGGCGAGACGCTGCGCAGCAACTCGCGTTCGGCAACCCCGTCCGCAGGCCGCAACAGCCAGCGCCGTCCCGTATAGGACCGGGCGACACCGAAAGCCGCCGTTGGTGGCGCCGCGGAATGTCCGACGTCAGACACGCTTGTCGCGGCGATGGCGTGCCCGAATCCAGCGCACCGTGCCCGTGGCCGAGCGCATCACCACGCTCTCGGTGGTGATGAACGCGCCGCCATCGCGGTGCACGCCGCGCAGCATGGCACCATCGGTTACACCGGTCGCCGAGAACACGACGTCTCCCGCCACCAAGTCCATCAGACCATATTTGCGGTTCAGGTCGGTGATGCCCCATTTGGCGGCCCGCGCCTTTTCGTCGTCATTGCGGAACACCAGTCTGCCCTGCATCTGGCCGCCAACGCAGCGCAGCGCGGCCGCCGCCAGCACACCTTCGGGCGCGCCGCCGATGCCCATGTAGATGTCTACGCCCGTGGAAGGATTGGTGGCTTCGATCACACCGGCCACGTCGCCATCGGTTATCAGCTTCACCTTGGCCCCGGCCCTTCGGATTTTGGCGATCAGCGCCTCATGGCGCGGTCGATCCATAACCAGAACGGTAATATCTTCCGGGCTTACGCCCTTGGCGCGGGCGATCGCAGCGATGTTGGCGGCCGGTTCGGCGTCCAGGTCAATCAACCCTTCTGGATAGCCCGGTCCGATGGCGATCTTGTCCATGTAGGTGTCGGGCGCGTTCAGCATGGTGCCGGGTTCGGCCATCGCCATCACCGCCAGCGCATTGGCCATCTGCTTGGCGGTCAGCGTCGTGCCTTCCAGTGGATCGAGCGCGATATCGACGGCGGCGCCCCCCAAGCCAACTTTTTCGCCGATATAGAGCATCGGCGCTTCGTCGCGCTCGCCCTCCCCGATCACCACCGTGCCCTCGATGGGCAGCCTGTTGAAAGCCGCGCGCATCGCCTCGACCGCGGCCTGATCGGCATCGTGTTCATTGCCGCGCCCGATCTGGGCGAAGGCGGCGATCGCAGCCGCTTCTGTCACGCGCACCGCCTCCAGCGCGAAGGCGCGATCGAGCGGATAGGCCATATCGGGGGGACGAATCTCGGTCATGGGTGTTGGTCTCTTCTTGCGGGGCCGCCCTTTCCAAGGGGATCAGGCCGCTTCCATGGGAATCATGCAGGGACGGGACCGCACCTTGTCCGACGTGGCGATGGCCTTCAAGGCGCGTTCCACATTGGCCTGGGCAGTCTCGTGGGTGATCATGACAATCGCCACCGGCTCGCCAGGGTCGCGGCCGCGCTGGATCATGCTTTCGATGGAGACCTCGGCCTCCGCCAGGTGGCCGGCGATCAGGGCCAGGACGCCGGGTACGTCCAGCACCTCGAAGCGCAGATACCATGGGCAAACCGCCGCCTTGCCGTCCGCTGGAACCAGTTTCGCCAGGCTTGCCGCGGGCTGGCCGAACACCGGCGACGGCGCTTCCGAGGCCGCCGCCACGATGTCGGCGACAACCGCGCTGGCGGTGGGCGCCTCACCCGCGCCCCGGCCCGCGAAGAAAAATGAGCCGGCGGCGCCGGCATCCACCAGCACGCCATTCTGCGCGCCGTTGACGCTGGCCAGCGGCGAACGCTGGCGCACCATCGAGGGATGCACCTTCTGTTCGATGCCGCTCGTCCCGCTTTCCTGGACGACGCGGCGGGCCACGCCCAACAGCTTTATGCGGAAGCCGAACTCGCGTGCATAGGCGATGTCGTCGGGAGTGATATGCGCGATACCCTCCACCGCCACCGAATCCAGGTCGGGCTGCGTGCCGAAGGCCAGGCTGGACAGCAGCGCCAGCTTGTGGGCGGTGTCCCCTCCACCCACATCCAGCGTTGGATCGGCCTCGGCAAAGCCCAATGCCTGTGCCTCTTTGAGGACCGCGGCAAATGGGCGGCCACTATTCTCCATCTCGGTGAGGATGTAGTTGCAAGTGCCGTTCAGGATGCCCCTTACTGCCTCGACGCCATGCGCGATCAAACCCTCACGCAGCGATTTCACGATAGGAATGCCGCCGGCAGCCGCTGCCTCGAAGCCCAATGTGACGCCGCGCTGTTCCGCAAGCGCCGCGAGTTCGGCGCCATGCCGGGCCAAAAGCGCTTTATTGGCCGTCACCACATGCTTGCCGTTCTTTAGCGCCAGGCTTACCAGTTCGCGGGCGAGCCCCTCCTCGCCGCCGATCAACTCCACCACCACATCGGCGGGCCCGCGCGCCAGATCCAGCGGATCGGCGGTCCAACCGACGAGATCAAATCCGCGCGCCTTGCGCGGATCGCGGGCCGACATGCCCACCAATTCCAGCGCGCGGCCGGCGCGGCGGGACAATTCATCCCGCCGCGTCACCAGCGCTTTGACGACGCCGCCACCCACAGTGCCCAGTCCCGCGATGGCAATACGAAAGGCGGATCTATTCATGCCGGCGCGCGTCACTTCACGTCAGCCAGTCGCACGACGTCGCCAGGGGCCATATTGGTGCCGCGGCCCAGAAACTTTCGCACATTGCGCGCCGCCTGCCGGATGCGGTGCTCGTTCTCCACCAGCGCCACGCGTACATACCCCTCGCCATACTCGCCGAATCCGATGCCCGGCGACACCGCCACCTTGGCATGCATCAGAAGGTCCTTGGCGAATTCCATCGAGCCTTTTTCGCGATAGCGCTCCGGCACCGGCGCCCAGGCGAACATCGAGGCTGGGGGCGCGGGAATTTCCCAGCCGGCCTGTGCCATGCTTTTGACCAGCACATCGCGGCGCGATTTGTAGACCGCGCGAATCTCGTCGATCATTCTGGTGGGACCGTTCAGCGCGGCGGTCGCCGCGACCTGGATCGGCGTGAAGGCGCCATAGTCCAGATAGGATTTGATGCGCGCCAGCGCCGCGATCAGCTTCTCGTTGCCGGCCGCGAAGCCCATCCGCCAGCCCGGCATGGAGAAGGTCTTGGACAGGGACTGGAACTCGATGGCGATGTCCCTGGCGCCCTCCACTTGCAGGATCGAGGGCGGCGGGTTTGCCTGGTCGAAATAGATGTCGGCATAGGCCAGGTCCGACAGAACCCAGATCTCGTGCTTCTTCGCGAAGCGGATCACGTCCTTGTAGAAATCCAGATCGACCACCTGGGCAGTGGGATTGGAAGGATAGTTCACCACCATCGCAAGCGGCGACGGCACCGAATGGCGGGTCGCGGTGCCGATCCGCGAAAGATACTCCTCGGGCGATGTGGCCGGCACATGGCGGATCGCGGCCCCCGCGATCATGAAGCCGAAGGCATGGATGGGATAGGCCGGATTGGGCACCAGCACCACGTCGCCCGGCGCGGTGATGGCCATGGCGAGGTTGGCGAAGCCTTCCTTGGAGCCCAGCGCGGCGATCACTTCCGTATCGGGATTGAGCGTGACGCCGAAGCGGCGCTTGTAATAGGCGCAGTGCGCCTTCCTGAGTCCCTTGATGCCGCGCGACGCCGAATAGCGGTGGGCGCGCGGATCGCGTGCGGTCTCGCACAGCTTGTCGACGATGAAGTCGGGAGTCGGCAGGTCGGGGTTGCCCATGCCGAAGTCGATGATGTCCTCGCCCCGCGCCCGCGCCGCGGCCTTGAGGCGATTGACTTCCTCGAAGATGTAAGGCGGCAGCCGCTTGATGCGGTAGAAATCGGTATTCATGGGCCCGGTCCTGAAAACACCGCCAGAATCCGGGATTTACGGCTGGGGCGCAATCCTTTTTCGGGCAAAACAGGGCGGTTTCACGCGCCCCTGTCATTCAATGATCGCACGGCCCCGCTTGTGGCTCGCGGCGTTGGTTCAGCTTTTCTTGGCGCGCAGCGCCTGGAAAAGCTTGCCCCGTTTCGAGCGAAGCGAGGGCGGCAGCGTTCGGTTGGCGGCAGATCTCCGGCCGCTCGCTTGGGGCTCGCGGCCCCGCTTCGAGCGAAGCCAGGGCGGCAGCGTTCGGTTGGCGGCAGTTCTCCGGCCGCTCGCTTGGGGCTCGCGGCCCCGCTTCGAGCGAAGCGAGGGCGGCAGCGTTCGGTTGGCGGCAGCTCTCCGGCCGCTCGCTTGGGCTCGCGGCGTTCGGCGCTCGAAATGGTCCACTGGACCATTTCGTCCGCCTGCGGCGAACCGCGCCTCACCCCTGCAGGAATATCTCCGCGCGGCGGTTGCCTTCCTCGCCGCGGGGCATGGATTCATAATAGATGGGCTGGCTGTCGCCCACCGCTTCCACCACCACCTTGTTTGCGGGAACGCCTGCCTTGATCAGGGCCTGTGCCACGGCATTGGCGCGCTGCTGCGACTTCTGGAAGATCACTTCCAGGTGCCGCTCCACCGACATGTTGCCGGTGCGGCTGGAGGAATGGCCAACCACCTTGACGGTACCGTTTCCACCATTGGCCTTGAAAGCCGCCGCCGCCTCATTGACCTGCTTGCGAGCGGAAGAGGACAGGCTCACCCCATCGCCCCGGAAATAGATGATTTCCGCAGGTGATACTCCTCCATTCATTGCGGCGATCATGCCGGCCGCCGTCCCGGCGCCGCTCGGACCTGCGACCGCACCGGGTACAGCGGCAGTCGCGTTGCCCGATCGGGCCAGGGCCGCCGTCTGGCGGTAATGGGCCAGGATCGGCGCGGAAACCCACTTGGAGATGTCCGGGTTGAGGGGCGGCGCCGCGGACGGCTTGAAGCCCAGCGCGGCATCGGATGGCGTGGCAGCCAGCAGTGTGCCATGGGGGCCACCGGCAGGCACGGCAGGAACAGCGGGCTCCGCTCCCGGCGGCGGCGCCATGGAAGCTGTGGTGACGGGAGCCGGTGCACGCGCCTGCCCTGTCGTCGGCGCGGCTTCGGCGGCCTGTGCCTGTGCACTTGGTGGCTCTGCACTTGGCGCCTGTGCATTGGGCGGCGCTGCGCTGGCGACTTGGGCACTGGGTGGCTCGGCGCTTGCCGGCTCAGCAGTGGGAGGTTCCGCGGTGGGCGGCGCGGCGCTGGCGACTTGGGCACTGGGCGGCGCGGCGCTGGCGACCGCGGTCGGCGGGGCGGCCTCGGCTGTGGGCGGAGCATCCAGCGCCGACTGCGTCACGGGTGCGGCGCCGGAGGAGGGCACCGGCGGCGGCGCGGCGGCTTCGGTTCCCGCGCGCAAGACGTCAGCGCTGTACTGGGCCTGGGCCCCGGCGGCGGCGACCTGCTGGGCGGCCTGGGCCTGTTGGGCGGTGTCAGGTGCGGCCGGGCGTGGCGGAAGGGCCGCCAGGTCCGGCGTGGTGACGCTGGCATCCGAAGTGGCGGTGGGCGCGGAATCGTCCGCCGGCAGGGGCGCGGTATCGTCACTGAGAAGGCCGGTGGGATCGAGATCGGACATCGTCTCACAGGCGGCGGCTCCCATCGTCAGGGCCAGCACTACCGCGAGTCGCATCGCGGGACGGGCAAACTGCTTTGTCATTGTCCGTATATCCCGATGTTCAAATCCGCTGTCCGCCATCCCATCCGCAATGGCCGATGGCCCGGGCGCCGGCTTGCTGGCGCGCATCCAACCCCAGCCAGCGTATACCGCGCCTTCCGCCCCCGCGCCAGCGGGCCGATAATCAAATCACATGAACAGTTTGCGCTATCCGGCGCGGCGGCTTGGACCTGCCGGGCAACCCCTGCGGGCACTGGTGCAGTTTGACCCAGACCCGCAGCCAATCCACCCTCCCCGTCCATGCCGGTCCGCGCCACACTCCTTTCCGGTGCGGCAAGACAGGCGACCGACGATGACGATGACGGGGGTGGATAAAGGGGGGAGGGGCAGAAAAAAGGTACGAATTTGCCCGCCCGGAAGCTGGAAAAAGGGCGCGGCAAGCGGGGGATAAGGAATGGGATGCCGCCCAGGCCTTGAGGCGCTTTCAATCCCCGGCTTGCGGTCGAGCTGTACCAGCACCAGCCTGTGCCTTGCTCCCTTCGGCACGGGCGCGGTATCAGGGGATTCTGGAGGCCGGCCACCGCAAATGTCCCCGAAACCGTCGCGAAAGGCCCCCTCCGCCACTGTTCCCCCGGATTCGCTCAAAGAGACAAGCGCGAACCCGTCGGGGCACCAGGGCGAATCGGCCGGAGCGCCTTCTTTCGACGCCGGACTCTTCGCCCGCAACATGGTGACGGTGGCGGTCAAGAGTCAGGAGCTGCTGGTCGACATCACCGCGCGCATGGCGGCGCGCAGCAGGCAAGGCACCCTCGACCCCCTCAATATCTCGGGCGCTGCGGCGGCACTGGCGGGGGCGCTGCGCGTGAACGAGGACCTGGTGGCAGAAAGCCAGGCCCGCTGGTGGAACAGCATGATGACCCTGTGGGAATCCACCGCCAGGCGCATGCTGGGTGGCGAGGCGCCCACTGTGATCGCTCCTTCACCCGGCGACCGCCGCTTCCGCGCCGAGGAATGGCGCCAAAACGAGATATTCGACTTCATCAAGCAAAGCTATCTGCTGACCGCCAATGCGATGCAGGGCGTGGTGGCGAATCTGAATGGCGTGGACGAAAGGGAGCGCGCTCGTATCGCTTTCTATACCCGCCAGTTCGCCGATGCGCTGGCGCCCACCAATTTCCCGCTCACCAATCCCGAAGTGCTGAATGCGATCATCGCCAGCAACGGCGAAAACCTGGTCAACGGGCTGAACAATCTTCTGGCCGACATCGAGCGCGGCCAGGGCGAGCTTTCCATCCGCCAGTCCGCCGACGGCTTCACGATCGGCCGGAATATTGCCACCGCGCCAGGCAAGGTGATCTTCCGCAACGGGACGATGGAGCTGATCCAGTACGCGCCTACGACCGAGCAGGTTTATGAGCGCCCTCTGCTGATCTTTCCTCCCTGGATCAACAAGTTCTACATCCTCGACCTTCGGCCCGAGAATAGCCTCGTGCGCTGGCTGGTGGACCGGGGCTATACCGTCTTCCTGGTATCGTGGGTCAACCCGGATGCGCGCGCGGCCGGCAAGGGCTTCGAGGACTATATGCGCGAAGGCATCTTCGCGGCGCTGGACGGGGTGGAGAAGGCCACCGGCGTCAAGGATCCCAACTGCGTCGGCTATTGCATCGGCGGCACCCTGCTGGCGGCGGTGTTGGCCTACATGGCGGCGAAAGACGACAGGCGTATCCATTCCGCCACCTTCTGGGCAGCGCAGACCGATTTCAGCGAGGCAGGCGAGCTTTCGGTATTTGTCGACGAGGCACAGCTCAAGGCGCTGGAGGCGCAGATGGCCGGCGCGGGCGGCGTGCTGCCGGGCTCCAGGATGGCCGGTGCCTTCAACATGCTGCGCGCCAACGACCTGATCTGGTCCTTCGTCATCAACAATTACCTGCTGGGCAGGCAGCCTATGCCCTTCGATCTTCTCTATTGGAATTCCGACACCACGCGGATGCCGGAGAAGCTGCACCTGTCCTATCTGCGCGAGTGCTACCAGAAGAACGCGCTGGCCAAAGGCGAGATGACACTGGCGGGCGTGCGGCTTGACCTCGGCCGGATCAAGGTGCCGGTCTATGTCCAGTCGGCGAAGGAAGACCATATCGCCCCCGCTGTCTCGGTGTTCAAGGGCGCGCGGCTGTTCGGAGGGCCGAAGCGCTTCATCGTCGCCGGGTCGGGCCATATCGCGGGCGTGATCAACCCGCCCGCGGCGAAGAAATACCAGTACTGGACAAACGAATCCGACGCCGCGACTCTGGAGGAATGGCGCGCAGGCGCGACCGAGCATGCCGGTTCCTGGTGGCCCGACTGGGACAGATGGCTGTCGCGACTGTCGGGCGGCAAGGTCAGGGCGCGGGTGCCGGGCGAAGGCAGGCTGAAGCCGCTGGAGGACGCACCGGGTACCTATGTGAAGGTCAAGGCGCGGTAGGCGTCAGTTGATCCTTCCGGGCTCGAGCTTTTCGTTCTCGCCGCCCATCTGGCGATAGAAGCCGGGCCCCTCCGCGCCGCTTTGCCAGAAGTCGCGATGCGGATTGACCAGGAACATTTCGCCTTTGATGTTGTGTACGAAGCCCTTGCGCAGCACCGTCAGATAGGTAGCGGCGAAATCGGTTTCGCTGCAGCGGCCCCGGATACAGGACAGCGAGATGCGCGTCGCCAGCAGGCCATCGCGCGGCCTGGGCGCTGGCGCGCCCGGAGACCGGCAGGAGATGGAGAGGGCGACCGCGCCGGCTTGCGGCCTGGCCCAACTGACATCGGCGCCGGCCACCGCGGCGATCCACATCGCGATGCGCCCGCCGGTGACGCGCGCCAGCACGAAACCAGCCCCTCCCTTTCGGTTGCCGAAATCATACAGCACAAAACCATATGACCGCTGCTGCGCGGGTGCCAGCACCGCCCGCGATCCGAACACCCTGGTCACGTAATCGCGGATGAAATCCTCGGGCTTCGCTCCGGCCAGCGGCGCGCTCTGGAAAAGGGCATGGGAAAAACCCTCGTCCGCCGCCACATGGAACATGGAGTTATCGGCCGCGTGTCCCGCCACATGCCAGCCCTGCGGGGCGAAGCCGTTGCAGGCGCCCGCGCCAAGGCCGATCAGGGGAATGGGCTTGATGGTCGGTCCGCGCAGGATACGCCGCGACCACGCGGCATTGGCGGCGACAATGGGCGGACGCCTTGGCTGCTTGACCACCATGGGCGGCGGATTGACCGTCAACTTGTTCGGCGTCTGGGGCTCGGCGACAAGCGTAATGGCAACATCGCGCGGATGGATCTCACCCTTCGGGATATCGTAAAGCGTCAACACTATGCGCGCGCCGGCGGAGGCGCGGCGCATCAGCCTTGCGGCCTGGCGGACCGATCTGATGGCGTGGCCGTCGATGCTGGATACCACTTCGCCGGCCTCGATGCCCGCCTCCTCTGCCGGGCTTTGCGGCGCCACTTGGCCAACCAAAACGCCACCCGAAGGGAGCAGCGGCGTGCGCGCCTCGGCCGCCGGACTCATGCGGGCGAATTCAATGCCGCTGTAGCCGCGCGGTGCCGGCGGACGATGGAGGGCATAAAACACCGCGCCGACGAACAGGAGGATACCCGTGGCAATGGCGGCGACAGGACCCAGCCAAGCTCGGAACATCATCCCCTTGGAGCATTCCACCCTTCGGCGAAGCCGGACATGCTCTCTCCTCTCCTGGTCGTGGTTGCGGGCAGGGAGGTGCCGCGCACCTATCCCCGGTTCGCTCTAGCACGCCTGAAGGGACGCCAGAAGCATCGCAGATCAAAGCCCCTGTGTTTCCGGTAAGCCCAGCATGATATTCAGGTTTTGCACCGCAGCACCACCAGCACCCTTACCGAGGTTATCAAACGCCGCCACGAGGCGCGCCTGCCCGGCCGCATCATTGCCAAAAACATACAAGGTCATGGTATTGGTGCCTGCCATGACCTCCGCATCCAGCGCGGTGGTGGCGGCGGTATCGCCCAGCGAAGCCACCTTGACCAGCCCCCGCCCCGCATAGGATTGCGACAGAACGGCATGGACGTCGGCCACTTTGGGCTTGCCCGGCAACGCCCATAGCGCCAGCGGCACTTCCACCAGCATGCCGCGGTAGAAACGGCCGATGCCGGGCTCGAACAGCGGCGGATGAGAAAGGCCGGCATGCAACGTCATTTCCGGGACGTGCTTGTGACGGAGCGAAAGGCCATAGATGCGTGAGACGGTCCCGGTGTAGCCGGGTGAACCGCGATCTTCGAACTCCGCGATCATGCTTTTGCCGCCGCCGGAATAACCGGATATCCCGTTGGCACTGATCGGCAAATCCGCCGGAACGATTCCCGTCCGCACCAACGGCCGCACCAGCGCCAGGAATCCCGTCGGCCAGCAGCCGGGATTGCTGACGCGCCTGGCCGCCCGGATACGATCATAAGCGTCCGGCTCCAGCTCGGGGAAGCCATAAGTCCAGCCTGGCGCCACCCGGTGGGCGCTGGAGGCGTCGATCACCCGCACATCGGGATTGTCAATCAGCGACACTGCCTCGCGCGCCGCATCGTCCGGCAGACACAGGATCACCAGGTCGGCGCCGTTCAGGGCGCGTTTGCGGGCGGTGGGGTCCTTGCGCTCGGCATCGGCCAGGACGACCAGCGAAAGATCGCCACGGCTTTCCAGGCGCTGGCGGATTTCCAGCCCTGTGGTTCCCGCTGCGCCGTCGATGAAAATCCGTGCCGTCATGACCTTTATCCCAGGTGGCCCTTAGCCAATCTGTCCAATGCGTGTATGCTATATAAGGGTTGGCTTGCTCCCGGATGGGCCGCAAGCCGGCCTTGCGTCCGGCGCATTACGCCAAACAGGGCCGCAGGTACAGCGAATTGCGCTGGACAGGCGGAGCAGACAGAGGGGGTAGGCATGGATCCGCAGGCGATCTTCGACAACTACAAACGCATCATCACCGAACATTATTTCGACATGAATGGCCGGGTGGGCCGTGCCGAGTTCTGGTATTTCGTGCTGGCCAACGTCATCGCCGCCATTCTCGCCGCCATTCTGGGCGGGATCACCCATCTGCCGCTGGCCACACTTTACAACCTGGCGGTGCTGCTGCCGGCCACCAGCCTCGGCGCGCGGCGGCTGCAGGATATTGGCCGCAATGGCCAATTGGTTTGGGTGCTTTTCTTCCTTGTGGCGCTGAGCCAGATCCTTGCCCTGGTCACGTTCATGAGCTTTTTCGCCGTCGGCTTCTTCGCCCTGACACTTCTGCCCATGCTATGGCTGATCAATGTCGTCACCCTGATCATGGCCGTAGTGCTGATCTATTTCTGGTGCCAGCCGGGCGAGCCAGGCGACAATATGTACGGCCCGCCACCGCCGGTTTTCGATCCGTCGAGGCGTGTTTCGCCAACGCCCTGAAGGCAGAGGCGGCGAGTTTAGGCGAGCCCAATAGTGCCGGATAGGCTTGCTGCGCCGCAGCATATGGGGCCACAGTGAGTCCCATGACCGGCGAACCGACCGCAGAAGACCGTGCCTACATCCGGCTCCTGGGCCGGTTGCTGGGTGATGTCATTCGCGAGCAGCACGGCCCCCAGGCCTATCAACTGGTCGAGGATTTCCGCCGCCAGTCTGTGGACAAGTACCGCGCCGACGAGCACGGACTGGAGAAGCTGCCAGCCGGCCTCTTCCAGGCCGACATGTTCCTGCTGATCCGCGCCTTCTCCATCTTTTCGCAACTGGCCAACATCGCGGACGACCATGTGCTGCGCCGGCAGACCCGCGCGCAAAGCGCCCGTCTGGAGCATGTGGCAGCCCTGCCGAAAGACAGGGCGGCGGCTTTCCTGAAACAGGCGCTGCTGGTGCCGGTGATCACCGCCCATCCCACCGAGGTGCGGCGCAAGTCGGTCTTGGACCGCGAGGAGGAACTGAGCGGGCTGCTTGAGGCCCGCGAACAGGCCGGTTCCGAAGCGGCGCTGGCCGAGATCGATGCCCGGCTCAAATGCGCCATCCGCATATTGTGGCAGACACGCATGCTGCGCGGCGCCCGTATCGAGGTCACGGACGAGATCGAGAACAACATCGCCGTCTTTGCCGGCACCTTCCTGCCCCATCTCGCGATCGTGAAGCGCCGCTTTGCCCGGCTGTTCGGGCTGGGCGGAGAGATCATCGATTACCTGAAGCTCGGCTCCTGGGTGGGCGGCGACCGCGACGGCAATCCCAATGTGTCCGCCCGGACGCTGGACTATGCGGTGCGCCGCCAGTCCGAGATCGTGCTGGATCACTATCTGGCCGAAGTGCACGCACTGGGCGCCGAGTTATCGCTGTCGGCCTCACTGGTCGCCGTCACGCCGGAGCTTCGGGCGTTGGAGGCTTCGGACGAACATACTTCGGTTCACCAGATGGACGAGCCATATCGACGCGCACTGGTCACCTGCTACGCGCGGCTGGCGGCCACGCGCAAGGCGCTGCTGGGCTTTGGGCCGGTGCGCCCTGCCCGCTTCGAGGCCGAGCGCTATGGCGCGCCCGAGGAATTCGCCGCCGACCTGGCGGCCATCGCCCGTTCGCTGGTCGCCAATGGCGATGCCGATCTGGCCGGGAACCGACTGCTTCACTTGCGCGAATCCGTGGCGGCATTCGGCTTCCACCTGGCGACGATGGATGTGCGCCAGAACTCCGACGTGCACGAGCGTACAGTCGCAGAACTGCTGAAGACAGCGGGAGCCGAGGACGATTACCTCGCGCTGGAGGAGCAGACACGCGCGGCGCTGCTGGAACGGGAATTGTCGCATGCGCGTCCGCTGCGTAGCCCTTGCCTCACCTATTCCCCGCACACAACGCGGGAGCTTGCCATTGCCGACCAAGTCGCTGCCTTGAAGCGCGATTTCGGCCAGGGCGCGATCGCGCAATATGTGATCTCCAAGGCGGCAAGCGTCTCCGACCTGCTGGAAGTGGCGCTGCTGATGAAGGAAGCCGGCCTGTTCATCCCGGGTGCGCAGCCCCAGGCAGGGCTTCGCATCGTGCCGCTGTTCGAGACCATCGAGGATCTGCGCCGCAGCGCCGATGTGATGGATGCATTCTTCGCCTCGTCGCTCGCCCGAGCCATGCTGAAAAGCCAGGACGGGCTGCAGGAAGTGATGATCGGCTATTCCGACAGCAACAAGGACGGCGGATACGTCACCTCCAACTGGGAGATCCACTCCGGCATCGCGCGGCTGGTGGCGCTGGGGCGCAAGCGGGGTGTGCGCATGCGCTTCTTCCATGGCCGAGGTGGCGCGGTGGGCCGCGGCGGCGGCTCAAGCTTTGACGCCATCCGCGCGCTGCCCGCCGGCGCGTCGGCCGCCGGTATCCGCATCACCGAACAGGGCGAGGTGGTGTCATCCAAATATGGCGATCCCGCAATCGGCCGCGCCAGCCTGGAAACCATCGTCGCCGCCGCGCTGCTGGCTGAATTGTCGCCACAGGACGATGCGGCCACCAATGGCAGCGCGGCGCTCATGGCGGCTCTAAGCCAGGCAGCATTCGACCATTACCGCGCGCTGGTCTACGAGACGGCGAACTTCGAGACCTATTTTCGCCAGGCCACGCCCCTGCTGGAAATCGCCGACCTCAAGATCGGCAGCCGTCCGGCTTCGCGCAGCACTTCACCGCGCATCGAGGATCTGCGTGCCATTCCCTGGGTCTTCTCCTGGTCGCAGGCACGCGTGATGCTGCCGGGCTGGTACGGCTTCGGTACGGCGGCCGAAGCGGTAGGGGTGCAGGCTCTGAAGCCACTGCATGAAGGCTCGGCCTTCTTCCGCGCCATGCTGGCCAACATGGAAATGGTGCTGGCCAAGTCCAGCCTGGATATAGCGCGGCGCTATGCGGGATTGGTGGAAGACCGGAAATTGGCGGACGACGTGTTCGAACGCATCGCCGCCGAATGGCACAAGACGTATGACGCGCTGCTGGCGATCACCGGCCAGTCGCGCCTTCTGGAGCATGATCCAAGGCTGGCCGCCTCGATCCGCAGCCGGTTGCCGTATGTCGACGCGCTAAACCACCTGCAGGTGGACCTGATGGCGCGGCGCCGTGCCGGAAACGCCGACGAGAACACCCACAAGGGCATTCACATGGCGATCAACGGCATCTCGGCGGGGCTGAGAAACAGCGGATAGGAGTTCGAACAAGAGCATGATCCATCTTCCTTGAATCTGGATCATGCTCTAGCCTGTTGTTTGGTCGCGCAATTTCCAGGTCTCGCGGTATCCGCTCGCCCGGATCGCGCTCTAGGGTCGGTCCTTCCCCCTTTCCGCAGGCTCGCGGGAAGACCACCGGGATCGCCTTTCAAAGGAAAAGGCCCGGATTGCTCCGGGCCTTTCGAATTGCATTATGAGTTGAGCGACGCTTGGTCATGCGTGAACAGCGCCGCCGCGAGAATCCGCTTAACGCTTCGAGAACTGGAAGCTGCGGCGAGCCTTGGGACGACCGTACTTCTTGCGCTCCACCGCGCGTGGGTCGCGAGTCAGGAAGCCACCCGGCTTCAGCGTCGCACGCAGCGCAGGTTCATAGGCCACCAGCGCGCGGGAAATTCCATGTCGCACCGCGCCGGCCTGGCCCGACAAACCACCGCCTGCCACCGAGACAATGACGTCAAACTGGCCGTCACGATTGGCGGCGATCAACGGCTGGCGCAGGATCATCCGCAGCACCGGACGGGCAAAATAGACCGTCTCGTCGCGGTCGTTGACGATGATCTTGCCGGTGCCGGGCTTGATCCACACACGCGCCACCGCGTCCTTTCGCCGGCCGGTAGCATAAGCACGGCCCTGGGCGTCGCGCTTGTTGTCGGCCTTGGAGGCGTCAGCCGCTTCGGCCTGCTTGGCCTTGATCAGAGTCGACTTCAGCTCGGTGAACTTGTTGTCTTCCGCCATGTTCAGGCTGCCTTGTACTGGGTGTTCTTGGGATTCATCTTGGCCACGTCCAGCGTCTCGGGCGACTGGGCGGCGTGCGGGTGCTCGGGCCCGGCATAGACGCGCAGGTTGGCGAGTTGGCGCCGACCCAGGGGACCGCGCGGGATCATGCGCTCCACTGCTTTTTCGACGATGCGCTCGGGATGCTTACCCGCCATGATGGCGCCCGCCGTGCGTTCCTTGATGCCGCCGATATAGCCGGTGTGGTGATAGTACACCTTGTCCTTCAGCTTCTTGCCGGTCAGCACCGCCTTGGCGGCATTGATGACGATCACATTGTCGCCGCAGTCCATGTGTGGCGTGTAGGCGGGCTTGTGCTTGCCGCGCAGACGCATGGCGATGATGGAGGCGAGACGGCCCACGACCAGGCCGCTGGCGTCGATCACCACCCACTTCTTTTCGATCTCGGATGCTTTGGCCGAGTAGGTTTTCATGGCGCAAATCTCTTGATGGGACGGCGGCGTATACGGGGCTGGGCGGTACAGGTCAACAGAAATATCGGAAAAACGGGCCTTTTTACGATACGGTATTATAATACCGTCTTAACCTGTGCAGCGGGCCCGGTCCGGCCCATCCTGGAACGGATTGCGTCGCGAAGGGCTGAAATCGGCCCGCACATGGTCCCACCAGCAGCGAAAATAAGATCGCGGTTCTTC
Organism: Hyphomicrobiales bacterium; assembly: GCA_040255825.1. Classification (GTDB taxonomy): domain Bacteria; phylum Pseudomonadota; class Alphaproteobacteria; order Micropepsales; family Micropepsaceae; genus Rhizomicrobium. Next base: position 321,770 of record JBDZVS010000003.1, on the reverse strand, counting down.
CTGGCTGAAGATTTCCGGCGCCAGCGCCGTTAAGCGCGGCAGCCGCGTCCAGGCCACCTGCGGATAGGTATGGTGTTCATGGTGATAACCTGTGTTGAACAGGATCCAGTTCAGCCAGCCATACTGCGACCGGGTCGGGTTTTCGACATCGTCGCCCGGATGCTCGGCCAACGACTGACCCAGGTTGGTAACGCCTGCCTTGCCTCGGAAGATCGACAAGGACCACACCTGATACAATACTGCCAACCAGCCAAAGGCCAGCCATAGGAAGGCCAGCGCCGCCGCTGACACGCCTATGAAAAAGGCCCGCTCGCCAGCTGTCGGCTGGGTGGGCGCCATATGACGCTGGGTGTCCTTCACCGCCCGGCCGGTAGCATGGCGGTAGATCGGCAGGAAGATGCGGTCGCTGACCAGAAAGCCAAGCGGCAGCAGCGACACCACAAGCTGGCTCGCCACCATCAGCTTCTCCAGCACCGGATGGGCGACGCGGAACTGGCGCCGCGCTCGGTAGCGGCAATTATCCTCATGCTCATAGTCTCGCTCGTAGTCGCCCAGGAAGGGATGGTGCAGCGAGACGTGCTCGTGCTGATAGGTCAATTGCAGCGAGAAGCTGATCAGGATCACTTCCAGCAGCAGGTCGAAGGCCAGCTTGGCGCGCCGGCCGCGGAACACCAGCCGGTGGGCGGTTTCGTGCAACAGCGCCCCCGCGGAATGGATCATCACTTGGCCCACGAAGAAGGCCGTAAGGAAGACCGTCAGTACGCCGGTCCCGGCTACCCACCAGCAGACCGTCCAGTGCGCCGCCAGGATGATGACCGCCCCGTAGACCCCGCGATGGTCCGCTCCGGCCAGCGCCGCAGCCTCCGGATGGGCCAGCAGGAGCTGCCGGCGCAACTGGATATGGCGGCGCGACTGAGGCGACGGGCTACTTTCCCTGAGTAAGGGGCCGGCGCCAAAGGGCTCGGCCACCATATCCTGTTCGCGCATAAAGCCCCCTGACCGATAGGGGACTTGCCCCGCCGCCGAACACAGCTATACGCGATCGCGGTTCCTCAAGCAGTTGCTTTTCGCAGTCGGGTCTATCCGGGCTAAGATGGACCATGGCCGAACCCAATCATTGTGGACGCTGTACCCTGTGCTGCAAGCTGCTGGACATCCCGGTCCTGCAGAAGCCCGCGTATCAATGGTGCCCCAACTGCACGGCGGGTGAAGGCTGCGGAGTCTATAGGGACCGTCCCCAACCCTGTCGGGACTTTGTTTGCGTCTGGCTGGGTTCACAAACCGGGCCCAAGCCCCTGCCCCTGGATCTGCGGCCCGACCATAGTGGCATGCTCTTCTATTACTCCGGCAGCTTCCGCGAGCTGAACGGCGTGGCCGATCGCCCGGGCGCGTGGAAGTCGCCCAGGGTGCGGTCGCTGATCCGGGCCATGGCTGCGACAGGACGCACCATCATCTTCCGCGACGGCAAGGACCATTATGGCGTTGTCGATGGTGAGCCTCGCCAGCTGGAGCTGAGCGAGCCTGACGAAACGGGCGCGCGCACCTTCGTCCGCTTCCTTTAGAGACCCGCTTTGGAGGCCGAACGGTCGCGCGTAGAAAGGGATGCCAAAGTCCGGCAGGGAGCTTAAATTGTCACGAGCGGCCATTCTGAAATGGCGTACAGCGCGGAATCCCGGCCATCATGGACCAGCAATGCCCAGCTATCCCGACAGCCTGATCAAATCCATCCTGCGGTCCGTCAAGTCCATCGCCATGGTGGGGGCCAGCACGAATGAGATACGCCCATCCTACTTCGCGATGATGTATCTGCTGAACAAGGGCTATCAGGTCATCCCTATCAATCCGGGCGCGGTCGGCAAGACCATTCTGGGCCAGCCCGTCTATGCTGACCTGAAGGATGTCCCCGGTCCGGTCGACATGGTCGACATCTTCCGCGAGGCCAGATACGCGCCGCAGATCGCGCGCGATGTTGTGGCACAAAAGGACAGACTGGGGGTCAAGGTCCTGTGGATGCAGCTTGGCGTGATCAGCGAGGAGGCCGAGCAGATCGGCAGGGAAGCCGGCCTGACCGTCGTCATGGACCGTTGTCCCAAGATCGAGCATGGCCGGTTCAGCGGCGAGATGGGCTGGCTGGGCATCAATCGCAAGGTTATCGACAATCGGAAGCCCCTCCTTTTCGGCCGGGGCGGAAGCCTCAGCCGGGAGTAATGTGGGAAACCATGTCGCTCGACAATGCTTCCATGACCATCTACGGCGACTCCATTTCAGGCAACTGCCTGAAGGTGAAGTTCGTCGCCGACCGCCTGCGCGTTCCTTACGACTGGGTGGAAACCAGCGTGATCGCCCGCGAAACGCGCGCACCCGGCTTCCTGGCGCTCAATCCGGCCGGCCAAGTGCCCATCGTGACCTGGCCCGATGGCCGCGTCCTGGCCCAGTCCAACGCGATCATCCTTCTGCTGGCGGAAGACTCGGACCTGATCCCCACCGACACCTTCGACCGGGCGCTGATGCACCAATGGCTGTTCTGGGAACAATATAGCCACGAGACCGCGATCGCGGTGCTGCGCTTCAAGAAGCACTATCTGAAGGTGCCCGATCACAAGATCGATCCCGATCTCGTTCCGCGCTGCGACGCGGTGCTAGGGCTGATGGAAGGCCACCTTGCAACTCGCCGCTATTTCGTGGCGGAAAAACTGTCACTCGCCGACATTGCGTTGGTGGCTTATACACGTTTCGCCCATCAGGCGGACCTGAGCCTTCCCGGCCATGTCGCTGCCTGGGTACGGCGGATCGAAGACGATCTGGAAATCGACCATCTGAACTGAGGAGGAACCCGTGTCAGACTATGGCTTCAGCACGCTTTCCGTGCACGCCGGCGCCCAACCCGACCCCGCCACCGGCGCGCGGGCTACGCCGATCTACCAGACCACCGCTTTCGTATTCGAGGACGCGGACCATGCCGCGGCGCTGTTCAACTTGCAGGTCTTCGGCAACATCTATTCGCGCATCATGAATCCCACCAACGCGGTGCTCGAGGAGCGGGTGGCGGCGCTGGAGGGGGGCCGCGCCGCCCTGTCCTGCGCCTCTGGTCATGCCGCGCAGCTTCTGGCACTGCACACGCTGATGGAGCCGGGCGCCAATATCGTGGCGGCCCGCCAACTCTATGGCGGCTCGGTCAACCAGTTCAGCCAGGGCTTTGCCAAATTCGGCTGGCATGTGAAATGGGCCGACACCACCGATCCGGGTAGCTTCAAAGCACTGATCGACGACCGGACCCGGGCGGTCTACGCCGAAAGCATAGCCAATCCGGGCGGCATCATCACCGACATCGAGCAGCTGGCCAAGATCGCTCATGACGCAGGCGTGCCGCTCATCATCGACAACACGCTGGCCTCGCCTTACCTGATCCGCCCGATCGAATGGGGCGCCGACATCGTGGTGCATTCGGCGACCAAATTCCTGGGCGGCCACGGCAATTCGATGGCGGGCATCATTGTCGACGCGGGCAAGTTCGACTATGGCAACGGTAGATACCCCGCGCTGTCCGAACCCTGCCCGTCCTATCACGGCATGCGGCTATGGGAGACTTTCGGCGACATGGCCTTTGCCATTGCCTGCCGGGTATTGGGGCTGCGTGATCTAGGTCCGGCACTGGCGCCTATGAACGCCTTCCTGGTGCAGACCGGCATCGAAACCCTGCCCTTGCGCATGCAGAAGCATTGCGACAACGCCCTTCAGGTCGCCAAGTGGCTCAAAGCCAGCCCCAAGGTGAGCTGGGTGAACTATGCCGGCCTCCCGGACAATCCCAGCTACGCTCTTCATAGGAAATATTGCCCCAAGGGCGCGGGCAGCGTGTTCACCTTTGGGCTCAGAGGCGGCTACGAGGCAGGGGTGAAGATGGTCAACAGCGTCAAACTATTCAGCCACCTGGCCAATCTGGGCGACACCCGCAGCCTGATCATCCATCCCGCCTCCACCACCCATCGCCAGCTTTCGGACGAGGACCGGGTGAAGGCCGGCGCGGGGCCCGACGTGGTGCGCCTGTCCGTAGGGATCGAGGATGCGGCGGATATCATCGCCGACCTGGAGCAGGCGATGGCTTAGGCCGGGCGCCCAACTGCATATTTTCGATCACGCTTTGACAAGGTCGGCACACCGAACCTGCTAATATTCCTCAGCCACGCCCGTCGAAGGCTGAGGGATATTTCTGAGTTCGAATGCGTGCCAGACGGCCGCAGATAGAAGCAGGGCCGCGGTGACCTGGTGCGCCGCGGCCAGCCCTTCCGGCACGATCAGCAGCAGGGTCACGATGCCCAACCCGATCTGGATGGCGGTAATGGCCGCCACCAGCTTGGCGCTGGCCTTGGCCGCCCCCGTCAGCTTGATACCCTTGGCATAGATGTATGCTGCCATCCCGGCGACGATATAGGCGCCGATGCGATGGTCGAACTGTGCCAGGCCGTCATTTTCAAAAAAATTGACCCACCAGGGCGACGAAAAGAAGGCGTTTTCCGGAAATACCCGCCCGTTCATGTCAGGCCAGGTGTTGTAGACCAGGCCCGCATGCAGGCCTGCCACCAGCGCGCCCAGCAACATCTGCACATAGACCAGCGCCGCCATTGCGTAACCGCGGCGAGCGGGGCCCTTGCCTTCGGTGCCCTTCAGATACTCCAGTCCGATCCAGATCATCGCCACCAGCAGCAAAAGAGCGGTGCCAAGATGGATCGCCAGCCGGTACTGGCTGACCGACACGCGGACTTCCAGCCCGCTCGCCACCATCCACCAGCCGATCAGGCCCTGAAGCCCGCCCAAGAGGAACAGCAGCAGCATGCGCGGCCAATCACTGCGCTTGATGGCGCCGACCGCGGCGAACCAGACGAAGGGAACAAAAAAGACGAAACCGAGCAGCCGGCCCAGCAGGCGATGCGTCCACTCCCACCAGAAGATACCCTTGAAGCCCGCCAGGGTCATGCCCCGGTTCTCCAGCGTGTATTGCGGGATTTGCTGGTATTTGTGGAAGGCCTCCATCCACTGGGCATGGTTCAGGGGCGGTATGGCGCCCATGATCGGGTCCCATTCGGTGATCGACAGGCCCGAGCCTGTCAGCCGGGTCAGCCCGCCGATGGTGATCATCGCCAGGATCACCACTGCGACGCCCAGAAGCCACAGGCCGACGGCCTGCCTGCTTTTCCAGAAACGTGTCGCGGTCGTCATTTTATGGGTCGCTTCGCTCCTGCCGGCTCTGATAGCCTTCCAGGGCGTTCCCGTCCAAGGTCAAAATGTCCCGCCGCACCAGAACCCTTATTGCCGCCGTCCTGATCGTTTTCATCTGGCTGCCGGCCTATGCCCTGTTCATCGCGGGGCTGCAGTGGCGTATCCTGCCCGGCGCGCCCTGGTATGTGGCGCTGCTGTTCTATGCGGTGGCGGGAACAGCCTGGATCATTCCAATTGGCCTGGCGCTGCCCTGGATGTACCGCGAGCCGGTTCGCCGCTGATGCTGGATAACAAAGCCGCGCAGCGCTTCGAGTTGACCGAAAACGGCCTGATGGCCTGGGCCGAATACCGGATCCAGGACGGGATCTATGTCATCCCGCATGTGGAGGCCGAACCGGGCTTACGGGGCACCGGCGCGGCGGGGCGCCTGATGGCCGGCATCGTGGAGGAAGCCCGTGCCCGCGGATTCCGACTGAAGCCGCGGTGCCCCTATGCCATCGCCTGGTTTCGACGGCACCCCGATGCCCAGGACGTGCTGGCGGTAGGATAGAGCACCAAGCACCTCATCCACTACCAGCAGATTTATATCTAACGGCTTATATTGATTCATAAATTGGCCAATAGCGATTGGCATCTGGCGATCTTGCCGATGTTGAAATCCTTGGAAAGTCGAACGATTGCCGCAGATTCAACGGCTGAGTGGCACCCTCGCCAACCAACTTTTCAGCCTATCCTTCCAGAAGACGGCATGGCCGGTCGTGCCGTGGCCGCGCGTTTCGGTGCTGGCCGGGATCAGATAGAGCGAGCCGTGCGCCAAGCGTTCTAGCGCGCCAGCAGTGGTGCCCGTCTCGTCGGGATTGCGCTCGTCATCGGCAGAGTTGATCGCCAGCACCCACGCTTGATCCGCCCCAACTTCGGCGTCACATCGTAATCCCGCGACGCATCGAACTGGTAAATGGTATCGTTGGCATCCGCCTTCTGCGGCGCGGCCAGGCTGTCATCTACTATCGCGTCGGCTGCCGCGCGGGTTGGCGCGCGCTTCTGCCAGGCCAGGGTTCCACCGCTGGTAGCGAGACTGAAACTGACCTGGGCGATCTTCAGCATAGGTGGCTGTCGAGTATAATTGCCGCTCGCCCATGCCGGATCGGCCTTGATCGTCTCGATCAACATCCGCCGCAGCATCCAGTTGCGCGCCGCCATGGCGGGCTGGCTGGCCAGGGGCACCGCCGCATCCATGAAATCGGGATAGGTCGCTGCCCACGCCCAGCTCATCATCCCGCCCATGGAATTGCCGATAACCAGTCGCAGGTGACGGATTTTCAACCCTTCGGTCAGGAGCCGGTATTGGGCGGCGACCATGTCATCATAATTGTAGCGCGGAAATTTCATCCGGAGGCCATCGGAGGGTTTGGAAGATCTTCCTGCACCGATGGAGTCTGGCAGGACGATGAAATAGCGGCGGGCATCAAGCGGCTGTCCGGGCCCGAACAATTCTTTGCCGAAGACCGGGTTCAACAAACCATTACCCGACCCGCCGGTGCCGTGAAGCACCAGCACTGCGGGATTCTTCGGGTCGCCAAGGGTGATGTAATGCTGCCTGAGCAGCGGCAATACTGAACCATCATGAAAATGAAAATCGCGGATGGTGAAATCGCCGTCCCGCGATATTTCCTGTGCCTGCGCCTGGCGTGCGGCAAGCAGCACCCCCGCCGCCAGCGCCAGACGGACCGTCGCCATGCGAGCTTTCATACCGGCATCCGTCGCTTCGTGTATTCCCGGCCGATCAGCGACGAGGCCTCGGAACATTCCAATACGCCCGCGCCCAACCTGATGCTGTCGACCACCGTTTCGGGTATGCAGGTGTCCAGCAGCTTCACACCGCTGGCCTTGCACGCCGCCGCCACGCGCAGGCGCGCCGCATTGACATTGGACGCGATGGAGGATGGGACACTGAACTCCGTCTTACGCGGCACTGGTGGATCGGGATAGAAGGAAAGCCCGTTCAGCGACATCGCCATGTCGCCCGGACCCCATTCGGCAAAGGCCACGCCCGGTATGGCGAACGTCTTTTCCACATTCTCCAACGCCCATTTGTCCTCGATCTTCAAGCCCAGCATCAGCTCACCTTCAGGGTTGAGCGGCCATAGATCCGCGACACGGGTGTAGCGGTTCATGTTGACGCCCCACATGCGGGCGGCAAAGCCCTGGCTGCCGTTGCCGCGAAGGCCCTCGCCGCCATAGGGAAGATCACCCAACGCCTTTCTCGCCGACGCCGGATAGGGGAAAGGATAGCGCATAGCCTGTACTGCAGCGGCCACCGCTTTGGGATCGCGAGCGTGGCAAATGTCCACGCCCATGACACCACAGGCCAGAATCTGCGCCACCATCCAACTATTGTACTCCATATATTCCATGCTGTAGCCGATGATCGGCATCGGGCAGAAGGTCGCCGGCGTGCGATGGCCGCTGCGTGTCGGCCCGCCATCTACTAGCCCGCGGACGAAGTTGCGCACATCGGCCAGATCGAAACAGGCATGTTCCAGATCGATGCATATGGCGTCGGCCCAGGTCTGGGCCATCTTCTTGCCCATCTCATACCCGTCGCCCTCGCCCGACGGCCCCCACGACACGTAGTACATGGGCTGACCATCCTCCCACAGCTCTATCGCCTTGTTGACGCGGCGCGGCTTATAACTGGGATCAACAGTGGCAGGCTGTTTACCCGACCACATCCAACGTGGCCGCGAGGTCTGTGCCATTGCGTCTGCGGCGATGGCCAGGCCGGCGCCTGCAAACAGAAAGTCCCGTTTCTTGAAGTCCATGGCTTTCCTCGCGTGTCCGATTGTATTTCTACGACCAGTAACCTGGCGGTGTATCCACATAGGTGACGGGAATATCGGTGACGCCCTTAAGCCATTCAGCACAGGCTTTCATGCCCGGCGATACGGATGCGATTTCGCCCAAGAGGATCATCGCCTTGCGCGCGCCCGCCGCAATCATGTCCTGCACATATTCCACCGCTTCCCATTCGCGGCAATAGCCAGCCAGCACCACATCGGCCGGGCCGTTCAAAAGTGCGATGGTCGGCATCTGCGCGGCATTGCCCGGCGCCAGGGCCACGCGGCTGACCGCCAGCCGGGGATCGCCAACCACGCGGATGGTCGAATCGCCAATGCGGATCGACAGGCCGCGGGCCAAGGTCAGCAGCGAAGTCGGAGCGATGTCGAACACCGCTCCCTCGGCCGGCATCGTCCAGCCCAGTGCCTGAGCCATGCCCTGCACCAAGCCATCGGGAATACGGTCGCGCCAATGGTCGTGCAGATTGAACACCACCAGATGGCGGTCGCGGATAAGATCGCGCTTCATCTGGAACAACGCGTTGTCTTCCAGGCCGTCCAGATTGTCGCTGGTGGACCAGAAGCCGGGATCATAGGTGACGACAAGATTGTGCCCACGCTCTGCCGCGCGCCGCAGCGCCGCCAGCGAGGCGATCGGCGTCACGGCGATACCGGTCACCGCCGTCAGGGGATCGCCGGCGCTGACATGATCGATGGTGCTGGAACGATAGCCCGCGCCCACTTTCTCCAGCACAAGCTGGATCACCTGAAGCGCGGTGATGGGGCCGGTATGGCGCGGCGCAAAGGGCGAAGCCGGGCGAACGGGAGCGGGTTTGGATTCAACCATGGTCAAATCTTCGTGCCGATCTCGAACACCGGGGCGGCGGGGGTCCAATAGGGCTCGGTAATCGGCAGGAATCGTACCGGCACCTCAGGCACAAAGTCCCGCAGCCAGTCGGCGCAATACTCCATGCCCCATTGCTCGGAGAGGACATGACCCAGAAGGACCAACGCCTTCGGGCGGCCGGCGGCCGCAAGGTCATTGGCATAGGCGATCAGGTCCCAGTCTTGCGCCTCGCCGATTATGAGGACATCGGCCATGTCCAGATAGGGAATGCCCGGAAAACTGCTGCAATTGCCCCAGCTTGCAATCACCCGCTTCACGGGCAGCGCCGGGTCGCCGATCACGCGCAAGGTCCTGTCGCCGAGTTTTTCTCGGAACTGGCCGACCAAGCCTTTCAGCGTGGTCGCCGGAAGGTTGAAAGCACGACTGTTATCCGTATCGGTGTAGCGCTGCCAGCCCATCTTGTGCGTCATGCCTTGATTGATGCCGTCGATCGGCTTTTTGCCATGCCAATGGTCATGGAAATAGAACACCGTCAGACCATGATCCCCAATATAAGTAAGCTTCCGGCGATACAGCGGGTCGTCCTGGAGCTGGTCGGTCCGGTCCTGGTGCGACCAGAAGGTCGGTTCATGGGTAATGACGAAATTCAGCCGATGCGCTACGGCCGCCTTCAGGGCATCGAAGGTGGCCATCATCACTGTGGCGATGCCGGCGACCGGCGCATCAGGGCTGCCGGTGACGATATGGTCCACGCCGCCTGTGAACCAGGGCGCGCCGGTCCGCCCATGCATGCGATCCAGCACGTCCTGAACCGTCGGCGGCGCCACCGCCAGGCTTGTGCCCGGCATCGCAAGCACCACCCCTGCCGCGGTGATGGCGCCGCGCCGGTCCCAGGCCTTGCCATGCATGGTTTGTCCTCCCCGCGGGCCTCAGCCTATCATGGCTTTAGCGCGGCGCGAGCCCGCAAATATCCTCAAAAGAATGCGGGTCCGGGGGAAGCGGTCGTCTTATAAAGTCAGGGCTGGAGGGTAATCGGTATGATCGCGAAAGCCGTCCCGCTTTTGATGCTTGGCATCATGGTTCTGGGCATGACGCCTGCCCGGGCACAGGATTCAGCCGCGACCGCCGCCGCATCGGCCCGAGAGCGCCAGCGCGAGATGGATCTGCTGGGCATCAGACAGATGCGGAAAGGCGTGACCGCCTATGACATCGGTGCCCCGGACAACGCCAATTACGACGAAGCCAAGGCCAATCCCTACCCGCGCCTGCCGGCGCTGATGGTTCTGAATGACGGCACGCCCGTGACGACGCCGGCCCAGTGGGAAAAGCGGCGTGCCGAGATCAAGACGCTGTTCGACGAGAACATCTATGGCAAATATCCGGCAAATATCCCCGGCGTCACCTGGAGGGTGACCGGCACCGAGCAGAAGGAGGTGTCGGGCATACCTGCCTTGGTCAAGCATGTGAGCGGCCATGTCGACAATTCCGCATATCCCGCCATCAGCGTGACCATCGCCATGGATGTGGTGACGCCGTTGGTCACGCGCGGCCGCAAAATTCCAGTGATCATCGGCGGCGAGTCGGTCCGCCCGCGCCCGGTATTCCACCTGCCGCCAGGTCAGCCTGTGCACCGGTTGAAGATGCCTGAAAATCCGCCGGATTCGGCCAAGCTACTGCTTGAGAAGGGCTGGGGTTTCGTTTTCATCGATTACAACAGCGTGCAGGCGGATAATGGCGCGGGGTTGGCGCGAGGGATAATCGGCCTGACCAACGAGGGCCGCCCACGCAGGTTGGACGATTGGGGGGTGCTGCGCGCCTGGGCCTGGGCCGACAGCCGTGCGATGGACTATCTCCAGACCGACCCCGATGTGAACGCTGGCGCGGTGGGCATAATGGGCCATTCGCGCGGTGGCAAGGCGGCGCTGGTGGCGATGGCGGATGATCCGCGCATCGCGATCGGCTATATCTCGTCATCGGGCGCCGGCGGCGCCAACCTTTATCGCCGCAACTATGGCGAAACCATCGGCAACCTGGCCAGCCCCAGCGAATTCCACTGGTTCGCGGGCAACTTCTTACGCTATGCGGCCAGCGACCATACCCCGAACGAAATTCCGGTAGATGCACACGAACTCATCGCCCTGGTTGCGCCCCGTCCGATCTTCATCGGCGCCGGTGCACTGATTACCGAGCAGGCATACGCACCTGGCGATGCCTGGCAGGACGCCAAGGGCATGTTCATGGCGGCGACCGCCGCCAGCCCGGCCTGGACGGTCCTGGGGGTGAAGGGCCTGGGCACTACGACTTTCCCGTCCATGAATACGCTGATCGACGATGGACGGATCGCATACCGGCAACATGCATACGGCCATACGCCCGCGCCCAACTGGCCATACTTTATCGCTTTTGCGGCCCGGTATCTGAAGACCGCTGCCCCACAGACGCGTTGAGCGCCCTGCCGGCCAACCCGCCTCGATCATTAAATCAGCATATCATTGGAACAGTTGGCCGCAACGGAGATTAACCAGATATCCGTGCCGGTTCCCGCGTGCGGCAGCCTGTTTCCATGACGCTCTGACTTCAAATCTTGCTGGAATGAGGGTGGCATTCGTTCGGGATGGGTCGCGCAGAGGTAGGGATTTTACTGTTGTTCAAGAGCAACGGACCAGCGCCGGTTGATGGGGAGAGCATCGCGAACGGATATGTCCCAGATCTTCCGACCGGGCGCAAACAGCATCGCCGTCGCCGTGCTGGTCCTGCTGCTGATACTTCCGCCGGTCGCCATCGCCCTTACCTATGTCTTTTGGGCTTCCCCATATGCCACCAACCAATACCTCACTATCGAGCAGACTGTACCCTTCAGCCATGCCCATCATGTCGGCGATATCGGGCTGGATTGCCGCATGTGCCACACCGGTGTGGAGAAGGCCGCGTTCGCGGGCCTTCCTTCCACACATATCTGCATGACCTGCCACTCCCGCATCTGGACCAATGCGGCCATGCTGGCGCCTGTGCGCGCGAGTTACGCAAGCAACAAGCCGCTACACTGGCAGCGGGTCAACCGCCTTCCCGACTATGTGTTTTTCGATCACAGCATTCATGTCGCCAAGGGCGTGGGGTGCTCCACCTGCCATGGGCCGGTCGATAAGATGGCGATCATGCGCCAGCAAAAACCTCTGACCATGGGCTGGTGCCTGCAATGTCATCGCCATCCCGAGAATTATGTCCGGCCAAGGGATAAGGTGTTCGACATGTCCTGGACGCCGCCGCAAGACCAGAAGCGGAAGGGCATGGAACTGATCCGGCGCTATCTGATTCATACCAACCATCTTACGGACTGCTCGACATGCCATCGCTGACACCCATGCTTGACCGGCGCATGGCGCTGCAACTGGTTGCCAGCACCCCTCTGTTGGCGAGTTGCAGCCCTCCACGCGAAGAGATCATTCCCTATGTGGATATGCCGGAAGGATTGGTCGCCGGCGAGCCGGCGCGTTTTGCCACTACGCTTCCGCTGGGCGGCTACGGCCGCGGGTTCCTGGGTGTCACGGTGGATGGCCGACCAGTCAAGGTGGAAGGCAACCGGCTTCATCCTTTCAGTCTCGGCGCCACGGACGTCTTTGCGGAGGCAGAGGTCCTTTCGCTGTATGATCCGGATCGTTCCAAGACGGTCCTCCGAAAGGGCGAGATCGCCACCTGGCAGGATTTTGCCGGGGCCTGGGGAGGAATCTTGCGGGATGCACGGGTCGGGCTGGTCACCGGCCGCATTCTTTCTCCGACTAAGTCCGCGCAGATCGAGGCGCTGCGGCTACATTACCCCCGACTTTCCTGGTTCCGGTATGAGCCCGTGCATGATGACGCCGCGCGCGCCGGATCGCGATTGGCTTTCGGCAAGGTGCTGAACGCCCTCCCGCGGTGGGGAGAGATCGACTGCATTGTTTGCCTGGGCGCCGATCCCCTCGGCGCGGGACCGCAGCAGATTCATGTGGGCCGCGCCTTTTCCAGCCGCCGTGCCGGGCCTGCACGACAGGCGCTGCATGTGGCCGAGTCCGCCTGGTCCCTTACTGGCGCGGCGGCCGATTTCCGCATCGCGATGGCGCCGGACCAGGTGGCGGAAGTCGGTCGGGCGATCGCCAATCATTTCGGTGCCCAACTGGGCGTGCCAGAGCTTGATGCACGGGGTCGCGCTTTCGCACAAAGGGCTGCACGCGCGCTGGATGCCGCCCATGGCCGGGTGCTGGTATTGGCGGGAAACGCGATGCCGCCGGCATTACACGCCGTCTGTCACTGGCTCGATCGCATGCTGGCGGCGCCTGTCAGCTATATGGATTCGCTCGACACCGTCGAAGACGATCACGCCGCAATGCTTGCGGCATTGGCGGACGCCTTGCACGACCGCCGGCTGGACGCCCTGATCATCCTGGACGCCAATCCCGTCTATGATGCGCCGGATGCGTTCCACATGGCGCAAGCCATCGACAACGCGCCGTTCAGCGTGCATGTGGGACTTCATCGCGATGAAACGGCACAGGCCGTTCAATGGCACCTGCCGCTCAGCCATGTGCTGGAAAGCTGGGGAGACGCGCGTGCGCCGGACGGCACTGCCTCGCTGATCCAGCCACTGATCCGCCCGCTTTACGATACCCGTACCGGTGATGAGATACTTGCTCTGATCGCCGGCGGTCCACAACGCGATTCTTATGATCTCACGCGCGCGCAATGGAGGCCTGGCGCGGCAGGCGATTTCGAACGCTGGTGGCGCCAGGCGCTCAACCAAGGTGTCATATCGGGCAGCACAGCGCCTGTACTGTCTCCACCTTCCCCCAAGGCGCCATTTCTCCCCCGGCCGGCAGCTCGGCGCGGGCTGAGCCTGCTGCTTGAACCCCATCCCAGCCTTTGGGATGGCCGCTTTTCCAACAATGCATGGCTGCAGGAATGTCCTGCACCCTTCACCAAGGAGGTGTGGGGAAATGCAGTTCAGGTTGCGCCGCAAGACGCCGATCGCCTCGGCATCCGGAACGGGGACTGTGTGGAAATGACGGTTGAGCGTCGCACCACTTCAGCCGCTGTTTCGGTGATGCCAGGCCAGGCGCCGGGCACACTTTGCGCCATGCTTGGAGGGGGGCGGTCGCGCGGTCGCATCGGGGCAGGCGTGGGTATCCGCTATATAGAACTGGCCGGTCGAGCGCTGGCGCGGCGGATCGATCAGGTACTTCTGGCCAAAGCGGGTGCCGGGCCGCCGTTACGCTCAACGCAGAATCATACCAGGCTGGATGGCCGTGCAGAAGACCTGTTTCCGATCGCCGCAGACAATCCGGTCGTAGCACGCGCGACTGAAGAACCGCCCAGCATGCTCGCGAAACCGCCGCGTGGTGATTACGCCTGGGCAATGGTGGTGGACACTGATGCGTGCATCGGCTGCAACGCCTGTGTCATCGCCTGCCAGGCGGAAAACAATGTGCCCGTTGTAGGGCCAGAGGAGGTTTCCCAAGGCCGCGACATGCATTGGCTGCGCGTGGATACGTATACCATTCAGCAGGGGGATATTGGGCGGCGGGGCTTTCAACCGGTACCCTGCATGCATTGCGAACTGGCTCCATGCGAACCGGTCTGCCCGGTAGAGGCTTCGGTACACGACCATGAAGGGTTGAATGTACAAGTCTATAACCGCTGCATCGGCACCCGATTTTGCGAAGCTAACTGCCCTTATAAAGTGCGTCGCTTCAACTGGTTCGCTTATGCCGGATCGCAGGCATATGGCGGCGAAGCCCCGGCACTCAAAGCGCAGCACAACCCCGATGTTTCGGTTCGTGGCCGCGGCGTGATGGAGAAATGCAATTACTGCCTACAACGCATCAGCCGGGCGCGGCGGACGGCGGAAAAACAAAACCGAACGATCGCCGAAGGCGAAGTGGTTACTGCCTGCCAGGCCGCCTGCCCCACGCATGCCATCCATTTCGGCGACCTCAACCACGCCGACTCCAACGTAACCAGGCTGCGCCAAGATCGCCGTCATTACACCCTTCTGGAAGAACTGAATACGCGTCCACGCACAACATACCTGAAGCGCCTTTATCCCGGCGAGGACGAGACAGATGAGCGCTGAAGTCCGCTGGATCACGCCCGCCATTCACGATGTGGAAGACATCAACCGGCTCATCACCGCCCCCATCCTGACTCCGCGGGTGGGCTGGCGTTGGTGGACCGCCTTCGCGGTTTCCGGTTCTCTGACCCTTTTGATGATCGCATCAGTAACATGGTTGTTCGCCCATGGCATCGGGATATTCGGCAACAACACCACCATCGTATGGGGTTTTCCGATCGCCAATTATGTATGGTGGCTTGGCATCGGCCATGCCGGCACGCTGATTTCAGCCCTGTTGCTGCTGACGCGCCAGAAATGGCGCGGTTCTCTGAACCGTTTCGCAGAGACGATGACTCTGTTTGCTGCCTCGATGGCAGGACTGTTTCCTATCTTCCATCTGGGACGGCCTTATTACCTTTATTGGATCGTGCCCTACCCCAACGTACAGGGCCTGTGGCCGCAATGGCGCAGCGCGCTGGTATGGGATTTCTGGGCGGTGGGAACCTACATCACCTTCTCGGCGCTGTTCTGGTATGTCGGTCTGGTACCTGATCTCGCCATGCTCCGCGACCGGGCTCGCGGGCTCGGCGCACGCCGTCTTTACGGTGCCTTCGCACTAGGCTGGCGCGGATCGGCGCGACATTGGGCCATTCAGGAGCGCTTCTATCGCTATATGGCTGCGCTGGCAGTGCCGCTCGTGGTCTCGGTTCACAGCATCGTGAGCCTGGATTTTGCCGCCAGCCTGGAACCTGGTTGGGCCGACACGATCTATCCACCATACTTCGTGGTGGGCGCGCTCTATTCCGGCTTCGCCATGGTGGTCGTGATCGCGGCCGTGCTACGCTGGGCCTGCCACTTCCAACCCTTCATCACCGTCCGGCATTTCGAAGTCATTGCCAGGGTATTGCTGACCGCATCGGTGGTAATGGGCGTGGCCTATGCCTCCGAATGGTTCTGGGCCTGGTATGGGGGGGGACGGTCGGAGCAGCACCTCATCCATTTCCTCTTCACCGGTCCCTATGCGCCGCTTTATTACTGCCAGCTTCTGTTCAATGTCGCGGTACCGCAGCTTCTGTGGGCACCGAGGATACGCCGCAGCATCGCTGCGGTCACTCTGATCTCGATCGTCATCAATGTTGGCATGTGGCTCGAGCGCATACTGATCGTGTGGGGCACCCTTTCTCGTGACTACTTGCCCAGCGCCTGGCGCATTTTCCTTCCCACCTTCTGGGACTGGGCACTGCTATTCGGATCGCTGGGCGCCTTCATGTTTCTTTTCATGCTTTTCGTGCGCATCCTGCCGGCGCTGCCAGCGCATGAGCTGCGCAGGTTATGGGTCGAGGAGGAAGGCGGATGACCGGCTACTTCCTTGCTGAATTCCCTACGGCCCGCGCGCTGGTAGCCGCCGCGCGCATCGCCAGACAGGAAGGCCACCCCGCAGTGGACGCGCTCACGCCTCATCCGGTGGAAGAGGTGGAGCCGGAGTTGACCAGGACTTCCTCCGCCGCGCCTGTCGGATGGGTGATGTTCATAGCCGGTTCCCTGGGCGCAATCCTGGGGTACTTCATGCAATGGTTCAGCGCAGTGGTGGACTATCCGGTGATTTCCGGAAACAGGCCTCTGCATAGCTGGCAGGTCTTTCTGCTGGTCCCATATGAAACCGCTATCCTGTCGGCAGCGATCGCCGGCGTACTGGGCTGGATGTACATGTGCGGCCTGCTCCAACTCCACCATCCACTATTCGATGCGCGAGTCACGCTGCGCGCCAGTCAGGACCGGTATCTATTGGTCTTCAGAGATGCTGGCGAATTGAAGACATGGGCTTCCCAGCATCTGAAGCCGCTGGCTGTTCATGAGCTCAGGTCATGAGAAGACTGACGGTCCTGCTCCTCCTACTGGCATTGAGTGCGTGCGGCGAAAGCATGGACCGTCAAAATCGGCTTAAAACTTATGGTGCCGCACATGGACTTCCCGATTGGCCCGGACCCGGCGAAGCATTGGTGCCGCCCGCGGGGACTGTTTCCAGCATAGACGCGGCACAGGATGCGGCGCTGGCGACACCTCCTTCTGTCAGCACGGCTCTGTTGGCCCGCGGACGGCAACGCTACAATATCTATTGTGCCCCCTGTCATGGATTATCGGGCGGCGGCGATGGTTTCGTGGTGGAGCGCGGCTTTCCCAGGCCGCGGCCATTCAGTGATCCGCAATTGATGAATACCGCCGCTCGCCAAATGCTGGACGTGATCAGCAAGGGCAGGGGCACCATGTACGGATTTAGCGACCGCGTGGAGCCGGCGGACCGCTGGGCGATCGTTGCCTATATCCGCGCACTTCAACTGGCGGCGCGGAGCGCGCGATCATGATCCGGCACAGCAAGTTTTTTTCCATTGGGTTCGCGTCTCTGCTGCTCGTGGCCGGCACTGTGACTGCCGGTGATGCGGAAAAGTGGACGCTCGCATGGCTGTTTGCTTTTGTCCTGATCTCCATGGTTCCGATCGGAAGCCTGGCGCTGCTTCTGGCCCACGGTATTACCGGCGGACGGTGGGGAACCGATCTTGCACCGGCGCTGGTGCCCGCCGCCCGCGCGATTCCATTGCTGCTCCTTCCGCTCATGCCGGTTCTGGCTACACGCGGAGGCATCCTGCCGCTGAGCGGTGCCGCGCCGCATGCCACGCAGTTTTATCTCAATCCTTTTTTCTTCGACGCCCGCAGCATCATCGCCATCCTGATCTGGAGCCTGTTTGCCTGGTTGCAAATCTGGCGCAGGCCCATGAACGCGGCGTTTGGATTGGTAGTCCACATCATTTTGATCAGTTTGATTCCTGCAGATTGGATTCTTACGATAGCCCCCGGATCAACCTCGGCGGGCTTCGGGTTAGGGTTCGGCATCGAGCAGATGTTCGCGGCGCTGGCGTTCGCGGCGCTGCTCTTGCCGCCCGGCTCCGGTCAACGCACCGTTCGCGACCTTTCCGGGCTGACCCTGACGACGCTGCTCGGCTCGGTCTATTTCATCTACATGCAGTTCCTTATCAGTTGGTACGGCAACATTCCCGACAAGGTCAAATGGTACGCGGCGCGTTCCGAAGGCCTCTGGCCAATGCTGGCGCTGGCAGCGTTCGCATTGGGAGCGGCGCTTCCGTTCGTGGCGATCCTCAACGCTGGTATCCGCAGAAGCACCGCCGCGCTGCGCTGGGTTGGGCTTTGCGCGCTGATCGGCATCGCGCTGCATGTCGCCTGGCTGACAGTGCCAGTCGGTGGAGGGCTGGTCCTGGTGCCTGCTTTTCTATCGGCTGCGGCGTTGGCGATTTTTCTCATAGCGACCGGCGCATCCATGCGACCGGCCATCGGACGGAGCGCTGCATGACTGCAACACCGACCCCACGCGAGAATCCACAGGTCGATACCCGCAAGGTTGTGACCGCGATAGCAGGAGCGCTGATCCTGGTCGTGGCGACAGCGTTCGGATTCACCCTGGTATTCGGCGACCATATTGGCGTTCGCTTCGTCGCTCGCCACGCCTTTCCTGCCCCGGCAGTCATACCGAACGAGCGGGCACAGCGGCTGACACTGGAGGCGCGGCAGCGCAAGCTGCTCGCAGGCGCGCACGGCCGTATGCCGATCGAAAGCGCGATGCGGCTGATCGCGGCCCGCGGCGCACAGGCGTTTGATCCGGTGAAATAGATGCGATTCGGCGCGATCCTGGCGATCCTGGTGCTGACCGCCATGCCGGCCAGGGCGGGATTGCCGCGCAGCACGCTTCAAGAGATCGGCGCTACGCCATCACCGGGCGCGCGCCTGGAAATGTCTCTTTCGGCGCCAGATGCAGCCGGCCGGGTTCGCAGCCTTAGGCAAGCGCTGGGAGGGCGCACGGGCTTTGTGAATTTCGTGGACTATACCTGCAACACGCTGTGCGGAACCGATCTGATGTTGCTGGCAGACGGCATAGAGCGCGCCGGTCTGGATTCATCCCGTTTCCGCATCATCGTCATTGGGCTGGATCCCAAGGATTCCGCCGCGGCGTCGCGAAGGATGGAGAGGAATGAGATACCGTCATCTCTGAGACGCGCTTCGCTGTTCCTCCTGCCCGATGCGGCGACAATCAAGACTGCGACTGGCGACCTGGGTTTCCATTATGCTTATGATGCCGTAACAGACCAGTTCGCCCATCCTGCTGCCGTCTATGTCATTGGGCCTGGCGGTGAGGTGCGGCGTGTGCTGTCGCCCCTGGCTCTGACATCCCTCGATCTCAATCAAGCGATCACCGGTAAATCGGCGCCAGGCATTCTCCAGACAATCCATTCGCTCTGCTATGCTTACGACCCCGTGACGGGCGCCTACAATCTGCGAGTCACTTGGCTGCTGCGGATCGGCGGGGCGGTCACACTGCTGCTGCTAGGCCTGGGCATTCTGGTTCTGGCCCGGCACAAAAGGCTGCATACATGACCGGGCTGAGGCTGACGCTGCCGGAGGCATCCATCAATGCCCATCTGGTGGACATTGCCTTCCTGGTGATCTGCGGCATCGGCGGCGCCATCCTGCTTTTGCTGCTGGGCCTGCTGCTGACCTTTATCGTCCGCTATCGCCGGGGGACATCGGCCCGGCGCGGCCCTCTTCCCGAAATATGGAGCCGGGAAATCGAGATCGGCTGGACTACCGCGACCATCTTTGTCGCGATCTTCATCTTCTGGTGGTTCGTGGGCGCGTCACAGCCGCCACCGCACAATTTGCCCGGACAGTTGGAGATTCATGTGGTGGCCAAGCAGTGGATGTGGAAGACCCAGCATCCCGGAGGCGCACGTGAAATTGATTCACTGCATATTCCCGTCGGCACACCGATCCGCCTGGTCATGACATCACAGGATGTGATCCACAGTTTCTATGTGCCGGCGTTCCGCCTGAAGCAGGATGTTTTGCCCACGATCAGCACGGCACTCGAATTCACACCAACTGAAACAGGCAGCTTTCATCTGTTTTGTGCCGAATTTTGCGGTGCGCAGCATTCCCGTATGACCGGTACGATCGTGGTGATGAGCGAGTCCGCCTATGCCCGCTGGCTGCGCCGCCAGCCGCATGGCGATTCTCTGGTCCGCGAAGGTGAAAACCTTTACGCGAAATTCGGCTGCGGCGCCTGCCACGCGCCCGATTCGCAAGTGCATGCGCCAAAGCTGGCCGGGCTGGCCGGTCATCCAGTTCTGCTTTCGACAGGAGCCCAGGCCAACGCAGATGACGCCTATCTGAGGCGGGCCATTCTGGAACCGCGCGCCGACATAGTCGCTGGTTTTTCTCCCATCATGCCCAGTTACGGCGCGGTCGCGGATACATCCGATGTCGAGGCGCTGATCGCCTATATAAAATCCCTCCCTGTGGAAGGAAAACCGCGATGAACGGTCCAATACCTGTCGGACGACCCGACTATCTTCGCGATGGGAGCACCCTGCGCTCTTGGCTATTCACCACAGACCACAAGCGTATCGCCATTCTGTTTGCCATCGCGATTACTTTCTTTTTCTTCGTTGGCGGCGCGGCCATCACCATCGTGCGGATGGAACTGGTGACGCCGGCCGGCGATCTTGTCTCCGACGACACATACAACAAGCTCTTCACCATCCATGGCATCATCATGGTCTGGTTTTTTCTTATTCCCTCGATCCCTGCCACGCTGGGCAACTTCCTGCTACCGCTGATGATCGGGGCGGAAGATCTGGCGTTTCCGCGCATCAATCTCCTGTCGTGGTATCTTTACATGGCGGGCGCATCCTTCACTCTGGCGATGCTGGTTCTGGGCGGCGTCGATACCGGCTGGACCTTTTACACACCCTATTCGACGATGTTCTCAAACGGCGCCGTCCTGGTCGCCGCCGGCGGCGTTCTGATCTCCGGCTTCTCGTCCATTCTCACAGGCGTCAACTTCATCGCCACGACCCATACTCTCCGCACCCCCGGCATGACCTGGTTCCGCCTGCCACTCTTTGTCTGGGCAATGTATGCGACAAGCCTGGTCATGGTGCTGGCCACGCCGGTACTGGCCATGACCCTCGTTCTGGTGATGGCAGAACGTTGGCTGGGCCTGCCATTTTTCGATCCCAGCCGTGGCGGCGACCCGTTGCTGTTCCAGCACCTGTTTTGGTTCTACAGCCATCCGGCAGTCTACATCATGATATTGCCGGCCATGGGGGTGGTGTCCGAAATCATCACCTGTTTCGCCCGCCGCCGCCTGTTCGGCTATTCCTTTATGGTCTATGCGCTGGTCGCCATCGCCGTGATCGGCTTCTTTGTCTGGGGCCATCACATGTTCGTCTCGGGCCAATCGGCCTATGCCAATCTGGTGTTCTCCTTCCTGTCCTTCATGGTCGCCGTGCCTTCGGCAATCAAGGTCTTCAACTGGACGGCAACGCTTTATCGCGGCAGCATCACATTCGAGGCGCCGATGCTGTACGCCTTCGGCTTTCTGGGACTATTCACAATCGGCGGACTCACCGGCCTGTTCCTGGCCACTGTGCCGATAGACATTCACGTCACCGACACCTATTTCGTCGTCGCGCACTTTCACTACATCATGGTCGGCGGCGCGGTTTCCGCTTATCTGGGCGGGCTTCATTACTGGTGGCCCAAGATCACCGGGAAACGCTATCCCGAAGCCTGGGCGCGCTTTGCCGCCATCCTGATGTTCTTCGGCTTCAACCTGACATTTTTCCCGCAATTCGTCATGGGCTATCTCGGCATGCCACGGCGTTACCATGTCTATCCGCCGGAATTTCAAGTCTATCATGTGCTTTCGAGCGGCGGTGCGGCAGTTCTAGGCGCCGCCTATCTTCTTCCGCTTGCCTATCTTTTGGTTTCGCTTTTCACAAACGAGCGGGCGGGACCGAATCCATGGCATGCAAAGGGACTGGAATGGCAAACCACCAGTCC
The DNA here is from genome assembly GCA_040255825.1 of Hyphomicrobiales bacterium. Taxonomy (GTDB): domain Bacteria; phylum Pseudomonadota; class Alphaproteobacteria; order Micropepsales; family Micropepsaceae; genus Rhizomicrobium. Next base: position 299,878 of record JBDZVS010000003.1, on the reverse strand, counting down.
GCCGCCACGCCTGAACTTCGATCGGCAGCCGATCGTTCCCAATGTACCTTACGACTACCACCCAAAAGGCGGTCCCGTGGAACGCGAAGAAACAGCAAACGGAGATGCGGCGTGAGCGACGCATATCTGCATCCACCTTGGAAGGACCTGAATCGGCAGCACCAGGCGGTCACCTTTGGCATGTGGGTTTTCCTTGCGAGCGAGGTCCTCCTGTTTGGGGGCCTATTCGCAGGCTACACCATCTATCGCGATCTCTATTCGCGTGGCTTCCTGGCGGCCGGGCACCAGACCAGCATCGTCTTTGGCACGATCAACACCGCCATCCTGATGACCAGCAGCCTGACCATGGCGGTGGCGGGACGGGCAGCGCGTGCCGCTCTGCTGCGGACGGCCCGTCTGATGTTGATGGCAACCTTTTTCCTGGGTGTCCTATTCCTCATTCTCAAGGGGTTTGAGTATCGGGAGGACATCCAGAAAGGTCTTTTCCCTGGGCATGGCTTTCCGCTCACGGCAGCCGGCGCGCAGATCTTCTTCTCATTTTATTGGGTGATGACGGGCATCCACGCGCTCCACGTGACAGGTGGACTGGCGGCGGTGCTGCGCCTGATCATCGCGAGCGCCAGAAATCGCGAATGGTTGGCCGGCAGCACCTCTGAAGAGGCGACTGCGCTTTATTGGCACTTGGTCGACGTCATCTGGATAATTCTCTATCCGCTGCTCTACCTGGCGGGGCGCGTCAATGGTTGAAAAGGACCGCAGCCGAAGTGACCTTCAGAAGATCTGGCTTAAGCCGCTTCTGACCTGGACGTGCCTGTGTCTCTTGCTAACCGCCACGTGCGCCTTGGCCTATGTGCCGATGGGACCTGGCAACCTGCCGGTCAGCCTCCTGATCGCCGCCATAAAGGCCGGACTGGTCGGCGCCGTCTTCATGCGCCTGGCGGAAGATGCACCTCTCAATCGGCTGGCCGCGAGTGCGGGCCCTATCTGGATTTTCATCCTGTTCGTATTGATGGGGACAGATTACTTTACCCGTTAGCGATATGCTGAGCGGCCGCCCGATCAAGAGCCACTTGTGCCATGTGGACTGCGTGGCGATCTGCGCTTGGCCGATTCTTCCGATGCCGGTGCGGGCCTTGCACGCGGCGAAGCTCAGGATCTTCCTTGAAAGCGCCCGTTGAGGCCGGTGGCCGACGCATGACGACCCCGGGCTTTTCCATGGTAGCCGACGCCGCCTTTGGGTCGTCCGTGGCCCGTGCGAAACCCAATGACGCCCATCTGGCGGTGCCACCAGTGCATGGATCACTTTCAGGAATTTCTGCAAGCCTTTGATTTAATGGTCGGAGCGGCGGGATTTGAACCCACGACCCCCAGTCCCCCAGACTGGTGCGCTAACCAGGCTGCGCCACGCTCCGACTACTCTTTGATGGGCCGGTGGGGCCCAGGGGATACCAGAAGGCGGCGGACTATAGTGGCGCACTCCCGCGGCAGCAACCGCGAATTTGGCCTTATTCTCCGCCCCTGCGCGCTGCCAAAAGCCGCGCCTTCAGGCCCAGCAGTTCGCCCAGCATTTCTTCCAGGCGAGCCCGTTCCGCATCGGATGCGCCGCTTGCCGCATCGCTCGCCTCGGCAACAGGGGCAGAATCCAGGAAAGCAACCCCGTCCGGTTCGTATGGCGGCTCGGGTACCTGAACAAGCTCGTCATGCGGCGGATCGAGGAAAGGAAGCGTCATTTCCTGGACCAATATAGAGCGCAGATGCGACGGTCGCTTCTTCGGCGCGGCCTTTTCCACATAGATGACCTTCTCGATCACCACCGGCTCGGTTTGGGCAGCAGGCGGTGGGCCGCCATTGCGGCCCAATTCGGCAACGTGGCGGACGCCGCGGTCCTTCAGCACCTTCTGCACGCCCTTGATGGTGAAGCCCTCACCATACAACAGCGCCTGGATACCCTTCAAAAGATCGACGTCCTGCGGCCGGTAATACCGGCGTCCGCCAGCCCGTTTGACAGGGCGAATCTGGCTGAAGCGGCTTTCCCAGAAACGCAGCACATGCTGGGGCACATCCAATTCTTCCGCCACTTCGCTGATGTTGCGAAACGCTTCCGTCGACTTGGCGGGATAGGCAAAAGCCGCAGACGGCACTTATCCCTCGCCCCCCTCGTTTTCCGGCTTCGGCGTCTGGCCATTGATAACCGCCTTCAGCACATGGCTGGGGCGAAACACCAGCACGCGGCGTGGCGCGATCGGTACCTCATCGCCGGTCTTGGGATTACGGCCCATGCGCTGCGACTTCTGCCGCACAGCGAAGGTACCGAATGACGAAAGCTTCACGGTCTCGCCGCGCGCAAGCGCGCCGCAGACTTCTTCCAGCATGTCTTCGACCATCTGCGCCGAGTCTGTGCGCGACAGGCCAACGGCCTGAAAGACTGCCTCGGTGAGATCGGCTCTGGTAAGGGTACCGTTGGTCATGTGGCGCGACTCTCTGGTTATCCACAGAACGGTAACTCCCGTCTGGATTTCCCGTCAAGATCAAGAGGATAGCTGGGCGCCTTTAAGTAACCGCTAATGGGCCGCTCGGCGGCCTCCGGGCCCTACCAGCGCAACAGCGCGGCGCCCCAGGTAAAGCCACCGCCCATCGCCTCCAGCAGGACAAGCTGCCCTCGCCGAATACGGCCATCCCGGACCGCAGTACAAAGCGCCAGCGGCACCGAGGCAGCAGAGGTGTTGCCGTGCAGTGCGACGGTCGAAATGACACGGCTCGGATCGATGCCCAGCTTCCTGGCCGTTCCGTCCAGGATGCGCTGGTTTGCCTGGTGGGGGACGAACCAGTCGATGTCCGCCACAGTCAGGTCCGCGGCCTCCAGCGACGCCTCGATGGCGGCGGCGATGTTGGTGACGGCATGCCGGAAGACTTCCCGGCCGTGCATCTTCAGCTTGCCCGCGGTCTGCGTCGAGGAAACTCCCCCATCGGTATAAAGCATGTCGTGCAACCGCCCATCCGAAAACAGCCGGGTGTTCAGGACGCCCTGGTCGGAATTGTCACCAACCCCGTCATGGGCCTGCAACACCACCGCACCAGCGCCATCGCCGAACAGCACGCAGGTGGTGCGATCGCTCCAGTCCAGCAGGCGGGACATGGTTTCCGCCCCGATGAGGAGGATGGTCCGCGCCGCCCCCGCACGGATCATGCTGTCGGCCACTGCGAGACCATAAATGAATCCGGAGCAAACCGCCTGAATATCGAACGCCGCACCATGGTTCATGCCCAGACGCGACTGCACGATTGTGGCAGTCGCGGGGAAGCTTTCATCCGGGGTCGTGGTGGCGCATATGATCATGTCCAGTTCGCCCGCATCGATGCCGGCATCCGTCAGCGCCCCGCGCGCCGCATCCAGCGCCAGATCGGACGTCTTTTCGGCTGGCATGGCGATGTGCCGCTGCAGGATACCGGTACGCTCGCGAATCCATTGGTCGGATGTGTCCACCATTTTTGCCAGATCGTCATTGGTGACGATCTTGTCCGGCAAACTGGCGCCGCAACCGATGATTCGCGCACGGATCACAGTTCGGCCGCCCTTTCACCCGCCGCTTTCGCCGCAATGGAGCGGCGATCGGCGGTGATGCGGGCATTGATATCGGCCTTGGCCATCTCGATGGCCATGTCCAGCGCGCTGGCGAAACCGACCGCGTCAGTGCCGCCATGGCTTTTGACGACCACGCCGTTCAGGCCCAGGAAAATGCCGCCATTGGAAGCGCGCGGATCGAGCTTGCGGCGCAGTGTGTTCAATGCACCGGAGGCGATAGCTGCGCCCAGCCGCCCGAGCAGCGAGCGCTTCAGCGACTGGCGCATGAATTGCGCGATCAGCTTGGCGGTTCCTTCCGCTGTCTTCAACGCGATGTTGCCGGTGAATCCATCAGTCACCACCACATCGACAGTGCCCTTGGTGATGTCGTCACCTTCGATGAAGCCGTGGAAGGCGATGGGAAGGCTGGAGCCTCGCAGGATGGCGGCCGCACCCTTGACGGCATCATTGCCCTTCTGCTCCTCGGAGCCGACGTTGAGCAGCCCTACACGCGGACGCTCCAGCCCCAGGATGGCGTGTGCGAAGGCCTCGCCCATCACGGCAAAATCCACCAGTTGCTCATCGGTCGCCGTGACGTTGGCCCCGCAGTCCAGCACCACTGTCTGGCCCTTCAGGGTGGGCCAGATCGAAGCAATGGCCGGCCGCGAGACACCGTCGATGATACCCAGGTTGAACATCGAAACCGCCATCAGGGCACCGGTATTACCGGCGCTAACGGCGACATCGGCATCGCCCTCCTTCAGGCTGCGCACGCAATGCCACATGGATGTGTCGCGGCCACGCCGCAGCACATGGCTAGGCTTATCCTCCATCGCGACCCGATCAGGTGCATGATGCACCCGCACCTTGTCCTTCAGCCTGGAATGACGGGCGAGGAGTGCATTGAGCTGTCCCTCATCGCCATGCAGCAGGAAATGAACATCGGGATGACGCTGCGCGGAACGTTGCAGCGCACTCACGACAACCCCCGGGCCGGCATCACCGCCCATCGCATCGATCGAGACTGTCAGGGTGCGGGCCACAGCCACCTTTCAGGGAAAGGTGTCAGCTCTTGGCCTTCACGACTTCGCGGTCCGCGTAATGGCCGCAGGCGCCGCATACATGGTGTGGGCGCTTGGGCTCACCACAATTGGGGCAGTCCCCATGGGCTGCGGCGGCAAGGGCATGGTGCGACCGGCGCATGTTGCGGCGCGACGGCGAGGTTTTTCTTTTGGGGACCGCCATGACGGGAAGACTCCTTCGGGCCCGATCCGGGCCTCCGGCGGGCAAACAGGAGGCGTGGGTAGCAGGAAAAGCCGCAGGGTTTCAAGCCTAAAGCCCTTCCGGCCCGCCCATAGCATGGTCCCAGGCCCCTATGATCGCTGCTTGAGGCTTTTCAGGACCGCGAAGGGGTTTTCCCGGCCGGCGTCGGCCTCCAGCTCGGTCGAAAATTCGGCCCCCGGACTGCGGGGGTACGGGTCCAGAGCAAGGGAATATTCCTCCAGTGCCGGGACCGCCAGGTCGTAATGCAGGCTTTCGATATCCTCCGGCCCCTCTTCAGCGCCCGGATCGAAGACCGTGCCACCACTTGATTCGCCGCTGCCCGGATGATGTGCCGCCCCCACGAACTGCAACCGGCGGCTGAAATCGCGAGCCAGAGCGGCCGGCACAGGCACAAGGGTGACGACACAAGCCTGGGTAATCTGGGCGGCCAGCCGGTAATCGAGCCGAAAGCGGGTGGAACCCAGTTTCCGGATATCCACCGTCACCGCAAACGCATCGACCGACAGGACACCCGACCATGCCGCGATGGCGCCACGTTGGGCGGCGTCGGCGGTGAAACTGACAGTATCGCCAGCCTTGCCCAGTCGGGCGAGATTGTACAAATGGCTGAAAGGCAATCCGGCAGGCTGGGTCATGACACCTCCGGCAATGGCCCGAAATCCAGTCCCTTCGGGACAGAGGCTGCCAGGGACGCACGCGCCGCCAGCGCATAGGCGGCCAGCACCCGGCAGCGCCTGTCCACCTCCGTACCGCGATAGAGATTGCGGGCCAGCGCCACCGCCAGCGCATCGGCGTCGGCCGCCGTTTCATAGGCCGCCACACGGCCGAAAAAAGCGTTGGCAAAGGCCTTCATCTTGCGGGACAACCCCATGTCCCCGGCCCCCCGTTCGCGCATCGCCTCGTCGAAGCCTATGAAAATGGCATCGGTCAGTCCCTGGGCAGCCTCCCCCGCCCCTACCGCTTTCAGCGCGGACAGCGCCAGCCAGGCATGCAAGGCCACCATATCGAACCGCCCGTCGATGCTGTCGGCCACGCCGAACCCACGGAAGAAAACCGGCTCGCGGGCGCGGGCCACCAGCAAGTCATAGAGACGCGCCCCCTCCCGCTTGCGCGCGGTCGATTTTCTGAGCAAATTCAACATTCAAGAGTTCCCTGGAGGGTGGGCCCTTGCCTGGCGGCCCACCGGAGGTTAGCACACCAGCCGGAGCGGGGGCGTCAAGGTCGAAGTGATGAAAACGTCCAGAATTGGCTTAGGAAGCAGGATTGCCCTAAAGGTGTCCGGTGTAGCGGTCGCTGCCCTCCTGATCGCCTGCACGCCGGTCGTCAGTCAGCGTGGCTATCTGGGCGATCCCACGACCGAGGCATCGATAAAGCCTGGAACCGATACCCAGACGACGGTGGAAGACCGGCTGGGTTATCCTTCCACCACAGCCACTTTTGGTGGCGATACCTGGTACTACATTTCCCAGACCGAAAAGCAGGTCGCCTTCTTCCATCCGACTGTGCTGCGGAGGCAGATTCTGGCGGTTTATTTCGACAAGGATAACCGTGTGACGGGGCTGCGCCACTATTCGCTGCAGGACGGCCATGTCATCGCGTTTGAATCGCGCCAAACGCCGGCGCGCGGGCGCGAACTGACTTTCCTGCAGCAACTGCTGAACGCCACACCCGGCACCCAGGCCACGCCAATCCAGCAGGTCAACCCGGGCAATGGCGGCGGTCCGATCCCCTAACCGGAAGCATCTCCGTCCGGCGCGGATCGGCCGCCTTTCACCCATTTCCTCTACGGCTGCAGTGATCGCCTGCCCCCGATGCGCAGACGCGCATGGGGACAGGCAGGTTCGATCATCGCCTAACCAAGATGCGCCAAGGTGGCGAGCAGAAGCAGCGCCACGATATTGGTGATCTTGATCATCGGATTGACGGCCGGGCCGGCGGTGTCCTTGTAGGGATCGCCGACCGTGTCGCCGGTCACCGCGGCTTTGTGGGCATCGCTGCCCTTGCCCCCATGATTACCGTCTTCGATGAACTTCTTGGCATTGTCCCATGCGCCGCCCCCCGAGGTCATCGAGATGGCGACGAACAGGCCGGTGACGATCACACCCATCAGCATGGCGCCCAGCGCGTTGAAAGCGCTGGTCTTGCCGGACACACCCGTCACAAAAAAGAACAGCACGATGGGCGAGAAGACCGGCAGCATCGAGGGCACCACCATCTCCTTGATAGCGGCCCGGGTCAAAAGGTCCACGGCACGGGCATAGTTTGGCTTCTGCGTGCCCTGCATGATGCCGGGCATTTCGCGGAACTGCTTGCGCACCTCTTCGACGACGCTGCCTGCCGCTCGCCCCACCGCCGTCATGGCGATGCCGCCGAACAGGTAAGGCAACATGCCGCCGAAGAACAGGCCGACCACGACCCAGGGATCGGCCAAGCTGAAGGTCGGCAACTCGATGCCGGCAAAGAACCCGGCGCCCTGCTCCGCAAAATGCCTGAGGTCTTCGGTATAGGCGGCGAACAGCACCAGCGCGCCCAGGCCGGCCGAGCCGATGGCATAGCCCTTGGTCACCGCCTTGGTGGTGTTGCCGACCGCGTCCAGCGCGTCAGTGGTCTTGCGGACATCCCCTTCCAGGCCGCTCATTTCGGCAATGCCACCGGCATTGTCGGTGACCGGGCCGAAGGCATCCAGCGCCACGACCATGCCGGCCAGCGAGAGCATGGTCGACACCGCGATCGCGATACCGAACAGGCCAGCCAGCAGATAGGTGATGATGATGCCGGCGCAGATCACGATGGCGGGCAGCGCCGTCGATTCCATCGACACCGCCAGGCCCTGGATCACGTTGGTGCCGTGGCCGGTGACCGAGGACTGCGCGATCACCCGCACCGGACGGAAGTTCGTGCCGGTATAATATTCCGTTATCACGATCAGCGCCGCGGTGACGGCCAGGCCAACCACGCCGCACCAGAACAGGGTCTGGCCGGTGAAGGTCAGCGCCCCGATGCTCAGTTCAGTGCCCATGCCGATCATCGCGTCGGTCAGTGGCCACAGCCCGATCAGCGACAGGACCACGGTTGCGACGACACCCTTGTACAGCGCACCCATGATGTGGTTGTTCGAGCCTAGCCGCACAAAGAAGGTGCCGATGATCGAAGTGACGATGGAAAGCCCGGCGATGGCCAGCGGATAGAGCATCAGTTCGCTCTTCAAGACGCCGGTGAAGTAGATCGAGGCTAGCACCATGGTGGCGACCGTGGTCACCGCAAAGGTCTCGAACAGATCCGCCGCCATGCCGGCGCAGTCACCGACATTGTCGCCCACATTATCGGCGATCGTCGCGGGATTGCGTGGATCATCTTCCGGGATACCTGCCTCGACCTTGCCCACCATGTCGCCACCAACGTCGGCGCCTTTGGTGAAGATACCGCCACCGAGGCGGGCGAAGATCGAGATCAGGGAGGCGCCAAAGCCCAGGCCCACCAGGCTGTCGGTGATGATGCGGCTCTGCGCCGGATCGTCCAGCGACAGCTTCAGGCAAGTGGTGAGGAAGAAGTAATAGCCGGCGACCGCCAGCAGGCCCAGGCCCACCACCAGCATGCCGGTGACGGCGCCGGAGCGGAACGCCACAGACAGACCAGAAGCCAGGCCCGAGCGGGCAGCCTCGGCAGTGCGCACATTCGCGCGCACGCTGACATACATACCGGTGTAGCCCGCCGCGCCCGACAATGTCGCGCCGATCAGGAAGCCGACGCCCACTTGCCAGCCCAGAAATACACATGCCAGCACGAAGATCACCGCGCCGACGATGGCGATGGTGGTGTACTGGCGATTCAGATAGGCGCGCGCTCCTTCCTGGATCGCGGCGGCGATTTCCTGCATTCGCGCGTTGCCGGCGGGCAGGCCAAGAACAGAGCGAATGGTCCACAGCCCGTAAAGCAACGCTAACACGCCGCAGGCCAGAATAATATACAGTTCCATGCAATTCCCCTTTTCCAACCCCGGAAAAACCCGAGCAAGCTTCTGTGTGGGTCGGAGGCCTGTCCACGGCCTGGGATGGCGGGGATCCGGCGCACCGATCCCCATGGCCGGGGCCGCATCCTGGCAGGTGGTGCGGCACGCCGCTTCAAGGGCGGCGCAAGATTGCCAAAAGCTTGTGAGGGTGGCAACCCACCCGGCTTAGTTGCCGCAGCGCGATTTTTCGGGGGCGGCGCCGCCCGCCCCGGTTTCGCCCGGCGAACGGGCCGGCGGGCTCTTGGCTTTCAGGGCCGCGACCTGGACCGTGCAGATGGTAATGGTCTTGACCTTGCTGGCGCCCATGACCTTGCGGGCGTCGGCCAGAAGACGGGCTTCGAGCGCGGGGATGTCGACCTCCTCAGGACGATCTGCAGCCGTTACCTGCCGTGTGTTCACATCACGCACGAAGACATCCTGGATGAAGGGGAGCTTGTCGCGCACGGTCAGCGCCGCCCCGCCCGATGAAGCGGTCAGCCGGCTGGATATGTAAGCATAGCCACTGAGCTTACCGTCTGCATCGACGACGGGCGCCATCAGAAAGGGCATTTCGACATTGGTGCCGGGGGCGCCACCCTTCTTCGTTGACGCATCGCCATGATCGCCGCCTTGCTCGGCCGCCATGGCCGGAAGCGCCGCCAGGAGCATGATGGAAAGTGCCCGCTTCATGGCGTTCACCGTCTCAAATCAGGGTTAGGGATTGGTTAACCCTCGAAATGCCGGAAACCGGATCTTTTGAGGGTCACTTCCCGGCCGTCCACCACCAGGTGCGCACCACTGCCCCTCTCGATCCGGCCGATGGCGGTAAAGCGGCCTGAAAGCCCGGGCGGCCCAGTGAAGGCGATCTGATAATCGTCCCCCGCCACCACTGCCCTGATCAGAGCCTCCTCGCCCCACAGTGCCTTTATCGATGACGACATCGGAACGCGCGCGCCATCAATGACGATGGCGACCTGGGAGGCGGCCGCGACATGGCCCAAGTCGGCGATAAGGCCGTCCGAGATATCGATACTGGCATGGGCCAATTCGCAAAGGCTGACGGCACCAAAGCTCACCGGCGGCTCAGGCACGCGATAGCGCGCGATAAGGTTGTCGCGATCAGCGAAGGAAAGGCCATCTCCCGCCCCCCGCAGAACCGCAAGGCCGCCTCCTGCATCGCCAATAGTGCCGGTGACATAGACATGATCGCCCACACGGGCGCCGCTGCGCCTTGGCATGCGGCCTTCGCGCACGAATCCAAAGGCAGTAACGGCGATCGACAATGGGCCCGCGCTGGTATCGCCCCCCAGCAGCGAAATGCCGAACGCCTCCTGATCCCGCTTCAACCCCGCGGCGAATCCTTTCAGCCAGGCCGGCGTGAAATCGTGGGGCAGCGTCAGGTTGAGAAGATAATAAGCCGGCGACGCGCCCTTGGCCGCCAGGTCGGACAAATTCACCCGCAGCGCCTTTTGCGCCACGGTATCCGGTGGATCGGAAGCCAGAAAATCGGTGCCGAGCGCGATGGCATCCGTGGTAACCACCAGATCATGCCCCATCCATAATGGCAGCACCGCGGCATCGTCCGCCAGGCGAAAGGCGCCATCCCCCGCCAGGGGCGCAAAATATTGCGCGATAAGATCGAACTCATCCATCGCGCCACATTAAAGCAAAGAGCGCGGCGGCAATAGCCGCCACGCCCTTTACAGGTCCATCCCTTCCGCCGCAGACGATTGTTTGCAACCGCTGCGGCATCTTTCCTTTGGAGGCTATAGCCGCCAAGGGAAATAACAAAGCTTAGGTCATACGGGCATTTTGCGCTTGGTGTACTCGCGTCCCTTGATCGCGGCTTCTTCGTTGGACTCCAGCACCATGGCGCCGTCCTTGATCTGGCGGATAACGCTGTCGATGCTGTCATCGCTGGCACGAGCAGCATTGAGGAAGCGCAGTCCGTTCCGCTTGCTGAGGTCCAGCACTCTCTGGCGTACCTTGACCATTTCGGGCCGCGCCGCGAGTTCGCCTAGCGAATGGCCATCTTCCGGAAATGCTTCCAGGCCATACAGCGAATAGGCATGGTCGCCCGGACCCCATTCGGCCATTGAGATACCTTTGACCGCCAGCGTCTGCTCGACATTGGCGTCGCAATGCACATCCTCGATCTTCACGCCGAAGATCAGCTCGCCGCGCGGGTTGAGCGGCCAGGTATCGGCGATGTGCAGATACTTGCCCTGGTTTATGCCCCAGATACGCGGCGCGTAGGACTGGGGAGAACCTCGCAGGCCCTCGTGCGCCAACTGCGGCACGCCCGGATACTTGAATGGGAAACGCACACAGGCCTGGGCCGCGACCTCCACCGCTTTCGGATCGCGGGCATGGGTCAGGTGAATGCCCATGATCCCGGTGTCGAGCAACTGGCTGAACACCCAGCTGTTGGCCCACATATAAGCTTCGTTCAACCCAATGATGGGCGTGGAGACGAAAACGCAAGGAAGGCGATGGCCGCTCGCGGTAGGGCCGCCGTCGGCAATGCCCTTCATGAATGCCTGCAGTGATGTGAAGTCGAGAGGATTGTGCTCCATGTCGTAGCAGATGGCGTCGGCCCAGGTTTTGGCCATCTTCTTGCCCTGCTCATAGGGATCGACGCCCGGACCGATGCCAGGGCCGGTATAGTAGATCGGCTGGTTGTCTTCCCACAGCTCGATGACCTTGTTCATCCGCCGGGGCTTGTAGTTGCGGTCAACGCTGGAAGGCTGTGTACCCGAGTTGATCGTCCGCTCGCGCGGCTGAGCCTTCGCGCCGCTGGCGGCCAAACCGGCGCCCAGCGCCGCGCCGGCGATCAGTAAGTCACGCTTCTTGATGTCCATGGCAGTTCTCCGCAAATCTCATAGAAAATGCATGCCCGCGGACGCGGACAGCTCGTATTCGCCCTTTTGCCGGGCGGGTGGCGACCTTGCACACCTGGCCTTGGGCGCGCAAGGCGTTACACGAAACGCTCATTTCGGGTTACGGAACCGCCGGGTATTTCGCACCCGCGAAAAAGGCGGCGCCTGAGCCGGCACCGCCTCTTTCCTGACCTGCCTGAAGAATCAGACAGGCATTTTGCGCTTGGTGTATTCGCGGCCCATGATGGCGGAATCCTCGCCGCATTCCAGCACCATTGCACCATCCTTGATCTGCTTGATGATGAAGTCCGACGAGTTGGAATCGGTGTTGGCGGCGTTCAGGAACCGCACATGGTTCTTCTTGCACAGGTCCAGGACGTTCTGGCGTACCTTTACCATCTCGGGCATGTCCATGATGTTCGGTGGGCGGCTGCCGTCCTCGGGCATTACCTCCAAACCATAGAGCCAGTAGCTGTGATCGCCCGGACCCCATTCGGCCATCGACATCCCCGGCAAGGCGATGGTGCCGGCCGCCTGCTCGTCACAATAGGTATCCTCGATCTTCACGCCGAAGATCAGTTCGCCCTTGGGATTGAGGGGCCACAGATCGGCGACGTGATTGTACTTGAAGGTGTTGACGCCCCAGATTTGCGCCGCATAGCCGGCCGAGGAGCCACGCAGGCCGCGCATGGGAAGATCAGGGACGCCGGGACGCTTGAACGGATAGCGGCATCCCATCTGCATCGCCACCTGCACCGCCTTGGTGTCGCGGGCATGGCACATATGGATCCCGTGTATGCCGCAATCCAGCAACTGCTCGATCACCCAGGTGTTGGCCCGCATATAGGGTTCGTCCAGGCCGATGATGCAGGTTTCGACGAACACAGCCGGCGTGCGGTGGCCGCTGCGCGTGGGACCGCCGTCCACCAGGCCGCGCATGAATTCGCGCAACTGCGAAAAGTCGAGCGCGCCATGCTCCATCTCGACATTGATGGCGTCATACCAGGTACGCGCCATCTTCACGCCCTGGGCGTAAGGGTCCACGCCCGGTCCAAGGCCCGAACCGTTATAATAGATCGGCTGACCGTCTTCCCAAAGCTCGATCGCCTTGTTGATCCGGCGCGGCTTGTAATTCCAGTCGACCGTCGAGGGCTGCTTGTTGCTGTTGGCCAGAATCGGATTCTGCGTGCGGACACCCATCATTCCCGGCGGTACCTGGCGTCGCGGCTGTGCCTGGGCGGCGCCGGCAAGACCCGCAGCCGCGCCTACTCCCGCTGCCAGGCCCAGAAAATCACGTTTCTTCATGTCCATTGAAAATTCCTCCCCTTGTCTGTTGTGGCGCAAAGCAAAGGCGTCACACCGATGCCCCACGGCATGGCACCACCAACACTTGGCACTGCCAAGTCTTCGCACGATGCGACGGCGGCCTGCATTAATTCGGGGAAAGTCCTGTCGCAGGAATGGCTTGCCTGTCCCAGTGAGCCGATATTCGCGACAAAAAGACAAACGATGAAAAAAAATTTATCCGGTAACCAGCGGCCCTAAAACCCGATCTCGTCTTCTGGTACAGGAAGCCCAAATTCCTTCGCCCGCTTGCGCCTGGCAAGTGTATCCAACGCGCCATTGACGAATCCCGGTTCGTCGCCGCCAAAGAACGCGCCCGCTACCGCGACATATTCGCCAATCACGACTTTGGCAGGCACATCGCGGCGCGCCACCAACTCGAACACGCCGCAACGCAGGATCGCACGCAGAATGGAATCCACCCGCTCCAGCTTCCAATTCTGCGCCAAGGCCGAGGCGATGGCGCGATCGATCTCCATCTGGTGGATGGGGACCCCCTCCAGGATCGCATGAAAGAAAGCTTCATCGGGCGAGGCCATCCCGGCCTCACTTAACTCCGCGAAACGGTGGGCGACGAATTGCCCGCCCACCTCCTCGGCGCCCTCACCGGAGATTTCCATCTGGTAGAGAGCCTGGACGGCGGCCAGCCGGGCCGAGCGCCGTTCCTCAGCCTGAGTCATGACAATATTCTCAGTCTTTCGCGCAACACCACCAGCGACAGCGCGGCGCGCGCCGCATCGCCGCCAACATCCCGGCCAGTCGCCAGCGCCGTGTCCTCGTCACCGGCCAACAGCACGCCGTTGCCGATCGCCAGCCCCCCCGTCCCCAATGTCATCAGTCCGCGCATCGTCTCGCGGTACAGCGTGTCGGACGCCGCGGCAAGCCCTATAACGCAGCCGAGCGCGACATAGCCGTCGAACGGCCGGCCGCTGGCCGCCGCCAGGGCGACCGCCGCCGGCAGTTCCAGGACGCCGGGCAGCGAGAAGCGCTCAAAGCGCGCGCCGCCTTTTTCCAGCGCCAGCGTCGCGCCATCCACCAACGCATCCGCGACGATCGGGAAATAGCGGGACTCAATGATCAGGATATTCATGGACTGGCGAAGCGGACACGACTCCGCTGCCGCCCTTCATGCAACCCTTTCAGAAGGGGACCCCCGGATGCCGCGAATTGCGCGATCACCAATGGGTCGGGGCGCGCGGGGCAGAGAGCGCTCATCAATCCAGCTTGTCGTCCCCTTCAAGTTCACCGATCAGCGTTTCGAAATCGCGGGTCTCGCGGAAATTGCGGTAGACCGAGGCGAAACGCACATAGGCCACCTTGTCCAGGCTGGCCAGCGCCTGCATCACCAGCTCGCCGATCACATTGGCCGGGATTTCATTCTCGCCCATCGATTCGAGGCGGCGCACAATGCCGGTGATCATGCGATCCACCCGCTCGCGCTCCACCGGTCGCTTGCGCAGGGCGTGGTTGATGGAGCGTTCGAGCTTGTCGCGGTCGAAAGCTTCGCGCCGTCCGCTTTTTTTCACGACGATCAGCTCGCGCAACTGCACGCGCTCAAAGGTGGTAAAGCGGCCGCCGCACTCCGGGCAATGGCGCCGTCGCCGGATGGCGGAATTGTCCTCGGAAGGCCGGCTATCCTTCACCTGGCTGTCGTCATGTCCGCAGAACGGGCAGCGCATCCTGGCCTCTTTCTGTTATGAATAGATGGGAAAGCGACGGCACAGCGCGCCAACCTTGTCGCGCACCCGTGCTTCGGCCTCGGGGTCGCCGTCTTCATGGTTCCGGCCAGCCATGCCGTCGATCACGTCTACGATCAATCTGCCGATCTCGCGGAATTCCGCAGTGCCGAAGCCCCGTGTCGTGCCAGCCGGCGTACCCAACCGGATGCCCGAGGTAACGAAAGGCTTCTCCGGATCAAAGGGAATGGCGTTCTTGTTGCAGGTGATGAATGCGCGGTCGAGCGCCTTTTCGGTGAATTTGCCGTTGACCCGCTTGGGCCTGAGGTCGACCAGCAAAAGGTGGTTATCCGTACCGCCGGATACGATGTCCAGCCCGAGCGCTTTCAATTCGGCAGCCAAAGCCCTGGCGTTTTCCACCACGTCCTTCGCATAAATCTTGAATTCGGGGCGCAGCGCTTCGGCGAGGGCAACGGCCTTGGCGGCGATCACATGCATCAGCGGGCCGCCCTGAAGGCCGGGAAAGATCGCTGAATTGATCTTCTTGGCCAGCGCCTCATCGTTGGTCAGGATCAGGCCGCCGCGAGGACCGCGCAGTGACTTATGGGTGGTAGAAGTCACCACATGGGCATGCGGCACCGGGTTGGGATGCACGCCGCCCGCGACAAGTCCGGAAAAATGCGCCATGTCGACCATCAGATACGCACCGACCTCGTCGGCGATCTCGCGGAAGCGCTTGAAATCCCAAAGCCGGCTATAGGCGGTGCCGCCGGCGATGATCAGCCTGGGCTTGTGCTCGCGCGCCAGCCGGGCAATCTCGTCCATATCCAGAAGCTGATCGTCACGGCGCACGCCATAGGAAATCGGCTTGAACCACTTGCCGCTCATGTTGACGGGAGAGCCATGGGTCAGGTGGCCGCCCGCCGCCAGATCCAGGCCCATGAAAGTATCACCAGGTTGCAGCAGAGCCAGGAAGACGGCCTGGTTCATCTGGCTGCCGGAATTGGGCTGGACATTGGCGAACCCGGCGCCGAACAGCTTCTTGGCGCGCTCGATCGCCAGCGTCTCGATTACATCGACATATTCGCAGCCGCCGTAATAGCGTTTGCCGGGATACCCTTCGGCATATTTGTTGGTCAGGACGGAGCCCTGGGCCTCCAGCACCGCCCTGGAAACGATATTCTCACTGGCGATCAGTTCGATCTTGTCGCGCTGGCGGTTTAACTCGTTGCCGATGGCGGCAGCCACTTCCGGATCCGACGCCTCTATACCCTTGGTAAAAAAGCCTGAATCTCTCGCCGCGAGCGGCTCGGACGGGGGGGCGATGGCCGACATGAAAGCCTCTTTTGAGATAAAACGGGCTGATCTAGCGCCCGCACGCAGGGAATGGCGGATTTACCCCCTTCGCCGCACCAAATCTAGCATCTTGCTGCCCCTGTGGCGTCAGGATTGTAAGCACGCCCGGAATCAAGATGATTGCCAGTGTTAACAGAGGGTACCCTGGATGGTCTCGTGCGAAGGAAAATTGAGGTACTGGCCCCATTTAAGCCGCGATGCTGCCCCAGAAACCGGGTTCCTGCCCTACCATTTCGGGCCAACAGAGCGCCGATACCGACCGGGGCGGATGTCGAAGGAGTGGTGTCAATGCAGAACGAGGGCGAGGACGACATTCTCAAAATGGTGACCGAAATTGTCTCCGCCTATGTCAGCAAAAACCCGGTGGCTCCGGGCGATCTGCCGGTGATCATCCGAAATGTCCATGCGACGCTCGGGGGGATGACCAATGGCGGGGCGGTGGGCGACGCCCAGCGATCCCCTGCGGTGCCGGTCAAGAAGTCAGTGACGCCCGACTACATCGTCTGCCTGGAGGACGGCAAGAAGCTCAAGATGCTCAAGCGTTACCTGCGCTCCCGCTACAAGCTTTCGCCGGATGAGTATCGCCGGCGCTGGAATCTGCCGGCCGATTACCCGATGGTGGCGCCGAATTATGCAAAGCGGCGTAGTGACTTCGCCAAGAAGATCGGCCTGGGACGCGCCGCGCCGGCGAGACGGCGCCGCAAAGGCTAACCCTTTTTCTTTGCCAAAAAACCAAGCTTGCGGCGCGCAGCCTGCGCCAGTACCGACCGGGGCGCGCCGGCGGGCCCCACGATGCTGGCTTCAAGGCCGGTCGCCGGATCGATGGCGGTCGCCTTGACGCTATTTCCCAACAGGGTGAATTCGACGTAGATCGGTTGCAGCCGGCTCAAGCGGCGCGGGCGAGCTTGTGTGCGTCCCATACCGCCACCAGCGCACCGATCAACGCATCCATCATCGCATCGGTATGGGCCGGCGATGGCGTAAAACGCAGCCGCTCGGTACCGCGCGGCACGGTGGGATAGTTGATCGGCTGCACATAGATGCCATGCTCCTTGAGCAGCGAATCCGACACCGCCTTGCACAGGGCGGCGTCCCCCACCATCAATGGTACGATGTGGCTATGGCTTTCCATCACCGGCAGGCCCGCGGCCGAAAGCTTCTGCTTCAGCACTGTGGCACGCTCGGCTAACGCGGCGCGCTCGGCATCGCTCTGCTTCAGGTGGCGGATCGAAGCCAGCGCACCCGCCGCGACCACCGGCGCGATCGAAGTGGTGAAGATGAAGCCTGGCGCGAAGCTGCGGATGCAGTCCACAAGCTGGGCGCTGGCGGCGATATAGCCGCCCATCACGCCGAACGCCTTGGCCAGCGTACCCTCTACGATGTCGATACGGTCCATAGTGCCGTCGCGCGCGGCCACGCCCGCGCCCCGCGGTCCGTACATGCCCACGCTGTGCACTTCGTCGATATACGTCAAGGCGTCATATTTCTCGGCCAGATCGCAAATGGCGGCGGTGGGCGAGAACTCGCCCTCCATGGAATAGACGCTTTCAAAGGCGATCAGCTTGGGAGCGGCGGGATTGGCCGCCTTGAGCAGCTCTTCCAGATGGGCCATGTCATTATGGCGGAAGACATATTTGGCCGTGCCGCCATGACGTATGCCTTCGATCATCGAGGCGTGGTTGAGTTCGTCGGAGAAGATGATCAGGCCCGGCAGGATCTTGGCCAAGGTGGAAAGCGTGGCGTCGTTGGAGACGAAGCCCGAAGTAAACAGCAACGCCGCTTCCTTGCCGTGCAGGTCCGCCAGCTCCCGCTCCAGTTCGACATGGTAATGCGTGGTGCCGGAGATGTTGCGGGTACCGCCGGAGCCGGCGCCCACGGCGTCGACCGCCTCATGCATGGCGGCCAGAACCGCAGGGTGCTGGCCCATATTCAGATAATCGTTAGAGCACCAGACGGTGATCGGCCGACCCTTGTTGTCGGTATAGGTGACGCCGTTCTCGAACAATCCGGCCTTGGGGTAGGCACCGCATTCGCGCAGAATGTCCGCGAACACACGATAGCGGCCCTCGCGCCTGAGAGCCGCCAAAGCCTCCTGGAAGCTGGACCGGTAGGAAAACGCCATGGAACTGCCTTTGGATCGGTTCGCGCCCTGGAGACAGGATAGACCTAAAGAAGTGTTTGATTCCACGCAATTTGTCACATGTCCCAACCGCTTCTGACACCTCCCCTATGGGGCCTGGTCTTCACCATATCGGCCGGGGTGCTGTTGTGGCTGGTTTCGCTGCGTCTGCGGGATACCAGCATTATCGCGATCTTCTGGGGCCCCGGTATCGCAGGCGTGGTCGATATCGTCGCATTCATGGTCCCTGCCAGCGGCGCCAGGGCCTCTGCCGCGCTGTTCCTGGTGAATATCTGGGCGATCCGGCTGGCCGCACATCTCTATGCCCGCCACCAGGGGGAGGATCACCGCTATGCCGCCATGCGCCGTCAGTTCGGGACGCGATGGAGGTGGTGGAGCCTCGTGCAGGTGTTCCTGTTGCAAGCGATTCTCATCTGGTTCATCCCGGCACCGCTGGTGGCCGCGATGATGTCCGGTCTGCCGGTGCTGGGCTGGATGGACTATGCGGGTATCGCGCTGGCGGTGGCCGGTCTGTTGCTGGAGGCGGTGGCCGACTTCCAATTGGCGAGGTTCCGCGGCGATCCCACCAACCGGGACAGGGTGTTGAATCGAGGCCTGTGGGCCTGGTCGCGACACCCCAATTATTTCGGTGAGGCCTTGATGTGGTGGGGATTCTTCCTGATCGGCTTCGCCGCCGCCCATGCATTGTGGCTGGTCCTGTCGCCGGTCCTTGTGACCTTCTTGCTGCTGCAGGTCTCGGGCGTCGCGCTGATGGAGGACGGTATCGAGGAACGGCGTCCGGCCTATGGAGATTACCGGCGGCAGGTGAGCGCCTTTGTCCCGCTTCCGTCTTTGAGGAAATAGCCCTCCTTCCCGCTTTCGAGTGCAAAGAAGGCGTCGGTATCAACTTGCCATCGCGACGGCGGCATTCACCGCCATGGCGATGAAGACAGTATTGAAGAAGAAGGAAAGCACCCCGTGCATCATCACAGCCCGGCGCATGGGCGTGGTGGTTACAGCCACATCGGAAACCTGGGCGGTCATGCCGATGACGAAGGAGAAGTAGAGGAAATCCCATGGCCCCGGCTTGCTGTCACCGGGAAACTTCAGGTCTCCCTCTTCGGCCTTGACCTCCGGATCGTCAAAATAGTGCAAGCTGGCATAGTGGAACGCCATAACCGTATGCAGGACACACCAGCCGAGCGGCACGCCGGTGGCGGCCAGCACCAAGCTGGCGTAATCGGCATCGGTCTTTTCGTTCAACGCGATGAAGACCGCTACAGCAAAAAAGACCATAGTGGCCAGGGTGATCAGAATCACCACGACGATACCCTCGTCCTCTCGCTTGGCGCGGTGCTTGAGGTCTTTTGCTGTCTGATACAACAGCGGCACGCACAGAAGCAGGAATGCGAGATAGAAAATGTCGCCGCCCGCCAGAGCTGCCGCATCGAGGCCGAATTTGTACGCCGCGAGCCAGGCGAGCATACCGGCAATCAGCGCGCCGTAGAAGCGCACATGGCGTGTCAGCGCGACGGGAAGCCCGTTCATGGGCCAAATCTAACCGAGTCGGGCCTACAGCCGGAAGCGAACCTGATCGATCCAGAAGCGTTCCATGCGCTTGAGGATGATGTTCATGCCCTCGAGGTCGGCGCCCCCGACATTGCCCACCGCTTCCAGTGACAGCAGGTGCCGGTCGAACAATTCGCCGAGCATGTTCCGCACCGCTTCGCCCTTCTGTGTCAGGCGCACCAGGACGGAGCGGCGGTCGGCCTCGGAGCGTTCGTGATGGATGTAGCCACCCTCGACCAGCTTCTTGAGATTGTAGGAGACGTTCGAGCCCAGATAATGTCCGCGTGTGCGCAATTCGCCCGCCGTCAACTCCTGGTCGCCGACATTGAAAAGCAGCAGAGCTTGGACCGAGTTGATTTCGCGCTCGTCGCGGCGATCCAGCTCATCCTTGATCACGTCGAGAAGCTGGCGATGCAGCCGCTCCACGAGATTAAGCGTCTCGAGATAGTGCTTGCGTACAGCCGAGGCGCCATCGAGCGCCGCCGCCGCTTGCGGTTTGGCCAGTGCCGTCATTTGTCTTCCCCCGCTTTTTCGCGGAGCCCACCTGTTGTTAGGGCCAGTTTAGGGGTGATATCTTAAAGGCGCGTAAAATCCGCATAAGCCGATCCAGCGCCGCTGGTACGGCGGCCATGAACCCGGTGCACGGATAATGCGCGGTAAAGCCGGTTATTCAATCGCTGAACAATTCTTGCGGAAGCGGCGCGAATGCGGCTTCGATGTCCTGTTCCGGCACAGCGGCCAGCGAGGCCGGCTTCCAGTGCGGATCACCATCCCTGTCCACCAGCGCGGCGCGCACCCCTTCACGGAAATCATGCCTTTCGATAACGCGCATGGCCAGCCGATATTCCATGGCGAGGCATTGCCGCAAGCTGCGCCCTCGGGCCAAGTGCAGTTGGCGGTACACCAGCTTCAGCGATGTGGGCGAGCGGCTGCGCAGCGTCTGCGCTGTATCGCGCGCGAAGGCGCTGCCGTCGCGGTCGAGCCGCTCCAGGATCGCCTCGACGGAGCGCGCCGCGAAGACCGTATCGATACGGTGGCGGTGCGGCGCCAGATCGCCCGGCGGGATTTTGCGGAGGAACGGTTCCACAGCGGCCCGCGGGGCTTCACCATCCGCCAACCGCGCCAGCAGCGCGGAGAAATCGTTCCGCATCACGACACCGTCAACCAGCCCCGCCGCCAGGGCATCCGCCGCGCCAATCCTTCCCCCGGTCAGGCCCAGATAGAGCCCCAGCCGTCCGGGACAGTGGGAGAGAAAATGACTCGCGCCGATATCAGGCACAAAGCCGATGCCGGTCTCCGGCATGGCGAAGACCATGCCAGGGTCGGCCAGCCTGAGGCTGCCGTGAACCGATACGCCCGCGCCCCCACCCATGACGAAGCCGTGCATGAGGGCGACATAGGGTTTGGTGAAAGTGCCGATGGAGGCGTTGAGCCGGTATTCGTCGGCCAGGAACCTGGCGCCCGCGCCATTCCCCGCCAGCACCGACTGCCGCACCAGCCTGATGTCGCCGCCGGCACAGAAGGCACGGTCGCCCGCACCCTGGATGGCCACCGCGCGAATCTGCGGATCCTCTGCCCACTCATGCAGTGCCAGGCCGATACCGGACACCATCTCGGGGGTCAGGGCGTTCAGCGCCTGGGGCCGGTTCAGGGTCAGAAGGCCCAGCGCGCCCCGCTTTTCCGCCAGAATATGGGGGTCCTGCTGCATCGCGTCTACTTGCGTGGAACCGGCCGAATTGGCAAGAGAGCAGCCGCATGAGCTACCCCGCCACCCGCCTGCGCCGCCCGCGCTGTTCCGCATGGAGCCGGGCAATGGTGCGCGAAACCAGCCTGACGCCGGCGGACCTGATCTGGCCGCTGTTCGTCATCGACGGCAAATACACGCGCACCGCGATCAAGACCTTGCCCGGCGTCGAAAGACTGTCGGTGGACTTGGCGGTGGCAGCGGCCAAGGATGCCGCGGCCTTGGGCATCCCGGCCTTGGCGCTCTTCCCCAATACCCCGGATGAAAAGCGCAGCGAGATTGCGGCCGAAGCCTATAATCCCGACAACCTGATGTGCCGGGCGCTGGCGGCGATCAAGGCGGCAGTCCCCAACATCGGCCTGATCGCGGATGTGGCGCTGGACGAATATTCCAGCGACGGCCAGGACGGGTTGGTGCGGAACGGCGAGGTGCTGAACGATGAGACCATCGAAGTGATGGTCAAGTCGGCGCTGGTGCAGGCCAGGGCCGGCGCCGACATCATCGCGCCCTCTGACATGATGGATGGCCGGGTGGGGGCGATCCGAACGGCGCTTGACCAGAACGGCTTCGAGCATGTGCAGATCATGTCCTATGCCGCCAAATATGCTTCGGTCCTCTATGGACCTTTCCGTGAGGCGGTTGGGTCGGGCGCACGCCTGAAAGGTGACAAGAAGACCTATCAAATGGACCCGGCCAATATCGCGGAGGCGTTGCGCGAAGTCGCGTTGGACATCGAGGAAGGTGCGGACAGTGTGATGGTCAAGCCGGGCCTGCCTTATCTGGACGTAATCGGCGCGGTAAAGGACAATTTCAACATCCCGGTCTTCGCCTATCAGGTGTCGGGTGAATACGCGATGATCGAATTCGCGGCGCGCGCCGGCGCCTTCGACCGCACCGCCGCCATGCTGGAAAGCCTGATTTGCTTCAAGCGCGCCGGCGCCAGCGCGATTCTGACCTATTTCGCGCCCGAGGCGGCACGCCTGCTGGGACGCTAGTTCCCCCGCATGTCAGATACGCTCTTCATACGGGAACGGCACCGCAAGAAACTTCTTTCGGGCCGCCGATGGCGTATGCGGTTGGTGTTCTGGGGTGGCGCGGTCGGCGTCGGCGTCATCAGCGTGGCCTTCGCGGCCGCCGCGACGCGGATGGCAGCGCTGTTCCAGACCCTGCTGTTCAACCCATGGGTCGCGCTGGTTATAACCCCGACGGGCTTCATGCTGTCCGCCTGGATCGCGGCGCGGTATTTCCCGGGCAGCCAGGGCTCGGGCATTCCTCAGGCAATCGCCGCGCGGCACATCCGCGACGCCGACCTCAGATCGCGGATACTTTCGCTGCGCCTGACCTTCGGCAAGATCATGTTGACCCTGTTCGGCCTGGCATGTGGCGCATCGATCGGACGCGAAGGTCCGACCGTGCAGGTGGGCGCGGCGATCATGCTCTATTCGGCGCGCATCGGCCGGATGATCAGCCAGCGCGGCCTGATCCTGGCGGGATCCGCCGCGGGCGTGGCCGCCGCCTTCAACACGCCGCTGGCCGGCATCGTCTTCGCCATAGAGGAGATGAGTCGCGCCTTCGAGCAGCGCACCAGCGGTCTGGTGCTGATCGCCGTGATCCTGGCAGGCATGGCCTCGCTTGGCCTCGTCGGCAACTACAGCTATTTCGGAAGCAACGCGTCGATGCTGACCGTCACCAGCGACTGGCTGGCGCTGCCACTCTGTGGTGTTGTGGGCGGCCTGCTAGGCGCGCTGTTCGCGCGCGCCGTGCTGCGGATCAACGCCTTCACGGGGGCCTATATCGCCGCCAATCCGCGCCGCAATGTCGTGCGCGTGGCGTTCGCCGCGGGCATGATCGTGGCTTTATGCGGCCTTGCCAGCGGCGGAAAAACCTATGGCACCGGCTATGAGGCGGCGCGCCTGGCGGTGGAAGGCGGCGGCATGTCACTGAGTTTCGCGCCGCTGAAATTCCTCGCCACTGTCGCCTCGACCTGTTCGGGCATTCCCGGCGGCCTGTTCGCCCCGTCCCTTTCGATCGGAGCAGGGCTAGGCGAAATCATCGCGGCGGCGCTGCATGTCCATGCTCCGGGCGCCATCATATTGCTGGGCATGACGGCATATTTCGCGGGCGTGGTACAGGCACCGATCACCGCGGCCGTCATCATCGGCGAAATGACAAATGCCAACGCCATGCGCCTGCCGCTACTGCTGGCGGCACTGATCGGCTATGGTGTCTCACGCGCGATGCAGCGCGAGTCGCTCTATCATGCGATGGCCCGGCAGTTCCTGATGAATCTCAAGAAATAGTCAATCGCGCGCGGTAGAGAACAGACTCCGCAAGATGATTTCCGCGCGCGCAGGCAAAACTGCCAGACCCGAACGACGCTGACCCAGGTCGATCACATTTTCCAGAACAAGCATGGCCAGGCCGTGCACCGACGACCAGACCGCCAGGCCCAATGCCGGATCGGACAGCGCCTTCCCGATCTGGGTCCCGATAGCGTCGGCTTTCAGACCCAGAGTCGGGAACTGGTCACGGTTCGGAAGCTGGCCGCCGAACATCAACCGGGCCAGGGCCGGGCGCGCCGCCACAAAGCGCATATAGGCGGCGCCGATATGGGCGATGCGATCGGGCTCTGAACCGGGCAGACTTGCAGCCTCCGCAAGCGCCTCGCGCAACTCATCGAAACCTTCGATGGCCAACTCCACCAGCAGCGCCTCATGATTGGGGAAATGCCGATAGGGGGCGGCATGGCTGACCCCGGCGCGGCGTGCTACGGCACGCAGAGTCAGGGCGGCCAGCGACTCCTCTTCCAGGATGGCGCGGGCCGCTTCCAGTAAGCCATTGCGCAGGTCGCCGTGATGATACCCGCGCGGCGCTTTTTCCTGCACCGCCGCGGCTCCGATTGCCTGCTGATCCCGCTCGTCCATGCTCATGCTATCCCTTGCTACCCTTGCGCGCCGCTTCCTGGCGGGCAAACAGGCTGGAGGTGTCCCAGCGCTTGCCACCCATATTTTCCACTTCCGCATAAAACTGATCGACCATTGCGGTCATGGGCAGGCTGACCTCCTGCCTGCGCGCCTCTTCCAGGGCGATGCCCAAGTCCTTGCGCATCCATTCCACGGCAAAGCCGTGATTGTATTCGCCGGCGTCCATGGTCTTGTAGCGGTTTTCCATCTGCCAACTGCCTGCCGCGCCCTGGGAAACCGCCTGCTCCACTTCCTTGATATCGAGACCGGCGGCACGCGCCAGGCTGAAACCCTCGGCCAAGCCCTGGACAACACCGGCAATGCAGATCTGATTGACCATCTTGGTGAGCTGACCCGAACCAGGGGGGCCGAGCCGCTTGGACAATTTCGAATAGACCGCCATGACCGGTTCGGCACGGGCATAGTCAGCCTCACTGCCCCCGCACATGATGCTCAGCTTGCCGTTGATGGCGCCGGCCTGTCCGCCGGACACCGGCGCATCGACGAATCCGAAGCCGCGCTTCTTTGCCTCTTCCGCCAGTTCGCGGGCAATGCCGGCCGAAGCGGTCGTGTGGTCGACGAACAGCGACCCCTTGGCCATGGAATTGAAGGCGCCGTCCGGACCGAGTGTCACCTCCCGCAGATCGCTGTCCCGGCCCACACAGCAGAAGACGATGTCCTGGCCCCGTGCCGCCTCCGCGGGCGTGGGTGCCATCTTGCCGCCATATTCTTTCTGCCACTGCGACGCTTTGGCGCCATTGCGATTGTAAACGGTAACATCGTTGCCAGCCTTCAGAAGGTGCCCCGCCATGGGATAGCCCATGACCCCCAGACCGATAAATGCGGTTTTCATTATTCCACCACTTCCATTTTAGGAGTTACTCCAGCCGCAAATTCCGGCCTTTTCATCAGCCATATAACAGCGAAAATCGGAAGGCTGATCACAAACATGAAAAGGAAATCGTTGGCATAGGCCTGAACCTGCGCGCGGTATTCTATGAGAGAATTCAGATTTGCCAACCCAAAAGGAATCTGCGGGTTCATCATCATCGATGGTCCATTGACGCCCAGCGCCCTATTGAAGGGCGAAGCATAAGCGGAAAGATGCGCGTGGATCGTCTGGATGCTGTCTGCCAGGATCGTCGTGGTCAATGAAACCCCGATCGCGCTGCCGATGTTGCGCGTGAGATTGGTCAAACCGGCCCCATCTGTGCGCAGTTTTGCCGAAAGTGTCGCAAATGCCACCAGGTTCATCGGCACGAATACCGATCCCATACCGATTCCCTGCACGAATGTGACCCAGAACAAGGATTCCACACTGACCGCCGGCGTCCATCCGGTCATTTGCCACAGCGACCACAGCATCAAGGCGGCGCCTACGCTCATGATCAGGCGCGGATCCATCTTCATGGTCAGCCGTCCGGTAAACAGCATGGCCGCCATCACCCCCAGGCCGCGGGGCACCATCAGGAACCCGGTCTGGGTTACGGTGCGGCCCGACAGGTTTTGCAGATAGGGCGGCAGCAGCGCCGAGGACGCCAGCAGCACCAGCCCCATCACGAACATCAGCACCATGCCGCCCGTGAAATTTCGATCCTTGAATATCTCGCGCGGGATGAACGGCTTTTCAGCCGTCAGCATGTGAACCAGGAAGAGATAGAGCGCAATCCCGCCGATAATCGCCTCAACCACGATTTCGGCGGAAGAGAACCAGTCCTTGGTAGTGCCGCGGTCCAGCACGAGCTGCAGTGCCCCAAGTCCGACGGACAGCGCAGCGAAACCGAACCAGTCGAACCGCAGCGTGGAATCGCGCGCCGTGTCCTTGAAGAATATCCATAGCGCGGCGCAGGCCGCGACGCCGAACGGCACGTTGATATAGAAGACCCAGCGCCAGCTATAGGCGTCAGTCAGGATGCCGCCGACGGTAGGGCCCAGGATCGGCCCCAGCATCACGCCCATGCCCCATATCGCCATCACGCTGCCGCGCCTGGCCGGCGGATACATGTCCAACATTACCGCCTGGGATAGCGGGCCCAGCGCGGCGCCGAAGACGCCTTGGATCAGGCGGAACAGTACCATCTGCTCCAGCGACTGTGCGGCACCGCAGGCCATGGAGGCAATCGTGAAACCGGCGATGGAGGTGATGAAGAGATTCTTCTTGCCGAACCGCGCCGCCAGCCAGCCCACCGGCGCCGTCATGATTGCCGCTGCGATGATGTAACTGGTCAGCACCCATGTGATCTGGTCGCGGCTGGCTGACAGGTTGCCTTCCATATAGGGCAGCGCCACATTGACGATGGTCGTGTCGAGGGCCTGCATCAGCACGCCCGCCATCGAACCCAGCAGGACCGCCCATTCAGCGATCTTGTTGTCGTACTGGTGGGCGGCGTGCGGTATGTGGTCCATCGGGCCCGGATTCGATCAGATGCCGTTGAGCAGCCGGAACCAGCGGCGGTGGACCGTGTCGATCGAAACCACCGCGCTCATGCCGGCGCTCAGGGGCCGGTCGCACTCGCTATGCTCGATGTCGATCCGAACCGGGATGCGCTGGACCACCTTGACCCAGTTGCCGCTGCCATTCTCGGCCGGCAAGGTCGAAAAGGCGCTGTCGCTGCCGGCGCTGACGGTCCCGACCCGGCCCTGCCAGGTGCAGCCCGGATAGGTGTCGATGGTGAAGCTTACCGGCGCGCCGGGGTGAACATGGGTCAGCTCGGTTTCTTTCAGATCGGCTTCGATCCAGGTCTTGTCGCCGATCAGGCCCACCGCACTGGTCGTGGTGAAGGCCGAGAGAGCCGAAATCACCAGGGTACCGGGCTGAAGGGAATCCACCTCGCTGACCGTCCCGTCGAACGGTGCGCGAACGGTGGCGTGGTTAAGCTGGCGCTGCGCTTCGTCGACCTGGGCCTTGGCCTTCATATAGGCGGGCGACTGTTCGACCGGCAGGTCGGGATTGCCGTTTAGCTTGGCAAGTTCGGTGGCCGCGGTCTGCCGCAGAGAGGCTACCGTGGCTTGTGACGTCAGAAGCGCGGCGCGGGCATTGTCGACTTGTTGTGCAGCGATGGCATTCTGCCTGGCCAGTACGATATAGCGGTCATAGGTTTTCTGGTTCGCGGCGACCTGCGCCAGCTGGGCCCTCACCTGGGCCAACGCGGCGCGATATTGGGCGCGGGTCGATTCCACATCCTGGGCGGCGCTGGCGAGCGACGCCTGGGCATTCTCGAGTGCGATCCGGAAGGGTTTGGGATCCAGGGTGAAAAGGACATCGCCAGCCTTCACATGCTGACCCTCCCGCACATTCACGGTTTCCACCAGGCCGGACACATCGGTCGAGACCATCAGCTTGTTGGCGTGGACATAGGCGTCATCGGACGTCACATAGCGCCCTCCCATCAGGTAGAAGATCGCGGCCGCCGCAAGGAACAGGGCGACACCGCCAATCATCAGAACACGGCGCAGCCGCGTCCGATCGACGCCGGGGCGTGACTCCGTTCCCGCCGGAAGGGCGATGGTTTCGTTAGCGGATGACATGGCGATTATTCTCCCGCCGCAGCCAGCTTGCCGGGCTCAGTGGTCAGCTTGTCCTTCAGGTGCAGAAGGACATTGGTAACGGCTTCGAGGGTTTTTTCGTCGAGCCCTTCGGTAAGGTTCCGGAACAGGTCGTTTTTGTAGCGATGAATTTCCTTCAGGATCGGTTGCGACGCCGGCAAAAGGTGCAAGCGGCGGATGCGGCGGTCGGCCGGATCCATGCGCCGCTCCAGAAGCCCACGGGCCTCCAATCGGTCAACCAGACGACCCACCGTTATGGGCTCCACCTCACACAGGCTGGCCATTTCGTTCTGGGTCATGCCCGGTTGACGGTCCAGCCGCGCCAGGATCACCCATTGCGCCCTGGTCATGCCATAAGCGCGTGCCCGCTGGTCGAAGCGCGTGCGCATGATCCGCGCGACGTCGTGCATCAGGATGAGCATGTCCTTGTCGAGATTCATGGCCGGGAACGTAAGCAGCGTTATAATAACGTGCAAGATTATGAGGCAGCTTTGGAAGCGTCCCTGCCCCGCGAAAATGGCCGACCTAGCCGCAAAAATAAGAAAGCCGGCGGATCGCTCCCCCGACTTTCTAAATTAATTCTAAGTAATAAATCTTTACGGTGTCACCTTGAGAGTCTTGGCCCAGGAGGCTTCGATCTGCTTCACCACGCTGTCGGGAAACGGGACGTAATCCAGCTTCTCGGCGTCGGCGGCGCCGTCATGCAAGGCATAGTCCAAGAACTGCAGGACCGCCTTGTTTTTGGCCGCGGGATAATCGGACCGCATCAGCATGTAGGTCGCCGCAGTGATCGGCCAGGACCGGTCGCCCGGCTGGTTGGTGAGGATCACATAGAAGTCCTGCACATTCGAGAAGTCCGCATTGGCGGCGGCTGACTGGAACGCCTCCATGGTCGGCCTGACGCGCCGGCCGGCAGCGTTGATCATGTCCGTCCACACCAGATTGGCCTGCTTGGCATAGGCATACTCGACATAACCGATGGAGCCGACGAGCCGGGATACACTGGCGGCGACGCCGGCATTGCCCTTGCCACCGATCCCGCCCGGCCAAGCCACCGAGGTATCGGCGCCGACCTTGCTTCGCCATTCCGGGTTCACCTTTCCCAGATAGTTGGTGAAGTTGAAGGTGGTGCCCGAACCATCCGAGCGGTGCACGGTCAAGACCGCCATGTTCGGCAGGTTGAGCCGAGGATTGAGCGCTTTGACCGCCGGGTCGTTCCATTTCTTGATCTGGCCCAGGTATATCCTCGACAGCACATCGCCATTCAGCACCAATTGACCGGGGGCGATGCCAGGCAGATGCACGACGGGCACGATCGAGATCACGACCTGCGGGAATTGCACCAGCTTGTTCTTGACGATTTCGTGATGCGTGAGGGGTTTGTCGGAATTGGCGAAGTCGATGGTCTTGGCTTCGATCTGCTTGATGCCGCCGCCCGAACCGATCGCCTGGTAGTTCACCTGGTTGCCGGTCTTCCGGGCGTATTTGGCTGCCCATATCTGCAGGACCGGATAGATCGCGGTGCCGCCCGCGCCCGTCAGGTTCAGGGCCAACGCGCTGGTGCTCATCAGGGCCGAAGCCGTTACCGCCGCCAGAAGCGTTTTCAAAGAGAATTTCATCGTGTCTTCCTTCTTGGTTTGCGCCGCCACGCGGCGCGGATGTGAGGGGTCACGAAGGGCGGGCGCAAGGCGCCTGCCCTTCGCTCGCATTACCACTGAAGATTTCCCCAGATGCCGACCTCGTTGTACTCGCCGACCTTCCGGCCGGTGTTGGAGCCGATCGTTCCGTTGGAGCTGGAAAAGATGCCGCCATTGACGGCTTCGTGCTTCCACGCCAACGAGAAATCGACGATCTTGGTGGGGCTCCAGGTGACTCCGAAGGTGTAATATTCGTCGTTCTTGCCCGGCGCGGAGTTGGTGTTGGTATCGACCGAATCATAGCGGCCGAACGCGGCCCATTCCGGCAGGAAATAATATGACGCAAAGGCCGAGATGCCGTGCGCGCTGTCGCCGATGCCGGGCGTGGACACCAGAGCGGCCGAATAGTCATTGGCGTTGAAGTATTCGACACCGACACGCAGGCCGTTGGCGACATAGGCGCCGAGAATGTCAAAGCGGTTGGCGGTGTGATAGGTCGCCGTGCCGTAAGGAACGCCAAGCTTGCCGGTATAGCCGCCGACGGCCACATTGAAGCCGTCATAGACGGCGCTGACGCGGCCTTCGAAATCGAACTGATCAAAGCGGTTGCCGCCACCCCCGGTCGGGATTTTCTTGTAGCCGGCACCATTGACGGCGGCGAAGGCATAGTTCAACACGCCATCGAACATGGACCCCATCAGGTGCACGCCCCAGTCCGCGCTGGTGCCGAACTTCGTGTGGTCGATCATGACGTTCTCGAAATAGCGCATGCCGTAGATGCCTTCGACATAGGGAACCCACGGAAGGTCGGCCGAACCGACGCGTACGATCAGGGCTGGATCGATCTTGGCCTGCAGATACGCCTTCTTCAGGTAGATCTGGCCGGCGCCGGTAGCGCTGTCATACGTCGTGTCGGTCGTGACATTGGCCGAGAAGATATTGTTGAAGGTGTGATCGATGCCGATATAGAAGCGCTTGATGTCGAAGTTGGTGCCGTTGCCGCCGCCGGGCACCCGCGATCCGTTAGCCTTGTTGTCTATATTCGTGACATCCCAATACATCCGCCCGCTGATCGAGGTGTTGTTCCACCAGCCACCTGGTGCAGCCGGCGGATTGTTGGCGGCCTCGGCGGCGCGCATCTCAGAGTTCTGGACTTCTTCCTCGAGCGCCGAAATGCGTGCTTCGAGTTCGGCGGTACTGGGCGCTCCGTCGTTCTGCGCCAGCGTCGACGGCGCCTGCCCGGATTGATCGGCGCCGACCATCGCCGTGGAGATTGTGGGAGCGTCTGCGTCGGCCGTTCTGCCGAACGCCATGCTCCCCATCGCGATGGCGGCCATACCCGTCATCAATGCCAGTTTCCCCATATTCATCACGACCCTCAGTCACTGGATGTTCCGCGCAATCTCGCGCGCGGTTGCTATCGCCGCGGGGCGCTACAGGCGGATGACGGGCATATGACGGTTGCGCGACAGTGTCCGCCGATGCGGCGGATGCGACGCGAAACGTATTCGGGGCTGTGGACGGATGCACGACATGACGCTTGCCACGTCAGTGGCGACGTGCCGCTATTGCTTGTCGGTGATGCGCCGACCTTCTATTCCATCGGGCGGTGTGCCCTGCGCCAGCGCGCCATAGCGCCCCTGGAAATAGACGAGCGGTGCGCCAGCCTCCTCGTGCCGGGCGAAACGCAGCACCCGTCCCAAAAGGATGGCATGGTCACCCGCATCCTGCACGCTTTCGCGCGCGCATTCGAAAATCGCGAGTGATTCGGCGAGCGCGGGCGGACCCAGCTCCGTGGGAATGAGCGCGATACCTTCCAGCCTGTGCTCGCCCGGTCCCGCCAGTCGTGACGACACCGCCCTGTGTCCCGCCGCCAGGATGGAAACGGTGAAGCCTGGCGCCGCCGCGAAAGCCGGATAGCGGCGCGAACGGCGGTCGATGCACCAAAGGACCAGCGGCGGATCGAGCGAGACGGACGTAAAGGAATTCACGGTGATCCCGATATGGGACGCGTCGTCCGCCTCCCCCGGGACGGCGCCCGTGGTCATCATGACGGCGACCCCGGTCGGGAAACTGCCCAGGGCATGCCTGAAGGCGCGCGTGTCAAATTCCATAACCCATCCTGACCCAGGCTGGTTTCACACTCGGTTAAGCCCGGTTGTGCATGATCGCCAGAGGTTGGGCATAGCGGCACAAGACCGCAAGCCCCACCAGGGTATTGGCTGTCTCATTTGGGGTTTTCGGCTCATGGCCGGCGACAACGCGGTTGTCATCAAGCGTGTCAAGAAGGACGGACATGGCGGCCATCACGGCGGCGCCTGGAAGGTGGCCTATGCGGACTTCGTGACCGCTATGATGGCCTTCTTCCTGTTGATGTGGCTGATCAATACCACCACCCCCGAACAGAAGCGCGGCATCGCCGACTATTTCGCGCCCCAGTCGATAGCCCAGACGGTATCGGGGTCGGGCGGCGTCCTGGGAGGCAAGGTGATGGGCGAAGACAGCGCCCATGCCGGCGGCGCCCAATCGGTCATGCAGAAACAGAGCCCACCCTCACCCGATTCGCCGTTGAAGGCGATGGCCAGCGGCAGCGCCCAGGGCGGCGCCAATGCGGACTCGACCAGTGACAGCACCGACAGCCATTCGGCCCAGGACAGTGACTTCGCCCATGCTGCAGAAGCCATTCGCCAGTCGATCCAGGACAATCCGGATATCGCCAACCTGTCCCATCAGGTGATCCTGGAAAACACCCCCCAAGGGCTGAAGGTGCAACTGGTTGACCAGGATGGAAGGCCGATGTTCCAGCAGGGTACGGCCCAGCCCATGCCCTATACGAAAAAGCTGCTGGCGGTAATCGGCGGCATCGTCTCAACCTTGCCCAACCGGATATCGATCAGCGGTCACACCGCGGTGAACGACACGGCCGCCACCGGCGGAAGCTGGGAACTTTCGGCCGCCCGCGCCAACCAGGCCCGTGCCCTGCTTCAGGCGGGTGGCCTTTCTTCCGATCGCATCTACGAAATCGCCGGCAAGGCCGGGTCAGAACCGCTGTTGCCCGAAAATCCCAGCGCCAGCGCCAATCGCCGCCTGTCGATCACCCTTCTGCGGGAGGCGCCGCCCGTCCCCTCCGATCCCGGCCTCTGACGCCTTTCGGGCAGCTTGCGCATAAGCGCGGCAATACGCCAAAAAAAGCTCCGCGGGACTCGGTTTGTTTGCCATACTCCTGCCTGGACGGGCAGGTTTGGGCCGTGACCGAGCAACGCAGTACACGCATACCGCAATTCTTCCTCACCCCCGGGGGGCCCTGCCCCTATCTGCCGGGGCGAATTGAGCGGAAGGTTTTCGCCCGGTTGGGTGGAACCCTGGCCCAGCCCCTGTCGGAAGCGCTGACCCACTCGGGCTTTCGCCGCAGCCAATCGATTGCCTATCGTCCTGCCTGTGAAGGCTGCAACGCCTGCGTGTCGGTGCGGATCCTCGCCAATCGTTTCACCCCCAGCCGGGGCCAGCGCCGGACGCTGAAGCGCAACGACGATCTGAACCGACGCGAAGTCGCCGCCGAAGCCACCCGCGAGCAGTTTGCGCTGCTGCGCACCTA
Source organism: Hyphomicrobiales bacterium (assembly GCA_040255825.1). GTDB lineage: Bacteria > Pseudomonadota > Alphaproteobacteria > Micropepsales > Micropepsaceae > Rhizomicrobium. The sequence goes on along the minus strand of JBDZVS010000003.1, from coordinate 266,616 downwards.
TTTGGACTCTCGCCATCCGGGCGGCGGCATGAGCGATATGGGTCTGTTCGACTATGTGGCGATGGTGGAGGAGACTCCGGTCTTCACCCACATCGTCGAGTACCGCAAACTGGACGGCACGCTGGTGGCGGCAGCCCTGACCGACAAGCTCAAAGACGGCCTGTCGATGGTCTACAGCTTCTTTCATCCCGGCGAGGAAGGCCGCAGCCTGGGCACCTACATGATCCTCGATCATGTGCGGGCCGCACAGAGCCAGAACCTGCCTTATGTCTATCTGGGCTATTGGGTGCGAGGAAGCCGCAAGATGGATTACAAGGTTAAATTCTCGCCGCTGGAGGCGCTGACCTCGAACGGTTGGGAAAGGCTGGAAGCCCTGCCGGATAGGACCTGAAGATCAGTCACCGCCACCGAACCTTTCCTTCCATTCCGCCACCTGCTCGTCGCTGATCTTGGGCACCAGCATGTCCGGCGCCTTGATCGACTGGCCCGCCGAGAGGTCGTCCAGCAGCGCCTTCATTCCCTCTTCCGGGAACGGGATTACACCGTCGCGATAACCGACCGGCTGGATGCATTCGTGGATGGTCCTTGCGAAATCAGGCATCACCGGCCAGATCAGATGCGCGAACTGATGCACCAGGTTCAGTCCCATGCGCACGCCCACCGCTGCCCTGGCGCGGTCGGTCTTCACATGCGTCCAGGGGGCCGCACGGGTGAGATATTCGTTGCCAGCCACCCATATGGCGCGCAGCTCGGCCATCGCCTTGCGGAATTCCGCCTGCTCCATCAGCTCCGCATATTGCGCGACGCGCCGGTCCAACTCGGCGATCAGGGCATGCTCCTGCTCGCCATATCCGCCCTCGCCCGGCACCTTCCCGTCGAAACGGGCAACGCAGAATTTCGTGACGCGGCTGACGAAGTTGCCCAGCACATCCGCAAGATCCTTGTTGATGACGCCGGCGAAATGCTCCCAGGTAAAGTTGCTGTCGCTGCCTTCCGGCGCATTGGCGATCAGGTAATAGCGCCACCAGTCGGCGGGTGCGATCTCCAGAGCGGTGTCCATGAAGATGCCGCGCTTTCCGGAAGTGGAGAACTTGCCGCCGTCATAGTTCAGCCAGTTGAAGCCCTTCAGCCGGTCAACCAGCTTCCACGGCTCGCCCGAAGCCATGATGGTGACGGGAAAGCCCACCGTGTGGAAGGGCACATTATCTTTGCCCATGAACTCCCAATAGGTGACGGAATCGCCCCCTTGCCACCAATCCTTCCAGGCGTCACCCTTGCCGCTTCGGTCGGCCCATTCCTTGGTGGCGGCGATATATTCAATCGGCGCGTCGAACCAGACATAGAAGACCTTGCCTTTCAGCGCGCCGTCCGCGATGTCGTCAGGCACAGGAATGCCCCATTCCAGGTCGCGGGTGATGCCGCGATCCTTCAGTCCCTCATCCAGCCACTTGTAGGCGATGGAGGTGACAAGCTGCGGCCAATCATCCCGGTGGCTGTCGATCCAGGCGCGCAATTTGTCGGCGAACAGCGACTGCTTGAGGAACAGGTGTGTGGAATCGCGTATCTCGATGTCCCTGGCCCCCGACACAGCCGAGCGCGGCTCGATCAGGTCGATTGGGTCCAGCACCCGGGTGCAATTCTCGCACTGGTCGCCGCGGGCGCGGTCATAGCCGCAATGCGGACAGGTGCCGATGACATATCGGTCGGGCAGAAAGCGGCCGTCGGTGACGCTGTAGGCCTGTTTGGTGGTGCGAAGCTCCAGAAAACCGTTCGCCCAGAGCTTGCGGGCGAAGTGCAGCGTCAGCTCATGATTCTGGGCCGACGACGAACGCCCGAAATTGTCCCATGAGAGGCCGAAGCGATCACCAAGGTCCTTCTGGACCCGGTGCCATTTAGCGGCATACTCGGCAACTGGCACCCCCTCCTCCAAGGCCGCCAACTCGACCGGGGCACCATGCTCATCGGTGGCGCAGATCGCCAGCGTCTCATAGCCACGGCTGCGGCAATAGCGGGCGAAGATGTCGGCCGGCAGCATGGAACCGACCAGGTTGCCCAGGTGCTTGACCCCGGCGACATAGGGAATGGCGGAGGTGATGAGGATACGTTTCATGGCGGGCTGAACTGTGCCAAAGTCTCGAAAAATACCCGTTCCTCATACAGGGGGACGGCGGGGGACGCAAAAGGGGCATTCAGCATGACCGGATTGACACGCGGCGCGGCTTTGGCGGCGATGGGTAGCGTATTTCTGGCGGGGGCGGCAATCGCCCAGCCGCACCAGGCGATCCCGGACAACACCATTGTGCCGGTCAGTGCCCTGGACAACGCCCCCCATCAGGACATCTCCAACGGCATTGTCTCGGCCAGGGTCTATCTGCCCGGGCCGGGCGCCTTCTACCGCGGCACCCGTTTCGACCGGACCGGCATCGTTGCCCACGCCACCTATAAGGGCCAGGACTATGGCAGGCCATGGTTCAGCGCCTATTCCCCCGTGGTACACGATTTTACCTGGCACAGGGGAGAAGTGGTCGTGCATCCGGCCAGCGCGGCCGCGGGGCCCGCCGAGGAATTCGACTCCATCGGCTTCGACCAGGCCGGCATTGGTGGAAACTTCCTGAAGATAGGGGTCGGCATTCTCAAGCGCGACACCGACAAGGAAGATCATGTTCACTCTTATCCGGTGGTCAACGGCGGCACCGTCAAGAACGAGACCGGCAGGACCCGGGTGCGGATGACACAGACACTGGCCGACAAAGCCAGCGGCTATGGCTATCGCTACACCAAGGCGGTGCGGCTGGTGCCGGGCAAGGCGGAGATGGTGATCGAACATGCTCTGACCAACACCGGAACCAGGGACATCGACACGAATGTCTATTGCCACAATTTCCTGACCCTTAGCCCCGGCAACGCGCACATCACCATCACCGCGCCTTTCGCCATCAAGGCACAGCGGCCTTTCGCTCCCGACGCCGCGGCGGTAGATGGCAAGACGATCAAGTATCTGCGGGCGATGAAGGAGGGGGAAAGCGTTACATCGCCGATCAGTGGCTTTGGTGACAGCGCGAGCGATTATGACTTCACGGTGATGAACACTGCCAGCGGCTTCGGCCAGCGCATCCGGGGTGATCAACCCCTGGCACGGATCAATTTCTGGTCCATCGCCACCAATGTGAGCTGGGAGCCGTATGTGGCGATCGCACTCAAGCCCGGCCAAACCAAGCGCTGGACCTACACCTACGACTATATCGGGCCGAACTGAGATGTGGCGCGCGGCGAGCCTGGTTGGCGCCCTCCTACTGCTGGGGTCGCCCGCGGGCGCGCAGCCTGGAACCCAGCCCGCCACGGCGCTGGAAAATTTCCACCACGTGGCGATCGGCAATGGCGTGCTCACCGCTCAGGTCTATCCGCCGGGCGAAAATCAGCTTTATCGCGGCACCCGCTTCGACCATGCCGGCATCATCTTCCATGTCACCTATCGCGGCCAGGACTACAGCAACTACTGGTTCGACCGTTTCGTTACCGACGCCACCGTCACGGCCAAACAACCGCCCTATGTCCAGACCGCCTGCTGCGCCGTCAGCGGCCCGGTGGAGGAATTCGCCGCCGTAGGTTTCCAGCAGGCCGGCATGGGGGGCAGATTTCTCAAGCCCGGTATCGGGATATTCCAGCGCGACAGCGACGACGCGACGCGATTCCCAACGCTGCCCGCATTGAACGAAGGCATACGCAGCTTCCACGCCACCGGAAACGGTGCCCGCTTCACCCAGGTGATCGACGATCCGCAGTCGGGCTATGGCTATCGCTATGAAAAGACGGTCACGCTGGTGCCAGGCAAGGCGCAGATGACCATCAGCCATGTGCTGACCAACACCGGCAGGAAGCCGATCAACACCAGGGTCTATTGCCACAATTTCCTGACGCTGAGCCCCGGCAACGCGCATTTGCGGATCACCGCGCCCTTCACCATCAAGGCGCGCAAGCCGCTGGATCCGAAGATTGCGCGGGTAGACGGCAACATCATCCGCTATATCGCCCCCGTTCCGGCTGGCGAAACGGTCATGAGCCTGATTGACGGTTTCGGCCCCACGGCCAGCGACTATGACTTCACCGTCACCAATATGGAGACCGGTTTCGGGCAGCGCATCCGGGGCGATCAGCCCATAGTCAAAATCAACATGTGGTCGATCGACCGGACCTATAGTCTGGAGCCCTATATCGCTATTGCAGTCAAACCTGGCGAGAGCGAACGCTGGACCTATACCTACGACTTCTTCGGGCCAGGCGGCCAGGAGGGAGGGACGCCATGAGGATGATGCTCGCCATCTTGCTGGCGGCCGCGCCCAGCAGCGCGGCGCTGGCACAAGGCAATGCGCCCTTCGTGCGCCCGCCGCCAAACAGCACCAGCCCAGCCAGTGCGCTAGACGGCTTTCCCTCGCGTACCATTTCAAATGGCATCCTCAGGGCCAAGGTTTATCTTCCGAACGAGTTCGGCTTCTACCGCGGCACGCGTTTCGACCATGCCGGCATGATCACCCATATCACCTACAAGGGCCACGACTATGGGCGTTATTGGTTCGTCAAGACGTCTCCGGTCGTGCGGAACTTCACCTACGATGCCGACGGACTGGTGGCGAACAACAACAATATCGCGGCAGGTCCGGTAGAGGAGTTCGGCGAGAATGGCTTCGATGCAGCGGGACCCGAAGGCCGATTCCTGAAGATCGGCGTTGGCATTCTGAAGCGCACCAACGACATCTATGACCGCTTCCACACCTATCCCATCCTCAACGCCGGCGCGCGTACCATGCGCGTTACAAAGAACAGCATCACCTTCACTCAAGTGGTCAAAGGTGATGCGTCAGGCTATGGCTATCGCTTCATCAAGACGGTGACGGTGGTGCCGCGCAAGCCGACACTCCTGATCCAGGACCAGCTGACCAATATTGGCAACAAACCCATCGACACCACCGTTTATAACCACCATTTCATGACGTTGAGCCCCGGCGAGGACGGGGTAGAATTGCGGGCGCCCTTTACGCTGGCCCACACCCGCCCGATGCCCACCGATGTGGTGAAGTTCGATGGCAACCGCATGACCTATCTGCGTGGGTTGACGGGCGAAGAACAGGTAGCCAGCGATCTGACAGGGTTCGGCACCTCAGCAAGCGACAATGATTTCCGCGTTACCGCGACCAAGAGCGGCTATGGTGTGCGCATTCGCGCCGACCGCCCGGTGACGCGTCTGCTGTGGTGGTCTGTCCCGTCCACCATGGGGATCGAGCCTTACATGGATGTGAAGGTGAAGCCCGGTGAGACAGTGCGGTGGACGCACACACTGGACTATTACGGCCCCGGCGAACAGGGATGAGGTCATCAGGGTGAGACATATTTTTGTGGCGGCTTTCGCGGCGCTGGCCATTTGTCTTGCGGCCGGTGCACATGCCCAGCCGGCGCAGCCGCGGCCAGCGATCAGCGCACCAGTGGCCGATCTTCTCGCCTCCTCACCATCCATCGTGCTGGATAATGGCACTCTGCGCGCGGTCGTGCGCCCGCCCGATCTCCAGAAAGGGTTTTATCGCGGCACCCGTTTTGATCAGGCCGGTGTCATCACCAGTCTGAAAGCGGGCGGCACGGAATTCTATGGCCCCTGGTTCGAGCGCACTGCATCCGAAGTGCTGGATTACACCTATGTCGGCAACGACCTGGTGGCAGGGCCGGACAGCGCCATCAGCGGACCGGTGGAGGAATTCGCACCTCTCGGCTTTTCGCCGAAACCAGGTCTATTTGTGAAAATCGGCGTCGGCGTGCTGCGCCAGCCGGACGACAAGCCCTACGACCATTATCGGCATTACGAGATCGTCGATCCCGGCCTTCGCCAGACGATTTCGTCCAACCACAGTGTCACCTTTACACAGAAACTGTCGGGCGCGGGCTATGCCTATGACTATGAGAAGACCATTACCCTTGTCCCCGGCAGCAACCGGATGGAGATAGACCATGTACTGAAGAACACCGGCGCCACGCCGATCGACAGCACGGTCTACGATCACAATTTCCTGAGGCTGGTGCCGGGCAACAGTGACATCCGGGTGAGCTTTCCCTTCACCATCCATGCCGATCTGGCGCATGCCGCCAACCCGCCGCCGCCGGACCTGATCGGATTCCAGGGCAACAGCCTGATCTATCTGCGCAGGATGAAGAACAAGGAGCGGCTCTCGTTTTCCATTACCGGCTTCGGCCATACGGCGGACGATTACGACATCCGCATTGATGGGCCGACTGGCGCAGGGGTACGGATCAAGGGCGATGCGCCCGTCACCAAGATCAACATCTTCTCTGTCGATAGGGTGCAAGCGGTGGAACCCTATATCGCCATCCATGTGCCGCCGGGCAGCGAGCAGCGCTGGCGCTATACCTACGAATTCACGCCGTGAGTTCGAACTCTTTAACTTACTGCGGACCAGCCGGAGGCGTCATGCCGGGTGAGCCCTGCGGAGCGGAAGAATTTTGGCCAGACTGGGGCGGATACTGGTGCACGTCCTGCCCCCATGATTTTGAAGAATCGTGCGACATGCGCCCGGAGCGGCTGGACCGCGTCGTTCGATCCTGTCCGGTTTGCGCATTGGGCGATGCCGTATGTTCACTTGAATCCTGCTCGCTTGTGGCGGTGGACGAACCTTGACCGGCGTTCGGGGAAGCTGCGTCTTGCGCGAAGGATGGCGAGACGCAGAAAGCCAGCAATCCCACAGCCGTAAACAAATGTTGAAGTCTCATAGCGATCTCCTTTTCCAGTTCTTGGGAACGGGCCGCTACGGCAATCAGTGACGAAGAAACAATTTTTGAAGGGATGTGGGAGAAGTGGTGCCGGTTGAGGGGATTGAACCCCCGACCTTCGGTTTACAAAACCGCTGCTCTACCGCTGAGCTAAACCGGCTGCTCGTCGCGCTCCATTAGCCACACGCCTCGCTAAAGGCAAGTTCCGGCTTTTAGAGCGCGATCCGGGTGAGCGGATACCGCGAGCCGGGAAATTGCGCGACCAAACAACAAGCTACAGCATGATCCAGATTCAAGGAAGATGGATCATGCTCTAGGGACCGACTAGGAAATCGAAATCGCAGCCTCTGTCGGCCTGCAGCACATGGCGCTGGTAGAGTGCGGCATAGCCGCGCTCGGGTATCGGCGGCGGATGGTAACCGGCCAGGCGGCGGGCAACCTCATCGGCTTCGACCAGAAGGTCGATGCACCGATCCTTCACCGACAGCCGGATGCGATCACCATCGCGCACCGCCGCCAGCGGCCCGCCCACCGCGCTTTCCGGCGTCACATGCAGAACCACCGTGCCGAAGGCCGTGCCAGACATGCGAGCGTCGGAAATGCGGACCATATCCTTCACACCCTGTCGCGCCAGCTTCTTCGGGATAGGCAGATAGCCCGCCTCCGGCATGGCGGCAGCGCGCGGACCGGCATTCTTCAATACCAGCACGTCGTCCGGTGTTACATCCAACGCCGGATCATCGATGCGGGCCGCTAAATCTTCCAGGCATTCAAACACTACGGCCCGGCCTTCCCTCTCGAACAGGCTTTCGGTGGCCGCGGCGCGCTTGAGGATCGCCCCGCCCGGTGCCAGCGAACCGGTCAGCGCCACCAATCCACCCACATCCGATACCGGTGCATCCAGTGTGCGGATTACCTTACGATCGACCCAGCTCAATGGCTCGGCAAGCCTCTGCCCTAAGGTTCGACCATCCACGTCTATCGTGTCCAGGTGCAGCAACGGCTTCAATTCACGCAGCACTGCGCCCACGCCCCCGGCGGCAAAGAAATCCTCCATATACCCCTCGCCTACTGGCTTGAGGTCAACTAGTACGGGCGTCTGGTCGGAAATGGCGTTCAGCCGGTCTGGCGAGATGGCGATGCCGGCGCGCCCGGCAATGGCGGTCAGGTGGATGATAGCGTTGGTCGATCCGCCAACCGCCATCAGCACGCGCAGCGCATTCTCCACCGATTTTTCCGTTACCACCTGGCGCGGTGTGACGGGATTGCGTGTCAGCGTCATCGCGGCCCGACCCGACGCTTCCGCCGCCAGCAGGCGCGCCGAATGCACCGCCGGGATCGCGGCAGTACCTGGCAGCGCCATGCCAAGCGTCTCTGCGATGCAGGCCATGGTGCTGGCCGTACCCATCACCGCGCAGGTGCCCGCGGTCACCGCCAGATTGCCCTCGATCGCGGCGATTTCCTCGGTGCTGACCTCGCCCGCCCGATGGCGTCCCCAGAAACGGCGGCAATCGGTGCAGGCGCCCAGCCGCTCGCCGTGATAATGGCCCGTCGACATCGGCCCGGTAACAAGCTGTATCGCCGGAATGTTGGCCGACACTGCACCCATCAGTTGCGCCGGCACGGTCTTGTCGCAGCCGCCGATCACCACTACCGCATCCATAGGCTGAGCCCGGATCATCTCCTCGGTGTCCATCGCCATCAGGTTGCGGAACATCATCGAGGTTGGATTGAGGAATACCTCGCCTAGCGAGATCGTAGGAAAGACGCGCGGCAGACCGCCCGCCGCCAGCACACCGCGCGAGACCGCGCTTACCAGTTCCGGCATCGCGCGGTGACAATTGTTGAAGTCCGAGCCGGTGGCGGCGATGCCCACAACGGGCCCGTCCAGCAGCGGCGTGGAAACGCCCATCGAGCGCGCGAAGGAGCGGCGCAGATAGCGCGCAAAATCGCGGTCGCCATAATTGGTGAGGCCCCGGAACAGTCCCTTGGTCACGCGGCCGGCCCATTCATATGTGCTGCCAACAGGCTGGCAACATGTATCGCGCGCTTCCGCGCCCCATCCGCTATCTGATGGCGGCAGGAGGTGCCGTCCGCCACCAGCAGCGTATCATCACCGGCCCCGCGCGCAGCAGGCAGCAACGCCAATTCGCCCATTTTCATGCTGACCGCGACTGTTTCGGCCTGGTAGCCGAAGGCGCCTGCCATGCCGCAGCATGACGATTCGATCTTTTCCATCTTTAGTTCCGGGACCAGGCGCAGCGTCTCTTCCACCGCGCTCATCGCGCCAAATGCCTTCTGGTGGCAATGGCCATGCAGCAGCGCCGTTTTCGTGGCGGCCTTGAGAGCAAGCTTGAAGCGTCCCGCTTTCGCTTCGCGGGCGACGAATTCCTCGAACAGAAGCGCATGGGCCGCGGCGCGCTTGGAATCGGCCCCGGGCAGCATCGCCAGCGCCTCGTCCCGGAAGGAGAAGAGACAACTCGGCTCGAGCCCCACCAATGGCACACCGCGTGCGAAAAATGGCTCCAGTGCGGACAGGGCCCGGCGCACCTCATCGCGCGCGGCATCGACATCGCCCACGGCCAAATAGGTTCGGCCGCAGCATAGCGGCCGGCCACCATCTTTTGGCGCCGCCAGATGCACGCGATAGCCGGCCCCGGTCAGCACCGATACGGCATCGCGCAACACGCCCGGCTCGAACGCGGCATTGAACGTGTCGGCCCACAGCACGACCTCATGCCCGTCCTCCGGCCCGAAGCTGTCGCCGGGATGATCGAAACGGTCACGCCGCCAGACCGGCAGGGATCGCAGCGCGCTGAAGCCGGCGATCTTTTCGGACAGAAGACGCAAGAATGCGCTGCGGTTGCGCAAATTCAGCAGCGGCGCGATCCACGCCGCCAGTCGTGCATAGCGCGGCAGATTGGCGATCAGACGGTCACGCAGCGAATGACCGTAAAGGTCGGCGCGGGCCTTCAGCACTTCGATCTTCATCCGCGCCATGTCGACACCGGTGGGGCACTCGCGCTTGCAAGCCTTGCAGGAGATGCAGAGCTTCATCGTCTCCATCATCTCGTCACTGGTGAAAGCCCCTTCGCCCAGTTGCCCCGACAGCGCCAGGCGCAGCGTGTTGGCGCGACCACGCGTGACATGCTGCTCGTCGCGGGTGGCCCGGTAGGACGGGCACATCGCCCCGCCTTCCGATTTGCGGCAAGCGCCATTGTTGTTGCATTGTTCGACCGCGCCCTGGAAGCCGCCGATGGCGCCGGGATAATCCGACCAGTCCAACGCCGGTTGGAAGTTGCGCACCGTATAGCCGGGCGGATAGCGAAACAGGCCGCGCTCGTCGAACTTCGGGCTGCGCACGATCTTGCCGGGATTCATCAACCCGGCGGGATCGAACGCATCTTTCACTGCCTCGAATGCTTTGATCAGACGCGAGCCGAACATGGGTTCGTGGAATTCGCTGCGCACCAGCCCGTCACCATGCTCGCCAGAATGGCTGCCCTTGTACTGGCGCACCAGCGCGAAGGCTTCCTCGGCGATGGCGCGCATCGCCTTCACGTCTTTCTCAAGGCGCAGGTTCAGCACCGGCCGCACATGCAGGCAGCCTTCGCTGGCGTGGGCGTACCAGGTGCCGCGCGTGCCGTGACGGGCGAAGCACTCCGTCAGTCTTGCCGTATATTCCGCCAGTTTGGGCAGCGGCACGGCGCAATCCTCGACAAAGGAGATAGGCTTGCGCTGATCCTTCATCGACATCATGATGTTGAGGCCGGACTTGCGCAGTTCGGTGACGGCGTTCTGCAGCGCCGCGTCATAAATCTCCACCACGCCGCCCCACTTCGCGCCTTCGTGTTGGAAAGCCAGCCCCAGATCGCCCATCAGCTGAGCCAGTTGCGTCATGCGGCGGCGGTTTTCTTCTTCGCCTGAATCGAACTCCACCAGCAGGATTGCGGCGGGCCTGCCGCGCAGCATCGCCTCCAGCGTGGCATGGAACATGGGAATGTCAGAAGCCAGCCCCAGCATGGTGTCGTCCACCAGCTCCACCGCAATGGGTTTGAGCGTGACAATGTGTTGTGCCGCCTCCATCGCGGCGTGGAAGCTGCCGAAATGGCAGACCCCAAGCGCCCGCTTTCCAAGCACCGGCGACAGTTGCAATTCGATGGCGGTGGAATAGGCCAGCGTGCCTTCCGAGCCGACCAGCAGATGCGCCAGGTTGATACGATTGCGGCGCGGATCGAGCGCATCGAGATTATAGCCACCGACGCGGCGCTGCACCTTGGGGAATCGGGCTTCGACCTCACCTGCCTCGCGGGCGCCGATGGCCAACAGCTTTTCCGCCAGCGGCCGCATCGCCGGATCGACATCGGAAAGATCGGGCGCCACTTCCCCAAAATGCATTGCATGACCATCGGCCAGCACCGCATCGATCGCCAGTACGTTGGCGCGCATGGTGCCATAGCGCAGCGAGCGGCCGCCGCAACTGTTGTTGGCGGCCATGCCGCCGATGGTAGCGCGGCTGGAGGTGGAAACATCGACCGGAAACCACAAACCATGCGGCCTGAGCTGGCGGTTGAGGTCGTCAAGGACGATGCCCGGCTCGACCGTCGCGCGCCGCCCCTTAACGTCCAGCGACAGGACGCGGTTGAGGTTTTTCGAGCCGTCGATGATCAAACCGCCGTTCACGGTCTGACCGCACTGGCTGGTGCCGCCGCCCCGCGCAGTGACCGGTACGCCCTCTTCCCGCGCCAGGGCCAAAGCCGCCACCGCCGCCTCCATGGTGGCGGGCACCACCACACCGGCCGGCATCATCTGGTAATGGGAGGCATCGGTGGCATAGCGGCCCCGGTCGAAGGCCCCGAACAGAACCTCGCCGGCGACATGGGCTTTCAGGCGTCTTTCCAGGCCGGGATTCAGCATGGCTGGCATGTGGTCAAGGACGTCCCTGTGACAAAGTTTTTTTCCGACTTTTTGCCCGTTTAGGGCTAAAAGCAATCCAATTATAAACCGGCTTTCGAATGGCCGACGGAGGAAAATCATGGCGCAGGGCATGCACTATCTTCAAATTCCGGGCCCAAGCCCCGTTCCCGAGCGCATCCAGCGGGCAATAGATCACCAGGTCATCGACCATCGCAGCGCCACCTTCCAGAAACTGGGCAAAGAGGTGTTGGAAGCCATTCGCGAGCCCTTCGGCACCCGCCAGGCGGTAATCATCTTCCCCGCCTCGGGCACCGGCGCCTGGGAGGCGGCCATCGCCAATACCTTGTCGTCCGGCGACAAGGTCCTGATGGTGGAAACCGGCCAGTTTGCCGTGCTGTGGAGCCAGATAGCCCGGCGTTGGGGCCTGCAGGTGGATATGCTGGAGACCGACTGGCGCCACGGCGTCAATCCGGCCGAGATCGAGGCCAAGCTGGCTGAGGACAAATCCCACGCCATCAAGGCCGTGATGGTGGTTCACAATGAAACCGCCACCTCCTGCGCCAGCGACATTGCGGCGGTGCGCAAGGCGATGGACGGCGCCCGCCACCCCGCCCTGCTGATGATCGATTCCGTTTCGGCCCTGGCCTCCATGCCGGTGAAACAGGATGAATGGGGCGTGGACGTGGTGGTGTCCGGCTCGCAGAAGGGCATGATGATGCCGCCGGGCTTGGCCTTTACCGGCATCTCACAGAAGGCGCTGGCCGCATCCAAGACCAATAACCTACCTCGCTCCTACTGGGACTGGGAGGCGATGCTGAAGTTCAACGAGAACGGTTTCTTTCCCTACACCCCGGCCATCAACCTGCTCTATGGCCTGAAGGAAGCCCTGGCCATGCTGCGCGAGGAAGGGCTGGAGAATGTCTTCGCCCGTCATGAGCGCCTGGCCGCCGCCACCCGCGCCGCGGTGCAGGGCTGGGGGCTGGAACTGCAATGCGCCGACCCGAAAGCCTATTCGCCGGTCCTGACCACCGTGCGCATGCCCAGCGGCTTCGATGCCGACGCCTTCCGCAAGACCACGCTGGAGCATTTCAACATCTCGCTGGGCATGGGGCTGGGCAAGGTTCTGGGCAAGGCGTTCCGCATCGGCCATCTGGGCGACATCAACGAACTCACCCTGATGGCGGCGCTCTCGGGTGTGGAGATGGGCCTGAAGGTCGCCGGCGTGCCCTACAAGGCCGGCGGTGTGCTGGCGGCCATGGACGTGCTGACCGGGGAAAGCAGGAAACTGCGCCTTTCAGCCTGAGAGACGGGCGGGGCGCAAAAGGGAGGGGCTTATGAAACGACTCGCAGTCGCTGCCGCGTTGATGTGCGGCACTACATTCTGTTTTTCTCCCACCGCGGGCGCACAACCGGCGCCGCCCACGGCTCCGGCATACGCCGACGTGCCGCTGGCCCAAAAAATCGGCCATTACGATCCCTCCAGGACCCGGTCTCTCAAGGCCGTGCATGATGGGGCCGGCACGATGAATTTCGGCCCCATCATGGGGGCGAACGCGCTGTCCACCAATCTGATCTTCCTGCACCGAGGCGTGATCCACCCTCACAGCGGTATCGGACAGCACTTCCACAATCACTGCGAGGAGATGTTCGTCATCTTTGACGATACCGCGCAGTTCACGGTCAACGGCCGCACGTCGCAACTGACCGGCACATGGGGAGCGCCCGACCGGATGGACAGTTCGCACGGCATCTACAATCCCACCGACCATGACATCGAGTGGATGAACATCAATGTCGGCGTGTCCAAGACCTATGACGCCTTCAACCTGGGTGACGACCGGGTAGGCGCGCCGCTGGACAAGGTTCCCCAATTCGTCACCATGCATCTGGACCGCAGCTTGCTCAAGCCGGTGGATGGCGAGCCCGGCGTTTCGCGCCGCCGTGCGTTGGGACCATCGGTGTTCTATACGCCCTGGGCTTTTGTCGATCATTTGCTGATCCAGCCCGGCGCGACGCTGCCGGCCACCACCGATGCCGACATGAGCGCGGCCTATTATGTAATGTCCGGCGATGGCAGCGCGACGGTGAACGGCGAAACGGTATTCATCAAGAAGGGCGATGCGGTCCCGGTCGACCTGGGCCAGACCAAGAGTTTCAAGGCCGGTTCCATGCCGCTGGAACTGATGGTGATCGGCGTGGCGCGCGACATGAAGACCAAGAATGCCTTCATGGCCGATCCGAAAAACGCGTTCTGACTACCATTTTTCCCGTTTGATGCCGGGACAGGCTGGCCTTCCAGTGCGGACTCGCTATCTCATGGCGGCAGCGAACGGAGAAACCCATGCGTGTCTCGATCATGCGCTCCTGTGTGAGCAAGACCATCGCCTCCCCAGTCGGCCGGCTGACCCTGGCAGGGTCCGATGCGGGCCTGGCCGCCATACTGTGGGAAAATGACAGGCCCGGCCGGGTACGGCTGAATATCGTGGGCGAAGACGCCGGCCATCCCTTACTGGTGGAGGCCGAGAGCCAACTGGGCGAATATTTCGCCGGAGCCCGAAGCCGTTTCGATCTCAAACTGGATTTCAATGGCACCGATTTCCAGAAGCTGGTCTGGAATGCGCTGCTGACCATTCCGTTCGGCCAGACCCGCAGCTACCGCCAGATCGCCCGGCAGATCGGCAGGCCGGCCGCTGTCCGGGCCGTAGGGGCGGCCAATGGCCGCAATCCCATCTCGATCATCGCGCCATGCCATCGGGTGATCGGCGCGAACGGGGCGCTGACCGGCTTTGCCGGTGGCCTTCAGATCAAGGAACGCCTGCTGACGCTGGAGGCGGCGTCCATGCGCGCCGCCGCCTGAAGCAACGCTATTTGCGATAATACATCGGGATCTCGCCGGCGATCTTGCTGTGCAGCCGATAGAGACTGGTCGAGCCGGTGAGATAGACCGTCTTGCCGTCCCCTGCGAAAGCCACATTGGCCACGATCTCGGGAATCTTGATCTGGCCCAGCACCTTTCCCTTGGGGCTGATAATGCGCACACCGCCCGGCCCGGTGGTCCAGACATTGCCCGCGCTGTCCACCTTCAACCCGTCGGGCACATCCGGCGCGCTGCCCGGATAGCTGATGAAGGTGCGCCTGTTCGACACCTTGCCGCCGGGGCCAACATCATAGGCATAGACCGCCATCTGCGGCATGGAGTTCGACACGTAAAGTGTCCTGCCGTCCGGCGAGAAGCCGATGCCATTGGGTGCCGGCAGATCGGTGATCACCGGCGTCAGCTTGCTCCCAGCATAACGGAAGACGGCGTTGAACTTGAGCTGCTTTTTCGGATCGGCGTCCATTTTGGGCAAGCCGAAGGGCGGATCGGTGATCCACAGCGATCCGTCCTTGGCGAACACCAGGTCGTTGGGGCTGTTCAGCCGCTTGCCCTCATATTTGGACAGGAAGGGCTTGAGGTTTCCATGATCGTCCATCCGTTCGATGGTACCGATGGCCATGCGGCAGACCAGGATCGAGCCGTCCTTGTCGGTGACCATGCCATTGGAGCCGAAATTGGCATCGGGCGGCGCGTTCTTCACTCCACCGGAATCATTCAGGACCACCGTCACCTTTCCGGTCTTCGGGTCATAGGTGCGCACCTTGTCGGCGCGCACATCGCTGAACCATAGCTTCCCGTCACGCCACATCGGTCCTTCGGTGAATATGAACCCGCTCGCGACCTTTTCGACCTTGGTGCCGGGCGCAATCACGGCATCCAGTGCCGGGTCCAGGCGCGTAATGCTGGTCTGCCCCAAAGCCGCCGTCGCGGGCGCCACCAGGAGGCCAACCAGCGCCGCGCATGTCAGATGTCTCATGGTGTTTCCCCCGCTTTGCAGCCGGAAGCTTAGGTCTCCAGCAGGGTATCGGGCAACTGGTTCCGAGGCTCCCCCCGGGCGGGGAAATGTGCCGCCAGGGCATTGCCGCAGATACCGATGGCAGCCACGAAGCCGTCGGCAGGCTTGCCACCTTTCATGCCTTCGGTCACCGCTGCCACTGCCGCATTCCACGGTCCTTCGCCCACCGCCTTATGGATGGCTTCATGCGCAACAAGCTCTACCTGGCGATCCGCCAACGAAGCATAAATCAGGATATGCGGCTCCTGATGGCGGCCGCCGGCGGCGACGAAATGGTGCCGCGCCACCTGGCGGACACGATGGCGCCGCATGAACCGTGGGGTAAGGCGGCGGCGCACCCATGGGATGGCAGCGATCAGGACCACGCAGGCAAAAATCGCGACCTGCAGTAGGGAATAGGCCGTCAGGGAACGCAGGACCAGGTCTCCCGCCGTATACGCCGATGCATCTGTCCAGCTTGTGAAAATGCCGACCAGCACCAGTTGATGCAGCCCCATCGCCACCAGCATGGGGGGGACCAGAAGCGCAGCCAGCGCGCCCCAGGCCAACGGCACTTCGCGGTAGCGCGACACCTCTTGGGCCAATACACAGAAAATCTCGCCGCGGGTGCGCCGCTCGGCCTCGGTGATCGCGGCGGTAATACGGGCATGGTCCTCCGGCTTCAGCATCACCAACTCCCCGATGCCCCACCGCCGCCGAAGGAGCCGCCACCTCCCCCGAAACCGCCGCCGCCACCCCAACCGCCACGACCGCTGCCGCCCCAACCGCCACCGCCGCCCATGAACAGGAAGGGCAACGCGCCCCAGCCGCCGAAGATGCGCAAGAAGATGAAGACTATAACGATGAAGATGATCACCGCGCTGACGGGAGGCCCGCCGTTGCCCTGCCGAGCCAGTTGGTGCTCGGCCGCGGCGGCGCGCCTTTCCGCCGTGGAAGTATCCAGCGAGAGCTGCTCGATCAAGGCGTCGGTGCCCGCCGTCACCCCGGCATCGAATTCCCCGTTGCGGAAGGCCGGCAGCACCTTGGTCTGGATGATGACCGAAGACAGGGCGTCGGTCAGGATGGGTTCCAACCCGTAACCGACTTCGATGCGGGTACGGTGCTCGTTGGGGGCGATGATGAACAGTACGCCATTGTTCAGCTTTTTCTGCCCGATGCCCCAGGCGCGGCCGAGTTGATAGCCATAGTCGCTGATCTCATAGCCTTGCAACGAAGGGACTGTGACCACCACAAGCTGGCGGGAGGTCTTTTCCTCCAGCGCCGCCAGCTTGCCGGTCAGATCGCGCCGTGTCGTGTCCGACAGGATATGGGCGTCGTCTACCACCCTGCCCGTCAGCGTCGGGAATTGCGGCGCCGCAGTCGCCCCCGGCACCAGGCCGGGAGCGAGCAGGCAAAGAAAGGCCAGAGAGATGAACCTCAGATTGATGGCAGCAACAACCCCCATCAATTATGGCTTTGTCGGCTGGGTGCGGGGCTGGGCCGCGGGTGGACTTGTCGTTTGCGACGGCTGCGGCGTGGGCCCCGAAGTGTTGAAATTGACTGTCGGTGCGGTCTGCGCCTGGGCTGCGGCCGAGAAGGGCGTGGCCTGCTTATAGGACTTGTAGATTGTCGCTGCCCATAGCGAGCCGGGAATGGTTACCAGCTCGGTATTGTAGTCTTGCACCGCCGCATTGTAATCGCGCCGCGCGATCTCGATGCGGTTCTCGGTGCCCTCAAGCTGCGACTGCAAGGCCAGGAAATTGGTGTTCGACTTCAGGTCCGGGTAATTCTCGCTCACCGCCAGAAGGCGGCCCAGCGCGCCGGAAAGCTGCGCCTGCGCCTGCTGGAAGCGCTGGAACGCCGCGGGATCGGAAATTTGCGAGGCATCGATGGTCACGCTGGTCGCCTTCGCACGCGCCTCGGTAACCGCGGTGAGAACCGATTTCTCCTGATTGGCATAGCCCTGCACTGTCGCCACCAGGTTGGGAATGAGGTCGGCACGCCGCTGATAGGCAGCCTGCACATTGGCCCAGGCCGCCTTTACCGCCTGGTCCTTGGCGGGAATATTGTTGACGCCGCAGCCCGCCAGCGCCACCGACAGGCCCAGCAGGACCAAAAGCCTTGGCAAGAAACGGGAAACGGACTGTGAAAAGCTGGTCATGGCGCTCCCTTCGCGCAAATACCCGCACGGAAAGATGGGAAAATGAACAGGAAGCGCAAGAGCGACGCATGAAAATATTGGACTTGCCAAGCCATTTGCGGGACGGTTAGGCGAGTGCCGAAAACCCTTGCAAGTCCGTCATGCTGCAGCAGATTCTCGATTTTCTTTCCGCCGGCGCGCCCCCTCGCACCGAGCCGGACCGCAAGCTGGCTGTCGCCGTGCTTCTGGTCGAAGCCGCGCACCGCGATGACAGCTTTTCGCCGGCGGAGCGTGCTGTGATTGCCCGGCTGTTGACTCAAAAATACGGCCTGACCGGAGAGGAACGCGACCGACTGCTGTCCAATGCGGAAGATGTCAACGCCAGCATGACACAACTTCATCCCTACACCCGCGTCGTGTTCGAACAGATGAATCCGTCCGAGCGAATCGAGTTGATCGAAATGATGTGGGAAGTCGCCTATGCCGACGGCGTCCTGGACCCGGAAGAAGATGCGCTGATCCGCCGCTTGGGCAACCTTATCCACATCACCGATCGCGACCGCGTTTTGGCGCGCCAGCGGGTATTGGCGCGCAAGGCCGGACACTAGTTCATTTGGGAACTGGCGCGCCTTCTTTATGCGCCTGACGCAGCAGCGGGCTGCAATTGACGTCTTCGGCCAGGCCCGGATCGACAAAAGCCAACACGGCCGCCAGCGGATTGAGCAGACCCAGAGCTGCGGCAACGCCGCCCTGCCCAAGCGCCGGCCCCGCCTCCACCCCAACAGCCGGCGCATCCCAACGCCCGCTTATGGTAACCGGCGCCCGCACCCGCAGAATCTGGAAATGCTTGGGTTTGCCTTGCATGCGCAGGCTCATCGTTTCCTGCTTCATGTCGATGGTACCCCCACCCTCCACCAGCACGGGCTCCGTATCGAAGATGAATTGCCGCGCAGTCAGGATTCCGTCATTGGCGGAGAAATGCGCGACCGCGCAGCGCACCGGCGTATTGCTTTCGTTGCCCGAAAGGGTCAACCCCAGGGCCGAGATCACATTTACCCCCAACCATTCGGCCAGCGAGGCGCGGATTTGGCCATGGGCGACCACGGCGGTAAAGGTGCCGTCGGCAGCAGCGGCGGTCTGATGCACAGAATCGCCCCTGCCGGTCAGGCGCGCGCGGGCCGCCAACATGCCTCGGACGGGTTTCTCCTGAGCCTTTATGAAATTCTCAACCGGGATATCGGTGATGCGCGCGTCCACCGTGGTCACCGGAACGTCCTTGCGCGCGTCCACTTGCAGCATTCCGCTGAGCTTGCCCTGCGTCATGCCGAATGCCAGCGGCTTCAAAGTCAGAACACCGTTCTCCAGACTGATATGGGTATCCAGGCTGGTGAGAGGGAAGTCCCGGCTGACGATATTGGCGGCGCTGAAATCGACTTCGGCATTGCTTTGACGCAACCGTTCGGTGTGCAGCCGCGTATCCGGCAGCAGGTGGACCGCTCGTTCCGGGCCGGCAGACCCGCCCCCGAACAGCGCGCCCAGATCGCTGAAATTGAGATTGCGCGACGCCAGGCGTCCCGCCAGAGCCGGCACTTTGTTGGAGACATCCACCGACAGATTGCCGGCAAGGTCTGACTTGCCCACGATCCCCGCAAGGTCAATCAGCTTGTAAACCATGCCCTCTCGCCGGATCGCCACATGCAACCGGTAGGGCGGCGTGCCGGGCAGTGTCAGGCCCGTAAGGTAGTAAAGGTCCGACAGGTCGTCGCCCGACAATTTCAGGTCGGCGTGATAATGGTCGAAGACAAAAGGATGGTCGATCGCACCGCTGACCTCGGCATGAGTTTTGCCGGCGCGGATCTCGGCCGTAAAGCGGTAAGGCCGGTTCACATCCACATTCAGCAGCGCCCCACCATGCACATCGGCTACAAACGACCCCTTGTTCAACCTCCCCTTGCCGGTCAGCGCGAAAGCGGCTCGGCCCCCTCCCCTTTCTTGCGAATTTACTGTGCCGACGAAATCCAGCTTTCGCACCTCGTCATGGATATCGATCCGTCCGTCGCGTATCTCGAAGTGCCGGATCGGGGGCAGTTGCCAGGGCCCACTGTCGCCGCCATCGACGCGGTCCCAGTTCGAGCGTCCAGACGCCTGGCGCACCAGCAGCACATTGGGGCCATCCAGTTCGACCAGGGGAAGCACAAGCCTACCTATCAAGAGCGGCAACAGCCGCATCTCCACCTTGATATCGCGGAAACGGCCGGCAGCGCCGGCGTCATCTGGCATCCAGGCCGGATTCCGCACCTCGACCGCCTGGGCATGGATACGGGGCTGCAAGCGGAATAGGTCAACCGTCAGGTCGCCATGGATCTGGATGTCACGGCCGAGGCGGTGCGACAGGTAACTGCTCACCGGTCCGCGAACGCGATTCCAGTCCATGAAATAGAGCGTCAGCAAGACGATAGCGATGAAGCCGGCGACTGAAAGCGACACCCAGATCGCAATGCGTCGCCAATTGTGTGGATGGCCGAACGCGGCCGCGCGTCTCGCAACAGGCATAATAAATCCAGCAGCTTGGAATGGAACTTCGATCAGGAAACGTGTGAGCCCAGATGGGGTTCTTTTGGTCGGGAAACTTCCCGCTCCCGCGAACGTTGGGAACCAGAGGAACCTCCTCTGCCCGGCTGAAGGCCAAACCATGAAGCGCCTGACCGCTTGGACGCTGTTGCGCGAAGGCGTCAATGCCTTCCTGGAGGATAACGCCCTGACGCGGGGGGCCGCCATCGCCTTCTACGCGGTCACCGCCATCGCGCCTGTGCTGTTCATCGCCACCGCCATCGCGGCATTAGGGCTGGGCGAATCGGCGGCGAGCGGCGCCGTCCACTTCCAGCTTCGCCGGATCATGAGCAAGGAAAGCGCGGATCTTGTGCAGGCCGCAATCCTGCATGTGCACAGTGGACATCACACGATCCTGGGAAGCATTGTCGGCATCACCGCATTGGTAATCACCGCCTCGGGGTTTTTTACCGAGGTGGAGGACGCCCTGAATGTCATCTGGCAGGCGCCACGCCACGAATCTTATCTGTACCAGTTGGTGCGAGGACGCATTCTCAGCCTGGTGCTGGTGGTGGTATTGGGCCTGTTGCTGCTGTTTTCGATGCTGATCGCCACCGGGGCCCGGTTTGTCGGCCAGCTGTTGGACCACGAGCCGGTACCGCGCTTTCTGGTCGGCATGTTCGATCTGGGTCTGTCCTTCATGGTGGTGTCGCTGCTGTTTGCCGCATTCTATAAGCTGTTGCCGAACTGCCGGCTGCGCTGGCGCGACGTGCTGGTCGGCTCTTGCGGTTCAGCCGTGCTTTTCGAAGCGGGCCAGACACTGATCGGGCTTTATCTGTCGCAGTTCATCGCCGCCAGCATCTATGGGGCGGCCGGCGGCGTGATCGTGTTGCTGATCTGGGTTTATTACTCGGCCCAGATATTTCTTCTGGGAGCAGAGTTCACCAAAGTCTGGGCTCACCATTACGGCGGCTGGAAACCAAGGGCAGAGCGTGAACAGCCGGCTTCCTAAAAGGCGGCAAGGCTGTTGGCCGAAGCCAGAGGCGCCAGCTTCTGGAATTGCCGCGATTGGGCGTCGGCCTGCGCGACCTCGCCATGGTCCATCTGATGGCGCAGCATCTCGGCACGTTCCCGAGAAGGTACATCGCCTAGCGCCGCTGCTATCTGATACCATTTGAGCGCCTGGACCGGGTCCTGCGGCACGCCATCGCCACGCTCGAATAAGACCGCCAGGTCAAACGCCGAATCGACATATCCGTGGTCGGCCGCCCGGAGGAACCATTGCGCGGCTTTGGCGGCATCCCTGTGGGTGCCCAGCCCCTCGGCGTAAGCGATCGCCAGATTGTGCATGGCCTTGATGTTGCCCCGCCGGGCGGCAGCTGCGAACCAGCGGAAGGCTGACTTGTAATCGACCGCGACGCCTTCACCCTGATGGTAGAGCGTGCCCACCAGGTATTGGCCCAGCGGATCGCCAGCCTTGCCTGCCTGTTCTGCCCAGTGCAGTGCCGCGCGCGCGTCCGTCTGGATATTTTCTCCCCGTAGATAAGCCAGCGCCAGCCCGGACTGGGCACGAACATCGCCGCTGTCAGCCCTGGCGACCATGCGCGCAAAGGCATCGTGAGGGACATGGCGATGGCTGACCCCATTGCCGGACGCCACCTGCGCGGCGCCAGCGGGATCGCCCAGCGTCAGCCCGATCCCGATGAACAGCGCGACCAGAGACAGGCAGCCCAGCACCAACCAGCGCAAGCGCAGGCCCGTGGGCGCGCGCCTGGGAGAATGCTGTTGCTGTTCGAGTACCGTGCGAACAGCGCCCCGAGCAGCCGCCAGCAATTGTGCCATTTCCGCACGGGGCACGGCCTTTTCGAGAGACGGGACTTCCAAAGGAAGCAGCAGGGCCTTCTGGCGCTCCTCTGCTTCCGGGGCCGGTGGGACGTCATCCGACGGCACGTCCGGCGATGGCGCTACTCCAGAACAGGCCGAGGGAACGGCGCCGGTTCCCGGGCCAGGTAGGGGCTGGGAGACGGCAGGGCTGGCTTTGGTGAACGGCAATGCGGCTTCGATGCCTACGGTATCGCAGACTGCCCCCTCCAATCCCCTGTCTGTCGAGACCCCGACTTTCTCCTCGAGCCTTGCTATGGCGCAGGCATGCTCGCGGATGGCGGCGTCCGTGCGGGACTCCAGGACCGTCAGGGCGCGCTCGAACACCCGAAGGCGCCGTTCCAGCCAGGCATCGGCGAGAACGGAAGCCGAATGGGACAATTCGGTGTCGACCACGGCCGCATCCGGCCGGGCTTGTGGAGCAGGCGCGCAGGCAACAGCCTCATCCAGTGCCGCCATCAGTTCCGCCCGGCCGGAGAAATGGGCCCGGAAAGCGTCTCGATCCAGCCGGGCCTCCTCGCAGAGTGCGGCGATGGAGAATTTGGCGTGACCGCGGGCGACCAAAACGCCCGCAGCCTCCAGAAACCTTGTCTTTTCGTCCGTCTGTTCGCGCATGTCCGGCTGCCCCAACCAGGCCCACGCTAGTCCCGTTTCTCTTACGATAGCGGTTCCGCAATCGGAAAAATTCGAAATGAATTCCAGGCCGCCGCAGGGGCCGGGGTATCCTTAACTGGCATGAACGAATTGACAGGCCGGGAAAGGCGTGGCGATCTTTCCGAACCGATCTGGGAGGACCAAGATGACGAACTTGCCCCGGGCACTTGCCCTGGCCACAGCTTTCGCCGGGGTTTGCGCAGTACCGGCAGCCGCGGCCCCGGCGCAGGCATTCCAGACTGCCTCGGGCACCGTAACGATCACGCCCATTTACCACGCCGCTGCGGAGATCGCGGCAGGCGGTGACCGCATCTATATCGATCCGGCCAAGCCGGCGAAGATCGATGGGCTGCCGCCCGGCGGCCTGATCCTGATAACCGACATCCATGGTGACCACATGGATCCAGCCGATGTCAGCACGCTGTCCAAACCCGGCACCGTCATCATCGCACCGGCTGCGGTGCAGAAGACCGTTACGCAGGCGCATGCGCTGGCGAATGGTCAGTCAACCATGTGGCATGAATGGAAAATCACCGCGGTGCCGATGTACAACATCAAACACATGCAACCATCGGGCGCGCCTTATCACGAGAAAGGCCGCGGCAATGGCTATATCCTGACCTATGGCGGCAAGAATTTCTATTTCGCCGGGGATACCGAGGGGACGGCCGAGATGCGCGCGTTGAAGGATATCGACGTAGCCTTCATCCCGATGAATCTGCCCTATACGATGACGCCCGAAGAAGCGGCCGATGCGGTGCGCGCGTTCCACCCGAAGGTGGCGATCCCGTATCACTACAAAGGCCAGGATATTACCAAGTTCCGCGATGCGCTGAAGGGCAGCGGCATCGAGGTCCGCTTGCTGAACTGGTATGAATAGGAGGACGTTACTTTCAGCGACCCTGATAAGGCCTCCTTTTCCGCCCGGCTGCTCCGGTCAGAAGTTCGCCCATAGCGATATCACCATCCCGTTTTCCTGCAGAGCGTTGATCCCGGCTGGGGAAAAATAGCTCCCCGCCTGCAGGGAAAAGCGGGGTGACCAGTGCCAAACCCATGAGGCCTGTATTTTATGGGTGCGAAAGCGGATATAGGGCATGCGCGCCGGGCCACTGAACAGGTTGAAGCTTTGCAGCATGATCATGGTAACGGGCGTCAGCCAGAGCCCGGCGGTGACGTCCAAGGCGGTCTCGTCCGGGCGAGGCGGGCTTAGCCAGCGCTGCGCCATTTCGGCGTCAATGAAACCGTCGCGGCCAAGAAACTTGAAAGGCGCGCCGTAAAGAAGGCGAATGCCTGCGGCTTCACCGCCTGCGCGCCCATCGGCCGAGACGGAAAAATTGAAGGCACCGGCGGTACGTGCCACCGCCTCAACCGACAAGACATCATGATCGGTCAGGCAATCATCGGCCAGATGATAACGCATGCCCACCTCGGCTGCATTGCTGACGGTGCTGAACCGGCCGCTGGCATCACGCACATGGACATTCGCCGTCTCGCTGCGCAGGATCAGAGTGAGATGGTTGTTCCAGCCATATTGGGTATCGGTCTGCAGGAGCCCCCGCTCGAACAGCATGCTGCTGCCGGGCCTGCTGCCATCGCCGAAGCTGTGGCGGGCGTCGGTGAAGATGGCGCTTGAGATGATCTCCCAGCTTCCCTCTTTCTGCATCCAGGCGGCGCCCCATGCCGGAACCGGCAGCAGCAACAGAGCCACGACAACGATGGGACGCATCGTCAGACCTTCGCGACGCCATGCTCGGTCTTCTCCCAGAAAAAAGGCCGGGTGAAGAGTTGCCACAATCCGCGATAGCCGGCGGCCGAAATCATCGCCCAATAGACCAAAACCATCAGGCCATAATGCGCCATGCCTTCCCATCGGCGCTGGCGCGGCGCGAGCACCGCCAGCCATGTCATGAGCAGATTGGCCACCAGAAGCCCCGATCCCGGGATCAATGATCCAATATCCGATTCAGGCCCACTGAACATCAGCGTACAAAAAAAGGTCAGCCAGAGAGGGGGCGTTATAAGTGCGAACACCAAGGCGCCGCCGATGAAAAGCTGGAAGGACAGAAATCCCGACAAGCCGGTGCGCCGCGCAAGCGCCACCGGATGGCGCATATGCACCAGCCAGGTCTGCAGATAGCCTTTCATCCAGCGAGAACGCTGGCGCAGCCACGGTCCAAGCCGCGTCGGCGCCTCCTCGAAAGTGGTGGAATCCAGCATCGATACGCCATAGCCAAACTGCGCCAGCCGGATGCCGATATCCGCATCCTCGGTGACATTGAAAGCGTCCCAACCGCCGATATCGCGCAGAATAGCCGTCCGGAAATGATTGGATGTGCCGCCCAGCGGCATCGGCACGCCGATGCGGTCCAGGCCCGGCAACAGCACATCGAACCACAAGGCATAGTCCAGCGCGAACATGCGCGTCAGGGTACTGTCCTAAGCCGCACCACTTAGGACAGACGGAGCCAGAACTTAGGACACTGTCGGGATTTCAGGGGCGACGGAATAGCGCCAAGACTCAAGTGATTCGTTCAAAATGGCATGATCTGCGTAAGGCACGCGAACACATAACCACACTTCAATATGAACATGAGTCTGTGGATTCAATGGCTTGTTTCCGTTGAGTTTCTCAGAATCGTGGTTGCCTTGACACAATTCGGACCACGACCCCAATTGGGGGTTCCGACCGCGCAAAAAAAGGGTCGCTGAGCAGGCACGCTCAACGACCCTGACATTCGCGTTCCAAGGGCCGGAGCCGGTGGAAACGGGGCTGATTCACACAGCGGGCTTGATCCAAGCCTGTCCTCCCCAAAAGGTCAACTGGCTCCATCAACCAGGCAGCGATGTGTCGCGGCCATTTTTTGGAGTATCCCCATGACCACCTCGGTCGAAATCAAGTGCATCAACAAGACTGACCGTTTCAATCACTATGAGCGTATCAAGAACGTTGGCGGGATCAATGCTGACCGTTCCCGCTGGAAGCTGTCAGAGGAAGAGGCCATCGCTGGCATTGAATCCGGCAAGTGGTCTTTCTTTGTAAACCGTGGCGGCAATACTGTCCGCGTTATCGTTGCTATCAGCCGTTTCGGTCACAAGTATCTTAAGACCATTAATGACGGCGAGCAGCCGGACAACCTGCTGTCGTTGCCGGAGTGCCCGTAACACTCAGGGCAGCGAAATAAAGAAGGCCGGGGGGAACCCCGGCCTTCTGGTTCAATCGCCATTCCGTGAGATCATCCCTAGCACTACATCGTCCAAAGCCGTCTCGGTTTCATCAGCTTCAGCACAGGTGCGATGCGTTCGGTAGAAGTAGCTTCGAGCGCCATATTGACCTTGATACATCAAGGAATGCGTCCGGACATTCTCTTGGCTAACATCCCTGCCGCAGAACAGGCAGGGAGTGTCGAGAGGTGGCGAGTAGGTTGGAGTTTCTTGGTCAGGATCATCAAACCAACCATATATCCGGTTTTCTTTCCGCATCCTCGTCTCCAAAACGTGAACTACGGAATCACGCCTGAATTCTTACGGTCAAGAATCGTTTTACGCGTATGGCGGCATTTGAATCGCTGCGGTTGCAACCCCTAACGGTATCGTCCTGCCTCCTGCCGTGCATCTTCGAGCTTGCTGGCCAGCGCCGCCATGCCTCTGGCCTTCGCGATCCTTTGCGCAGAGCCAAGTAAATCAAATAGATAGGACGCAATTTCGCTGTCTGTAGCCCCCGGATGAGCAATTTTGGTGGACTTTTCGCTGTTTAGCACCCGTTCCATATTCATTCCCCTCAGCAGCTTCGACGACCCAACACATGGTTAATAGTTGTACGATCTCGCCGCGCCGTCCACCAAAAAGGGAACTTTTTTCACCGAAAAACCCTAGGTTGTCCCTTTAATAAATGTCGGGTTATAACCATGACGCTTAGCTGGGGTCCCAATGGACATCAATACGGCCACGAGTGCTGACCTGCTCCTGGAGCTTTATCCCGACTGTACGGCCGCGTTTGCCCTCAAGGAAGCGGTACGTGAACTTGAAGAAGGCAGCGTCGCAGCGGCTGCGGCTTGGACCCGAGTAGCGGCCATTCTCCTCGAAAGAGGTTAGTCCGCTGTGGACCTGCGCGAGAATCGACATTAGCGACGGCCGGGTACTGATCGAATCCGATGGCCATTCCCGAAGTCGATATTTGGCGCGCAGCCAAAAAGATGATCGAACTTTATCCCGAGGGCGCCGAGATCGCCGCCGCAACCCGCGCCGATGCAGCCCTCGACCAGGGCGATATGTTCAACTTCAATCTCTGGAAGCGAGTGACGCAGGCGATACACGAGTTGGAACGTACGAAGCCGTGCGACGACGAAACGATCAACTAAGTGCTGAAAATCTTGACGTTTCTAGCGAGTTGGCCGGAACGTGATCCCGATGCTTAAGCGCGAGCGGGACGCTAGGTATTGGGTCGGATGTGGCAAATCTGCTGTAGGCATTTCCCGCGCATGCGCCAGGAAAGCACCCAGTAGCGCGCTGGCCGCGAATGCGATGGAAAGGACCGCCATGATCAACCGCATCGTCGCAGCGGAAGAGAAAATAAAGGCCACCGCCAACAGCAAGGCGATAAATGCGAACGCCGCCCACTGCTTCCGTGTGACGACCGTCTGGGCCGACAATTCGGGTGTGCGACGCGCCAGGCAGAAGATCGCCTCGTCCAGGAGCGCCTGATCGAACCGGGCACGGAGCGCGACCAGCAACTCTTCTCGCGGCATTGCCTTCAAGGGCACGCCTGGAGCATAGGCTTTTAACCAGGCCCGGTTCTCGACAGAAAAGTCGGCACAGAGGATTGCCCGGTTGCCGTTATCCTCGGTGACTGGAAGAAACAGCCGCGTGAGAAAAACTGAAAGGTCGGCTCGCAAGCCGTCCTGTGACCCCTTCTCGCCTTCCACCCCAGCCCCCCGGCAAAGGTTATCCCGCACGCCCAGATCGAGGACCTGTGCGCGGATTGTTTTCGAAGAACGCAGAACACCAACCGATGAGAAGCCGCCGGTTGTAGGGACCACTATGACGCACTTTTGGCGCGCGTCAATCCAGTCCGGCATCTTATAGAGCCGGATCGGGGATGTTTGCGGTGACCCGATTATCCGTGGACTCGCCGCACGGCTCGCTGCCAGCCGGCATACAGCCGGTCCCGGACAGCGGGCTTCATTGCGGGTCTGAAGCGGCGATCCAGCCTCCAACGCGCAGCAATGTCCTTTTCGCCGCGGAATAGGCCCGCGCCCAATCCGGCCAGATAGGCGGCGCCCAGGGCGGTGGTTTCAGTCACGCATGGACGGTCGACCGTCAGACCGGTCAAGTCCGCAAGCCGTTGGCAGAACCAGTCATTGGCCACCATGCCCCCATCCGCCTTCAGGCGGTTCAGGCGTTTCAGGCCGGCGGCCGCTATATCGCGCCGCATGGCTTCCAACAGATCGCGCGTCTGATAACAGACGGCATCCAGCGCAGCCGCCGCGATCTCCGCTCGGCCGACATCGCGCGTCAGACCGACAATGGCGCCGCGGGCGTCCGGGTCCCAGTAGGGCGCGCCCAACCCGGTGAAAGCCGGCACAAAATACAGTCCTTCGGCCGCCCGCGCCTGCTTGGCCAGAATCTCGCTGTCTGCAGCGGTTTCCAGGATTTTCAGTTCGTCGCGCAGCCATTGCACCACGGCGCCCGCGATGAAGATGCTGCCTTCGATGGCATATTGGCCCGTTTGCCGTACAGAACGTCCAAGTGCCTCGCGGCCCGGCGCCGTCATTGTGCCGGACGCCAGAGCTGTCGCGAGCAGGCGGTTTTTCGACCGTGGTATGGACAGCCCCGTGTTGACCAGCGCAAAGCAGCCGGTCCCATAAGTCGATTTCACGTCGCCCGGCCTGAAGCAAGCCTGCCCCACACAAGCTGCTTGTTGGTCGCCCGCCACGCCCAGAATGGGAATGGCCGCTCCCAGCAGCAGCGGATCGGCGGTGCCGAAATCTCCACAGCTCTGGCGCACCTCGGGCAGTATGGCGCGCGGCACCTGGAACAACCCTAGCAGTTCGTCGTCCCAGTCCCGGGTCCTCAGGTTCCACAGCATGGTGCGCGAAGCATTGGTCGCGTCGGTGGCATGTACCGCGCCGCGTGTCAGGTTCCATATTAGCCAGCTGTCGATAGTGCCGAAGGCGACGGCCTTCCTCCCAAGCCCCTTCACGTTCTTCAACAGCCACTCCAGCTTGGTGGCGGAAAAATAGGGATCGGGCAGAAGACCGGTCTTGCGGGCGATCATTCCGGTCTTGCCTTCCTTGCGCAGGCCCAAGCAGCGCGGCGCGGTACGCCGGTCCTGCCAGACAATGGCATTGTGCAGCGGCGCTCCGGTCTTCCTGTCCCAGATCACGCTCGTCTCGCGCTGGTTGGTTATGCCGATCGCGGCTACCCGGCTGGCCGCGACACCCCGCAAGACCGCCCGACAGCATGCCAATACCGCCTGCCAGATCTCGGCCGGATCATGCTCGACCCAGCCATTGGCGGGGAATATCTGCCTGAGCGGGATCGCGTGGCTGGCCAGCGGTCTCGCTGCCGCATCGAAAAGAATGGCCCGGCTCGAGGTCGTGCCCTGGTCGATGGCCAGAAGAAATTCCCTGTCGCGGCCCATGCGGCACCAGCGCACGCTTCCCGCCAGGCCGTCAAGACACTTAATCGACTGTTAACGCCTGCCTGTTAGTAAGTGGCATCGGGGCTGTACCGGACTGGTTTTTCAACGTTTTTTGCCTTCTCGGGGGACTACCGTGGGTCTGACCGCGCGCGATATGAGCGACATGAATCGCCTCGCTCACCTGGCAATGAATCCCCGGGACGGCGCCAGCCGGGAGGAAATCTACCTGGCCGTCGCATCACTCTATCGAATCCAGGGCTCTGGTCTGAACGAACGCGAACGCGAACTGATGCGGGAGATTTTGCGCCGCCTGACGCATGACGTGGAGATGGCGATCCGTATCGCGCTGGCACAGCGCCTGGCCGACGACACAACTGCGCCGCATGATCTCATCCTGCTTCTGGTCGACGACACGATCGAGGTTGCGCGCCCGCTGATCGTCAACAGCCCGCTGCTCACTGAGGCCGATGTCCTTCGCCTGATCGCCATGGCCGGCACCGGACACCAGGAAGCAGTGGCAAGCCGCCCCCATATCGGAATCGCGGTCACCGACGCACTGGCGAAGAGCCAGACCGAATCCGTTCTGCTGGCGTTGCTGCGCAACGCCACGGCCAAAATCTCCGACGCCAGTTATGAAACGCTGGTCGAAAAGTCACGCGCCTTTGTCTGCCTGCAAGAACCGCTGACGCGCCGGCCCGATCTGCCGCCACAGGTGGCGGCCAGCATGTGCGAATGGGTATCCGAAGCGCTCAAGGCCTATATCCGCACCAACTACCATATGTCGGAAAAACGCGTGGATGCCGCGCTCAGCCAAGCTGCCATGCAGGTCAAGAGCGAGCCGCCGCCCCCAAAGTATCCGCCTGTCGACAGCGCCCAGAAGCTGATCGACAAGCTGGCAGCAGGAGGCCAGCTCAAGGCCGGATTCCTGATGCGCATCCTAAGCCAGGGCCAGACCGATCTCTTCGACCTGGCTTTCGCGCGCCTGCTGGACATGGAATTGTCCCACTTCCGCAAGCTCTTCTATGAAAGCGGCGCGAGAGCCGTGGCATTGGGCTGCCGCGCGGCAGGTATCGACCGTTCGGTCTTTCCCACTGTATTCAATCTGTCGCGGCAGAGTCGCGGCCACCATGTCAGCCTGGGCGCACAGGAAATCGCGGAAGCCGGACAGGTCTTCATCGGATTCACCCGGGAAAGCGCCCTGGAGGAAATGCGGGCCGCAGCGGCGCATTGATTCTCAGAGATCGGCGGACATTCCGAACCGGCCATGCTATAGGGCCGCCATGACCCGCCTGCATTTTACCGCCGCCCCCGACGCCGCAGACGCTCTTGCCGAAATGCGCGGCCGCCATCCCGACGCGGGGCCGAACGATGCCGACATCATCGTGGCGCTGGGCGGCGATGGTTTCATGTTGCAGACGCTGCATGCCTTCATCGGCAAGGGAAAGCCGATCTACGGCATGAACCTCGGCTCCGTCGGGTTTCTGATGAACGAATTCCGCGCTGACGACCTGTTGATCCGCTTGGCGGCGGCCGAGAAGGCGGTGATCCACCCTCTGCGCATGCAGGCCAGCAGCGCCAAAGGGACGACCGATGCTCTGGCGTTCAACGAAGTGTCGCTGCTGCGTGAAACTCGCCAGGCCGCCAAGATCCGCATCATGGTCGATGGCCGTCCGCGCATATCGGAACTGATCTGCGACGGGGTTCTCGTATCCACGCCTGCCGGCTCCACCGCCTACAATCTGTCGGCTCACGGCCCCATTCTGCCTATCGACGCCGCATTGCTGGCGCTGACGCCGATCAGCGCCTTCCGCCCGAGGCGCTGGCGCGGCGCCATCCTTCCGCATCGGGCAAAAGTGCGTTTTGAAATCCTGGAAAGCGCCAAGCGGCCCGTCAGTGCCGTGGCCGACGATTTCGAGGTGCGTGACGTCAGCGCGGTGGACGTGGCCGAGGACCGCACCATCTCGATGACCATGCTGTATGACGCCGGACACAATCTGGACGAACGCATCCTGGCTGAGCAATTCTCCGATTGAGTTGGAAGCAATCGATCAACTGTCCGAGCCGGTGCGCGCGTCCGACAAAAGGCTGAGAAGCCCCGGCCCGAACGATAGCGGGGCGGCACCGCCTGTAGCCTTTTCCTCAAACAACATGCTCGAGCCGTCCCCGGAGCCAGGGAGAGCCGACCAATTGAGAACGCTCATCAGCAGCATCTCAATCTGGGCATCTCGGGCCTGGGCCGCAACAATTCGGGCGCCTGGCGGCAGCGAAGAGGCAGGAGGAGGCGTAATGTCGGACAGGGCGGCGACACGCACCGCGCCTTCTGCGCCCGGCTGGCGCATCGCCCAGTTATAGACCTCGCGCACCGATTTGGCCGTGCCGTCGGCGTGGAAAAATATACTTCGGTTGGCGCCTGCGGCCTGGGGAAAGCAGGCGGCGGCACTTGTGCCCGGATCGGTCTGGCTCAACCGTATCAGCCGGCAGGCGGCCTCCGGCCCAAGAAAATGGGCGGCATACAGCTCGCCGCCACACACATCGCGCCCCAGCGCGGCCCGAAGCTGGGTCTGCGTGGTCTTGGCGTACTCGCCCGCCATCAGCGCGCTGGCCTCGGGATTTTTGCGCAGGGCCAGAATGTCGTCGCGCATACCCGCCGCGGCATGGTAGCGGCCGTCGCTGCCCTTGCGGATCGCCTCGGCATAAGCGCCAAGACCGTATTGCGCACCATGAGCCTTCACCAGCCCCAGCCATGTCTGGTCGATGAACTGGAACAGTCCCGCCGCCGACGAGTGCGCGGACTGGGCGTTTGGCTTCAGACTGGATTCCCGCATGGCGGTGCCCAGCAGATAGTTGAAGTCCGAGCCCGTGGCAGAGGCGGCGCTGCGCAGCGCCGCGACCACGTCGGAGCGGTCGCTGGCCCAGGGTGTCAGGGGCTTGAGAGCGGCGTCAGCCTGCATCCGGCCAATCTGGGACTTTATGGTTAACGTGGCCTTACCCGGCCTGGAACAGCTTCGCCAACGGAGCGCTGGCTGGGTCGGGCCAGGGGATATTCGGGCTATGGCCCCACACCGGGCCGGGCCAGGCCGGGTCACCGGGGAAACGCCCGATCACATGCACATGAAGCTGCGGCACCATGTTGCCCAGATTGCCGACATTCAGCTTTTTCACTCCCGGCAGGGTGCGGATCATGTTCGACAGCTTGGCGATCTCGGCCACGAGTTGCTGTTGATCTTCCACCGGCAGATCGCAGATTTCCACCGCTCCAGGACGGCGCGGCACCAGCAAACCCCACTGATACCGGGAGTCGTTGTAGACGAAGACCCGTGACAGCGGCCAATCCGCCACCTGGTGGGTCAGCGAGGCGATGACGGGATCGACGGCAAAATCGGTCATGATGACGTGTCCTTGGAGATGGGTGGAAAACGGCGCGGATCAAAGGCGGGAATGGGGTCGGCCTTGCCCAGCAGCATATCGGCCATAAGGTGGGCGATGGCGGGCGCGAACAGGATACCATTACGATACTGGCCCGAAGCGATGAACAGACCCGGTTGGCGGGATGGTCCCAGCAGGGGAAGGCCGTCAGGACTGGCCGGGCGAAGGCCGGCCCAATGCTCGTCCAGCCGCCATCGCGCCAGATCCGGGATAACCGCCGCCGCCCGTTCGCGCAGATCGCGGACCGTCCCCTCGCTGAGAGAGGTATCGAATCCGGCCCGCGCCATTGTGGCGCCCACCAGCAGGCGTCCGCTCTGGCGCGGCACCAGATAGATACCCTCGCCCCAGATCACCGGGCCGCCGAAATCGAATGGCATGCCGGATGGAGGAACCAGGGCGATCATCTCTCCCTTGACCGGCGTGACCGGAACATCCGCCACTTGGCCACTCCAGGCGCCCGCTGCCAACAGGACAGCATCCGCGGGATAGTGCTTGAAGGGCGTGATGACACCGACCGCCCGTCCGGCGCGATACAGGATGTTGACCGCGGCCTCCGCGGGCTTGAGCATCCCGCCGGCTCGCACGAAGGCCACGACAAGCGCCATGCCCAGGGCGCGATTGTCGAGATGGGCCTCGTCCTTTGCCCATAAGCCGGCTGAGTATTCTCCCGTCAACATCGGCCAACGATCGCGGACCTCGCTGGCTGCCAGGAAAGCCAATGCAGGATCGGCGGCGGCGCGTTTGGCCATTGCCGAAGGGTCGTCGCCAAGGAGCAGCGCGCCGCTACGGCTGAAGCCAACGGATTGGCCGCTGGCGTGCTCCACTTCTGCGACAAAATCAGGCCATAACTCATTGGATGACAACGCAAAATCTACTTCCGCCGGCGGCGACGTTTCCAGTTCTGCCGCCAGTGCGATCATGCCCGCAGACGCCCAAGTGGCGCCCTTAGCGGGTTGTGCTCGCTCCAGGATGGTGACGCGCGCGCCGGCCCGGCACAGCCGCCAGCCGATGGAGAGCCCGGCAACGCCGGCCCCTATGATGACAATGTTCATACCTGGTTCGCTCGACTTCTTTTTCCAATCAGCCCCTGCCCTGTCGCCACAAAGCACGCAATTCCAACAAGATAGGCCGCAAGGCTAAAGTATTTTGACAACAAACAGGCCATCATCAGGCCCGCGGCCGCCAACCAATGCATGCTGCGGATGCCGGTGCGGCCGGCCAGAGCTTGCTGGCTCGTAAATACGGACAACCCCAGTAGCAGGAACATTGCCGCCAGCGCCTCTGATGGCGCGTCCAGCCCAAACCCGAACGGTACCACCAGCATGCCCAGCGGCAGGGCAGCGCTCACCCGCCGGCCTTGCCGTCGGGCCTCTGCCTGGCCCCAGCCATCTAGTACCATTGCCATCAACAGCACTGGCGCAGCAGGAAGCGGATGATGAAAGGCGATCAGCCCCGCCGCTGCCAGCAGCCCGGCAAAGGCAGTGGCCGACAGCGGTACCGCAGGAAGGCCAGGCCAGCGGCCAGCCAGCCGGGCGACCAGGGGGGCGGGGCGAGGCAAAGGCATGGACTTCTATACAGCCTTGCCCTTGGCGATACAGGGCCCATCTGGCCTGTAACGGCTGTGCGTCCCATGCGTACTATCAGGGTAGATCACGAAAGGATCCGGATCATGGAAAAGGCACTGTTCGGCGCCGGGTGCTTCTGGGGCGTGGAGGATTTCTTCCTCCAGGTTCCGGGGGTCAAGGACGCGGTCAGCGGCTATGCCGGCGGCGGCGTCGACAATCCCACCTACCAGCAGGTCTGCACCGACCGCAGCGGCCATGCCGAGGTGGTGGAAGTGACCTTCGACCCTGCCGAGGTCTCCTATGCCAGCCTGGTGGACCTGTTCTTCCGCATGCACAACCCCACCCAGTTGAACCGTCAGGGACCGGATGTGGGCACGCAGTATCGGTCCGTCATCTTCACCCATGGCCAGGACCAGGCCCGCATCGCGCGCGAGCGGCTGGCGGCAGCCCGGGCAAGCGGCAAGTGGAAGAACCCGATCGTCACCCAGGTCGAGCCGGCGCCGATATTCTGGAAGGCCGAGGATTACCATCAGCGCTATCTGCGCAAGCATGGCGGGCATTGCCATGTTTCCTATGCGGAAGTGGCCGCTGGAAAGGCTTAGGGCTTTCCTGTCGCTCCGCGAACCTGGAAGGCCGCGATCACGCTGGAACCATCTGACAGGTGCAGGGTCACCGGCACCCGCTTGCCGATGGTCAGCTTCGGGTCCGTGCACATCAGGTGATAGCCGCCGGGCGCGAACTTCACGGTCCCGCCCGGCGGGACCTTGATCTCATCCACCGCTGCCATGCTGCTCATGCCGCCCTTGTCGCTGGACTTGTGCAGCATGAGCATGCCGCAGCCGTCCGATTCAGCCCCCGTGACGGCCAACGTCATGCCGCTATTGCTGCGCAGGTTGAAATAGCCGGCCGCGGGCAACTTGCCTGGCAGGCTTCGGAACCAGCCGTCCGTAACCACAAGGCCGGCCGGCTGGGCCGCCGCCGGCGTGGCCAGCAGAAGGGCCAGGGCGATTTCACATACTCGTTTCACGCGCCAGTCGTTCACGTTCGGCCTTTTCCTCATTCAGGCGCATCGTGACCAGCACCACAATCATGGCGGCGAAGCTGGTCAGCGTGCCCGGCAGCCAGATGATCAAACCGCCATAATGCTGGTCGTTCAGCGCCGTCATGTCCAGCACCCGGCCGCAGATATTGTAAACCGGATAGACGTCGCGGCTGGAGAGCGACAGGATCGCACCCAGCACCATCTGCGGCAATTCGATCACCAGGATCATCAGCCCCCGCATCAGGTGCGACAGGCGTGCAGGCGGCTTGGCCCGGCTGTCCAGCACCAGCGACCAGAACATCACGCCATTGACCGCCATGGTCCAGTTCATGAAGGTGTAGAGCCGCTCGTCCAGCATCACCACAGTGTGGATTTGGGGAATCAGCCAGAAATAAAGCAGTCCCACGAACAGGAACGGCGCCATCACCGGATGCTGCAGCAAATCCAGCGTCCGCCGGATCGGGGGACTGGTCACGATCGGCTTGAGAAAGTCGGGCAGCCCGGCATACAGCACCGGCCCCGCCATGCCCATTGCGATGGCAAACGCGCCCGCATGGTGCAGCACGAAATGGGCCCAGCGATGCACGAAGAACATGTGCTGGGCGTAATAGTCGATGCCCGTTTGCAGCACGATATAAAAGCTCAGCACCCCCGCCACGAAACTGATCTTGCGCCACAAGGGCGGATGGCGGTCGCGCGGCAGCACCCGAAGTCCACGCCAAAACCAGGCCAGCGTCAGCACGGTTGTCAGATATTCGGCCCAATGGAATTCCCACGGCATCCAGACCGGCAAATGGGCCGGATAAAAGCCACTGACCACATACAGGACCGCGCCGGCCACCAGAACGGCGCCATACCAGAACCAGGCGGAGGCCGAGGACGTCGTCGGTATGGAAAGCGTTGTCATGGGGCGGGACTTTATGCGCGTGGGCGCCGCTGCCCAAGCGTGATAAGGACGCGGCCATGCGCGTTGTTGCCGCCCTCTTTGCGTTCCTGCTGCTGGCTGGATGTTCCCGCTCTGGCTGGCACATGACCGATATTTCAGGCGCCATGCCGCGGCTGGATTTCCACCTGATGCAGGATGGCCGCCCCGTCACCGGAGCCGATTTCCGCGGCAAGGTGGTGGCGCTCTATTTCGGCTATACCCATTGTCCCGACGTGTGCCCGGAAACCCTGGCCAACCTGACCGGCATGTTGGGCCAGGTGGGCAGCAAAGACGTCGTGGTGTTGTTCGTGACCGTCGATCCCGACCGCGATACCGATGCCGTATTGAAGGATTATACGGCGGCCTTCTCGCCCCAGATGGTGGGATTGCGCGGGTCGGCGAACGAACTGGCGGCGCTGGCGCGGACCTATCGCGTCGCCTATTCGGTGAAGAAGGGCCCGCCGTATGAGGTGATGCACTCCAATGCGGTGTTCTTTTTTGACAAGGATGGTGACGCCCGTCTGGTCACCACCGACACATCCGACACCGCCGGCATGGCGGCGGACGTGAAGCGATTGCTGGAATAATCCCGGCCGTCATGGCCCGGCTTGTCCGGGCCATCCAGTTTCCCACGCAAAACGGAAGCAGCCGCAACCTGGACGGTCCGCCCATCTTCTAATCGAAGAAGGGCGGGCCATGATCGTTGGGCTAGATATGCAGCGCCGCCCCGTCCGCAGCCAAGACCGCTTCGTGCATCATTTCGGACAGCGTCGGATGCGGGAAGATGGTGTGAGCCAGTTCGGCGTCGGTCAGTTCGCCGGTCTTGGCGACGACATAGCCCTGGATCAGCTCGGTCACTTCCGCACCCACCATGTGCGCGCCCAGAAGCTCGCCGGTGGCGGCGTCGAACACCGTCTTGACCAACCCTTCCGCCTCGCCCAGCGCAATGGCCTTGCCGTTGCCGATGAAAGGGAACCTGCCCACCTTGATCTTGCGGCCGCCCTCCTTCGCCTTGGCCTCTGTCATGCCGACCGATGCCACCTGAGGCCAGCAATAGGTGCAGCCCGGTACGTTGGACGCATTGAGGGGATGCACGCCCTTCACGCCGGCGATCTTCTCGGCCACGATCACGCCTTCATGCATGGCCTTATGCGCCAGCCAGGGCGGGCCAACCAGGTCGCCGATAGCCCACAC
This sequence comes from Hyphomicrobiales bacterium, assembly GCA_040255825.1. Lineage (GTDB taxonomy): Bacteria > Pseudomonadota > Alphaproteobacteria > Micropepsales > Micropepsaceae > Rhizomicrobium. The sequence goes on along the minus strand of JBDZVS010000003.1, from coordinate 229,039 downwards.
ACCATCCACGCCGGTCTCGCCATACTTGCCGGCGACGACATGGGTCTTCTCGACCTTGATGCCCGCCTGTTCCAGGCCGATATTCTCGACATTGCCGACGATGCCCATGGCCAGGATCACGCGCTCCACCGTGACCTGCTCGGTCTTGCCGTCCTTGGCTTTCAGGGTGCAGGTAACGTTCCCCTCGCCCTTCTTCAGTTCGGTCACGGTGGTGCCGACCTTCAGCTTCATGCCCTGTTTGGTGAACGCCTTGGCGGCGAAGGCGGAGATTTCCTCATCCTCCACCGGCAGCACACGGTCCAGCACCTCGACCACGGTCACCTCCGCGCCCAGGGTGCGATAGAAGCTGGCGAACTCGATGCCGATGGCGCCCGAGCCCACGACCAGCAACGACTTGGGGAAGCTGTCCGGCACCATGGCCTCGCGATAGGTCCACACCAGCTTGCCGTCGGGCTCCAGACCGGGAAGCGTGCGCGCCCGCGCGCCGGTCGCCAGCACGATATTTTTCGCCACCACCTCGCTGGTCTTGCTGTCATCTGTCACCGACAGCTTGCCTTTTCCGGCCAGTTTCGCTTCGCCGGGGATGACGGCGATCTTGTGCTTCTTCATCAGGAAGCTGACGCCGTCCGACAACTGCTTGGAGACGGCGCGGCTGCGCGCCACGATCTTGCCGATGTCGAACTTGAAATTGTCGGCGCTGAAGCCGAACTCGTTCAGCCGGTGCATCAGGTGCCAGATTTCGGACGAGCGCAGCAGCGCCTTGGTCGGAATGCAGCCCCAGTTCAGGCAGATGCCGCCCATGCGGTCGCGCTCGACCACCGCGGTCTTGAGGCCAAGCTGGGCACAGCGGATCGCGCAGACATAGCCACCCGGACCGCCGCCAACCACAACAACGTCATATGTATCAGCCATGGCGGCTGTCACCCTTCGACAGGCTCAGGGTGAGGGAAAATCCTCATGCCGAGCCCGTCGAAGCATGAGGATCGCAAAACTAATCAGAGCAGCATCGAAGCAGGTTCTTCGATGAACTGCTTCAGGGTTGCCAGGAATTTCGCGCCGGTGCCGCCATCCACCACGCGGTGGTCGGCCGACATGGTGACAGTCATGATGGTGGAAATCTCGATCTTGCCGTCGCGCACGACCGGGCGCTGCTCGCCCGCGCCGACCGCGATGATGCAACTCTGCGGCGGGTTGATGATCGAGGTGAAATTCTTGATCCCGTACATGCCCAGGTTGGAGACCGAGAAGCCGCCGCCCTCATATTCGCTGGGCTTGAGCTTCTTCTCGCGCGCACGGGCCGCGAGTTCCTTGATCTCGCTGGAAATCTGCACAAGCCCCTTGGTCTGAGCCATGAACACGATGGGGGTGATCAGGCCAAAATCCAGCGCGACGGCGACGCCGACATCGGCATCCTTGTGCTTGAGGATCGCAGTGTCGGTCCAGGACGCGTTGACATCCGGGTGCCTCATCAGCGCCATCGCCGAGGCCTTCACGATGAAGTCGTTGACCGACAACTTGTAGGCGGACTTCTTGTCTTTGTCCTTCGGCGCGGCGGCGTTCATCTTCTCGCGCACCGCCATCAGCGCATCCAGGTTGCAGTCGATGGTCAGGTAGTAATGCGGGATCAGCGTCTTGGCGCTGGTCAGGCGCTTGGCGATGGCCTTGCGCATGGAGTCGTGCGGAACTTCCTCGTAGCTGCCAGCCGGATAGAGCAGCCGCGCATCGGGCAGCGGCGCCACGCCGGGGATGCCTGCGCCACCCGCCGCAGCGGGCGCCCCGGCAGCGGCCTTCTGTCCCGGCTTGGCATTTTCTACATCAGCTTTGACGATGCGACCGCGCGGGCCGGTACCCGCAAGCGCGTCCAGGTCGATACCCTTGTCGGCGGCGATGCGCCTGGCCAGCGGCGAGGCGAAAATGCGCTGACCGTCCTGTGACGTGGCGGCCATCGATGTCGCCGGTTCGGCCTTGGCCTGAACAGTCTTTGCCGTATCGGCCTTCTGCGCACCGACCTCGGCTTTCACCGCCGCGCCGATGTCCTTCATGGCGGCGGGGATGTCCGGTTTTGGTGCATCGGCAGTCGGCACCGCATCGGCGCTTTCGCCTTCGGCCAGCAGCACGGCGATAGGCGAATTGACCTTAACGCCTTCAGCGCCTTCAGGCACCAGAATCTTGCCGATCCTGCCCTCGTCCACGGCCTCGAACTCCATCGTGGCCTTGTCGGTCTCGATCTCGGCCAGAATGTCGCCGGATTTGACCTCGTCACCTTCCTTCACCAGCCACTTGGCCAGCTTACCTTCCTCCATGGTGGGCGAAAGCGCGGGCATCAGGATGTTCGTGGCCATGAGATCAAGCCTTGTAGCTGACAGTCTTGACCGCCGCGATCAGGTCCTCAACGGTCGGCAGGGCAAGCTTTTCCAGGTTCGCGGCATAGGGCATGGGCACATCCTTTCCCGATACCTTCATGGGCGGCGCGTCCAGCCAGTCGAAGGCTTCCAAGGCGACCTGGGCGGAAATCTCGGAACCGACCGAGCAAACCGGCCAGGACTGCTCGATGGTGACGATGCGGTTGGTCTTCTTCACACTGACGAGCACGGTGTCGATGTCCAGCGGGCGCAGGGTGCGAAGATCGATCACCTCCGCATCGATGCCCTCCTCCGCCAGCTTCTCGGCGGCTTCCAGCGCCTGGCCGACGGTGATGGAATAAGCGACGATGGTAACATCGTTGCCGGGGCGCACGATACGCGCCTTGCCGATGGGCAGGACGAAATCGTCCAGCTTGGGCACCGGGAAGGAGCGGCCATAGACGATTTCGTTCTCCAGGAAGATCACGGGATTGGGGTCGCGGATCGCCGCCTTCAAAAGACCCTTGGCGTCGGCAGCGAAATAGGGCGCGATCACCTTCATGCCCGGCACATGGGCGTACCAGGCGGAATAATCCTGGCTGTGCTGGGCAGCGACGCGCGCCGCTGCTCCGTTGGGACCCCGGAAAACGATGGGGCAGCTCATCTGGCCACCCGACATGTAGCGTGTCTTGGCGGCGGAGTTGATGATCTGGTCCATCGCCTGCATCGCGAAATTCCAGGTCATGAATTCGACGATGGGGACAAGGCCGGCAAAGGCGGCGCCGATGCCAAGCCCGGCAAAGCCATGTTCCGTGATGGGCGTGTCGATCACCCGCCTCTCACCGAACTCATCCAGAAGGCCCTGGCTGACCTTGTAAGCGCCCTGATACTGCGCCACTTCCTCGCCCATCAGAAAGACATTCCCGTCGCGGCGCATTTCCTCGGCCATCGCATCGCGCAAAGCCTCGCGCACCGTCATGGTGACGAACTCGGTGCCTTCGGGCACCTCGGGGTCGGCGGCGACTTCCAGCTTGGGAGGAGCGCCCCGCGCGGCATCATGAGCAGCCTGCGCCTTGTCGGCGACCGCTTTATGATCCTCGCTGGGCGCTTCCTGCGGCGCGACTTTTTTCGTCGGCACGGCATCGGGGGACTCCCCGTCCGCCAGAAGCGTGGCGATGGGGCTGTTGACCTTCACCCCTTCGGTGCCTTCGGGCACCAGAATCCGGCCAATCTTGCCTTCATCAACAGCCTCGAATTCCATCGTCGCCTTGTCGGTCTCGATCTCGGCCAGGATGTCGCCGGACTTGACGGTGTCGCCTTCCTTGACCAGCCACTTGGCAAGCTTGCCCTCCTCCATGGTGGGAGACAGCGCGGGCATCAGGATCTCGGTGCTCATCAGGCGTATACGTCCGTGTAGAGTTCTTCCAGACCCGGTTCGGGACTTTCGGTAGCGAATTCGGCGGCGGCGATGACGCGCGTCTTCACCGCATTGTCGATCTGCTTGAGGTCCTCCCCGCTGACCACGCCGCGCTCGATCAGCTTCTTGCCGAAATGATCGATGGGATCACGCTTCTCGCGCATTTCACTGACTTCCTCGCGCGAACGGTACTTGGCCGGATCCGACATGGAATGGCCGCGATAACGGTAAGTCTGCATCTCCAGGATGATTGGGCCTTTGCCGGCGCGGCAATAATCCATTGCCTCCTGCCCCGCCCTTTGCACGGCTTCAACATCCATGCCGTCGACCTGCACGCCAGGAATATTGAAGGACAGTCCACGCTTCGAGAAATCGGCTACGGCGCTGGAGCGCGCGACCGAGGTGCCCATGGCATACTGGTTGTTCTCGATTATATAGATGACCGGCAGCTTCCACAGCTCGGCCATGTTGAAGCTCTCATAGACCTGACCCTGGTTGGCGGCGCCGTCGCCGAAATAGGTCAGGGTCACCGCGTCGTTGCCGCGATATTTGTTGGCGAAGGCCAGCCCGGTCCCGATCGGCACCTGGGCCCCCACAATGCCGTGTCCGCCATAGAATTTCTTCTCGGCGCTGAACATGTGCATCGAGCCGCCCTTGCCGCGCGACAGACCGGTGGAGCGACCGGTCAGCTCGGCCATCACCGCTTTGGGGTCGACCCCCTGCGCCAGCATATGGCCGTGGTCGCGATAGGCCGTGATCTGCTGATCGCCCTGCCTGGCGGCGGCCATCAGGCCCACCACCACGGCCTCCTGGCCGATATACAGGTGGCAGAAGCCGCCAATCAGGCCCATGCCGTAAAGCTGGCCTGCCCGCTCCTCGAAGCGGCGGATCAGGAGCATGTCGGAATACAGTTTTCTGAGGGATTCGGAATTGCTTTTGGGAGCGTCGGGCATGGATGCGTGCGTGCCGTTCTTGTGGGTTTTCAACGTGCCTGGAGCGGTTGTTGCAAGCTTGGGCGGACTTGGCAAGACGGCCGAGCGCATTGCTGCGGCGCATTTACGAACAGCGTTCATTTTCTAGTGAGCCCCTCCGTCGGCAGCTTGGCCGGCTTCGCCGCCCCCGCGCTGCCGGCACTTCCCCTCTTGTGGGCTGCGCACACGAAGGGGAGGCTGGGCCAGGCCTGCTGCGGGCCGGCTGAAGCGTCTTAGGAGTATGCGGCGCAAAGCGCCGCACATGACGCCAGTGTGAGGCTGGTGGCCAAGCCAGCCGAACAAAGCCGGAGCGGGTTACTTACGAGGAATCGCCACCTGGTTTGGGGCGCCGTCCATCAACTGGGTGCGAGCCAACTCCTCGACCAGATCGGGGTCGGCATTCCCCTGCTCCATCAGGTGGATCCGGTGTTCCAGGCGGGTCCGGTTCTGCTGCAGTTCAGCGAGCTGCTGCTGGCGGATCCCCAGATGCGCCCGAGTGTCCTCCAGCACCAGGATTCCCCGTTCACCCCATATCGTGTAGGCGCCGAAGTAGGCGACCACCGCAACCGTGATGGCGGGAAAGACCAGAAGGCCGAAAAAACGGGTGACCGAGCGCCTGATTCGCATCCATCTAACGAATCACACAGTGATTCGCGGCGTCAAGCGAGATTCGGTTAAGGATTTCGGGAACTTAGGCCAAGGCCCATTAACTCTTGCCTGATCGGCCGAACGCCCGCTGGCCAGCCTGCTTCAGGGTCGAGCGGTGCCGCCACTGGCGCACGCTTTTCTGCGCGTCAGTCGACACGCAAAAGGCGTGCTCACCATCCATCGCGGCGATTACCATTGCCAGCGGAGCGGTGCCTCCGGCATCCACCACCAGCGATCCCAGGCCGATGTCACCAAGCGCGGATTCCATGTCTATCCCCATCGCGATTCCGGTGAGAACAGAATAGGAACATACCGGTACATCCTCAAGCCCGGGGGTTCATCATTTGACGATCAGCCAGCCAATTTCATCCGGCCAAAGGGCAACCCACCCTCACCGCAAGATGGACCGGCCGGCATAGACCGCGGTGTCGGCCAATTGCTCCTCGATCCGCAGGAGCTGGTTGTACTTGGCCAGCCGGTCGGAGCGGGCCAGCGAGCCGGTCTTGATCTGTCCGCAATTGGTGGCCACCGCCAGGTCGGCGATGGTGCTGTCCTCGGTCTCGCCCGAACGGTGGCTCATCACGCATTTGTAGGCGGCACGATGGGCCATATCGACAGTGTCCAGAGTCTCCGTCAGGCTGCCGATCTGGTTGACCTTGATCAGGATGGCGTTGGCAGTCTTCATCTCGATGCCTTCGCGAAGCCGCGCCACATTGGTGACGAACAGGTCGTCGCCTACCAGGTTGATCCGGCTGCCCAGCTCATCGGTGATCGCCTTCCAGCCCGCCCAGTCGTCCTCGGCCATGCCGTCCTCGATGGAGGCGATGGGATAGCGCTTGCACAGGTCGGCATAGACCTTGACCATCTCGTCCGGCGAAAGTGTCTTGCCCTCTCCCGCCAGCACATATTTGCCATCCTTGAAGAACTCGGTCGAAGCCGGGTCCAGCGCGAAGAAGATGTCCTCGCCCAGCCGGTAACCGGCTTTTTCCACCGCCTTGGAAATGAAAGTCAGCGCCTCGTCCGGCGATTTCAGGTTGGGGGCAAAACCGCCCTCGTCGCCCACATTGGTATTGTGGCCGGCATCGTGAAGCTGCTTCTTCAGGGTGTGGAAGACCTCCGCGCCCATGCGCAGCGCGGCACGGAAGCTGGGCGCCCCTACCGGCATGATCATGAATTCCTGGAAATCGATCGGATTGTCGGCATGCGCGCCACCATTGACGATGTTCATCATCGGCACCGGCAGCACATTGGCGCGCGCTCCGCCGACATAGCGATAGAGCGGCAGGCCTGCCGACTGTGCCGCCGCCTTCGCGACCGCCAGCGACACGCCCAGAATGGCGTTGGCGCCCAGCCGCGCCTTGTTGGGAGTGCCGTCCAGTGCCCGCATGGTGTTGTCGATGCCGATCTGGTTCTCCGCATCCAGCCCGCAGAGCGCGTCGAACAGTTCGCCGTTCACCGCCGCGACCGCCTTTTCCACGCCCTTGCCGCCATAGCGTTTGCCGCCGTCGCGCAGCTCGACTGCCTCATGCGCGCCGGTCGAGGCGCCCGACGGCACTGCGGCGCGGCCGAAGGCGCCATCCTCGAGCCGGACATCCACTTCCACCGTCGGATTGCCCCGGCTGTCCAGAATCTCGCGGCCGGTAATGTCGACGATGGCGGTCATGGCGGAGGACTCCTGCGGTTGTGAAGGGGTTTTAAGGGCGTCAACCGCACCGCACAAGGCGCGCGGGCGTGACCAAAAACGGCTAGGCTGACCGATACGCCGAAAGGGGATTTTCATGCTGCTTGCCGCACCCGCAACCGTCCTGACCGCCGCCGTCACCGTGCTGGTGGCGCTGGTGTGCCTGGGGACCGCCATCCTGGTCGCCCGCACCCGCCGCCGCTTCAAGATACCGCCGCCCGCCATGACCGGCGCGCCCGAAGTCGAATGTGCCCTGCGGGTGCAGGCCAACACCGTCGAACAGGCCGTCATCTTCCTGCCGGTGCTGTGGATGGCGGCGCTCTATTTCCAGGGCTGGCCCGCGCCCGCCATCGGCCTTGCCTGGTGCCTGGGGCGGATCATCTATGCGGTCGGCTACATGTCGGCGCCCGGCAGGCGCCGCTTCGGCTTCGCCATCAGCATGTTCGCCACGCTGACACTGGCGGTGCTGGCAATCATCGGGATCGTGCAGGCCTGGACGGCGACCACAGCCTGAAACGGCGCGGTCGATTTTGCGGCGTGGGCAGGAGGCCGCGCGGAGCGTATCCAGAATATGTGAGCACGGCCGACGAACCCACGACGCAAAAGAACCGCGCCTTTACCTCTTCACGACGGCGTCGATCTCGACAAGCTGCTCCAACAGCGCCGGAAAGTCCTTCAGCTTGATCATGTTGGGACCATCGCTGGGCGCGCGGTCCGGGTCCTGGTGCACTTCCATGAACACCGCCGCCACGCCCGTTGCCACCGCCGCGCGCGCCAGGAAAGGCACCATGGTGCGATCGCCGCCACTGCGATCGCCCTGCCCGCCCGGCTGCTGCACACTGTGGGTGGCGTCGAACACCACCGGCGCGCCGAAGCGGGCCATGATCGGGAGCGCGCGCATGTCGCTGACCAGGGTATTGTAGCCGAAGCTGACGCCGCGTTCGGTCACCAGCACGTCAGGATTGCCGGCGCCGGTGATCTTGGCGATCACATTCTTCATGTCCCACGGCGACAGGAACTGACCCTTCTTTACATTGACGGCCTTGCCGGTATGGGCGGCGGCGACCAGAAGATCGGTCTGGCGCGACAGGAAGGCAGGAATCTGCAGCACGTCCACCGCCTGGGCAACGGCGGCGCATTGATCGCGCTCATGCACGTCGGTCAGCACCGGCAGGCCGAACCTCTCGCGGATGTCCTGGAAGATGGGCAGCGCCTTTTCCAGGCCGATGCCGCGCTGGGTGCTGGCGCTGGAGCGGTTGGCCTTGTCGAAGCTGGTCTTGTAGATCAGCCCCACACCCAGCTCATGGCAGGCTTCTTTCAGCGCACCGGCCATGTCGAATGCATGCGAACGGCTTTCCAACTGACAAGGGCCGGCAATAACGGCAATCCGCAAGGCATTGCCGACCTCGACATCACCGAGCTTGACGACCGGATTGGGGTTCGCAGGAGAGAGCGCATGCGTCATGCCGCCCTTTTACGGCGCGGAAAGGCCGGGGGCAAATCCTCGGCCGCGTGCGCCGTGGGGCGCCCGCGTGGCGCAGGCGGTCATAGCCCGGCTGAGCGTCCGTGCGAAGACGGGAGGGGAAATTAACGGATGCCCGCCACTGCGATACTGGCGACTCCGTTCATGGGCGCAAACAGGCTCATCGCATCCCAGAAAAAGGTGGTTTCCACCCGCACCACGTCGCCGGGGTGGATAACCGCCGCGCTGTCGGTGTTTATCTTGTACTCCTGGGCAGCGCCCTGCGGGCGGACATAGACGACGCTTTCCACCGCGCTGGGCAGGAATCCCCCCGCTATGGCGATGGCATTCAGTACCGTCATGTGGTTGACATAGGGATATTCGCCGGGCCGGCCCACCGCTCCGACAACATAAAAGGGCCGATACGTCGTTACTTCGATCGATACACGCGGCGCGCGCAAATAGCCTTTCGCCAAAGCGGCGGCCACGGCCGCCTCGAGTTGGGGCGGGGTGTACCCGGCGGCACGCACTTGGCCTATGAGCGGCAGGCGCACAAAGCCCGAACCATCCACCATAAAGTCGCCGGAGAGGTCGGCCTCGTCGAACACGGTCAGGTGAATCTTGTCACCGGTGCCCAGCACATAGTCCGAATTGGGGCGCGGGCCGCTGTCCACGGATTGGGATGACGGCTGATAATTGGCTTTGACCGCCGACGGGTTGCCGGCCGTTTCTCCATCAGCATTCCTGTAGCCATAGGACCTTGTGCTGGCAGGTTGATCTGTTGCGGGGGCGCTATGGGGGGACAGATGTCGAGCCAGATCCTGTGATCCGCGAATGGCGGGCTCGGGATCTTGGCCGCCAGCCTCTGTCTGTTCCCTCGGAAGCGCCTGCGCGGCGGGGGGAACGGGCGGCGCACCGCCGAAGGCCGTCGCGCTCGCCGCGGCGGCCGGGCTGGCCGGCGGCAGCGGAGCCAGGCCATAATTGTCGTCCCCATACGCATCGGCATGAGCCTTGGCGAATGCCGCAAACAGCAGAAGCCCGACGCAAACAAACGTCGAGATGCGCAACAACAAAAGCGGAAGGGTCCGGCCCATGGCCGCGATCTTAGGGCTGGCGGCGTTACGAAAGTGCTACGGACGTCCGCCGCGGAACCCTCCGTTCCACAGGGTAAAGCAGCGGTTAAAAAGGGCGCGAGAACCTAAACCAGCCGGCTCTGCTGAAGGGCCGCGGCGATGAAACCGGTGAACAGCGGATGCGGCTCCAGCGGCCTCGATTTCAACTCGGGATGGAACTGCACGCCGATAAACCACGGATGGTCGGGGATTTCCATGATCTCCGGCAACCTGCCATCCGGCGACCAGCCGGATATCTGCATGCCATGCTGCTCAAGCTGGCGCGCATAGTTGACGTTCACCTCATAGCGGTGGCGATGGCGTTCGCTTATCTCGGCGGCGCCATAAACTTCCGATACCTTGCTGCCTGGCGTCAGCACAGCCGGATAGGCACCCAGCCGCATGGTGCCGCCCATGTCACCATCAGCCGCCCGCGTCTCGACCTGGTTGTCCTTAACCCATTCGGTCATCAGGCCGACCACGGCGTGCGCAGGGTGGCCGATCTCACTGGTGCCGGCTCCTTCCAGCCCTGCCAGGTCGCGCGCCGCCTCGATCACCGCCATGTGCAGCCCATAGCAGATGCCGAAGAAGGGCACCTTTCGTTCGCGCGCGAACTTGACGGCATTGATTTTTCCCTCCGTGCCGCGCTCGCCGAAACCACCGGGCACCAGGATGCCGTTGACATTCTCAAGGAAAGAGGCCGCGTCGTCGCGTTCGAACACCTCGCTGTCTATCCAGTCCAGATGGACCCTGACATTGTTGGCAAGCCCACCGTGGGTTAAGGCCTCGGACAGCGACTTGTAACTGTCCTTGACCTGCATGTACTTGCCGACCACGGCGATGCGCACCTCGCCCTCGGGATTCTTGACCCGGTGAACGACGTCCTCCCAGCGCGACAAGTTGGGGGACGGCGCATTCTCGATCCCGAAGACCTTCAGGAGCTGGGTGTCCAGCCCCACTTCGTGATAGGCGATCGGTGCGCGATAGATCGTATCCAGGTCCATGGCGGGGATCACCCGGTCCGCCGGCAGGTTGCAGAACAGTCCGATCTTGCGACGCTCCTCGTCCGGGAGCGTATGCGAGGTTCGGCACAGAAGAATATCGGGCTGGATACCGATAGCCCGCAATTCCTTGACCGAATGCTGGGTCGGCTTGGTCTTCAGTTCGCCTGCGGCCTCTATGAACGGCACCAGCGTAAGGTGGATGAAGGCGCTCTGACCGATACCCAGTTCATTGTGCAACTGGCGGATAGCCTCGAAGAAGGGAAGCCCCTCGATATCGCCGACCGTGCCGCCGATCTCCACCAACAGGAAATCCAGTCCGTCGGTATCGGCGAGCACGAATTCCTTGATCATATCGGTAACATGGGGGATCACCTGTACGGTCCGGCCGAGGTAACCGCCCTTGCGCTCCTTCTCGATCACCTGGCTGTAGATGCGTCCGGAGGTGACATTGTCGGATCGTCTCGCCGACACGCCGGTAAAGCGTTCATAATGCCCCAGATCGAGATCGGTCTCCGCCCCATCGTCGGTGACATAGACCTCGCCGTGCTGGAACGGGCTCATCGTGCCCGGATCGACATTAAGGTAGGGATCGAGCTTGCGCAGGCGGACCTTGTATCCGCGTGCCTGCAGAAGCGCGCCAAGTGCGGCGGACGCAAGACCTTTTCCGAGGGAAGAGACCACGCCGCCGGTGATGAAGATCAGCCGGGCCATGGGAGGCCAAAATGTCGAAAAGGCATGCCGCTCTCAAGCGCAAAATGAAAAATTTTTCCACCGCTAACAGCTATGCACGCGGCGCAGGGAAAGGCGAAAATCCAGAAAGGCTACTGGGGCTTGGGAACGGAAGGCGCGGCGGGAGCGGGGGCAGCGGGTGCGGCCGGCTTGGGCGCAGAAGCCGGCTGAGGCGCGACCGGGACCGAATCAAGGATCGAAGACTCATCCCGGCCATGCAGCGCCACCAGGTTGAGCGCGATGCAGGTCACGAAAAACAGAAAGGCCAGGATGGCAGTCGTGCGGGTCAGCGTGTCGGCCGCGCCGCGAGGCGTGAACAGCCCTCCCATGCCTCCCCCTCCGCCGATACCCAGCGCGCCCCCTTCCGAGCGCTGGAGCAGGACGAACACGATGAGCGCCACGGCGATCACCAGTTCCACAAAGAGTAGCAGGGTCTGCATGGACCAACGCCTTAGGTTCTGGAGGGGACTTATGTCCGCGGCTCTTTACGGCATTTGGCCCGAATTGGGAAGTTCCGGCTTCGGCCGGAAGACTGGCCTTTTGCCGCGCTCTAGCTGGCCAGGGCCTGGGCCTGGTGGCGGGCACGGATCAGCGCCACCGTGGCATCGATTTCACTGATCTGTTCGGCCGGCGTTTTCTCGGGATGGAAGATCAGGTGCATGCTGAGGGCTGCATGCCCCAGAAGATGCATCGATGCGTTGCGGTCCACACCCATATTCAACCCCTCCCCCGCGGCCAGGATGGATTCGCACCATTCGACGGCCGGATGGAACTCGGTGTCGCGGCACCGCTGCGCGATCATGCGCGCCAGCTCGATCAGCCGGTCCAGATCGGAAGCTGAAGCGCCGGGAGCAGGCCGCTGTTCCTGCAGGAGGCGCCACAGGACACAGATCTGGAAACTGTCACGGCGCAATTTCTCGCAATTCAGCTTTTCGCGTGCCTGCTTCAGCTCTCCCTCAAGCCGGCGGAGTATCACGTCGTCGCTGAGCTTCTCCCTGGCCTTCATACGCAGCGAGTTTGGCGGATCGAAAAGCTCGGTACCGCCGGGACGTACCGCATCACCGCGCCGATCCGGGCCCACATAGTCGGTCGTGATGACGAAGCCTTTGCGCCGCTCGATATGGGCCTCGATCCGGCTGCCCAGCACCGCGGTGGAAAAAGGCCGCAACAAAAGATCGTCGGCGCCGCTGGAGACCACGCGGTTGATCAGGCCACTCGATTTGTCCCAGGCGGTAACGATGATGACGATGAAGGGATTGGCGCAGGTGCCGCCCTGGCGCAGTTGCTGGATGGTGTTGCACAATTCTTCGCCGCCCTCGTCCGCCTCGCACAGCGCGATATCGGGAGGGTTTCTCTGAATGGCGTCGACAAAGGCGTCAATGGCGGACACATTGACCGTGCGACGGAAGCCAAGCGCATACAATGCCGCACGGGTCGCAGCCCTGTTGGCCGGAACCGGGTCATAAATCAGCACATCGACACTGTCGAAAGACAGCCTGCCCATCATCCATACGCTCTTCGTGTCCGTCGCAGGATGAGGGCGGCCTGTTAACAAAGGGTCGCGCCGGTTGGTTAAGGACGATAAAATAGGTTCAACCCGGCACCTTTACGCCCCGGATAATGGCCTCGAACTCGGCCGCTTTCAGGCTCGCGCCGCCCACCAGCGCCCCTCCAACTTCGGGCAAATTCAGGATCTGCGCCGCATTGGACGACTTGACCGACCCGCCATAGAGAATGCGGACGGCTCTGGCGACTTCACCACAGCGCCGCACCAGGCAAGCACGGATATGGGCATGCATGGCGGCAATGTCCCCGTCGCTTGGCGTGCGCCCCGTGCCGATGGCCCAGACCGGCTCATAGGCGATGACGGTGTTCTGGGCCGTAACGCCGTCCGGCAGACTGGCCTCAAGCTGCCCGCCGCAGATGTGATTGGCGGTCCCGGCATCGCGCTGGGCGTTTGTTTCCCCGATACAGACGATGGCCATAAGGCCGGCCCGCCATGCCGCGGCCGCCTTGGCGGCGACTTCGGCATCGGTCTCGCCATGAAACTGGCGACGTTCGGAATGCCCCACGATGACGGCGGATGCGCCGGCATCCCGCAGCATTTCGGCCGAGATGTCCCCCGTAAAGGCGCCGGACGCGCGCTGGTGGCAATCCTGCCCGCCTACGGCACAGGCGCGACCCACTTGCCCAGCCGCCTTGGCGATAAGCGTGAACGGCGGGCATACCAGCACATCGCAAGCCGGCGGACGGTCGGTCAGCGCCGCCTTCAGGATCGCCAGTTCAGCCAAGTCGGAGCCCAGCCCGTTCATCTTCCAGTTCCCCGCCACCAGCGGACGCATCGTAACCTCTTGAATTCGCCACGTTTCTGGGCCAAACCGGCAGGGCAATCGCGGCTTGCCCCGGGCCATCCCCCTCCCTATCATCCGCCGCCTTTCGGCGCTACCTGAGCAGCAACGGACCAAGATCACATGATTCAATGGATGCACCGCCTGTCCAAGTCCTGGGTGGCGACCCTTCTGATGGGCGGCCTTTCGCTGAGCTTCGTGCTGTGGGGCATCGGCGACATCTTCCAGGGTGGGACCAGCAACTCGGTCGCCGTCGTGGGCGGCAAGGAGATTACACAGGGCGAATTCAGCCGGGCATACCGCAATCTGGTACGCAACCAGGGCGCCCAGATGGGTACCGACATCACCCCCGAGATGGCTCAAAAGATGGGCCTGGGAACTGTGGCGCTGCAACAAATGGTAAGCCGCACGGCGCTCGATAACGCGGCGGCCGATCTGGGCTTGACCACGCCCGACGCGGAGGTGGCGCAGGACGTGCGCACCATGAACGCCTTCCGTGGCGCCTCGGGCCAGTTCGACCGCGCCACGTTCCAGCAGGCGATCCAGAATGCCGGCTATACCGAACAACAGTTCCTGGACGAGATGCGGGAGGATATGACCCGCACCCAGCTGACGAACGCGGCAGAGTCCAACTTCATCCTGCCGGCCGCGTATGCCGAGGGCCTGTTTCTTTACATCAATGAGCGGCGCGCCGCCGACTATGTCGTGCTGGGGCAGGATGCGGCGGGCACCATCGCAGCGCCCGGCGACAAGCAACTGGAAGAATATGTGAAGGCCAACGCGGCCCGCTACTCGACGCCGGAATATCGCGATGCCGACTATGCCGTCATCACGCCTGCGGATGTGGCCGGCCAGATCAACGTCACTGACGCCCAGATCAAGCAGCAATACGAAGCGATGAAGGACACCTATGTGGTTCCGGAGAAGCGCGACGTGCAGCAGATCGAGTTCAAGACCGAGGCGGAAGCGAAAGCGGCGCGTCAGAAGATCGATTCCGGCACCAGCTTCGACCAGTTGGCAGCCCAGCGCGGCCTGAAGCCTGCCGACATCTCGCTGGGAACACTGACCGAGGCGGGGCTGCCCGACCCAGCCCGTGCCAAGGCCATCTTCGCGCTGCCGCTGAACCAGGTCAGCCAGCCGCTCAAGACCGCCTTCGGGAGCTGGGTGTTGGCGCGCGTCATCAAGATCGAGCCCGGCTCTACCCGCACCTTGGAAGAAGCCACGCCCGAAATCCGCAAAACCCTGCAGGACCAGCTTTCCCAGGCCAAGCTGGTCGATGCGGTCAATGCCTATTCCGACGCCCGGAACAGTGGAGACGATCTTGCCCAGGCCGCCCAGAAAGCTGGCATGCGGGTGGTGCATCTGAAGGGTGTAGATTCCGGGGGCATGACATCGAATGGCACCCGCAGCGAGGCGCCGGCCGATCCCGAATTCCTCGCTGCCCTGTTCAGTGCGGAAGTGGGCGAGGATGGCGATCCCTTCAATACCAAGCTGGGCAATTATTACGTCATCCACGTCAACGGCGTGACACCGCCCAAGCTCAAGCCTCTGGACCAGGTGCGTGACGCAGCCGTCGCCGCGTGGACCGCCGCCCAGCGCGCCAAGATCCTGTCAGACAAGGCCAAGGCCCTGGCCACACAGGCCACCAAAGACAAGTCACTGGACAGCATCGCCAAGCAACTGGGTGTCCCGGTACAGCACAGCCCGGCGCTTTCGCGTCAGACAAACGATCCGATATTTTCTGCCGCGCTGGTGCAGGACATCTTCAACGCGCCGCCCGGCGGCGTCGTTTGGGGTCCGGAAGGCATGACGGGCAACTTCGTGATCGCCCGGGTCAGTGGAATCGCCCATCCGCCGGTCAACCCCAACGATCCCGGCTATGCGCAGGGCGCCGCACAGCTTTCGCGCGCGGTCGCGGGCGACTTCACCATATCCTTGGCCAATGCCGCGCGCGAGCGCCAGGGCGTGCGGGTGAACCAGCAACTGGTGGATTCCACGATCGGATCGGGCGGCTACTGATGATCGAGCCCCCGTTCGAGGGCTTTCAGCCCGGCTATGCGGCGGGCCGTCCCCAATTGGTGTTCACGCGGCTGGTTGCGGACCTGGAAACGCCGGTCAGCGCCTTCCTGAAGCTCGCCGAGGGGCAGCAGAACGCTTTTCTGCTGGAAAGCGTTCAGGGTGGCGAAACGCGGGGGCGCTATTCGATTATCGGCGTGAAGCCCGACCTTATCTGGCGCTGCCGTGGCGGCGTGGCCGAGGTCAATCGCAGCGCGATGATGAACGGCACATTCGCCGTGGAGAAATCAAAGCCTCTGGACAGCCTGCGGGCACTCACGCGCGAAATCCGCGTGGAGGTGCCGCATGGCCTGCCGCCCATGGCCGCCGGCCTGTTCGGCTATCTGGGCTATGACATCGCGCGGGAGGTGGAATACCTGCCAAACCCACCGCCGGATACTTTGGGTCTGCCCGACGCGATCCTGCTGCGCCCCACCATCACCGCCATCTTCGACAGCGTGAAGGACGAGATCGTGCTGGTCACGCCGGTCTGGCCCGATCCGAAGACGGACGCGAAGGCAGCCTATGCCCGCGCCGTGGCGCGGCTGGAAGACGCGGTCGCCGAGCTGGAAAAACCGGCGCCGCCCTCTCCGCCAGCGCCGGACCATCTGCCTGCCGCGGTTCCGGTCGAATCCAACATGACAAAGGACGAGTATTTCGACGTGGTGCACCGCGCCAAGGATTACATTGCCGCCGGCGATGTGTTCCAGGTCGTGCCTAGCCAGCGCTTCCGCCGGCCGTTCAATCTGCCATCCTTTTCCCTGTACCGCGCGCTGCGCCGGCTCAATCCTTCGCCCTATCTCTATTATCTTTCGATGCCCGGTTTCCAGATCGTGGGCTCGTCGCCCGAGGTGCTGGTGCGGCTGCGCGATGGCAAGGTCACCATCCGCCCCATCGCGGGAACCCGCTGGAGAGGCAAGACGCCGGAGGAAGACAAGGCACTGGCGGAGGAGCTGACGAGCGATCCCAAGGAACGGGCCGAGCATCTGATGCTGGTCGACCTGGGCCGCAACGATGTGGGCCGGGTATCGAAGGTTGGCGCGGTGAAGGTAACGGACAGTTTCTTCATCGAGCGCTACAGCCATGTGATGCACCTTGTGTCGAACGTCGAAGGCGACATCCGCGACGGGCTGGACGCGGTCGATGCTCTGGCCGCTGGGCTCCCCGCGGGCACGCTGACCGGGGCACCCAAGATCCGCGCCATGGAGATCATCGACGAGTTCGAGAAGGAAAAGCGCGGCGCGGCCTATGCCGGCGCGGTGGGCTATTTCGCAGCCGACGGCTCGATGGACACCTGCATCGTGCTGAGGACGGCCCTGGTCAAGGACGGCACCATGTATGTACAGGCGGGCGGCGGCGTGGTCGCCGACAGCCAGCCGGACGCCGAGTATCAGGAGACCGTGAACAAGTCCCGTGCCCTGTTCGCGGCCGCCGAGGAAGCTGTACGCTTCGCATCGGCCGCCAAACGGGGCCAATAGACGCCCGCCATGGCCGGGCCTGGTCCGGGTCATCCAAATTTCCAATATCCTATCGAAGTTGTATGGGGCCGCCCATGGTGTCAGTTCCTGACGGCCGCCAACTGCCGGCGCGCAACTTTCATCCGCATCGCCTGGTCCAGCGGCACCAGTGTAACGCCATGATCCTGTTTCAGCCATTCCGCAAGCAGCCTGAGCGTCACGTCGTGCGGATGGCCGATAGCGATAGCGACGCCTTTGCGCTTGGCCTCGCGCACCAGGCGCGCAAGCTGGGCTCTGACCGCCGCGGGGCTGCGATCGTCGTCCAGGAATACATCGCGTTCGGCGCTCATGACGCCGGCCCTCGCAGCGGCTTCTGCCACGCCACTGACGGGACCGGTCCGGGAATCGAAAAAGAATAGATGCCGTGCCTTCAGCATCGCCATCACTGGCGCCAGCGCGTCAGGATCGGCGGTGAAGCGGCTGCCTTCATGGTTGTTGATGCCCGCCAGGCCGGGGACACGCGACAGGTTCCAGCCCAGGCGCCTTGTGACCTCTTGGGCGCTCATGCCGGGCTTGAGCGCCATGGGGCCGGGATCGCGGTGCGACAGCGCCTGCATCGGCACATGCGCCAGAATCAAATGCCCATGGCGCGCGGCCGCCTGGGCCAGGAACGGCGTATCCTCGGCATACGGAAGAAATGACAGCGCAACTTCCTTCGGCAGCATGATGGCCTTGTCCGTGCCCGCCAGGTCCTCGCCCAGATCGTCGATGCATATGGCGACCACCGGCCCCTTGATCCGCGGCGGCAACACAGCAACCGGGGCACGCAATCCCGTCACTGGATGCGCCGACGTTTCCGCCTGCAGGATCAGACGCGCAACGCCGTGATCAGGCTCTTTATTGGTCAGCGTCTGGTCATTGGTCAGTGCCTGGACCTGCATGTGCGGTAAAGCGGCGTCCAGGAATTCGGCCAAGCCAGCCAGCGCCGCCGGTCCGCCGATAACGACCGCCGCGCCCAGCAACAGAAAAAAGGCAGCCTCGGGCGCGGCTTTCTTCATCCGTCGAATCAATACTGCCCAGTCCATGCGGCCATACCGCCACAAAGCCGAGCCGAGTCAATCAGTCGGCCACCGACACTGGTACGGTTTGACCTGGGGCCGCGGCCAATCCTCCCTCCCTGTCCACCCCGATCCGCGCCACACTCCTGTCCAGCGCGGCAGGACAGGTGATCGACGATGAGGATAACGGGAGGGGGTGGATAAAGGGGGAGGGGCAGAAAAAAAAGGTACGAATTCGCCCGCCGGGAAGCTGGAAAAAGGGCGCGGCAAGCGGAGGATAAGACATCGGCCCCTGCCCAGGCCTTGATGCGCCTTCAATCCCCCGGCTTGCGGTCGAGCCGTACCGGCGCCCGATCAGTCCGCCGCCACCGGCCCGCCGCCGGAAATGGCGCGCCGGCAGAGCCAGACCAGGGCGATCAGCACAAAGCAGATCCAGCCCGACGCCCAGAAAATATCGATGGTGGACAGCAGATAGGCCTGCGAAATCACGGTCCGCATTATTGCCGCCTTGGCGGTCAAATCGGACATGCCCATATGGGATAGATGCGCCAGCGCCTGCTGCATCGGAGGCGAGAACAGGGTGGTGTGGTCTACCAACTGGCTCTGGTGCAGCGCCTCGCGCCGATCCCACAGGGTTGTGGCGATCGAGGCCGCAAAACCACCTGCCGTGATGCGGCAGAAATTCGACAGGCCCGAAGCCAGGGGGATACGATCGTGCGGCACGCCATCCAGAAGGATAGTGATCATCGCCAGGAAGAAGGTGGCCATGGCGATGCCCTGCACCAGCAACGGCAACATGAAGTCAACAAAGCTCGCATCGGCGGTGAAGTTGGCGCGCATCAGATAGGAAACCCCGAACGCGATAAACGCCGCGGTTGCGATGATGCGGGCGTCGATGCGGCTCATCAATCTTGCGCTCATCGGCGTCAGCAGCACCGCGATTACGCCGGTGGGTGCGGCCACCAGCCCGGCCCAGGTCGCAGTATAGCCGATGTGGGTCTGCAGCCACAGCGGCATCAGCAGGTTGGCCGCGAAAAACACCGCATATCCCAGGCAGAAAACAATGGTGCCCAGCGCGAAATTGCGGCCCTTGAACAGCGACAGGTCGACGATGGGATGCTTTTCTGTCAATTCCCAGATCAACCAGACAACGAAAGCGATCACCGTCACGAGAAACAGCACCACGATCTGGGTTGAAGCGAACCAATCCGCATCTTTTCCGGTATCCAGCATCACCTGCAGCGCGCCGACCCAGACGATCAGAAGCCCCAACCCCACCGTGTCGATGGGCAGCTTGCGAGTGGGTGTCTCGCGGCTTTTCAGATTCATCCAGGTTAGCCCACTGACCACCAGCCCCACCGGGACATTGATCAGGAATATCCATGCCCAATGGTAATTGTCCGAGATATAGCCGCCCAGGATGGGCCCGCAGATCGGAGCCACCAGGGTGGTGATCGACCAGATGCCAAGCGCGGTGCCGCGCTTTTCATGCGGAAAGATCGAGATCAACAGCGCCTGTGAGCCGGGGATCATCGGGCCCGACACCGCGCCCTGCAGCACGCGAAAGAAAATCAACGACGACAGACTCCACGCAATGCCGCATAGAAAGGAGGCAATGGTGAAAGTCAGCACCGAGAAGGTAAAGGTGCGCACCACGCCATAGCGACCCATCAGCCACCCGGTCAGCGGTACGCCGATGCCATTGGCCACGGCGAACGAAGTGATTACCCAGGTCCCCTGGTTAGGCGACACGCCCAGGTTACCGGCGATGGTCGGCAATGAAACATTGGCGATGGTGGAATCCAGCACCTGCATGAAGGTGCCCGCCGCCAGCGCCAGCGCCGTAATCGCCAGCCGACCACCGTGAAGCGAATGCTCGCCAGCCTCGCTCACCGCAC
This sequence comes from Hyphomicrobiales bacterium, assembly GCA_040255825.1. Lineage (GTDB taxonomy): Bacteria > Pseudomonadota > Alphaproteobacteria > Micropepsales > Micropepsaceae > Rhizomicrobium. Next base: position 208,857 of record JBDZVS010000003.1, on the reverse strand, counting down.
CGCTCCGCCGTTCTCCCTGACGATACGGGCGATGAGGGCGTCCGCTTCGGGGCCGGTGTCTTCGCCGGTGTCGGCGCGGGTGACGCCCTGCCCCACCTTGCTGGTCATCAGCGGGCCGGACTGATCGCGCACATCCACATCCGCGGTAACGGACAGGCCGATGCGCAAGGGGTGAGCCTTCAGCTCATCGGGATCAAGAGCGATACGCACCGGCACGCGCTGGACAATCTTGATCCAGTTTCCTGAGGCGTTCTGCGGCGGCAACAGGGCAAAGGCCGAGCCGGAACCAGCGCCCAGGCCTTCGACATGGCCATGATACGCGACAGAGCTGCCATAAATATCGGTCGTGATCGTAACCGGCTGGCCAACGCGCACGCGATCAAGCTGCACTTCCTTGAAGTTCGCGTCGATCCACACCTTGGACAGCGGAACCACCGCCATCAATGGCGTTCCGGCCGCGACCTGCTGGCCGGCCTGGACGGTGCGCTGGGCGATCACACCGTCGACGGGCGCGATGATCCGCATATGGCCCATCGAGATCACGGCGGCGCGCAGCTTCGCTTCGGCGGCCAGCACGTCGGGGTTGGTGGCGATGTCGGTTCCGGATATCGCCGCGCGGCTTTGGGCCAGGCCGCTGCGGGCCGAGTTCACGGCCGCCTCGGCCGCAGCCACTGCATCGCGGGCATGGGCCAGTTCCTCAGCCGAGACAGCGCCCGTCGCCGCCGCTTTCTGGCGGCGCTGATAATCGGCACGCGCCTGGGTCAGGGTAACCTGCGCCTGGTGCAATTGCGCCTCGGACGCATCGGACTGGGAGAAGGCGCCGCGCACGGCACGCACCGCCCGAGCCAGGTTCGCCTCCGCCGCCTGCAGATTCACCTTGGCGGTGGCAGGATCCATCTCGACCAGCAACTGGCCCTGTTTCACCGCCTGGGTGTTATCGGCATGCAACGCCAGCACCGTGGCCGGCTCCTTGGCGGTGATGGTTACCACATTGCCGGCGACATAAGCGTCGTCAGTGCTCTCGAAATAGCGTGCATAGAACAGCCAGTAGAGGCCCCAGGCCAGGCCACCGGCGATGACGATGACCGCGACCAGAATGAGCCAGAAGCGGCGCTTGCCGTTGGGAGTGTCAGAAATGCTCATGGAGATTAATCCTGCTTGGCGATCTTGGAAGTGTCAGACGTGTTGAAAGGACCGCCCACCGTCAGAAGAAGGGTGATGCGCTGGATGACGGACTGCGCGGTGACGGCGGCCAGCGCCTGGCGCGCCTGCAATAGGGTCGATTCCGCCTGCAACATGGGAAGCTGGGTGGAAAGCCCGCTGCGATAGCGGTCCTCAGCGATCTGGAAGGCGCGTTGGGCGCTCTGCATGGCCTCCTGCTGGCGCACGCGCTGCTGCTCCAGGCTTTTGACCTGGGTCATGGCGTCGGCGGCCTGCTTGATGGCGTTCACCACCGCGCCGTTATAGTCGGCCACCGCTTCATCCAGTTGTGCAGTCGCCCCGGCATATTCGGCGCGCAGCTTGCCGGCGTCGAAGATCGGCAGATGGATCGCCGGGCCCGCGCCATAGGTAAAGGAATCGCCGCTGATCAGGTTGGACAGGCCGATGGCCTGAAACCCCACCATCCCGACCAGGTTGATGTCAGGATAAAAGGCGGCATGTGCCGCCTTTCGGCCCGCCATGGCCGCATCGATGCGGGCGCGTGCCGCCAGGATGTCCGGCCGGCGGGCCAGAAGATCGGCCGGCAGCCGCGTCGGCAGGGGCAGCGCCGCGTTCAGATCGGGCGTGGGCCGGGTGATGCCGGCATAGGCACCGGCCCCTTCGCCCGCCAGCGCGGCAATCGCGTGAACGTCGGTTTCGCGCGCCGCCCGATAGCGAAGTTGATCGGCCTTTGCGATGGACAACAGCGCCTTGGCCTGCTCCAGGGCACTGGCATTCTCCAAACCCGCGTCGACGCGGCCCTGGGTGATTTTCACGATGCCTTCGCGCTCGGCCACGGTGGCGTCGGCGATGTCGCCATTCTGGTAGTTGAGCAGCAGGCTGATATAGGCCTGGGCGAACGCGCCCGACAGCGCCAGGTGCGCCGCTTCCACATCCAGCGCGGCGGCCGCCGCAGTGCCGCGCGCCTTGTCGATCAGTGCCGCCTGCTTGCCCCAGAAGTCCAGATTCCAGCTGATATTGCCCAGCACCTGGCCATACCAGCGATAGGAGCCGCCATAAGGCGGCGGGATGATATAGTCCTTGCTGAACAGTACCCGCTGCTCCTGGCCGTCCAGCGTCACCTGCGGCAGATCTTCCGCCCGGTTGACCGAGAGCTGCGCCTGGGCAGCCCGCAGCCGCGCCATCGCCGCCGACAGGCTGGGATTGTGCGCTATTACCTGGGGCGCCAGACGATCGACCTGGGGATCCTTGAAGGCTCTCCACCAAGCCGACGAAACCGGCGCCATTGGCGCACCGTCCAAGCCCAGGCCTTCGGTTTTGATCTGGCTGACCTGCGGGTCGGTCGGTGGGGCGGCCACGCAGGCGCTGAGCAACAATGCAGCCATCAATGTGAGCGGCTTTTTCATGGCTTCTTTGCCTTGGAAGAGACAGGAACGGAAATGGGCACATTGGACACCAGCAGTCGCGAAGGCTTGTCGCCCTGCAGCTTGCCTTCGGTGGCAATCAGAAGACGGGTTAAAAGCTGTATCAGCGTGTCGACTTCCGAATGGGTGAAGTCAGACAGGAGTTCGTTCCAGAAGTTTATTATTCGGGGCGCCAACCCCTCGACCAACGCGCTGCCGCGAACGGTAAGAGCCAACGTAACTACTCGGCGATCGGTCTTGCTGCGGGCACGGGTAACCAGTTCACGCTCGACCAACTGGTCGATCAGACGGGTCAGCGAGCCGGCGTCGTGGCAGATGTTATGAGCGAGGTCGCCGGCCGTCTTGATGCGTCCGTCATGCAACGCGACCAGCGTCGTCCACTGCGAGAATGTCAGCTCCTCGTGGTCGAACAGCGCCTCCATCTGCGGCAGAACCCGATTGGCGCAAACCCGGATCAGATAACCGACGGACCTGGCCATCGTGTAGTTGCCGGCGCGGTAATAAGGTTTCAAATTCTCCCCCCAACCCATGTGTGGACAACTATTGCTGCAGCAATACTTGCTTCGGCAAATATACCTCCTCCCATAAATTCTGCAAGTGCGAAGGCATGCGGATTTGTCTTGTCAGGTTTGCCGGAGCACGGGCACAAAGCATCATGCCCTGTTACGTCTACGTCCTGGTCGCGCGCAATTCTAATGGTCAGCCAATAACTTATGTTGGATGGACACTGGACCTGGAAAGACGCCTGGCCGAACACAACGGCCGTCCGGCGGGTGCTAAGTCCACACGCGGGCGCCAATGGGCGCTGGTCTACGCCGAAAGATATCGCAGGCGCGAAGACGCGATGAAGCGGGAATATGCGCTGAAAAACGACCGCACCTTCCGCGCCGCGCTGCGCGGATTGTAATTCATCCAGCCGACTGTCAGTACACCGCGAGAATTACGAAACGCATCCGCAGCATGTGAGGCCCATGCCGCCAGTTGCCGACTCGATCTCCAGCCTACTATTCCGCTGCGATCTGGTTACGCTTATCGAAATTGGCCCAGACGCCGCCTTCCCCGTCCCAGGAGCCGCGGGTGGCGCCCTTGGAGTATTCGGTGGCGCGCTGCTCGAAAAAGTTGGCGTGTTCCACTCCGTTCAGGATCTCGACGAGCCACGGCAAAGGATGCGCCTTGAGCTGACGATAGCCGCTTTCGGTTTCTTCGAAATTGCCAAAAACCGGGGTAAGCTTAAGCTGGGTCAAACGCCAGTCGGCAATATAGCGGACATAGGCCTTGATATCGCCCGGCGTCATGCCCTGTACGCCACCCAGGCTGAAGGCCAAATCCACGAACCCCTCTTCCAGCTTCACCATATTGCCGGCCACCTCACGGATGTCGTCGCGCACGGCTTTGGTGACACAGCCGGTTTCCTCGTTCCAGGCATGATACAGTTTCGTGATGCCCTCGCAGTGCAGACTTTCGTCGCGCACCGACCAGGAAACAATCTGGCCCATGCCGTTCATCTTGTTGAAACGGGGAAAGTTCATCAGCATGGCGAAGCTGGCAAACAGCGCCATGCCCTCGGTGAAAGCGCCGAACATCGCCAGGGTACGGGCCACATCGGCGCAGGTGTTCACGCCAAAAGTGTGCATGTAATCAGCCTTGGCGCGCATCTGCGAATAGTCGCGAAACGCCTCGAACTCGGCCTGTGGCATGCCCAGCGTCTTGAGGATCAGCGCATAGGCATCGATATGCACTGTCTCCATGTTGGTGAAGGCGGCCATCATCATCTGCACTTCCAGCGGCTGGAAGATGGGGATGTACCGCTTGAGATAATTGTCGCCCACTTCCACGTCCGATTGGGTGAAGAAGCGGAAGATCTGGGTCAACAGCCCCTTCTCCGCAGCCGTCAGATGGCCGGACTGCCAGTCGCGGATATCCGAGCCGAGCGGCACTTCCTCGCCCATCCAGTGTGTCTGCTGCTGGCGCTTCCAGCATTCATAGGCCCAGGGATAGCGGGTGACGTCATAGGTGCCGGTCGAATTCAGCAAACCGACAACGCCCTTGCCGATCAGCGAGCGGGGGTCAACCTCACCCAGATCCATTACCGTCATGTTCCGTTTCCTTCATCCCCCGCATGCCGATGGCGCAAATCGCGCATCATTGACAGGCCAGACATTCCTCATAATCCGTCCTGCCAGCCACTTCCTTCAAGTGGTCCTTCTTCTCCAACTGGCCCGCGAAACCAGCGCGACTGACCGACTTGGAGCGGCAGTAATAAAGGCTCTTGATGCCTTTTTCCCATGCCGTCCAGTGCAGCATATGCAGATCCCATTTATCGATGTCGGCTGGCAGGAACAGGTTCAACGATTGGCTCTGGCAGATATAAGGCGCGCGGTCAGCGGCCAGTTCGATGATCCAACGTTGATCGATCTCGAAAGCGGTGCGGTAGACCGCCTTGTCCTCTTCCGTCAGGCAATCCAGATGTTGGACCGAGCCTTCGTGTTCGACGATAGACTGCCACACCTCCGGGGTGTTATGGCACTGGAACTCCAGCAATTCCTGCAGGTACGGATTCTTGACCACAAAAGCGCCCGACAGCGTTTTGTGGGTATAGACATTGGCGGGAATTGGCTCCACGCAGGCCGAGGCACCGCCGCAGATGATCGAGATCGAAGCGGTGGGCGCAATCGCCAGCTTGTGGCTGAACCGCGCCTTCATGCCCCTTTCGGCCGCATCCGGACAAGCCCCGCGCTCTTCGGCAAGAATATAGGAGGCCGCATCCGCTTCCCGCCGTATCTTCTTGAAGATGCGCAGGTTCCATGACTTGGCCATCGCGCTTTCCAGCGGAATGCCCTTCTGCTGCAGGAAGGAGTGGAATCCCATGACGCCCAGGCCCACCGAACGCTCGCGCAGCGCCGAATATTTGGCGCGATGCATGGAATCGGGCGCCGTCTCAATGAAGCTGGTCAGGACATTGTCCAGCATGCGCAGCACGTCCTCGACAAAGCCTTCTTCATCACACCATTGATCCCATGTCTCGATGTTCAGCGAAGACAGGCAACACACCGCCGTACGCTCGTTGCCGTCATGGTCGGCGCCTGTGGGCAGCGTGATCTCGCTGCAGAGATTGGAGGTATTGACGCGCAGCCCCAGCTCGCGCTGGTGTTTGGGCAACGCCCGATTCACATGGTCGATGTTCAGGATGTAAGGTTCGCCGGTCTGCAGCCGGGTCTCCAGAATGCGCTGCCACAGTTGGCGGGCGTCGATCTGGCGTAGCACCGTGCCGTCTTTGGGCGATTTCAGGCCGAAGGCCCTGCCTTCCTTCACACACAGCATGAACTCGTCCGTGATGTTGATGCCGTGATGCAGGTTCAGGCCCTTGCGGTTGAAGTCGCCGGACGCCTTGCGGATTTCCAGGAACTCCTCGATCTCGGGGTGCGATACGTCGAGATAGACAGCGGCCGAGCCGCGGCGCAGCGAACCTTGGCTGATTGCGAGCGTCAGGCCGTCCATCACATGGATGAACGGAATGATGCCGCTGGTCTTGCCGGTCTTCACCCTCTCGCCGATCGAGCGAACCTTGCCCCAATAGGTGCCGATGCCGCCGCCGTTGGAGGCCAGCCAGACATTCTCGTTCCAGGTGCCGACGATGCCGTTCAGCGAATCCGACACATCGTTCAGGAAGCAGGAGATCGGCAGGCCCCGGTCGGTGCCGCCGTTGGACAGGATCGGCGTCGCCGGCATGAACCACAGCCGGCTCATATAATCGTAGAGGCGCTGGGCATGCGCCACGTCATCCGCATAGGCACAGGAAACGCGCGCAAACATGTCCTGGAAGCTTTCGCCAGGCATCAGGTAGCGGTCGGTCAGCGTGGCCTTGCCGAAGGGCGTCAACAGCGCGTCGCGCTCACGGTCCAGGGTAAGGTCGGACGGCGCAGGCCGAGGGGCCAACGGATAAGGGAGCGGCGGCTGATTTGCCTCCAGCCGCGGCCCAAATGGGCTTTCCTTAACCGGTCCCATCTTCATAGATTCTACCGGCCTGGTTTCAGTTGTCACCGTCCTGGTGATGACGACGCTGCGCTCGGGGTCGCGTCTTTCGACGAGTTGGCCCTGAGAGTCGAAATCGCCGTAAATCTTGCCCAGTGCCGACATGAAAGCCCCCGAAATCGTGCTTTTAAGAAGAACAGAAGGCGCTGGCGAAGGCCCCGTCTTTCAGGGACTCACCCGACGCTTCCAGCCTCTAGATGTGACAATGCTGAGATGATCAGCGCCTATATCTGGTGGTGATTTGGCCTTTACCGTCAAGCACACTTTTATGCTCACAAGGCGGATTTTTCGCTTGTGGACAGAAGCGTGAATCCCCGCGAGATTCCCTCGCCTGTGCGCCGGGCCCGAACGCCAAAGGCCTTGTGGATAAGCTCTTCTGTGAGCGAATCGGTATCGGAAACCAATGCGCCATCCACAAGCGCGATAACGCGGCTCGCGTGACGGGCCGCCAGGGTCAAGTCGTGAAGCGCGGCGATTACCAGCTTGCCCGTGCGCGCCTGGTTTTCCAGCAATTGCATGCACGCGATGGCGTGCCGCGGGTCCAGGCCGGCAATGGGCTCATCCACGATCAGGAGTTCCGGGTCTCCCACCAGCGCCCGCGCCAGCATGGCCCGCGCCAATTCTCCACCGGACAGCGTGGTGGCGGCCTGCTGGCGGTGTCGCGTCAAATCGCAAAGCTCCAGAACATGGGCAATGGTGGGCGCGAAGGCTAGCGGCAGGCTGCCAGACGCCGGCAGCCGTGGCGTCAGGCCCAGCGCCACCAGGCGTTCGACGGAAATGGGCCATTCCACATGCGGGTTCTGCGGCAACCAGGCGCGCCGCGACGCCAGCGCGCGCGGCGGCAGAGCCGTAAGCGGGCAGCCATCCAGGGCAACGGTCCCCGCGTCGGCGCGGACCAGCCCCGCCAGCACCGACAAAAGGGTCGACTTGCCCGCACCATTGGGGCCGATCACCGCGATGAATTCCCCGGCCCCAGCCGCCAGTGAAACGCTCGACAGGATGGTCCTGCCGCTGCGGCGTACGGTCAAGCTGTCGGCCACCAACATCATGGAGCGACCTTCCGTATACGGACGACAAGCCAGAAGAAGAAGGGCGTGCCCAGAAGGCTGGTGAAGACGCCCAGCTTCAGTTCGGGATTGGTGTGCACCAGCCGAGCCGCAATATCGGCGGCCAACAGCAGCAGCGCCCCGGCCAGCGCGGCGGGCAGCAGCACCCGGCGCGGTTGATAGCCTACAAATGGGCGCACCAGATGCGGCGCTACCAGGCCGATGAAACCGATCGCACCCGTGACGGAGGTAGCCGCTCCTACCGACAGCGCCGTGCCTGCCACGACAAACAGCGCCAGCTGCCGCACATCGATGCCCAGGCTCGCCGCCTGCGCCTCACCCAACGTCAGCGCATCCAACGCTCGGCCCGTTGCTACCAGCATTCCGGCGCCTGCCACAGCGAAGGGCGCCACCAGCCAGACCTGCGTCCAGCTCTTGTCGGCGATGGAACCCAGAAGCCAGGACATGATCTCATAGGCAGCATAGGGATTGGGCGCGAAGTTCAGAGACAGCGCGATGCCCGCCGCCGTCAGGCTCGATACCGCCGCTCCCGCCAGCACAAGGGCCACCGTGCCCGCACCGCCCACCGCCGAAGGCGGCCCACCGCCGCCAAGCGCAAAGGTCAAGCCGCAAGCGGCCAGCGCGCCCAGCATGCCCATCACCGGTCCAGCGACGGCCGACATGGCGGCCAGTCCAAAATAGATCGCGATCACCGCGCCCAGCGCCGCGCCACCGGAAACACCCAGCAGTGCCGGCTCGGCCAGCGGGTTGCGGGTGAAGCCCTGCAACACCGCGCCCGACAGGCCCAACACCGCCCCTACCATCAATGCCAGCACCGTCCGGGGGGCGCGGATATCCAGCACGATCAGCGCCGCCAGCGAGCCGGGCGTCCGCCATACATCCGCCAGCGATGATGGCGGAAGCCACACCCGTCCCGCCAGCAGCGAGGCGGCAGCCACCGCCGCGATCAGTACGATGAGCGCCAGGTTGAGGCTTGCCATGGTTTTCTTTTCGCTCATGGCGGTCTTGCCTTCGCCTCTGCCGAGACGGGTCGCCGGGTCGCCCCTTTGATGCGGGATGTGGATATTGTCCTTCGGATGCCTTCCTGTATCTGGCGTGCGCCTTCCACCGATTCAGGCACGCCGCAACCATAAAGAGCGCGATAGGTGATACGACGATCCTTGTAACGCGACAGCAGGGCCGGATGCAGGTCCTGGTCGGCGCGCAGGGACGCCGTGCCGGCATAGGTATCGCCATAAACCAGAAAGTCGGGCCGCGCCGCCAGCAGTGCCTCCACATCGTAATAGCCGAAGCGCCGCATCTCGACATTGCGCGCGCCCGCCGCCGCCAGGAGCGCGTCAAACAGCCCACCTCTGCCGGGCACATAGCCGCCCTGGCCCCATTCGGCCACGGTCGGGGCGCGCGCCGGGCGATGCGCCTTCAGGTAGGCCAGCGAGGCATCCATCCGCGCGATCAACGCCTCACCCTTCTTCTCTTCCCCGACGGCGCGGGCGACCAGCCGGACAACGGCGCGAATCTGATCGAAATTCTCTGCCGGCGGCACCTCCAAGATATGCGCCCCAGCCTTCGCCAGCAGCAGCTTCAATGCCGGCGATGTGAACGTATCAGTGAGGATCAGGTCGGGATGGACCGCCAGAATTTCCTCGGCGGTGTTGTGGTTGGCGGGAATATGCGCCCCTCGCGGCCATACCTTCAGCGAGGCCGCCTCGTGCGACAGGAAGGTGATGGAGACGATGCGCGAAGCCGGCACCAGGTCAAGCAACAACTCATCGGTGCAGACCTTTAAGGACATGATGCGCTGAGGCGGCGCGGCTGCCACCTGTCCTGGTGACAGGAGCAGGACGGCGGCCGCGATCACCCTGCGCTTCATCAGAGGCTTGCCTTTATCCCGGCCCAGGCGCCAATGCCGGGACGCTGGAATCCATCCGGGTCCTGGTAGCGTTCATCGAACAGGTTATCCACCCGGCCATAAAGAGCGAAGTCCGGCAGGGCCTGCCAGGTGACGGCCAGATTCACCGTGGCATAGCCGTCCAATTTTTCGTTTGCGAAGCTTTCACGCCCTATATCGGCGCGCGGCCCCACATAAAGCAGGCTCGCATCCAGCAGCAGCACATCGCTGGCCTGCCACAAGGCATCCAGGCTGGCCTTGTGACTTGGCCGGCGCAGCAGCGCGGAATGCGTCACTGCATCGATCGCGTTGGTATAGGTATAGTCCGCCTTCAGGTTCAGATATTCCAGCGGCTTCCACTCTATAAAAGTTTCAATACCCTGCGTCCGCGCGTGATCGATATTCACCGGCGTGAAGGCAGCGCCGTAATCGATCAGATCGTCGATATTGTTATGGAACCAGGTTACACCGGCGCTGGCCGCACCATTCAGGAAACCCTGTTCCACCCCCACGTCATAGCCGGTACTGGTCTCCGGTTTCAGCAGCGGATTGTGCCCATAGGGCCCGAAAAGTTGCTGCAGCGACGGCGCTTTGAAGCCGCTGCCGGCGCTCGCCTTGATCCTGGTCTCGCCAATCCGCCACACGGGCGCGACATGCCAGGTCAGCTTGTCGCCATAGCGGCTGTTGTCGTCATAGCGCAGGCTGACACTGTTGCTCAGGCCATTGCCGAAGTCGGAATTCAGCTCGGCATAGCCCGCGTTGGTGGTAATGCCAAACGAGATGGGCTTGTGGATGGCATCGCGCGCAGTCTCAGCCCCCAGCACCAGGGTTTGGCCTTCGGCGATCTCGGCATGCCCTTGCCAGTCCAGCTTGATCCGGTCGCCGGCCACCAGCGAATGACCATTGTCGGGGTCATTGCTGGAGATGGCGCTGCTGGAATAGGCCAGGCCCAGTTGCTGGGTGATGCCGCCCAGCGTCAGGTCGGCGCTGGCCCGGCTGGCGTACTGCAAGGTGGCGATGCGGGTTCGCGTATAGGCAGGATAAGAGGCGAAGGTGGTGAAGTCGAAAGCGTCGTTGGTGATCTTGCCCAGGCTGGTGTTCACGCGCGCCACCAGGCCCAGGCGCAGCGCCTCGTTGACATCATAGCCAAGCTTGGTGCTGCCGGTAACATTGTCATAATAGTCGTCGTTGCGGCGCTCTCCCGGCAGCAGCAGCGCCAGCGGCGTCACCGGTGTCGCCCCCACATGCTGGTGCTGGACAGTGGCGACATAATGGAAGCCGCCATCCGATCCGGCGAGTGACGCGGTCTGGTTGAAAGTGTCGAATGACCCGCCTTCCGCGCCGGCGGTCAAGCGCGCCGGACCTTCGCCATCCTTTGTGGTGATGGCGATCACACCGCCGATGGCGTCCGACCCGTAAAGGCCGGATTGGGGCCCGCGCAATACCTCCACCCGCGCGATGTCGCCCGCCAAAATCTTGGAGATGTCGGCCGCGCCGGTTGGCGCCGAGGAATCGCCGATATCGATGCCGTCCAGCAACACCTTGGTGTGGTTCGAATTGGTACCGCGAAGAAAGACCGACGCCTGCGCCCCCGCCCCACCACTCTGAGTGACGTTGAGCCCCGGTACATCGCGCAACACGTCGGGCAGCGACTGCTGCTGTCGCGCGGCAATGTCGGCGGCGGTGATGACACTGACGCTGCTGCCGACCTGGGTGGCGGGCGTCGCCAGCCGCGTCGCGCTGACCACTACGCTTTCATCTCTCGCATTAAAATCATCGGCCCGCGCGGCCGCGGCCGTCAGCACAAGTGCGGCGGTGGAAATGCAAAGATACTTGAACATGCTGGTCTCCAGGCAGGGAGGTACCGCACGCTTCGCTTCGGATTGTGCTGACCGCACGGCGACCTCCATTGGCGTCGCCATCGCGGTTTCTCCCGCTGCTTTTGGCACACCCCGGCCGCCAGCAAGACGACGGCACAAGGCAGGTTTCCTGGCTTCCGGGTCTGGACTTGGCCCGCCTTCCCGCCCGCCTTGCGGCGGTCAGTGGCTTGTGGGCTTTGCTCACCGGTTACAGTTGCGGGGGCAGCCGCGGCGTCAAACCACGTTCCCTACACCTTGCACCTGGATCGGCTTATGGGACGTCCACCCGATCCCGTCAAGAAGGAGAAACACGGGCCGTACCCTGGCTTTCTTCCGCCATGGCGAAGCCATTGCCGGGGAAGATGTCCGCCTGCGGGCTTGCCCGCGTGGCGGGCAGATGGGGCAAAAACAAAGCCAACAATCAGCCTGGCTGATTGTTGGCCCGCTTCTTCCATTTGTAGATGGCCAGGGAGTTCTTCCAGAAATATTTCTCCGCCGCGGCCCGACCGCGGGTAGCGAAATAGGCCCGCGCCAAGGCCACGATCTGCGCGGGCGTGGCGACGCCCCAACTGTTGGGCCAATCGGTGCCAAAGACCACACGGTCCTCGCCGAATGCTTCCATCAACTGGTCCAGCCGCGCCTTGTGGGCGGCAAGTCCGCGAGCCTTCATGGCGCGGTGGTCGATCTCCGACAGCTTGGCATTGATGTTGGGCCGGCCGTGGATTTCATGCAGTAGCGCGGCGTAGGCTTTCTCATCGTCGGGATCGAGTTGCGGCAGGTGATCGATCACGATCCTGAGGGACGGAATCTTGTCGTTCAGCCGGATCATGGCTTGCAGCAGGCCCAGGGTGGGATTGGCGCTGTCCATCACCATGTCGGCATCGGCCACACGCCTGAGGCCTTCGATGAATTTCGGATTTTCGATCTGCTTGGAGATGTCCCGGTTCCAGATATTACCGCAGCGGATGCCAAGGAACATCGGGTTTTTGCGGAAGCGATCGAAGAGTGCTGGGAAGTCCGGCTTCTCCGGCTCCAAGTCACCGACCGTGCCCACGAAAAGCGGGTCGGTCTGCATCTGCTCCAGCACCCACAGATTGTCCTCGACCCAGGGGCTGGCTTCCAACTCAATGGCGCCCACGATGTTCAGCGGCTTGGCATATTTGTCATAAGTCGACGGCAGCGCGACGCCATGCATGTCCCTGGCCCATTCGGGCGAGCCTGCGTAAGGCACGCCTTGAGGCCGGCGCGCATCGAACAGATGGACGTGCGTGTCTATGATGGGGATGTGCTCCAGCGGCGCCGCTCTGGCCATCGTCGCAGCCATGCCTTCCGCAAAAGCCGCCGCAGCCGTCATACCCAGAAAATCGCGCCGCTTCATGCCGGCCTCCTATTTCATCCTTTGGAGCCCCTTGTTCTCCCACAGGGCGACATGCTCGGGCTTCAACAGGTAATCGAGAAAAGCCTTGGCCTCCTGCTGGTGGACAGAACGCGACGACACCGCCAGGGTCGTGTCGATATAGGCGCCCAACTCTTCCGGCACGATACCGACCAGTTCGATCTCGGGATGGTTCAACACCTCACAGATCAACTGCAACGCCATGTCGGCCTCGCCGCGCACCAGCGCTTCGCCCCCCTCTCCTTTCAGGCTGATCTTGCTTTTGACGCCCTGGAACACCGGATAGCGGTGCAGCATGTCATTGATGATGCGCGCCTCCATGCTGCCGGTGGCGGGGTTGGAATAAATCACTGTACCGCCGGTTTTCAGCGCCTCAGCCAGTTTTGCGGGCGTGGAAATGTCGGGGTGCGGCTTGCCCTTTGGCACCGCCAAGCCGACATAGACCCTGCCCAATCGGGCGCGCGTGCCCGCGATGACACTTCCTTCCGCCTCCATCCCATCCATGAAGGCGACCGGGAGCGCCACCACATCGGCGACCGGCGTGCTGGTCTTGATGTCATTGACGATGCGGCTCATGCCGGTGGCTTTCACCGTGACTTTGATGCCGGTTTCCCTGGTGTAGGATTTTGCCAGGTCCATCAGGCCGGAATTGTAGACCACGCCGGGCGTCAGAACATACAGCTCGGTCTGCTGGGCCGATGCCGGACTTATCAGCATCGCCGCTGCCAAGGCCCCCAGCGCCGCAATTGCCAGTCTGTGCATGGCTTTCCTCGCTTTCTATTCTTCCGCTGGAACGCTTGAGCTCATGTCGGCGTCCTGCGCCTCGGGCCCGAACCACATCATCGCCCCGATCAGGATCGCCGCGAAGCCGGCCACCACCGCCAGTGCGATGGAATAGTTGCCGCCCTGGCTCTGCGCGAACTCGGCCTGGAACACGGCATTGATAGAGGCGATCAGGTTGCCAAGCTGATAGACCGTGCCGGCAAAGGTGCCCCGCACCGAGGCTGGCGACAATTCGTTCAGATGCACCGGCACCACGCCCCAGGCGCCCTGCACACAGACCTGCATCAGGAAGGCGCCCGCCGCCAGCGTCACGGCGGTTGGCGCATAGGCCCAGAAATATATCACCGGCAGCGATAACAACGTAACCATCACCACAGTCTTGCGCCGGCCGAGTGTCTGGCTGAGCGAGGCGAAGAACAGCCCGCCCACGATGGCGCCCAGATTCAGCACCACAGTGATCGTGGTCACCGTGACCGGATCGAAATGATGCTGTTCGCGCAGAAAGACCGGATAGAGGTCCTGCGTGCCATGGCTGAAGAAGTTGAAGCCCGTCATCAGGATGATGGCATACAGCGTCAGCTTCCAGTATTTGCGGATAAAGGGCGTCATTACCGCCGCCAGGATCAGCAAAGGCACGGCGATCGCCACGATATAAAGCAGCCCCTCCTCGCGCCCAAAGGCGATCAGGAGCGCCATCACCGCGCTCAGCGCGGCGACGACACCGGCCAGATGCGCCGCGTGGCGGCCCGGCCTCAGCATAGCCGGCCGGCGCCAGACCGGGCTCTCCGGCACGGCGAAGTAAATGTAAAGGGCCAGGAGCAGGCCGGGCACCAGCCCGGCCATGAACATGCCGCGCCATCCGAAATGGATATAGAGGGCGCCGAACGCCAGTGACGCCACCAGATAGCCCGAGGGATAGCCCGACTGCAGCAGGCCGGACACAAAACCCCGCGCCTTGGGCTGAACAGTCTCCATGGCGAGGCTCGCGCCAATGCCCCAAATGCCACCCATTGCCACACCGAACAGGGCGCGGATCACCAGGAAAATCTCAAGACTGTTTGAAAAGGCCGTGGCGAAGCCGAACAGCGAATAACAGATGACATTGAAGACAAGGACTTTGCGGCGGCCATAGTCATCGGCCAGCCGCCCGAACAGGAAGGCGCCCAGTGGACGTACCGCCAGGGTCAGCGTTACCGCCAGCGCGACGGCAGGGATACCGACGCCGAACTGAGCCGCCACATCGGGCAGCACGAAGACCAGCGCGAAGAAATCGAAAGCGTCGAAGGTCCAGGCCAGATAACTGGCGGTCACTACATGCTTTTGCGGCCGCGTCCAGCCGGAAAGTGCGCCCAGCGCCATACCCACCCCATCCATCCGATAGAAACGAGTATGGCGGCCCAGCCGGATTCGGCAACCCCTAACCGTCTGCCGCGCCGCAACAATACCCCTCCGTCCGCCTCTCCCTTCGATGCGAAGCATCACGCCGAAGTCGACCTCTTGGAGGCGAGCGAAAACTGAAACCAGAGGGGGTCATCTAGACAAGATCGATCTTGAAAATGTAACCGCCGCTTGGACTGTTCAATTCGGGAAAGCCGGGGCGGGCGTACTTCTTTTCGATCGGCCAGCCCGGATGTTCGCCCGCGTCAACGCCATAAAGCTGACCGTTCATCACGGTCACGTCATGGATGTCGCATGAGCCAGGCACGAACTCGACGATCTCCTTCACCTTGCCGCTGCGCGCGTCATATTTCACCAGCCCCGGCAGATAGCCTTCATAGCCGATGACCTTGGGGTTCTGGGTACCGCAAACCTGCCAGATGATACCGCCCTCGCGCGGGTCGTAGGTGATGCCGTGCAGGCGGCCGATCTCGTGTGTGACGGGGAACATCCAGTCCACCGCCCAGGTTCTGGGATCGATACGCACGATGGATTCCAGCCGGTTGGCATAAATCCAAACCTTCCCGCCCGGCACACTGGCGTCCTGCTGCCAGCCCATGCCGTGACAGGAACCGCCATCATCCTTCGGGCCGAAAGGAATCTGCCGCCAGCTGATCTGCTTGCCGTTCATATCGGTCTGGAAGATGCCGTTCACCGGCGGGGTGGGATGGTTCTTGATCGAGGCGCCGTTGGCCCCGCTCCAGATGAAGCCGCCGCCCCACACTCCGCCCGAGGTGTTCTTGGACTGGGTGACCACGGTGTGTAGCACCCTGCCGGTCCTGAAATCCAGTCGCCACGCTTTTTCCGGCGCGCCGTCATGGCGCTGCTCCTGCACCCAGAAACCTTTGCCCGGCTCAACCGAAATGGCGTTGGCCCAGCAAGGCGGCGCCAGGAACAGCTTGGTGGTCCTGGCCTTGCGTCGCGGCGCCTTTTTCGGCGCCTCCATGCCACGGCGGCCCAGATCGTCGGTACCGGAGGCATGTTGTCCCGGCGTTCCCTGTGCCAAGGCAGGCGTTGCCGCCAAAAGGCCGGCGCCGGTCAGGAACTGTCTCTTGTCCATCTTGCTATCCCTCATCTGTTTCAGGGAAGGAACGCCATCACCGCCGGCGAACCTAGCGCCATGTAATGGCCGGTGAATTTCGGAATACCGTCGGCGCCGATCCGGAAGGTGGTGACATTGTCGCCGCGCTGGTTCAGGGAATAAAGAAAACGGCCGTCAGGCGACAGGGTCAGGCTGCGCGGCAGGTCCGCTTCGGTCGGCACATTGGCGATCCTGGTCGGCATCGCGTTCGCGCCGACCGAGAAAGCGGCGATAGAGTCCTGGGTGCGATTACCGGCATAGAGATGCTTGCCTGCCTTGTCGATCAGAAGCTCCGAGGCGGTGTTGCTGCCTTGATAGCCGTCGGGCAACGTCGAGACGGTTGGACCCTTCTGGGTCAGTTTCCCGCCGGCGAATGCATAGGTCGCCAACCGCGAATCCTGCTCCTGAAGCTGGTACATTGTCTTTCCGTCGGGCGAAAACACGAAATGGCGCGGCGCCGACCCGGGTAGTGCCTTTGTCACCGATATCTGGTTCAGCTTTCCCGTGTTGGTATCCAGCTTCCACACGAATATCTGGTCGCGACCGGCGTCGTCGCCGATCACATATTCGCCCGAGGGATCGGGACCGATCATGTGGCCGCGCGAGCCGCGATGGTCGCTGACGGCCAACTGACCCGGCGGATTGTCGGATGCGGTTGCGGGATTGAGCGGGCCCTGCGGCTTGACCACATCGGTCGCCGCGCCCAGGCTGCCATCCGGCTTGATGCGGATGATGGTGTAGCCGCCGCCGCTGTAATTGGCGACCATCAGGAACTTGCCGCTGGGATGAAGCGATATGTAGCAGGGGATCGCCAGTTCCGAGCTGACGACATTGAGCCGTTTCAGATTGCCCGTGGCCCGATCGACGGCATAGGCCGTGACGGAGCCGGCCTTGTTCGGCCCATAGCTCGCAATCTCATTGGCGGCGTAAAGAAACCTGTGGTCCTTCGAGAAGACGATCCATGACGGCGACAGTGTCTTGGCGACCAGCCGAGGATGGGACGGCGCGCCGGTCTGGTCGTTGATGTCCACCAGATAGATGCCTTCGCCGTGATTCTCGCTGCGCGCGCCCGGCTCGCTGGGCGTATAGGTGCCAATATAGGCTCGGGCGGCGAAAGCATCGGATGAGACCAGCAGTGCGGCAGCCACCACGGAAGCGGCAAACACGGAGCGGATCGATACGGTCATGGCACTCTCCTGGTCAATTTTCAGGCCTGATCATTTTTCAGGCAGGGCAAAGACAAAGATCGCGTTGCCGTTGCCGGGGTGATGGACGTCACGCAGAAGCGTGGTCGGCTTGGCCACAGGGCTGCCGCCGCCAAGGCCGGTTTCGACGGCGATATACTGCCGCCCGTTCACCTCGTAGGACACGACATGACCCTGCACGCTGGTGGTCAGCCGCGTCTTCCATAGCGTCCTGCCGGTTCTGGTTTCTATGGCGCGGAAACGGCGATCGAAATCGCCGACAAAGGCAACCCCGCCGCCGGTGGTCAGCACCCCAGTCAGGAAAGGCGCCTTCTGCTGCAGGCTCCACGCCGCCTTCATGGTACGGGTGTTGTAGGCCGCCAGCCGCCCCAGATTTCCGTCGGTGCCCGGCATCTCGAAAAGCTGCTGCGACCCGGCATTGGTCGCGGCCGGGCCAATCTTCTTCTCCAGCGGATTGCCGCGCATCAGCACGCAGGATTGATGCAGGGGAATCAGCATCAGATCGGTGTCCGGATCATAGCTGGTGGCGGGCCAGTCATGCCCGCCCGCCGGGCCCGGACAGGATGACACCCACTCTCCCACCTTCGCGTCCTGGATATCCTGGCGATAGGTGGGAATGCCGGTCCTGGGGTCGATGCTGGTATAGACGTTCTGGAAGACGGTCTGCGCGCTATCCTTGTACTTGCCGGTGACGCGATCCAGCTTCCACAACACACCGACTTTTCCGACAGTCAACAAGTCCTTCTGGCCGCCATGATCGACCAGCACGCGCTCGAATACCTCATCCAGGTCCAGGCTTTCGCCCGGTGCATGAGAATAAAACCATTTGAGCTTGCCTGTGTCGGGATCCAGCGCCAGGGTGGCGTTAGCATAGAGATCAGCCCCGCCCGCGGTGCCGCGTGTCGCACGGGTCCACGGCTTGGCCTGCGCGGTGCCCCAATAAGTCGTGTTCGTCTCTGGATCATAAGTGCCCGCGATCCATGTCTCAGCACCCTGACGGAATTCATCGGGCAAACCGTTCCAGCTATCGCCGCCAGGCTCGCCCTTGAGCGCAACGGTCCTGAAACGCCAGAGCACCTTACCGGTATTGGCGTCATAGGCGCTGATGAAGCAGTGCTTCTCCTCATAGCGGTTGCAGTAGGTCAGCCCCACCAACACCTTGCCATGCACGACGATGGCGCCACCGGTGTTGGAATAACCCTCGCGGCCATCCTCGATCCGGGTCTGCCAGACGATCTTGCCGGTCCGCGCGTCCAGCGCATAGAGCTTGGCGTCGGTGGTCGGCACGAACACCTTGTCGCCATAGAGCGCCAGGCTGCGAGTGGCGCCATAGGCGCGCGTCGGCGCGGGACCGATGCGGTTTTCCCAGATCAACTCGCCCGTGGCCGCGTTCAGGGCCTGCACCGTGTTGGCGGTGTTGGACAGGAACATGACGCCATCATGGATGATGGGCGTGACCTCGCTGGCACCGCCGTCATTCATCGCCCAGGACCAGACGAGCTGGAGGTCCTTCACATTGGCAGTGTTGACCGCCTTGAGCGGCGAATGGCTCCAGCCCTGGTAGTTGCGCCGGTACATCAGCCAGTCGCCGTCGGCCGGATGGGTGAGCATCGCATCGGTGACCGGGCGATACTCCTTCACCTCGCCTGGTACGATCAGGCCGAAGCGGCCCGGCGGATAGGCGGTGGCGGGACGTTCGGCGGCGGGCGGCGGACTTGGCACGGCATGCGGAATGGATTCCATCTGCGCCGGTCCTTTTCCGTCCGCGATAGCGGATATTTTGACGGCTTCGGTACCGGTCAGCGGAGTCGGCCCGAAGCCTGCTCCGTTTTGAGCCAGCACATAGGCGATAATGCCGCGATAGGTGGCCGCGTCCAGGCTATTGCCGTTGCCGTAAGGCATCGACGCCTTGACCATGTTGTAAAGGTCAGCGACCGACCGGTTGCCCCATGCGCCCATGAAGTTGGAGCCCGCCAGAGCCGGCGCCTCGCCGGCCCCCTTCATGTCCTTGCCATGACAGGCGCTGCATGCGCCCTGATAGGCCGCTTGTCCCTCTATCGCCTGGGAAAGCGCGAAAGGACCTGGCGCTTTCGATTGCGCCAAGGCGGCTGCGGTGAGCGCGGCGGAGGCGCAGGTGGCGGCGAGAATTGCTTTTCTCATTTCTGCGGCACATCCAGCTGCGGCAGGAAACCATGGCCTTTCACCGGCACGTCTTCGCCGGCGAAGGGGTGGGGCGGCAAAAGCCAGCCCCGAAGGTTGCCGCCGGGCGCGCCCTGGCTGTCGACCTGCACATAAACATGACCGTGCCGAAGCTGGACGAGTTGGGCGGGACTCAGCGAGACCGTTCCCGATAGGCCGCCGTCGCGGCCGGGGCTGGCGGTGATGTCGAACAGCTTGTCGCCGGGCACCCCGATGCCATTGCCCGACCGCAATTCCGCGGCGCTGGCGTTGGAGGCAAGGCCGTGGAAGCTGCCGCTGATGGTGAGCTGGTTGCCGTCCAGCCTTACTTCCGCCCGGCCCTGGCCGGTGATGACGGCCCGGGTTCCATCGGTCACCGGCGCGGGAGCCAGGTATGCGGCAAAATCTTCCGCCCACGCCGTGGCGGTCCCCGACACCAGCACCAAGGCCAGATTGATAAGCAGAGAACCCCGCAAAGCCCCTCCCTGCCCGGCCTGTTCGCCGCCGGTTGGGACGATTCCTAGCACGTTTCGGCGAGGCTGGAAGAGGTGCGCCCCGCGACTGAATGAGGATCGGTCGGGGAGATGACAATTCAGTCATTAATTTACCTTTCCGCCCTAAGACTGAGACAAGCCTGGAGAAAAAGGACATGCCGCCTATCGCTGCTTTCGATGCCGACCTGCCGCTCGAGAGCGCTCCGATCGATCCCTCGTGGATCACTGCCGGCGCGCCCCAGGCACGCAACAGGATGCTGGCGCGCGCCACCGACGGATCGGCCTGGAGCATGCTGTGGGACTGCACCCCCGGCAGCTTCCGCTGGCGCTACAGCTTCGATGAGACCATCCATTTCCTGGAAGGCGCCGTCACCATTACTGGCGAGGACGGCATCGCCCGTCAGTTCGGGCCAGGCGACATGATCTTTTTTCCCGCTGGTTCGATTGCTGAATGGCGGGTCCATTCCGACGTCAGGAAACTGGCGTTCTGCCATATCCCGGCGCCGCGACTGCTGCGCCTGCCCCTCAAAGTCTGGCGTCGCCTGACTGCTCGAGCCGGTCGTTTTCTGAAATGCCTCGCTCAGGTCCGTAGCGTGGTGCACCAGCCAGCTTCGGCACATACACGCCGCTGAAAACCCATGTCCGATACGCCTCGGCCCGCTTCGACCGCCATCGAAGTAATTCCAGCTGTTTCAATAGCTTCCAGGTTCAACGCCGACGCCAACGCCCTTTGGAGGAAATTTTCCATTGCCCTGGCCCGGGCACTAGCACAAGTTGCAGGCGGTGCTTTTCTCGCGCCGGGGGCCGGCAGAGGGCGGCAATGGATCAGAGAAATTTTCCTGACGCAATCGTCGCCATAGGCCTCTCGCGCGGCTGGCTTGAGGCCCTGGAAAGCTTTTTTCGAAGTCTTCATGGTGACCCGGGCATGGCATTTATTGTCGTGCCCCACGAGAATTTCCAAGATACCCTGCAACTGGCGCTGGCGGGAGTTACCCCTATGCCCGTGACCATCGCGGCGGAGAATGAGCCGATCAGACCCGCCCACATCTATGTCGGCCCAGCGGACCGGATTCTGACGGTCAAAAACAGGCGATTTCGGCTTGCACAACCCCGCGGCAAGCGCGGCCTCTTCCCCATCGATCAGACCATGATTTCGCTGGCGGCGGACTGCAGCGAATGGGCGATCGGCGTGCTTCTGCCAGATGAAGATGGTGACGGAATCCGGGGCCTGCGCGCCATCAGAGAACATGGCGGGCTCGCCCTGGCACCAGAGAGTCCGGTGCAGGGCAAGACCAGGATGCCTAGCATTCCCTTGGGCATCGCAGACCTCACGCTGCCGTTGGAGAAGATGGGACCGCGCCTGGCCGAATTCGCCTCCGGCCGCTCGGACCAGTCCGTCAGCCAGCCACGAGCAGCTCCCGGCGCCCGGAAACAGATCGTCTCCGGCGCTGAAGGTCAGGCGAGGATTGCGTTGGTCCGCGCCATTGGCGAGCCGGAAACCAAACAAGGCCTGTCCAAAGCAGAAGGCGGAGGTGCCGAGGGGAAGCTGGCAGAAATGCGTGGGCAGCTTCAGCGCATGGTTGAGGAGTATGAGACAGCCGTTGGAGAGCTGAGGTCCTCCAACCGGGAACTGCAATCCATGAACGAGGAATTGCAGTCCGCCAACAAGCTGATCGAGGCATCCAGGAGAGAGCTACAGGCCGTCAATGAGGCACTCGATACCGTCAATGCAGAACTTCAGAGGCGCATAGAGGAACTCGACCGCGCCAATGCCGATCTGCGCAACATCTTCGAGTCAACGCGGCTTGCTGTTATTTTTCTGGACGCAAACCTCGCCGTCCGTACATTTACGCCTGCAGCGACATCCATCATCAAATTGATTGAAGGCGACCGCGGACGCCCGCTGGCGGATGTCGACAGCAATTTGGGCGATACCGGCGGTTTGCGCCGCGATATACAGACGGTGCTTCAGCGAGGCGAACCGATCGAGCGACAGGTTCATCACCGTGACGGCACACAGTATACCGCGCGTATTCTGCCCTATCAAAATGGAAGGGGCTTGGTCGACGGTGTGCTGGTGCTCTTCATGGGCGGGCGGCGGCAAAAGGCGTTGCCGGGCCGGATCGACAGCGGTATCGCGGATCGAAATCCTCTCGACAAGGACAAATAGATAGAATGCTAACCACCGGAACCTGCGTTCCTCGAACCGCTTTGGGGAGAGCCGGAGGCGGCATCCTTTAAATCACCCGACCCGGCCGGGTCAGGGGAATGGTCAAAGGCAAATCCAGCCACATCTTGCTGCACGGCAAGCTCGTTGCGCTCGACGATCGCCTCCGCCTGCGCAACGATGAAACGGGAAACCGCAAGCTCTATTTCGAACTCCGCGATTTTTTCCCGGATACTTGCAAGGCTGTTCCGGAACTGCTCGATATCGCCGTTGCGTTGCCGTAACGCCTTTGCGATCAGGCCGCCTTTCGGCAAGAACGACCGATCCGCCTCCTCCCGAAACGCGAATTTCGGGACATAGCCGCCGGCTGGAATGGAAATAATGACGGGATCGTTGGCCCCCTCATCCTCATAGTATCGCGCCAGAGCCATCCTCAGCCGCACTGCCTCGACGCGCACAATCGGATCGGCTGCCGGATCGAAATCATCCGACCTGCCGAACACCAGGGTCCCGATCGTATAGCCCTTGATGCCATCGGCCTGTCCGCTCAGCGTACGATCGACCACGAACTGAAGGAACGCCTTGAGCCGGGGAGAGGCAAAGCACGCACTCCCCACGACCCGCGCCACTGCGGCGCGCGTAGCTTTGTAATCAGGTACAGGGCGAGGTATCTCCAAATCGGCCGCCCCGGTTCAATGCGCTGCAAGACTATACCCGGAAGCGTAACAGGATATCACCCAGTCAACCTGAAAAGACGTAAAATTTCAGCTAGATTGGAAAGACCGACGGGGATGGGGCCGGCAGGCAGTCCGAGGAATACTGAGACGAAGTTTCCGGACGATCCGGGCTCAACCGGCGTTCCCAAGCCAAAGCGCTTTCCACGATTGTGTCTATGTCATCAAAACGCGGGACCCACCCCAGCCGCATCTTGAGCCGGCTAGGGTCGGCCACCACCGAAGCCAAATCGCCCGGTCGGCGCGGCATTTCCCGAACCGCAAGCCTGCAAGTTGCCGCCCGCTCGACAGCGGCGATGATCTGCCGGACGGAATAACCCTCGCCATAGCCGCAGTTGAATACGCCACACTCGCCGCCGTTCCGCAGATGTCGCAATGCCAGCAGATGAGCCGCGGCAAGGTCCGACACATGGATATAGTCCCGTACGCCAGTGCCATCCGCTGTCGGATAGTCGGTTCCGAAAATGCCCAGATAAGGGGTGCGACCCAGCGCGGCCTGGCAGGCCAGCTTGATCAGATGGGTGGCGCGCGGCGTCGATTGGCCAGTGCGCCCTGCAGGATCGGCGCCGGCGACATTGAAGTAGCGAAGCGCCACGTAGCGAAAGGCGCCAGTGCGGGCGCCATCTTCCAACATCCATTCCACCATCAGCTTGGAGCGGCCATAGGGTGAGGCCGGCGCGCAATGCGAGGTCTCGGCCACGGTCTGCCCTTCCGGGATCCCATAAACGGCCGCTGTCGACGAAAAGACGACGTGCCGTACACCTGCGTCCGCTATCGTCTCCAGCAGGCTGCGGGTCGCCATCGTGTTGTTGCGGTAGTAGAAGAAGGGACGTTCGACCGATTCTGGAACCACCGTAGCCCCAGCGAAATGGATCAGCGCATCGACGTCATGCTTTTCCAGGATACCACGAACCACCCTCTCGTCGCCGATACATCCCTTGACGAAGGCACATTCGGGCGGAACGAGGCCGCGTACACCGGTCGAGAGGTCGTCCAGCACGACAACATCCTCGCCCTGTCCAAGCAGCGCCAGGCACATGTGGCTGCCGATATATCCGGCGCCGCCGGTGACAAGCACACTCATGATGCTCCCCTGCCGGCAAGCTGGGTAGCGGGCCGGAATCCGGCGCGCAGATCAGCCGGGCCTGCGCGCACCGCAACCGCCGGGAAGGCGACTTCACGCCAGCGCGGCGCCGGCTGGCGCGCATCGTGTGTCGTCCGCTGGCGCACCAGCAGAACCAGCGCGCCCGAAAGGGCTAACAAGATGAAGAAGCCATCATAATAGGCCATCGATAATGCGGCCCCGCCCACCAGATAGCCTGAAATACTGATCTGTAGCGTGCGCGCGAGATGGCCGGCCCACTTGATCTCGGGTCTGTCGCGCGTAACCCTGATGGTCATGGAGGTATTGAACAGGGCCGCCACGATCAGCATCAGATAGAGCGCCAGCCCCAGGAAGCCGTGGTCCCCCAACACCTCGAAATACATGCTGTGTGCCGCGCGGCCTTGTGACAGTCCGCCCGGCACGCTGTAGACCTGCGCCACCCAGTCCTGATCTATGGCCGAGAATCCGCCCCCCAGAAATCGCAGCCGTGCAATCTCGAAGCTCGTCCGCCATGCCTCGACACGCCCCGCGAAAGACAGGTCCTGGTGGTAGCTCTGAATAGTCGACATGCGGTGGAACCAGTCGCCGGGCATCAGGCTCGGCAGCGCGATCACCAGCAGGGCGCCCAATACCAGCGGCATCAGGCCGCCGCGCGAGCGTGCCGCATAGATCACCGCGGAAACGGTCAACGCCAGCAGTGCGCCGCGTGAGTAGGTCCCGATGATCGCCACCAGCGTCAGCCCCATCGCCACCAGAAGACCCTTGGTCACCAGGGCGGAGCGGCTGGTCACGCGCAGGTAGTTCATCAACGGCAGCAGCATTACCAATGCCAGCCCAAGTTGATTGTTGTCTTCGATCATTGACTTGGCCGGACCGAAGACGTGGCTGCGTCCGCCGGTCAACAAGACGAAACCACCGCCCTTTACCGCGTAATAGCCAAGCGAAACGACCACCACCCAGACCAATGCCTGGACTCGAGCCTTGGTGTTAACCAGTGCCAGGATGGCGAGCGCCAGTATGATGGTCTTTACCGTGCGGTCCCAGATGACAAAGGAATAAGCGCGATCCAGGGCATTATATGTTGTGACGCAGACCCACAGTCCGAACAGGATCAACATTCCGGTGACGGGGTTGAACGGTGCGCTTTTGCGCTCGCGCGAGATCGCCCAGGCAAAAGCGGTCAGTAAGGTGATATAGAAGTTCAGTTCGAATCCATGCAGGAATCCGAACACTTCGCGCTGTGGGTTGAACAATGTCACCCAGGTCCAGGCCAGAAGGCCGATCTGCGGTGCACGTAGGACCATGGGCACCAGTCCCGCCAGCGCTCCCAGGAGCAGAAGATCGCGCATTCCCCACGGACGCAATTATTCGCGTCAAGGTCGCAGTGGCGCGCAAAGCATGGAATACCCATTGTTTGGCAGTGCAGCAAAATAAACTTCTTGTCCCCGCATGCCGCTCATGGGACGCATGGCGGTAGCAGCGCGGAGGCCCGCATGAGTTCTATTCTATTCGCGATCGAGGTGATGGCGTTCGCCGTGATAGCGATTTGGGCTTGTCGCAACGATCGCATTGCGCCTGACGAAAGCGGCTTCGGGCTCCTGGCGTTCAGGTCGGCAACCGGTCAAACAAAAAGGAGCCGGCCGCGCTGGTGCAGCGATTTCCGGGGTAAGGCCCCGAATGTCCAGGCGAAGGTCAACCAACGACAGCCGCGCTGGAAGTCCCAACCGGCGCCGCGGCGTTAAGCAGGTCGCGCATCAAGGTTTCGATGCGACTTGCATTGCCGGTCCAGGTGAAAGGCGTCAACTCCACCGTCCGGCGTGCGCCGGCGCCCACGTGCCGTCGCAATGCCGGACTCTCGCAAAGCCGCTGCAGCGCTGATATAAATGAAGCCTGGTTTCCCACCTTGAACAACAGAGCATTGTCGCCATCGGCAAGCACTTCCCGGATATTGGGCTGATCCGGCGCAACTATGGCGCGACCGAGCGCCATATATTCGAACAACTTCAGTGGCGAGGCATAAGCAACGGCAGCTGGTTGCAGGGCCACATCGAAGGTGGCCATAAAGGCAGCAATCTCCGAATGCGGCAGCTGACCGGTGAAATGCACCCGTTCCGCCACCTGCCCCGCCACGGCTTGTGCGCTCAAGGCCGGCACGGCAGGTCCATCACCCACGATAAGCAAATGAACATTTCCCGGCAGCCCAGCCAGTGAATCGACGGCCCAATCCATGCCGTGCCAGGGACGCACAAAACCCGCAAACCCCAGCACCACATCGTCCGGGCCGATGCCGAAGCGGCGGCGGATGGCGGCAATTTCAGCCTCGCCCTTGTCCTCCGATGGCTCGGCGCCATTATGTATGACATGGATAGGGCGGGCATCGCGAACCTGTCGAACCGTTGCCGCGAGCACGCCGGTCACGGGCAATGCGACATCGCAACCGCGCCACAAGGCATTCTCGCAGACCCGGGCCAGATACCCCAGCGATAGCCCTCCCGCCGCTTTCCGTTCGGCCGCCAGCGGTGAGTTGATCTCCAGCAGCATGGGCAGACCCCAGCGCCACCTTAAGGCCAGGCCGGCGAGCAGGTACAGATTGTAACGCTCATAAAGCACGTCCGGGCGGAAGGCACGCGCAGCGCGCGCCAGCCGCCAATAGGCAGGGATATTGTAAGCCAACTCCAGAATCTCGAAAAAAAAGGACGGTAGCCAACGACGAAGCCGGTCCGCTATGGCTTCCAGCCGCTCGCCTCGGTCGCCATGGGCGGCTATTCCGGTTGGACCCACAACCAGAACCTCGTGCCCCCGTTGGCGCAGGGCCCAGACGATGTTTTCTATATGCACGCGCATACCGTCGTTCGCTGCGGTGCGGTGGTGGTAGAGAATGCGCAACGGCCGCCCCATCCGATCAACCCTTAAGAAGGGTAAACGCCACTGCGGAAAGCCCCGCGATAAGGACAAAGCCGCGCAAACCCCGCATCATAAGATCGCGCATGCGCGACCGCAGGGCTTCTCCAGCCACCCATGCAATGGTTACGCCAACAAGAAGGAGCGGGCATAGAATCCAGCTCAGCAACGGTGGCCCCAACGACCGGGCTGAGTCGCCATCATGACCATACAGCGCGAGAACCAGCGCGCTGACGTAGCCGGACGCGATGCCCAACGAGCGCAAACGCGCACATTTTAAACCCTTCACGGGTGACAACTTCGGACCGTGCATGAGGGCGCCGTGCCGGCGCCAGGCGGCGATACCGATAAAAAAGGGTGTCGCAAAAGCAATCTGCCAGAAGAAGGGCAGAATACCCAACACGACCGCGCCGCCGGCGATACGGTGCAGGTCCAATGCGGCAAGCGCCAGGACGTCCAACCCCACCACGCGCTTGAGCCGGAAGGCGTAGCCCAGCGCCAGAAGTGGATATAATGCCAGCCAAGCGGCAAAAAAAGGAGAGACGATCACCGCAAGCAAAAAGCCCAATGTTCCGACAAACGCCGCCAGGACCAGAGCCCGGTCGAACCCGAGATAGCCGGAAGCCAGTGGCCGCCGCCGATTCAGAGGATCGCGGCGGTCTTCCGACAAATGCGCCATGTCGGAAATCAGGTCGCCCGCCGCGGCGACCAGCACCAGTGCGCAGAACGCGCAATAGAGCGCGACCAGACTGTATGGCCCCGGCATCTCCAGGCCGAGCAGCGGAGTAAAAATCAGAAGCGCGCGCGGCCAACGCGATGGCCGCATTGCATCCAGCCATGCGAAGGAACGATGCCACCCCTCGGCCAGGATGTCGGCAGTCTGGCTGTTCCAGGTGGGATGCACCAGGACACGCGGCGCCGGTGAGGCGATTATCGCCCGTCGCGCGGTCGCCCAGGTCGGAATATCGCGCGCTCCCTCGCCCACGTAATCGAATCCGCCGGCGCCGAAGGCAGCGCAAAGCAGCCGCGCCCGTGATGCCGCAGTTAGCTCCTGCGCATCGCCACCACCCAGGCTGTATGCGAAAATACCAAGATAATCGGCAATGGCTCGCACCGTTTCCTGGCGGGCCGTGCCCACCAGGACAAGGGTGCGCCCCCGGGCACGCTGGTCGCGCAGGAACCGCAATGTCTCATGGCGGAAAGGCAGGATGGAGGGGTCCAGCCGAGTCAGCTCCCCCACCCTGGCCTCGAACCGCGGCGGGCGGCGCCAGGCGTCGAACAGCAACGGCAATGCTTTCCAGGGCTTCGCGCATATGAGGGCCAGCGCCACCTCCTGGGTGATCCGGCCCCGTACCAACGCTCCTTCCACCCCGACGCAGAGCGGGATGTTCCGATCCAAGTCCCGGTTTTCCAGCCGGCGCTTCAATGCCAGCGCGCGAAGCAGACGCAAGGATGGGATCCGTTCCGGCGTTTTTTCCAGTATGTCGGGCGCTAGGAGCGCGTGGGCCGTCATCGCCCCGCTTTCCCCTCTGTCCGGTTGATAGGCTCCTCGAGAGAGGCCTGTCGCGTCCCGACAATTGGCGCAATGGCAAATGTCGGATCGCGCGCGTAGGCGGCGGCCATCGCGGGAGTATGTTCGCGCACAAAATCATACGCTGCAGCCACCTGAGACGAGGGAGCGACATTGAGCAACGTCGCAAGCGCGCCGCGGGCCAGGGCAGCATAGCCGCCACCCCAGTCCGGATAATCCAGGGCGGTCACGGGCTTGCTGTCAGGATCGAACGTGCGCTTGAATGCGCCGGCCCAGGTATCGATCCATGGCCCGCCGCCGGGTTCACGCACATAGAGAAAATAAGGCGTGCCATAGATCGGATCATATCCCCGGCCGCCATTGATGAATCGACCAGCGGTGAAATTGGCCATCCAATGCAGTACCGGTTCCGCCTGCCGAAAGCCCATCGCGTCGATCCAGCCAAGCACCATGACCAGATAATCCTCCTGCCAGGGCGGCACCGCGCCATCGACCGCATACGGTCCCGGCAGATAACCTTTCAGTTCGCCGGCGCCATCCTGTTCATGCCCTTGGACGTAACGGTCGATGATGGCCTGCAGATTGGCGCAAAGGCGTCCCTGGAAATAGGCCTGGAAGGGATCATCGGCCGGCAATAGAAACGCGGCATTGGCCAGGGTGCGCAGGTCCCATGCTACCGCGCGGATCTGGGAGCCCAGCACGATGCCGTCGGCGCCGCCGCGATAAGTGGGATCCACGGCCAGCAGGACATATCCGGCCTGCATCGCCAACTCATCGCGGTAGAACTGCGATCCCGTCAGAAGATAGGGCAGATAGCTCAGGGAAGGCTGATGAGCATCATCGGGCGTCCATTTGGTGTCGGAGACATAGTATTTGCGGGCCAGCGCGCCCTGCACAGCCTGACCCCGGCCATCAAGCCAGACATTGGGGTGTCGATCGATGCGGATGGGGCCCCCGGTGGCATCGTCGCGCACATGCCAGGGAACCGCGCCGGCGGCGTCTCCCTTTGCCATCAATGTCTGCTCATTCTCGCGCGATGGGTCCAACAGATAGAAGACCGCCCAGGTCGGCAACGGACCGATATCGGCGCGTCCCCCGGTCGTCGGCATATACATGGTCAGCCCTGCGGGATCGAGCGGCGGCGCACCCGCATCCAGCGTCGCCGCTTCCAGCTTCTCCATCGCGAGTGGATCGGGATCGATATCGCCATAGCGGGGAACCGCGCCAGTCTGTTTCAGCAAGGCCAGGTCGGGTATTACTCTTGGCACAGCGGTCAGCCCTACCCCGACCAGTTTGTGCCAGACCGAATGGGCATATTGGCTTACGTTGCGGGCTTGATAAACCGGCTGACCATCCAAGGTGATTTCCACGTCATAGTTATGCGTGTCGATGTCGGCGTCATCACTGCGATCATTGTGGAAGATCACGTCCACCTTGGGCGCGCCGGTCACCGGCCACCAGACATCAAAGGCAAGCTGGATGCCGTTGACGGTCCGGCTCATATAGCGCCGCTCACGCACCAGGGGGCCGTCAAGCCAACCCTTGCCCTTGTCACTGCGCACGAGCGTGGGGAGGTCGAAGTCAGCGCGTCCTCCGCCCGATGCGAAGGCAAGCGTCACATGCAGTGAGGGCGCCGGCGCGGACGGCAAAGAGACCAGCGCGGCACCCGCGGCCTTGGGCATGATGGCACCGCTCAATTTCTCCCCTCGCCGCATCTTTGGCAGCAACAGGCTGACCACGGCATGGCGAACGGATCCGTCCGGCCAAAGTGCCTTGGGATCTATCTGCGACTGGGCAGAAACGCCATCCAGGCTGACCGACAATGCTTCGCCAGGATCAATGGCGCCGCGTGGGAAAACCTGGCCGAAAGACAACACCCGGGCCTCGCTCGGGGATCCGGTGTCGTTCAACAGCGTGAAATTGGCCAGGACGGTCTGGGCATGTGGGTCTTCTGTCCACCCCAGCATCAGCAACAGCAACAATATGGCGAGCGTAGCGGCGCGCATGCGGCAACGCCGCCACAAAGGTGGGCGACCGAGCTTGGATACCGTGTCCGCGGTCATATGTCGTCCAGCAGATCGAGTGCGTGCATGGCGCGCGCCGCTGCGCGTCGCCAAATCTGGCCATTGATTTCCCAGCCAAAGGTCTCATAGGCCAGGGTCTGGGGGCTGGGGGGCAGAAGGAAGTTATAGGATGGCGCGCGCCGGAACGCTTCCTGCGTGACCGCGAAACTCGCCAGCACCGCCACCTGCGATTGGTGGCAGTCCAGCATCGCGCGCTTGAGAACGATTTCCCCGGGATCGAGCTGGAATCGTTCCACCGGTCCCGCATCCGGATGGGACATGAAGTCGCCATATATCATCTGACCATCACACATGTGATAGCCGGCCATTTCGACGATGGCGGGCGCGACAACACCTTGCCGTTCCAGCAACTGGCAAGCCCCATGAACCGCCAGCGCCGTAGCATCATGATCGGGATGGCCACCTTCATAAGCATGCGTGATGACCGTGGTGAATCCACCCGACCTGAAGATGCGCATCATCTGGCGGACAAGCCGGCTCAACTGGAAAACCACACGCTGGTCCGGCAGCCCCAAGTTCATCACCGGACTCAGGGGCCGCTGCAGCAATGACAATGCCGTCTCCGACTCCCGACGGCGTACCCGCGTATAGCGCCAGTTGCTGGAAAATCCCGCGCGGGCGTTACGGCCGCTGCCGGATGCGCCGGCCGACACCGTGACTACACCGGCCGACTCCAGGCGACGCAGCATAGCGCCGGCGCCGATGACCTCGTCGTCGGGGTGCGCGCCAACCACCAGCGCACATTGGCTGGCGAGTTCGGACAGCGGAAATGCCCGCATGTCCAGAATGGACCGCAACTGATCATCCTGCCCGTGACTTGCCAAGCCGCGCCCCTGGTCTGGCCCAAATTGGTTGAGAAGCGACCAGACGACCAACATGTCTCATGTGGTTAATTATTCGGATCGCAGCCTAGGCGTCACAGCCAGCCCCTCGCGTGCCCAAGACTGGGTATTCTCGCACGGCGGCGGCCATCTTAGCCTCCCACCCTGTAATCCAACGGCCCCTGATTGGCCGCCGCCGTCCATGCTGACAGTCCTTTTCGCCAGCCATAATGGCGAGGCCGTCCTACCCCGTACCCTGGCTTCCCTGGCGGCAGCCGCCCCGCCTCAGGGCGGCTGGCGCCTTCTGGCCGTAAATAACGCCAGCACCGATGGCACGGAAGCGGTACTTCGCTCATTTTCCGACAGACTGCCGCTGACGCTGCTCAGAGAAAACAGGCCTGGCAAGAACAACGCTCTCAATCGTGCGCTGGACCAGGCCAGGGGCGATCTTTACATCTTCTGTGATGACGATGTGGTAGTAGGGCGGAACTGGCTCGTGGAATGGCGACGGGTAGCCGATGACCACTGCAGGTTCGACATGTTCGGCGGCCGCACCGAACCTCTATGGCCCTATGATCCGCCGCAATGGGTTCTGGATGAAGTAGATCCTGGCATCGTATTCGCCACCAACGGGCATATGCGTGAAGGACCCTGCGAAGCCGTTGCCTTGTTTGGCACCAACATGGCCGTGCGCGCTAGCGCCCTCTCGGCCGGAATACGATTCAATGGTCAGATCGGCCCCAACAATTCTGGCGCCTACCCAATGGGAAGCGAAACCGAATTGACCTTGCGACTGGAAGAGCGCGGCCACAGAAGCTGGTTTTCCGGCGCGCCGATCGTGAAGCACATCATCCGGCCACATCAGATGCAGCGTCAGTCGATCGCGATGCGGGGCTATCGCTGGGGCCGTGGTCAGGCGCACATGAACATGGGCCACGCCTACACGATGCAACGCCTGTCCAGAAAGAACCTGCTGCGGGCCAGCCTCTACCCCCTGCTGATGCCGCTCTACAGCCATCGCGAAGCCTGGGCGCGACAATGGGAATGGGCAAAAGACCAGGGATACGAAGACGGTATCCGGGAGACATGCGGCCTGGCGCCCCGCTGGCTGCGCAGCGATGGCCGGCCGCGCATCGCTCGCCGCTTCCGATCGCCGTAGTCTTCTTAACGTCGAGCTCGCCGGCAAGCCGACGGGGCGACGACGGCGAACCAGCGATTATGGAATACAGGATAGACGGCTGCGGTACCCCGCAGGGCCCGGCCAGGGCGTTTGTCCAACACCACGTAATCAATCCTGTGTTGGCAGGCATAGCGCAATGCCGACTCCACGTCGCGGAGCGCGGCAACCTCATCGCTGCGTGTGCGCCAGAGCCTATAGAATTCGTGCGCCCACATTACGACGGCGCCTTCCTTCCATCCCACCCAGCTGCGCCGCTTGGCGGCAGCGACGAAGTCAAGCTTGGGCGGGACCAGGAACACCGCATCCGGTTGCGTGGCGCTTCGTGCCCATTGCGTGACCTGGAGCCAATAGGGTGCAGCCGGCCATGCGCCCAGCAATTGCTGGTCGATGGGAACAGCCCGTGCTGATGGGATGGCCGGCGCCTGGGAATAAACACCCCATACCAAGGCCGCACCGATGAAGGCCGGTGCTGCGAGACCCGCGGCCACCCACTTCCCCCAATGCCACAGGCGCAAACTCCGCCCCGATCTCAAAACAGCCACTCTGAATGCGCCGAGCGGCAACAGCGTGCTCAAAACGACGTACCAATTATTGATGATGAGACCACAGACGACGGCGATCCCGAAGACGACCTCGATCGCCCGCCCGGTGGACAGTCCGCTGAATGCCGCCGCAACCACCAGTATAACAGTCAGCCACGTCACCATGCCATCCACCCGCAGCAGGTGTAGGTTAAGCAGGATGCGTGAATGGGACAGTTGGCCGATTGTCATGCCGGCGACAAAGACCAGCACGAATCCCGCCAGCACCAAGAGGACGCTGCGACGATTCCGGGGCAAAAGAGTCGTCGCGAGAAGCCCTGAAAGGAGCTCCAGCCCAAAGGCGATACGGTCGGGCCAATGCGCCCAACCAATGAAGAAGTGGTTTGGATAATAGCCGATCAGGAATTTCCGATAATCGAAGTCCTGGCCGCCGAAATGCTGCGTCCCAACTATCCAGCCCAAAATGGGGAACGTGATAAGTGCGAATACCGCCGCTGCGCAGGCGATCCGGCTTCCATGTACGCGCGGTTTCCCAACCAGCAGGGCTATTGCCACCAGAATGGCCGGAACCGATGTCCAGATTCCGACCATGGCATTAAGGTCGAATGCCAGGCCCAGGGCCATCGCTGCACATATCAATCTGCCGCGGATCAGGCACGCCACACCCATCAGGGCAACGGCCTGGGCAAGAGCCGTATGCGTGAATATGCTTACGAACATCTCGTCGCGAGCTATCGCGGTCTCGCCATAAATCGCGGAAACCAGGACCAGCGTGGCCGCGCTCGCCCAAAGCCATGCATCCCGCAAGCCGACGGCCCGCAGGATGAGCAGCAATCCATAAATTGTCAGGGCTCGCGTGATCAGGAATGCCGCAAAGAAAACGGTAGCGATATTCCCGTCATTCGCGATCAAGCCAAGGAGCGTATAGACCGGCGTCGCGTAATCCCGCATCGACTGCACGAAGGCGTCGTCGGAAAATTGTGGGAGGTCGAACCATCGCAGGACGATCGGAATGTGAAAAACGTTATTGTCCGTTCCGAACGAAAATCCCTGCAACCGCCAGGAAAGCACAGCCAATAAGAAACAGATCGTCCCGGTGCAAAAGGCAGCGATCGCCTTCTGCCGGAAGCCCGCAACCGGAAGCGGATGCCCGTCAGCTCCGGGCGACGAGGATGACGCCGGCGATGACCAGGGCCGTACCGGCAATGCGGCCGGGATGGAATGGTTCATGGAATAGGAGGTATCCTAACAAGGCTGTGATCAGGAAGCTGAGACCTACGAACGGGTAAGCCAACGACAAATCCATTCGCGAGAGGACATTCAGCCATATCAACGTTCCAACCCCATACATCGCCAAACCCACTATGACGGCCGGACTCTGGGCGAAGGCGAACAAGGCGGAAGCTATCGAGCCGTCCGCCATCGCGGCGCGCGCCGACGCCGAGGAAACGCCCAGCTTGAATGAAACCTGGGCCAGCCCGGAGAGCGAAACGCTTAGGAGAATGAGGAAGAGCAAGGGAACGGTCATGGAACTCCTATAAGGCGATCGAATACGCGAGCAGCAGGATGAACAGCACCGAGCCGGCGACGATCCAGGACACCCAGTCGCGGGCGGAGTAGACAATCGGGTCATCATGCATGTAGCCGCGGGTAGTCGACAGCCATAGTCGGCACTGCCAGAACAGCATCAGGGGAACAATGCCCCACAGCAATCCGGGAGAGGCATATTGCGTGGCGGTCGCTTCGCGCTGCACAAACAACGCCAGAACCAGGCTGGATGCGAAGCTCGCACAGCAACCAAAAGTCTGGAGAACCTGCATGTCCGAGCTGGCATAGCCCCTCCGCACAACCAACTGGTCCTGACTGCGCCTGGTCGACGACAGCTCTGCCACCCGCTTGAGCAGTGCAAGCCCCAGAAACAGAAAGCCGGAAAACGCCAGAAGCCAAAGCGACAATTCATGGCCGGTCGACACCCCACCTCCGAACAACCGGATGGTATATAGAGCTGCCAGCATGAAGACATCCACCAGCGGCTGTTCCTTGAGGCTCAGCGAATATGTCGTCGATATCACCGCATAGGTGAGGATGACCGGCACCGTGCCGCTGGCGCCTGCAAACCCAATGCCCGCAATGGCCAGCAGGCATGCGGCCGACAGGCCCATACCCAGAGGAAGTGCCCCACTGGCAAAGGGGCGCAGACGCTTGCGCGGATGATGCCGATCGGCGGCAAGATCGGTTGCATCGTTGAACAGGTAGATCGAGGAGGCGGTGGCGCAAAATGCGGCGAACATCAATAGGGCGTTGTACCAGGCAGCCAGATCGGATACCGCGTGGGCGGTGAAAATCGGAATAAAGACCAACAAGTTCTTTACCCACTGATGGGGCCGCATTGCCCTCAGCAGCGCCCGCGACGGCGAAGAATATTCGGCAAAGGCAGCTTCCACAGGGACAAGCCCACGGGCCCGCTTCTCCACGCCGGTCGACACATTGACGAGAAGGGCAGAACCGGAGGCTTCCCAGACGGGCAAGTCGCACTTGTCATTCCCTGCATAGGCAAACCCATGTTTGCCGAAGCGCGCGGATAGGGCTCTCGCCTTGACCGGCCCTTTTAGATTGCGTGTCTCATCCGACGCTACAACCTCGTCGAAAAGACCGAGGTGATTGACCACAGATTCAGCGATTGCCCTGTTTGCCGCCGTCGCCAGCACGAGGTAGCGGCCATCGTCCCTTTCCTTGGCGAGATAGTCCAATAGCGGTTGATTGTAGGGCAGCAGTGCCGCATCGAACGGCGCCCCGGCGGCAATACAGTGCTTGAAGGCGGCACGGCCACGCAAACAAAGCGTCAGGATAGCGCGCGCCAATCGCCCGTCGCGCGGGTGCGACACGATCCCTTCGAGAAGAGTATCCGAATAGGTCAATGTGCCATCCAGGTCGACGCACAAAGGCAATGCGCGTGTGGCGAGGAACGGAGCTGTCTTTGGCTCTGCCAGGGTCATGCGGGCCCCTACCGATGAGAAACGGCCCGGGCCGCACTCACAAACAGGATTTGATTGATCACCTGATACCCCAACTCGTACACCGGGTTAGAGAAGGTCGCAAAACCCCTGAAGCGTCGGAATACCCATAAATGGGCAGCGTCTTCCTATGGTTTATGGAGGCGCATAGATGAAATAGCCGGCCGGCTCAGCCAACAGGCGATCAGGCCGAACCAGAGTAGCGCCCCAAACAGCAAGTGCGAAACGCCGACAT
This sequence comes from Hyphomicrobiales bacterium, assembly GCA_040255825.1. Taxonomy (GTDB): domain Bacteria; phylum Pseudomonadota; class Alphaproteobacteria; order Micropepsales; family Micropepsaceae; genus Rhizomicrobium. The sequence continues at coordinate 172,538 of JBDZVS010000003.1, read as the reverse complement.
CCTTATAGACTTGCTGCATCCAGGGGGATGTAAGGTGCAGCATCCGGACTGCCGGTGTCACCAGCAGAATCGCCAGCCAGCCATAGCCCACTGACGGCCCGGACAAGTGGTGCCTCCAGCCCAAAAAAAGCCCCGTCGGCAGCAACAACCAGCAATAATAGTGCGACCAGGACAGCGGGCTCGCCAGGATCACGAGACAAATCACAAGACTGTATTGCAGCTCAAGCGCTGGCAAAGCTGATCTGGGCGCCCACGTACGCCGCCAGACAGCGACGGCAGCAAGTCCAAACAATAGCGCAAAAAGAACATCGGCCAGCACCGCAAGCCCGTTCGGTGGCGGGCTCGAGTTCCAATCCTGAAGCAAGCTTGCCGGCGATACCAATCGAAACAGGAATGCGGGAATGGACTGGACATTGAAGGCGGCAAGCCAGCGGTGGCTGAATTGAACAATGCAGACCTCGAACCAGTGCCAGTTGTCGCTCCACCCGAAAAGAACAAGGGAAAGCAGCGCAATCGCGCCGCATACGGCGCAAAAGCCCATCATCCCGCGCAGATCGCGGCGCAAGGCGAAAAACAATCCAAATAAAAGCAGCGGCGGCTTCACCATGGCCGCGACCCCCAGCAACAGACCTGCTATCGTTGACCGCGCGGTACGCAACATGGCCAATGCCGCAACCAGCGCCAGCAGAACGAAATGGCTCGTGTTTCCTTCTTTCAGGCTATAGTGCAGCGGACCGTTCGCGGCGAAGACGAGCAGCAGAAGCCATCTATCAGTCGTCTCGAGCCGGGCGAGGCTGGCCAGCATACGCCACACCAGCACAACCGCCAAAAAGCTTATTATCAGGAACAGATTTTCCGCCACCTGTTCCGGCAACAAGGCAAAGGGAGCAAAGATATAGGCGACGACAGGCATGTTCACGAATCCGGAAACACCCCGCCCCGTCATCTCCCGTAACTGCTCGGGACCAGCCATTACCGCTCGGCCGGCCGGATAGTAAGCGCTGTGAAAATCCCAGAAGGGATAGGTGGGATCGCTGATCCGAAAGGTCAGTAAGGCCAGCGCCACACAGCCGACAGTGGCAAGGAGGAATAACCAGCGCGACGCTGCGGTGCGAGCGTCGACATTCAGAATAAATGTCGCGCCAACCGGAATGGCCGCCAACTGCAGGAAATATGCTGTTTGAGCCAGGCTGCTCATCCGCGTGCGGCACCCTGCCGCGATGCCTTCATGCCAACAAGGACAGCAAGCAGCGAGAGCGCGCCAAAAAGGCAATAGGCCTGCGCAATTCTGAATGGCGTGTGAGCCAGGAGACCGGCAAAGGGTATGAAATCGGCGACCATGACCCAGGAAAGGACCAGCATGATCATTGCGATATGGCGCCGGCCACTCGCCGGGAACGAGAAAACAGCATGAAGCGCCACCAGATACAGCGGCAACAGAATGCCATAGTGGTGCTCCCAGGCGACCGGCGATCCCACGATCGTGCAAATGGCGGCGATGCCCAGGTCGGAGAGGCCGGGCGCGCGCCCGCGCCGCAGGATCGGCATCGCGCAAATTACCGACAAAGCAACCATCGATGCGACCATTGTGCCGGCATACACGGTCGGATTGAAAGGCGTCAGCGTGTTATCATACCAGCGCAGGCTGTCATTGGGAGAAAGATACCAATTCAGAATGCCGTTGATGGAATTGTTGGCGAAGAAGCTCTCCCCGTGCCGCGACAGGAACGAGAGAATGTCCAGATAGGCCAGGTGATTGTGAATCCCGTAATGGGAGACCGATAGCAGAAGGATGGGCAAAGCCGCGCCCAGGATGCCGCTCACAAACTTCCAGTCACGCCACAACAGCCCCCAGAGAAGAAGCAGCCCCATCTGCGGCTTGATCGTACATGCGAGGCCGATGAGAAAGCCGGCCAACAGCCGACGCTGCAAAACCCAGCCCAGGACCGCCAATGTGAATAGCAGGTCGATCCAAATCTGGATTTGGCCCAGAACTTGCGCACGCACCAGGGGATAAAACGCAAAGGATGCACAAAAGGCCGATGCTGCGACCGCACTGGCCGGCGGCAAAGCCCACCCTTCCTTGCGTTTGCCCTGAAACAGCAGCCAGCCCAGCGCGCCACTGGCGCAAGCATTCAGTACAAAGACCAATGCATTAAGGGCATTGAGCGCAGAGGAGGCGGACACGCCAAGAGCAGATAGCAGTTCAAGCGGCAGCAAGCTGGAAGGCGGATACTGAAAGCGCACCTGCGCGCCAAGAAACAGCGTCTCGTAAAGCCGGTCGTGATCCGGTCCGTTGAGAACCTCCAACGCGTGCCGCATCGGCAACCAGGAATCCCCATGGTTCGACGGATGGAGAAAGGAATACGACATTTTTCGAATCGCGTCGAAATTCGTCAAATCGATGGGAATGACGGCGCCAAGTATCCCCGCATACTGCCGTCCCAACAGGCTTATTGCGACGATGGGTAAAAAAACACAGAGCGCAAAAGCTATCGCCACCCTTCCTTCAGAAAAGGATGGATTGAACGTTCTCGGCCTGGTGATATCGAAAATTTCACTCATTACATCACGGTCCGGGCGCAGGAAGAAGGGCCGGCATTTTCCAGTCCGCTTCTTTTGACTCCTCCCGCGCCGGGAAATGACGTTTGAGCCTCAGGAAGCGCTTCTCCCACAACTGATAGCTCGCCCATGCCACCAGCAGATCAAGCGCCAGAACGAATGCCGCGATGGCAATCACCATTGCGGCGCCGGCACCGGAAGGCACCAGTGACAGGCGGGAATGAAGCAAAAGCATCCCGACAATCGGATGCCATACGTAAAGTCCATAACTGTATTTGCCGAGCCAGCGCAGCGATCTTGCCGAAAAGAGGTCCGCCAACCACCCTCCTCTGCAGCAGAGAACCAGCGTAGCCGCCGTCGCCAGGGATACAAGCGGATAGGCGACGATCCAGATCGCCGGATCGGATTGATCGGCCGTGCCGCGAAGCCAGAAGAGGCCGCAAAGGGTGACGAGCGCGCCAGCCAGCGCCGGCGCCGCAAATCGAGACAGTCGGGCAGCTTCATGACTTCGGACCAGTACGGCGGCCAGCGCCCCGATCGCCAATCCATCAAGACGAAGCGGGGTGAGGCCGAATATGGAGTCGGTATCCATGCCCCGGTGCAAGGCGAGCGCCCTTGCAGCCATGGATCCCACAATCGCCAGGACTGCGAAAGTCATGGTCCAGCGCCGGGAAAGTAACCAAATCAGCAACGGCCATGCCAGATAGAAATGCTCTTCCACCGCCAGCGACCAATAGTGAGCCAGCACGCCGCTTGCATCGGTTCCGCGAAGAAATATGGCGAAGTTCTGCAGGAAGGTCGCAGTCCACAAATAACTTCCTGGCGCCCATAGCCCGGTCTGCAAGCCCCATATCCCGGCGCCGGGGAAGACGATCCGCAAAACCATTGTCATGGCCAAAGCCCCATAATAAAGGGGAAAAATCCGAAGAACGCGCCGCGCATAGAATGCTTTGAAGTAATTGTGAGCGCCCTTCGTGTCGAGCAGGATGCCGGTGATGAGAAAGCCTGACAGGGCGAAAAACACATCCACGCCGCACCATCCGAATGCGAATGGAACCAGCAACGGGCTTCTTATGCCCAAAACCTGCATGCTGCTTGCGAAATGGTAAAGGATCACCAGCAACACGGCGACACCGCGCACGCCATCAAGCGCGGGGATATGCACATCGACGCCAACCCTCTTCGCGCCGATGTTCCGCTTCTCTGGCATCTCATGCATCTTCATATCGGACATCTCGATGGAGCCCTATCGCCTGCTGCCGGCCGGCCGCCGGTTTGCTACCCACGCGCCATGCAGAAGCCCACTTAGATAGGCGTCGCGCATCTCTATATCTGTTTGCCGGGCCCTCCCCAGCAGCTTGGCCACAGACGCCGCGACCCTTCGCGTCACGACCGTCCGCAGGAGCCACGCCGGAACACCGAACAGTTTGGGACAATGCTGCTGTTCGGCGCACTCCTTTCGCGCCCAATCGGTCACACCGAGGCGATAGCGGCGGCGCCATACCCATTCGCGCGTGTAACATTCCCGAGGTACATGGTGCCGGACCGGCGCACCTGGAAGGTAAACGGGCCTTGCCCCAGCGCGTGTCAAACGCTCCTGAATTTCGTTTTCCTCTCCAAGAGGCGAGAATTGCGATGCTGTAATGCCCAGGCCCTTGGCGAACAGCCCGGCCGCGATCAGATCGCTGCGAAATGCAGCCCAGTTCGCGCCGAAGAAATAGTCGAACATCGCTGGATTCATCACAATTTCCTCGTCGGAAGGCTGCCAGCCGGTCGCCGATAGCGGCAAATACGGCGCAAGATCCTGCGGACACGGAATTTCCGCGTCGGTCATCAACGGGCCGCCGAAGAAATATCCGGGCCCGTAGCGTCGAGCCGCGTCTTCATATGTCCGGACAACATCCGCCGGAACGCGGACGTCGTCGTCGAAAAAAATAAGAAAGTCGGCCTCGCAACCTTCTATCGCATGGTTAAGGGCCGCCGACTTTCGTCCCTGGCGCAAATACCCATAGCGAAGCCTTCCATCCAGCGGGTACCTGTCGCATACCTGACGGGCGCCGGATCGAACGCCATTTTCAACGACATGGACTTCCATGTCCTTGCCGAGGGCGGTCCCGTCCAGATCGCTGAGCAGTCGCTCCAGCAGGTCCGGGCGGCGATGAGTTGGAATGATGATCGCGGTTTTCATGCATGGATGACCGAAAGAAGATGTGACATCGATGCCGTTCTTTGGTTGTCCAATCGGGTACAGAGGCTGGCGCCCGCATCGGGACACTTATCCGGGACGGGATAGGCACGCGGGAAAAATCGATGATCCGTCTGGCGGACAAGATCATAAGCAGGCTGAAAGCCCCGACCATGCGTCCGGTTTCCGCGATATGGCCGGCGGGCGTCGTCTCTTTCACGTTCGACGACTTTCCGAAATCGGCTTTGTCCGCCGGCGGCGCGGTCCTGGAGCATCAGGGCGCGCGCGGAACTTATTACACCGCGTTTGGGTTGGCCGGCACGAAGGGCGAACCTGGCGCAATGTTCGATATGGATGACGTGCGCGCGGCATGCGCGCGGGGACATGAGATCGGCTGCCATACCTACACGCATATCGACTGTGCCGCGGCAAAGGCGATGCAGCTTCGATCCGAAATCGCCGCAAACGCCGCCGCAGCTGCGCAGATCGGCGCTCACCCCCTCGCCAATTTTTCCTATCCGTTCGGCCGCGTCTCCCAACCGGCGAATAGAGCAGTTCGGCCACATTTTTCCAGCTGTCGCGGCATCCAGCCCGGGATAAACGATGGCGTTCCGGATTACTCGGAGCTCTGCGCGAACAAGATATACCACCGGCTGTTCGACGAAGGTCAGATGCGTGCCCTTATAGACCGCAACAGGGCGGTCGGCGGCTGGTTGATCTTCTATACGCATGATGTCGGCGAGATACCGTCGGCCTATGGCTGCACGGAAAGGGAACTGAACGTTGTCGTCCGTTATGCCACATCGCGCTCGGCTGTTCTGCCCGTTCGAGATGTCATGTCCGCGATGAACGCCGCGCCTAGCCCGCATTGAAGGCACGAAGGCGCTTCCCGATCTCATATGCTCATGCGACTTCGGCATCCTGCATCGTTCGATTCTTGACACGCCAGCGTGATGGCGCCACGCAGACGCCCGTGGAGTGGGCGCCCCAGCCGTCGGCGAACGTATCGTTGTTGTAAACGACGAAAGTTATGTTGCCGTCCACCAGGTCGATATAGCCGGCCCCCTTCCATAGGCCAAAATTCAGGATGTACTCGCCCGGCATCAATGGAATGGAGTCCACTTCGCAGATCAGTTCGCAGCGGCCTTGTAGATAGCGTGCGGCCTTTGGCGTCTTGAGGGTCAAGACGCAATGCCCGAAACTGTCATCGACCCACACGACGAACACGGCGCCGTCCATGGCATGGGGAAGCTCCAGCAATACGCGCACTGTAAGCTTGCCGCCTACTGCGATGCGGCGCGTCGACCGACCATTGCCGTCGACCATGTCTGCACCGCGCACATGCTCATATCGCGTGCCGTAATCGACAGCGACCGCCTCGACGACCGCCTCCGGAGCATGCTCAGGACGGATCATCCGCTGATATTCTCCGATCGTCTCCTTCAGCGGACCTGCATGCCGCAGCCGTCCCTTATCGAGCAGAATGCCATGAGTGCACAGAGACTCCAGCGTCGCCATATTGTGGCCCACGAAAAGCACGGTTCGACCCTCATCGGCCACATCGCTAAGGCGTCCAAGGCATTTGTTTTGGAATTCGGCGTCGCCGACGGACAGCACTTCGTCGACAAACAGGATGTCGGTGTCGAGATGCGCCGCCACCGCGAAGGCAAGACGAACATACATGCCGCTGCTGTAGCGCTTGACCGGCGTGTCCAGATATTTCTCCACGCCCGAGAAATCGACGATCTGATCGAACCGGCGCGCAATCTCGCTTTTGCGCATTCCCAATATGGCGCCGTTCAAAAAGATGTTCTCTCGGCCTGTCAATTCAGGCTGAAAGCCGGTTCCCACCTCGATCAGACTGCCCACGCGGCCTGCGATCCGCGCCTCCCCCATCGTAGGCTCGGTGATACGGCTTAAGACCTTCAGCAAGGTGCTCTTTCCGGCACCGTTGCGGCCGATGACACCGACGATCTCGCCCTTGCGAATGTCGAAATCGATATCCCGCAACGACCAAACCTCTTCCCGCGCTGTGGATTGAAATGGACTCGTAAGGAGGCGGAATAGTGCCTCGGCCACGGTGGTGGCTTCATGGGCCTTGTGCTCAATGATATATGACTTCGAAAGTCCCCGCACCGAAACGACCGTCTCGCTAGATGACATCGGCGAACTTCCGCTCTGTGTTTCTGAAGATGACGAGGCCGGCCAACAAGGCCACCGCCGCGGCAACGACGGAGTAGCCGAGCGCGCCAAGGCTGAACTTTCCGACGCCGGTCAGCGACCATCGCAGCATTTCAATAGGCGTCACCAGCGGATTGAGATCGTAATAGGGGCGGATGTAGGCCGGCACCGCCGCGACGGAATAGCCCACGGGACAGGCATACATCATGAGTTGGACAAAAAGGGGCACGATATACTGAACGTCGCGATACCTGACCGCCAGGCTCGCGGCGACAATTCCAAGCCCCATCGCCATGCTCAGAAGAATGAGCGTCGCGACGGGGAACATCATCACACTCCAGCCCGGCACGATATGGTAATAGATCATCAAACCGATCATGAAGACGGCGCCGATAACGAAATCCAACAGTAGACAAGGAATGACGCCGAGCGGCATCAATAGCCGCGGGAAATAGACTTTCCGGATCAGTTCGGCGCTTGCGACCAGGCAGGTACTGGCGCGGCTGAGGCCGGTGCTGAAGAGCGTCCAGCCCAGCAGACCGGAATAGGAAACCACCAGATAGGGGACACCCTGGGTCGGCATCTTCGCGATCATGCCGAACACGACGGTGAAAATGGCTGCGCCTAGAAGCGGCTGAAGAACGACCCAAGACACGCCGAGAAATGTCTGGCGATAGCGGAGTCTGATGTCGCGCCAGCCGAATGCCATCAGAAGATCGCGGAATTTCCACAGCAGCGGCAAGTCAAGCGCCAGCCAGCCCCTGCGCGGCCTGATGATGACGACATCCGGACCCTCGATAATGGTGTTGCCATCAGCAATGGTCATGCTGGTTTCCTTTTGAATTGCTGCCGCATCGCTCTGACTGTGGCACGCGGCATCCGCAAGAGTGCGAACGGTCTCTTCCCGACATAGGCCGTGGCGGGGCGCGCGGCGCTCCATTGCAAGCGCCGGATACAAGCGAACAAGGCCTGCCAGAATGTCAAATCCAAATCCCTGAAGCGATTCTCAATCAACTCCCTGGCTACCGGATCGCCGGAAAACATCCTGTGAAAGGCCTGCTGCGCCTGCATCTCGTCCAGCGCTGTGCAGAGGCTGCGCTTGTCACCCCAACTGCGATGGTTGAAGACGCTCACGCCCCGGCCGTATACCGCCTCGCAATGGGCGCTGCAGGCCACACGTGGTTCACCTCTCAGGATATTCAGCCAGAATAATGAATCCTCGCCCGCCGCCCGCAAATCCGTCCGGAAACGATTGCTTCCGATCCAGTGGCGGCGTATCGCGACCGTCGAAGTGCCAACCGGCGAGCGGCGCACGATCGAATGCATCAGGGAACGGGGATCGCACCAGGTGGTGTCGTGACAGTCGCCGGCAATCGCAGGGCCACGCGGCCGATAACCGCATTCTGAAAAGCGGGTTTCAGAATCTTCCTGGCGCCAATGGTCGGCGAAATAGAATTCGGCGCCGGCATTCCGCGCACAGTCGATATTGGCAAGGTGTGCCTCATCCCAGACATCGTCGGAATCCAGGAATGCCACCATGTCCACCTGCGGCGGAAGCGCATCCAGCGCCAAGTTGCGCGCCGCGGCCGGCCCGCCATTGTTCTGGCGCAGGATGCGAACCTGGGCCAGCAGCCAGACAGGCAAGCCGTCAAGTTCCGCCTCGACTGGGGACGGCGAACCGTCGTCGGTCACCAATATCTGCGGTGCGGCGGAACCTTGCTGTCGTGCGATCGACCAAAGCGCGCGATGCAAAAGTCCCGGTTGAATCTGATAGAAAGGAATAACGACAGCGATCATGCGGCCACAGCCCCCGCTGAGTGGCCATATATATCGAGATAGCGGGCCGCCACTGCGTCGATATCATAGTGTGCGGCAACAAAGTCCCGACCTCGGGCGCCCATCTTCCGGCGTAGCCCGCTGTCAGCCGCAAGGACGAAAGCCTCGGCCTGGAAGCTTTCGGCATCCTCAAAGAGGTAACCCGAAAAGCCATGTTCGACGAATGTGTCATTCACACCCGCCAGGCGTCGCACCAGGACAGGAAGGCCATGCGCCATGGCTTCGATCACCACCGTTCCGAAGCCTTCCTCGCGCGAGGCGAACACCATGACATCCGCGGCTTCGTAATAGCCCCATGGATCTTCCTGATAGCCGGCGAAAAGAACGTGCGCCCCAAGTCTGTGACTCGTGATTGCCGCTTCCAGCCGAGAACGATAGTCCGGCTCCAACACCGGGCCCACCAGTACCAGCAAAAGGCTCGGAAACCGCTTCAACAGGACAGGCATCTGATCGATCAGGAAAAGCTGATCCTTGCGTGTGCATATACCGCCGATGCTTACGAACACGATGGCGTCGTCGGCGATCCTCAACTTGCGCCGGGCGATTGTGCTTGCTTCCGGCGCAGGCGCAGGGGGAATGGTGATACCGATGGGGACCAGCGCGCATTTCCCGGCCGGCACTTCCCGGCGGTTCTCCATGAACAGGCGGGGGCTGATGGCAACAAAGACGCTGATTATCCGGCTGAGGATACGAACCAATGGACGAAATTGCGGCCGATAGGTACGCAGAAGCCCGGGAACGCTGTCGTCCAGCGTCGCGGACAGCACAACGCGACGCTGCAAAAGGCGCAGCAGCGCGCTTGCCAAAAAACTGCGGTCGATGTGCGTGTGATAATGCACCGTGGAATAACATGTCGCGTGGCGGGCGAGCCAACCAACCAGCTTCGCCTGGCCAGCGGGCCGTCCATCCCCAAGAAAGTGCACGGCCGCCAGTCCTGCCGGCGCAATGAACCCGGGCGGGCGCGCTGTCGCCGTCACCGCTACTTCATGAAGGATGTCGGGCCTCAACCGCCGAAACACCGGAGCCAGCCGCTCAAGGAAAATTCCTTCGCCGGTAAAATCGGGCCGGAAATATTTGAATACATGCAGCACGCGGCCGGAAGTCATTGCGTCCTCCGTATGACCGGGCGCTGCCGTATAGCCGCCACATGAACTGCAAGTCCAACCGCCAGGCGTCGAAGAGACCGCGGCCAGGACGCCAGCATAACCTTCACCCTGGTGCGCAAATCCGCATCCGACGGCGGCAGCGTGCGCGCCAGCGACAGCACTTGAGCATAATCGGCAGCGGCAAAGGCCAACTCCAGCGCCTGGCGCGTGCGCAAATGAATCTGCTGCTCGATAAGGGAAGCCGCGGCCATTGCGGCAGCCCCATGGTGATCGCGTGCGTGACGCAGGATCACCAGTTCCCCCAACAGATTGCCAAGCTGGCTGGCACTGTAGTTTTCGCGGTGACGGCGAATCCCGACAAGCGCCTCTTCGACCGCCCCGGCACGGCCGTGAGCCGCACACCGCAGGACGAACTCGAAATCTTCGCTCCCCAGCCGGCCAAAGCGCGGATCATAACCTCCGATCGCCTCAAACAGGCGCCGCGATACCAGCAAGGTGGAATGAAAAACCGGCTGGAAGCCCAGCAAGCCGGCGTACAAGGACGGCCCGAGAACTTTTCCCCCCGCCCTGATATGTGCGGTAATCCCTTGCCAAAAGCCTTGCGGCGCGGCTTGAAACTTGGTCTGGGTCTCCCATTGGCCGTCGTGCACGAGCCTGAAATTACCGAAAATGAAGCCCAGCCCCGGCTCGGCCGTTGCCAGCTCCATCGCACGATCAAGATAAGCCGGATGCCACAGATCATCGCTGTCGCAAAACCAAAGCCAGTCACCGGTTGCTAGCGAGGCGCCCAGATTGCGCGCCGCCGGTGCCCCTCCATTCGGGGTGCGCACGCAGCGAATCTTTCCCGTGAAGCGCGCGCAGACCCCGGCAATGTCCTCCTCGGACCCGTCGTCCACCACGATGACCTCGTCCGGCGCCCGTAGCTGCGCCATCAACGAATGTAGCGTTTCTTCAAGCAGCCGGGCCCGATTGTAAACCGGGATGATGACGCTCACGCGCGGCCCAGAGCTAAGCACTGACGTGCCTCCTCCCGGCGAGGACGGTCTCTATGAGAAATTGATACCGTGCTGCCATATCCCCGGCACGATAGACACTGCGCACGCGCTTTCGATTTGCAGCGCCGATCCAGGCTCGCAATCCCGGATCGCCAACCAGATTGGCCATCGCCTCTGCCAGCGCCTGGTCCCTTCGTTGTACGATGAAGGGACGGTTTTCATCAGATACCATTTCGCGAACGTCGCCCACATCGAAGGAAGCTACGGGAAGGCCCGCATCCATTGCCTCGAGAATGGCAAATGGCATCTGTTCGGTATCACTGGACAAGGCCAGGATATCGGACTGCATCACAATGCTGCGCGCATCGCTGCGCCGGCCCAGGAAGCGTAAATAAGGCTGGACGCCGAGCCGGCTGGCCTCCCGCATCACCGGCTCCTGCTCCGGGCCGTCTCCCACCAGAAGCAGCACCGCCCGCCCCGCCAACGGCGCGAAAGCTCTCAGCAGCCGCAAAGGGTTCTTCTCGCGTCGAAGCGCCCCAGTCCACACGATACGACACGCATTGTCGGGCAAATCGAGGCCCATCCTCTCGATAGGGACTCCACTGCGATCGCTGGGGATAATGCCATTGGGGATATGGTGCACCTTGCTTGCAGGTATCCCCCAGCTCCTGGTCGCGATGTCCGACAGGACCCGCGACGGCACCGCCAAGGTGCTGTGACGCAGCGCTAGGCGGCGTGTCCAGATCCGGCGCTGCAATTGACGGGCGCTCTCCTCTGGTCCAAAGCCATCTTCATGATGAAGGTGCGGCAGGCGTCCGCCATTCGCCAGCGCCCATTCGATGGCGCCCCAGTTGTAAGTCAGAAGAACATCCGGCTCGATCTTGTCCAGCGCCGCGCGGATGCGCAAAAGGCGCGAGGCAAGCCCTTTGCCGCCAGGCGAAACGGAAAGCGCGGCCACGGGCGCATTCCCCGGCAACAACGTCGCTGCGCTCCATCCGCCGTCCAGCGAGACGATGGTGTGATCGAATTGCCGGCCCAACCGCTTCAGCAGCGTGGCGAAGCGTACTTGCGAGCCGCCAATGTCGAAGCTGGGAAAGATGTGCAGCAGGCGCGGCGGACGGTCGGTGGACGCGCAATCACGCTCAAGTGACTCCATCGCTGGCATGATTAGCGCGCACCCTCCGCGAACAGGATGACACGAACTGTCCGCACCAGGATGGCGATATCCAGGAACATGTCGTTGTTTTTGACGTAGTACAGATCATAAGCCAGCTTGTGGCGTGCATCGTCCACCGATGAGCCATAGGGGTAATTGACCTGCGCCCAGCCGGTGATGCCGGGCTTCACCCGATGGCGCAGTTCGTAATAGGGAATCATCTCACGCAGTTGCTCGACAAAGAAGGGCCGCTCCGGGCGCGGCCCGATGAAACTCATATCGCCGGCCAGCACGTTGATGATCTGTGGAATCTCGTCGATGCGAACCTTGCGGATAAAGCGTCCCACTCGCGTGACTCGGCTGTCGCCAGTTCCGGCCCATTTGGGGATGCCGTCGCTTTCGGCATCGGTGCGCATGCTGCGGAACTTCCAGACGCGGAAAATCCGGCCGTTCAGGCCCACCCGCTCCTGCCGGTAGAATATGGGGCCGCGGCTCTCCAACCGGATGGCGAGGACGGTGGCGAGAATGAGGGGCAGGAAAAGGATCAGGAACGTCAGGCTGACGGCGAAATCTGTCGCTCGCTTCAATATGCGCTGCGGCTGGTTCAGCAGGAATCCATCCGAAAAAGCGAACCAGTCGGGACCGGCATGAAGAAAATCCACTTGCCCCGACTCCCGCTCCCAGAACGTCATGTATCCGGTGACGGCAATACCCCGTAGCTTGCATTCCAGAAGTTCGTACATGGGCAAAAGCCGCATGTCCCGCGTCGCGACCACGATCTCATCGACCCGCAGCGACCGCGCAATCGCCAGCAACGGCGTCTCGCTCTGCACGTGCAACGCCAGATTCCCGCTCGTCGCGATGGAGGCGGGCATGGGCGGCGGTGCAACGGTACGCACATGGCGCAGATGTGCCTGATCGGGCCCTTCCAGGAAACTCGTCAGCCGGTCCGCGATTTCACCGCTTCCCAGGACCAGGATCCGGCGCCGTACGAACGGCCTGCTTAGCAGCCAGATCATCGCCGCCCGCACCGTAAAGAGGAGCGCCATGAAAATAGTGATGGCCAGGGTGAGGACCCCGACATACCAGCCGAACGGTAGACCAGCCAGGAACTTGATAAGGGCAAACACCGCCACAGTGGGGATCAGCAGCAGTTGCCAGGCGAGCAGGAAGCGCTTGAGAAACGGAATAAAGCTCTTCAGGGCCTCGGCCGTGTAAAGGCCGGACGATGCCGTTACCAGCAGGAAAGCGGTCGTGAGCAGAAGCGCCCTGACCGGATCAAGGCCCGCCACGGCCCCCACATAGCAACCCTTGCAATGGCTGGTGAGCGCCAAGGCATAAAGCACCGAGAAGAACAGCGATGCATCCAGCCCGGCAAGCAGGAGGAATGGCAGGGCGATATAGCGTCCAAAAATCTTCACCGCGGCCGTCCATGAGCCGGCCGGCGCCACGACATTGGCATTGGCTACTACCGGCCTGTATGCCTTCAGGATTTCTGGAAACCAGCGCGCATTGCGACCCCACTAATTGGTAGCGGGCGGCATCGGCTCCGGGTGGTTACGGTTACAGAAGTTTCGTCCGCGGACAGAAGAATTGAATCAAATCGCACAAAGCTCAAACGGCGATTTATTTGGTAAATCCGAAAAAGGCGGGCGGCGGCAAGATGATAAGCCCATTCGGCGGCTCGTTTACCGCGCTACGGGATTGAATGTTTTTTTACGGCGAAATTCCCGCTCCAGACAGATGTCTTTGTCTCAAGCCGAACAGATTTGGGATCAGCATGGTGTTAATTGTCTTTTAACGATTTTTGACCGCGCCAAATAAAGCGGGGCTGGGGTGACAATGAAGGCTACAGATTTCAGTGGGTCCTATCCCGCGCAGCGGCTCCCCATTACTTCCGGCAACCGGATATTACAGGCGCTCCCGCCCGCCATCCTCTCACAGCTTATTCCCCATATGGAGCGGATCGAGCTGCGGCGCGACGAGGTGCTGGCCGAAGCGCACAGCAGCATGGGGCGGGTGTACTTCATCGAACACGGCCTGGCGCTCTTTACGAAAATGATGAGCGACGGGCGCAGCACAATGACCGCCTCTGCCGGCCGCGAGGGCATGACGATGCCCAACATGCTCAACGGCGCAAGAAGGACCGGCGTCGAATGCGTCGTGCTGATCCCCGGCACGGCGCTTAGCATAGACCGTTCCGTCCTGTTCGGGCTGGCGCTGAAATCTCCACAGCTTGGCTATCTGCTGCAGCAATACAGCATTTTCATGAATGAGCAGATCACGCAGATCTCGGCCTGCAATCGGCTCCATTCGCTGGAACAACGCTACGCCCGCTTCTTGCTCACCGTACACCAGAATGCCGAGGGACGACCTTTCACGCTGACGCAGGAGATGATGGCCATCACGCTCGGTGCGCAACGGCCGCACATTTCCGTGGTCGCCACGCAGTTCCGCAAGAAGAACCTGATCGAATATCGCCATGGCCAGATGCAGGTGACCAATGCCGAGCGCCTGCGCCTCGCCTCCTGCGAGTGCCACGACATACTCAAGGAAAACGCTGAGGAGATGTACCTGCCTTCGAGCAGCAGCCACTCCTCCTGTCATCTTTTCCACGAGGGCATGTTCTTCGAATCCGGCTTTGCCCGTCCGCGCTGATCTGGCAACCATGCGCGCATCCCGTTTGCCTTGTCCAATCCTGGACGGAAATGGGCGGCCGGACATGCCAAACTTTCTGTACAGATGATCGTGTTCGAAACTGCACGACGCAACGGGAATGATCAGGGGCCGCGAGGCATGCAATACGGAATTCCGATACTGAACGATGTCGCAAAAAACTGGCTGGAACAGGTTTCGATCGCATTGTTCCTGGTGTCGGATGACCTGCGCGTGATCTGGGTCAATGCGAGTGGCCGCAGCATGATGAAGCAGATGGGGCTCCGGCAGGATTCTTTTGGGGTGGTCCGGGGCAATACCCGCGAGAAAGAGCTGGCGGTGCAGAATGCCCGGCGCGTCCTGCAGCAGGCGGTTGCCGATCGTGCGAACTGGAGTAACGGCACCACCACGCTGAGCATGGCCGATTATCCCAATGGGCAGGTGCAACTCTATACGCTCTCCATCAACGGAATATCGCTGATCGGCTGCGCCGTCACCGCGGCGGGCAGCGAGACAAGAGACCTCTCGGCGATGCTGACCGAATATGGCCTGACTTCCACCGAGAAAAAGGTGGTCAGTATGCTCACTCGCGGCGCGACCGCCAGCGAGATTGCGCGTACCAATGGCAGCTCGCTGTTGACGATCCGCACGCATATCAAGCGTATCTATGCGAAGATGGGCGTTCATTCCCGCGAAAAGATGTTCGCGCGCCTGAGTGCAAACCCCGGCAGCGCGAGCCTCGGTGGCCCATGAGCGGGGAGCCGCCCGCCCGTGCGGGACAGGATGCGATGGTCTCGTGACGACGCGCGTCCTGGTCTTTTCCACTCTCTTCCCCAATACCGAACAGCCCAACCACGGCATTTTCGTCGAAAACCGGCTTCGCCAAACATTGGCGCTGGGCGGGCTCGACGCCACGGTGCTGGCGCCGCGGCCCTGGTTCTTTTCCAGCGATAGCCGCTTCGGCCGCTATGCCGCCTTCGCCCGCATTCCGCCACGGGAAACCCGCCATGGCCTCGCCGTACACCACCCCTGCTTCGGCGTCCTGCCCCGGCTCAGCGCGCTGACGCCTTGGCTTCTCTACCGCGGATCGCTCCCGACGCTCCGACGGCTTGCACGGGAAGGACAGCAGTTCGACGTTATAGACGCCCATTATTTCTATCCCGATGGCATCGCCGCCGCGCTGCTGGGCCGCGCCCTGGGCCTGCCCGTCGTGATCACCGGCCGGGGCACCGACCTGACGTTGATCCCACACGCATTCCTTGCGCGCCGGCAAATCCAGTGGGCCGCGAGCCAGGCCAGCGCGATGATCACCGTCTGCGAGGATTTGCGCCAAAGGCTGTTGTCCCTGGGCGCTGCGGCCGATCGCACCATCGTCTTGCGCAATGGTGTGGACCTCCGCCGCTTCGTCCCGCCCGCGCCGGCGCACCCTGCCACGCCGCGCCGTGGGCGCTTCTCGCTGCTGTCGGTGGGCAGCCTCATTCCCCGCAAGGGGCATGAACTCGTGATTGGCGCCCTGCCGGACCTGCCCGACTGCGACCTGACCATCGCCGGCAGCGGTCCCTTGCACGCGGAGCTGGAGGCGCTCGCCAGGCGGCTTGGGGTCGACGGCCGCGTGCGCCTGCTCGGCGAAGTACCGCATGCGGACCTGCCCGGCCTGTACCAGGGCGCGGACATGCTGGTGTTGGCCTCCGAACGCGAGGGCTGGGCCAACGTGCTGCTTGAGGCGATGGCCTGTGGCACGCCGGTGGTGGCGACCAACGTCAATGGCAGCGCCGAAGCCGTCTGTTCTCCCGCTGCCGGGCTGTTGGCAAAAGAGCGAAGCATCGCTGGCATCCGCGACGCGATCCTGGCGCTCCGGCAGGCCTTGCCATCTCGCGAGCAGACCCGCCGCCATGCCTGCCGCTTCAGTTGGGAGCAGACCGCGCGCGCCAATCGCGAGCTGTTGATCGCCGCCGCAAAGGCCGGGCGCGCGGGCCGCCACGGCTCGGCCGCCGCACAGGCTGCCCGCCTCAGCTTGCGCGAATCGGTGCTGGCGCACGCGCCGGTCTGACGCAGAACCAAGGCCGCAAACCCGGCGATTTTCGGCACCGCAAGGCGCCCGCAAAGACCCGTGCCTTATCCCCCACTTGCCGCGTCCTTTTTCCAGCTTTCCGGCGGGCAAAAGTGTACCGTTTTTTCTCCCCCTCCCCCTTTATCCACCCCTTTCCTCATCGCCATCGGGAATCGCATTTCTTGCCGCACCGGAAAGGAATGTGGCGCGGCGCGGCATGGACAGGGAGGGTGGATTTGCCAAGTCCGTGAAAATTGCGGCGCTTTCCCGGTATCGGCCCTATCGGCGCCCATTTTCGCCCATGGGACCGGTCCGCTAACCTGTTATTAACCGAACAGGCCCAGAAAGACCGAGCTTTTCCTGGGCTGCGCGGCCATGGCACAAGTATCACCAAGTCTAGCCGACAAGGGCTTGCACCTCGTGGAGTCCCGCGCAAACGATCAGCGGACCGACTTGTCCGCGCCCGATACGGAAATCAGCCAGCAGCTGGATGCGCCCCTGTCGCTTCGGATCAGCTTGCTGGTATGGCTGGTTCTGACGGGGCTTGGCTGGCTGGCGCTGGCCCTGCTGCTGCGCTGGATCTGACCTCCGCCGCCGCCCGATAACGCAGGAACGCATCGAACGACCAGGCGAGCCACAGCGCCTTGGAATGGTCCTGTGCGCCACGGACATGCGATGCCGCCATCGCAGCAATACGGCCCGTATCGACAATGCCGCTTTCGCGCAGCCGCGGGCTGTCCGCCAGCGCCAGGATGTCTTCGCGCAGCGCCTGGCGGAACCAGCGCGCCAGCGGCACGGTAAAGCCCTGCTTGGGCCGGTAGAGCAGGTCATGTGGCAAATATGGCTCCATGGCCTGCTTCAGAACCGCTTTGCCCTCCATACCGGCGATTTTCTCCTCCGGCGACCGGGCGAACGCCCAGGCAAAGAAGTCCTGGTCCAACATCGGCGCGCGCAACTCCAGCGAGTTGGCCATGCTGGCCCGGTCCACCTTCACCAGGATGTCGCCGGGCAGATAGGTCATCACGTCCGCATACTGTGCCCGCTGCAACGCATCGAGCGGGGCGTCCACGTTGAAGTGGGCACGCACGACATCGGCGGAATCATAGCCGCCCAGGTCTTCGCAGAAGCCTGGCGCCAGCAGCCCCTGCCGCACTTCGGCCGGCAACGCGCAGACCATCCGCACATAGGCGTCGGCGGGATCGAGCGACCATTCCGTCAGCGTCGCCCGCGCCCGCAACGGCCGCGGCAGCCATGCCCGCTGGGGATAGCACCGCGCCAGGGCTCCCAGCGCCGGGCGCATTGACGGCCCAATCCAGCCCCGCGCCCGCTCCGCCACCAGATGGAAGCGGTAGCGGCGGTATCCGGCCAGCGCCTCATCCCCGCCATCGCCGGTCAGCGCCACCGCCACATGCCGGCGCGCCAGGGCGCAGACCGCGAAGGTGGGAATGGCGGACACATCCCCGAAGGGCTCGTCGTATATTTCCGGCAGGCGCGGCAGAAGGCTGAAATCGTCGGCCGCGACGGTCTGGGTGAAATGCCGGGTGCCGTAATCGATCGAGACCGCACGCGCATAGGCGCTTTCATCGAAGGCACGTTCGCCAAAGCCAATCGAGAACGTGTCCAGATGCTCGGGGGCAAAACCCGCCATCAACGCCACCACGGCGCTGGAATCCACTCCGCCGGACAGCAACGCGCCAAGCGGAACGTCGGAAATCAGCCGCCGCCCCACCGCGCCGGTCAGGCGCTCCAAAAGCGCTTCCGCCGCCACGTCCTCGCTGGAATCCCAACCCAGCGTGTCCAGCAAATTCCAATAGCGCCCCATCCGCAGCGGCGAGCGACGCCGCGCGATCAGATAATGGGCCGCAGGAAGCTTGCGCGCGGCCCGGTAAATTGTCTTGGGGTCGGGCACATAGCCATAGGTGAAGAAGTCGGATACGGCCTGGTGGTCCAGCGCCCGGTCCAGCCCGGGATGGCACAGCAGCGCCTTCAATTCCGATGCGAAAGCCAGGACGCCGTCGGCCAACTCCGCATAGTATAACGGCTTCTTGCCCAGGGGATCGCGGGCCAATAGCAACGTTTCGTCCCGCGCGTCCCACAATGCAAAGGCGAACATGCCGCGCAGCCGGGACAGCATCCCCAGATGCCATTGCCGCCAGCCATGCAACAGCACTTCCGTATCGCTGTTGGTGACGAAGCACGCGCCGTGGGTTTCCAGTTCGGCACGCAGAGCGGGGAAATTGTAGATCTCGCCGTTGAAAACCACCGTCAGCGCGCTGTCCGGCGTTTGCATCGGCTGCGTTCCGCCCGCCAGATCGATGATCGACAGCCTGCGATGGCCCAGCGCCACTCCCGGGCCGTTATAAAGGCCCCTTCCGTCCGGGCCGCGGTGGGCCAGCGTGTCGGTCATGGCGGCGACCAGTCGCTCGGGAAAAGGCCGGCGCCCCGCACAATCGAAAAGGCCCGCTAACCCGCACATGACAATACCCGCTTGTGGGCATGTGCGGCGCGCAGACAGCCCCCGATAATCCCGCCGAACCGCAAGACGAGCCCCATGGCATGGCCAGGATCCTGTTTCTCGCCCATCGCGTGCCGTTTCCCCCGAACAAGGGCGACAAGATCCGCGCCTGCAATATCCTCGGGCACCTGGCGGCCAGCCATGACATCTGGCTGGGCGCCATCGCCGACGATCCAGCCGATATGGCGCATCTGTCCTGGGCGCGGCGGCACTTTCGCGACGCCTGTTTCGGCGCAGTGGGAAAGTCCCGGATGGCCGCGAACATGGCGCGGGCGGCCCTGTCGCGCAGCCCCCTCAGCGTGGACCGCTTTCGCCATCCCGCGCTGGGCCGCTGGATCGGCGAGGTGCTGGAGCAGGTCCGCCCCGATCTCATTTACGTCTTTTCCTCTGCGCTGGCGCACTATGTGGCCGATCGCATTCCAACCGGCAGCAGGATGATCGTGGACTTCGTGGATGCCGACGCGGAAAAATGGCGCGCCTATGCCGCGCGTGCGCGCCCGCCGGCGCGCTGGCTCTACGAGGCCGAATTCCGCAACCTGATCCGCTACGAGACGCGCATTCTGAAGGCGGCGGCGGCCGGCATCCTGATCACCGAAACCGAACGCGCGTTGATGAGCCGGCTGCAACCAGGCGCGGCGGGCAAGCTGCATGTGATCGGCAACGGGGTGGATACCGACTATTTCGCGCCGCCCGCCGGCATCGTTCCGGGCAGCGACATCGTCTTTTGCGGCATGATGGATTACCTGCCGAACATCGACGCCGTCTGCTGGTTCGCGCGCGACATCTTTCCCCATGTCCGCCAGGCCTGCCCGCAGGCGCGGCTGCGCATCGTGGGCGCGCGCCCCACGGCCCCGGTGCAGGCCCTGGACCGGCTGGACGGCGTGGAGATCACCGGCGCGGTGCCCGATGTGCGCCCCTATCTGCATGGCGCCGCCGCGATCGTGGCGCCGCTGCGCATCGCCCGCGGCATCCAGAACAAGGTGCTGGAGGCCATGGCGGCCGGCCGGCCAACGATCGTAACCTGCCAGGCCCTTGAGGGGATCGGCGCGCGTCATGGCCACGAGGTGCTGGTGGCCGACACCGCCGGCGACCTGGCAAAGGCCGTCATCGCCGTGCTGCGCGGCGAAGCGCCGAAGGAGCTGGGCCGGGCGGGCCGCGCCTATGTCGTGGCGCATCACCGCTGGAAAGCGCAACTGGCCGGTCTGGACGATCTGGTCGCGGATGTCCTGCATGGCGATCACGCCAGGCTGCAACTGAGGGGCGGCGATACCAGATTGGCCACGGGCAGCGGCAGCCGCCGCCAAGCCCGGATGAACAACGCATAGCGGGCATTGGTGGGATTGATGTTGGGCAGGCCCGCGCCCGGCCGCAAGCGGAACAGGTTGATGATCGGGCGCGGCTCGAAGCCCCAGTTCCGCTTGAAGTGGAATGGGCCGGTGTCCACCTTGCTGCGGCCGAAATCGAAGATGCGGTCGCCCCGCGCCACGGCGCGCCGCATCAGCGCCCAATACATATGGTCGTTGGCGCCCAGCGCGCGGGCCACGGGCAGGCTGCCCGTGTAATAGGGCAGCACCCGCCCGCCGAAATGATAGGACAGCACGCTGCTGACCGGCCGTCCGTCATGATGAACGGTGAGGATGGAGCATTGGTCCCTGAACTGTGCCAGAAGCCGGTCGAAGAAGCGTCGTGGCAAGGCCGGCGTGCCATGGTCGCGCATGTTGCGGGCATAGAGCGGAAAAAAATCGCCCGTTTCGCGGTCGTCGGTCACGGTAAAGCCGGCATTCAGGCCCTTGCGCACCACGGCCCGCTGCTTGCGCGGAATCTGCTTGAGATTGTCCTCCTCGGAGGAAGCGATCGGCCCCGCGAAGCCGGCATAAAGGCCCGCGTGCGGCGTCCAGCCTTCCGGCGGCGCCCCGCTGTCGCGCAGCTCCACATAGTCGGCGCCCAGCCTGCGGCCCAGCTGATCGGCCTCATCCATCAGGGCCTCGCGCGCGGCGGGCGACAGGGCCAGCGGACCGCCACCCACGCAGAAAGCGGTGGACACCAGCGCGTGGCCGAACAGCGCGCTGCGGATTTCCGTCAGCGGCAGCACCCCTGCCGGTGCGCCGGCTTCGCGCACCGTGAGGTAGCGGGGACGGTGGCCGAAGGCGGCGGCGATGTCGCGCCAACCGGAAAGATGGAAAAAGCAGCCGTCGGGATGATGGCGCACGAATGCATCCCACTCTGCCGCGGCGGCGCTGTCGTCAGGCAGCAGCATGGGACGGCCGGAGGGGAGCATGGGCGATGCCGAAAACGGCATCCATCCGGCCCCAGCGAAAGTCCTTTGCCAGCCGGGAAAGCCGTCCGGCGGTGCGGGACAGGTTCAGGTAGTGGCGCAAACGGGACTTCAGCGGCACGCCCGCCGGGCGCGGCTGGCCAGGGTCCAGCTCCCAGGGATGGATGTAAAACACCGCCGGGGCGCCTTCCCGATTGATCCGGGCGATGGCCCGGCGCGAGGCATTATAGGGCAGAAGGCGGAAATAGCCGCCGCCCCCGCAGGGCCAGTTGCGGCCCAGCAGGCGCACCGTGGCAATGGGTATCTCGATCAAGCTGCTCGTGCCGGCAGGCCTGTAAGGCCGCCGCGGCGCGTCCGGGAAGGCATAGAAGTCGCGCACCACCGGATAGACGCTGGAACTGTAGGCATAACCTTCCTCTTCCAGGATCGGCCAGGCCCAGGGCGTGTGGGGGCCCACGCTGAACGTGGCGGCCCGATAGCCCCGCACCGGCCGGCCGCCGCAATCCTCGAGGATCGCCTTGGCCTGGCGGATGTCGGACCGGAATTCCTCCGGCGTCTGGCTGTCCACCCGCCGGTGGCCAAGACCGTGGCTGGCGATCTCATGGCCCGCCGCAGCGATGCGCCGCACCAGACCGGGGTGGCGCCGGGCGATGCAGCCCAGGGTAAAGAAGGTGCCGCGGACTCCGGCCGCCTCCAGGATGTCGAGGATCAGCGCGGTGTTGTCTTCGACCCGGGAGATGCAACCATCCCAGATCGCCCGCGGAAACGCTTCCGCCAGCGCCTGGACCTGGTAGTAGTCCTCCACATCAACGGACAGGGCATTGACGATGGGCGCGGGCGCGGCTGGCAAATCCTTCTCCGGTGGTCAGAACCTTTTCTGGATTGCCGCGAACACGACATTCTCGGAAAGGTCCAGTGGCGTTGGCGTGTAGCGCGATTGGCGCGAGATGCCATAGCCCGCCCTCAGCGACATGGTGGAGTTCAGGTCGTACAAGAGATCGACCTCCCCACCATAGGACTGGCTGGCTCCGTAAAGCGGGCTGGCATAGGTGTGGGCGAAACTGAAGCGTGCATCGCCGCTCAGATCGGGCGCGATATGGCGCGTGTATTCCACGGTGGATAGCAGCGTGCGGTCGTGGGTGCCGTTTGGCTCGAAGCGCCGGTCGATCCAGGATGCGGTCACATTGATGCTGTCTTCATCCCAGAGATAGGCCAGCCGGGCTTCCGCTGTCTTGTTGAGCGACGTCTGGCTGTAGATATTGCCGTTAAGCGCGAAATTGGGAGACACCAGCGGCACCGGCAGCAGCCGGTTCTGGGCTATGAAGTCAGCGAAGGACGAGGATATCGAGATCTGCGAGGGCTCCAGCACCTCCGCGTAGCGCATGGTGGCGAAGAACCGCTCCGAAAACTGCAGCAGCGCGTTGGCATTCCAGACAGGATGGCCATAGCGCTCACCGGTCTCCACCGTGACCGAAGACTTTTCGTTGATGGTGAGTTCCAGCCCGCCGCTCCAGACCGGGTTGGTGATGCTGATGATGCCCGGCTGGGTAATGCTCTCATAGCCGCCGCGGCCGACCAGCCGCAACTGGGGCAGTATCCGCACGAAGATGGACTGGATGCCGTTGTAGAGCTCGTAATCGTGATTGTCGCGCTCGAAATTGCCGGACGTCTGCAATTCGAATCCGGCAAAACGGTGACCGGTGTCCAGCATCACGCTGCTCATCCCGATGATGGCGTCGGCGGGCAATATGGGCACCGCGCTCTGGTCGCCGGCGGTGAAAGCCACTTGCGCGAACCGGCCCTGGACTTCCAGGTCGGCAAAATCGCCCAGCGTCGTGCTCACATGCGGCCCGACGCTATAAGTCGAAAGTTGCAGGCGGCCACCGGTCCCGCTGCGATCGATCGCCGAGGTGCCGAAGGTCGATACCGTGCCGTTGGTGACGGTGCCCTCGCCTTCGAGGAACAGGAAGTCGGGCACGACGGTGTAGGTGGCGTTGCCGTTGGCATACAGCGAAACGCCACTGAGTTCGGTGTGGCTGGCGTACTGGTCGTAGGACAGTTGCGTCGCCAGCGAACCCACGGCGCGTCCCGTGTTCAGGAGGACATCGGCCCCCACGACCGGCCGGGTGACGAAATCGGCGTCGGTATTGCCGGTCGTCAGCAGGACGTTGTCGGTAAAGGACTCCTGCAGGCCCACTCGCGGCTCAATAAGCATTCCGCGCAAATCCGGGGGCGGCGGGGGAGCAGCGGCCGATCCGAATTGCTGTGCCCGGGCGGGGGCCGCCAGCAGCACCCCTCCCGACAGCAGCAGCACGGCAAGGCTGGCCGAAGCGCATGCGCGGGCCCTGATCGCAGTGAAACACATGTCCATCGAGCCCCCAGATGCTCATAGCCGTCCCCTGCTAGCTCCGGCTCGAGTAGCGGACCGGTGACTGGGAACGGTCGCTCTTATTGAACACCATAGAGACCCGTGACTCGTCAATCGGGCCGGCCTGGCGGTGCAGCCGGCCCAGCCCCTCATCGATATCGGACCGTTTTGTCTGACCTTTTGCCGCCACGAACAGGATCTGCCCGGCGTGCCCGGCCAGCGAGATAGTCTCGCTACAGGACAGAACCGAGCCCGAATCCATCATGATGATCCCGTTCCGGCCGATCCCCTGACGCAATGTATCCAGAAGAAACTTCATCCGGGGGCTGGCGATCAGCTCGGGCGCATAGATCCGCGGAGACCCGGCCGGCACCGCGAAGACCCCCCTGACGCTGGTGGGATAGACCACGTCATTCCATCCAAGGCTGTCGTCCTCCAGATAGTCGAGGAGCCCCGCCTCGCCTTCCAGGCCCATGCGCCGCGACAGGTCGGGCGAGCGCATGTCGGCATCGATCAGGACCACCCGCGCGTCGCGGTCGAACATGAAGCTCATGGCCAGGCCCAGGGTGATCGTGGTCTTGCCCTCGCGCGGGCTGGCACTGGTGATCAGCACGTTGCGCGGCTCGCGGCCGGTCGCCTCACCGTTGGCGATCCGGGACATGACATGCCCCTTGATGACGCGAAACTCCTCGCGGGTGCGTGATTCGTCGAAGCGCGGCGTGGCGACCGAGCCTACGCGCTTGAGCGCACCGTCCTGGCTTTCCAGCGGCTTCTCGAAGCCAGCCGTGGGCACCGCCGCCTCGCCGGTATCGACCGGCGTAATCACGGAAAAAGTCACGGGACTGTTCATTGAACCGGATCCGATACTGGATGGCTGGCGCGGGCATGAGCGGCGGAAGTCTCGTAGCCGGACAAGGCCAGGAAGCTTGACAGGCTTGCCGCGATCAAAAAGGCCAGCGGGGCCATATGGTGGGCGATGGCGCGCTGAGTTTGCCAGGCTCTTTCCAGGGAGACGGTGCCCGCGACGGGAAGGCCAAAGGTCTCCTCCAACTCGCGTGGGGCGACGAAGATGCCGTTGATGGCGGCGCGCAGATAGGCCGCGCCGATGCCGATGGCCAGCGCGATACCCGCCGCCAGCGCCAGATAAAGGCGCCGGTTCGGTCCCACCGGCAGGGGTGGCACCACGGGAGGGGTGGTGACCTGATACTTGCCGGATTCGCGGTCGGCATAGAGCGCCAGTGACATCTGGGCGCCCTGGCGGCGGCCCAGCAGTTCCTGGCGGTTGTTGCGCAGAATCTCGGCATTGTTCTTGAGATCGGCCCATTGGGCATCCAGCACCGTGCCCGTCGCGCTGCGCTCGGCGCCGCGAAGTCTGGCTTCGGCGGCATCCAGTTGCTGCCGCGCCTGCGCCACGGCACTTTCGTTGGCGGCGGGCGGCGGCGCCGCGGCGCGCGCGGCCAGGAGCGCGTCGAGCCGGTGCTGCTCGGCGACCACGTCAGGATACTGGTCGGTGAACCGCGCGCGCAGGTCGGCGATGTGGGCGCGCAGGGCCCCGATCTCTCCATCGTTGCCGCTGCCGCGCGACGGTTGCGCCAGCGCCGCTTCATAGGCGGCGCGGGCGCCGGCCACGGCGGATGCCGCATTGGCGACCACCATCGGATTGCGTGCATCGACAATGTCCGGATGGGCCGCGCGGAACCGGGCAAGGGCCTTGGTGGCATCCTGCAGCTTGACGGCATAAGAGGCTATCTGCCGGTCGAGAAACCGCACCGCATTCTCGAGCTCGACCCGATTGCGCGCGAGATTGGCGTTGATGAAGCCGTCCAGCAGCATTTTCACCACGTCGCGCGCGCGAACCGGATCGGTGTCCTGGTAATGGATCTGAAAGAAGCCGTCGCCCTGGTCGGGATCGATCCTGATGCGCCCGCGCAGCGCGGCGGTGGCGTTGGCAAGGGCGCCCCGATCCAGGTCGCGCGCGACCGGGTTTATGCGGAACAGCAGCGCGTGCAGGTTGCCGTCATTGAGCATCGTCTTCAAGATCACATAGCCGCTGCCGAAATTGCCTCCGACCAGCGAGACATGCTCGGCCGCGGCGGCCGTCGCCGTCTCCCTGTCCACAAAGACCTGGGCATAGGCCTCATAGATCTTCGGCATGCGCATGATGAAGAATGCCGCCCCCGCGAACAGCGGAACCGCAACCAGGACGATCAGCCAGCGGTAGAACCAGATGCGCCTTATCTGATCGTAAAGAAGCCCGAAGATGCTGCCAGCCATGAACCGTCCTGATGAAAGCTTGCGAAGAAGAGCGGCAACTGCGTCCGGATATAAGGTCCCTTAGAACCACCGCTCCGGGATGCGGATCACGTCGCCGGGCATGAGCTTCATGTTCTGGGCCAGGTCGCCGTCCTTCAGCAGGTTCGCCAGGTGCAACTGATAGGTCCGCGACCTGCCCTGCTCTGTACGGATCAATTCGGCATCGTTGCCATCGGCGAAGGAGTTGAGGCCACCAACCTCGATCAGTACGTCCAGCGCCGTGATCCCCTCGTGATAGGCAACCGATTTGGGCGTCACCGCCGCTCCGATCACCCGGATCGAGGACGCGCTCTGCGGCGCCGCGAACCCGCGCACCAGAACCGTCACCACCGGATCCTGGACATAGGACGAAAGCGCCTTCCGCAAATCGCCGGCCAGCTCGGTCGGTGTCTTGCCCTGGGCCTGGATATCGGGGACCAGCGGCGTGGAAATCTTCCCATCGGGCCGCACCGGCACGTCGACGGAGAGGTCCGGGTTTTTCCAGACAAAGACCCTGAGTTCGTCTCCGGCTCCAATCAGATAAGTGGGGGCGGCCACTGCGGACGCCGGCGACACGACGGTGGCGGCATGCGCCGGCGCCAGCAGAAGAAATGGCGCAACCGCCATCAGCTTCACCATTCCCAACTTGCCCAAGCCCAGCTTGCCCATGGAAATCCCTTGTTGCTTTTCATTTGCGCCGAGCCTAGAGGCGCCCTCAACGTTTGACAGTCCAATCCGATACAGTCTCGCGGCGCCGCGGCAGCACATTCGGCATCCAGGTCATCGATCCCGCTGGATTCACGATCGCGGCAGTTGACCGCGTCTCTTCCTGTCGGGCCGGCATTGCGGCAACAAGGGCGAGGCGCACCGCGGTCTGCATCGTAGTCTTGGAGGGGGGCGCCCGGAATCCGCTTGCAACGCGGCCGCGACTTTCTTTTGGCACGCCGCCCTCGCGCGAAATTTGCAGGATGGTTAAGAAACGACGGCGATACCGCCGCGCCCGGCCCCGATTGGGAACCGGACATCCAACATCAGCGCCGACCGTACGCAATGGTGGGAGCGCCAAGCCGCCGCGTCTTATGCGATGAGATCGATCCTGATCCGGCTGCACCGCGATGGGACGCCGGGAGTGTAATCCCGGGGACAGTGCCGGCGGATCAAGGCATGGCGCCGCCGCCCCAGAACACTTTGCCGCCCGGCCATGCGCTCGTCCGCAGGCGGATGACCGTCCCGAGGCGTGTATGAAACCATACATACCCGGGAGTCGCCGCCTGTTTAGACTCGCACAAGCGATTCGGGCGAGAGGGGCAAATGACTCTTGCCGGACGGGCGTGCATCCGACAGTGCAAGGCCGCCGGCCAGAACCGACGCCGAAAGCAAAAATGTCATCCGATTCATATCGTCTTCCTGGAACCTGGAACCGGCATGAGTCCCTTCCGACGGTTCATTGCTTGGGGTGAACCCAGAAAATCTGAGTGCGGTTAATCCTGCATCCTCCCCACGGACCGGACACCCCCCACCATTGGTACCCCGGAACCGGATGACCATGCTTCTCGAAGGCTTCGCATTCGGAGCGTTTAGTGCCACAATGCCGCTATTGGGATGGGGATAGTTTGTCCGAGGAGATCCACAACCACCTGCTGCGGGCACTGCCGGCGGAAAGCCTGGCCCGCCTCAAGCCTTTCATGCAGCTTGTTCCGCTTCAGCAGGGCCAGACGATCGATCACGTCAATGGGCCGGTCCGCCATATCTATCTGGTCAACCGGGGTTATATTTCCATCATCAAGCGCATGAAGGACGGCCGCTCCGTGGAGGTGGGCGGCGTGGGCATCGAAGGCATGACCGCGCCGACAGCAGCCCTGGGGCAGCACGCCTCCGCGATCCTGGATACCGTGATACAAATCCCCGGCTCGGCCTTCCGAATCGAGCGGCGCGCGCTCCACGCGGAGATCGAGAGGGATTCGGCGCTTCGCCAGGCTGTAACAGGTTACGTACGCTTCCTGCTCAGCCAGATCGCCCAGACCGCCGCCTGCAACCGGCTTCATTCCACCAAACGGCGATGCAGCCGCTGGCTCCTGATAGCCCAGGATAACGCGCTCGCCGAGACATTTCCCCTCACACACGAATTTCTTGCCATGATGCTTGGCGGCCAAAGAGCCGGCGTCTCCATGGCGGCGCATTGGCTGAAGCAGGCGGGCCTGATTGCCTATGTCCGCAGCGACATCACGGTCCTGGACCGCGAAGGACTGGAGCGGTCCGCCTGCGAATGCTACCGCGCCAGCCGGGAGGAACTGCGGCAGCTGTACCGCGAGACTCCGTCATCCTAGAGCATGATCCACACAATGAGGACCCTCACCCCGAATTAACCTGCCCAAGCGGCGCGGCGCTCTTGCAACCCGTGCGCCAGGCCCTAAATCCAGCATGGGTTCGCGGATATGCCTGGAGAAAGGATGTCGGATCGTCGTCTGATTGTGTCCGCCCTCGCCATGGCCTTGAGCCTGGCTTGCGGCGCCGCGGTTCAGGCTCAAGATCTGGCCAAAGTGGACCCCGCTCGAACGCCGGCGACCCTGTCATCGCCTGCCGCGCCATCGCAGGCTCTCTACCAGCTCTGCACGTTCTATCCCAAACCGGGCACCTGCGAGATGGTCTATCGCCGGGCCTCGCGCGATGGGAGCGTCACAGCCCAGGCGGTCAAGGCGGAATACAATGGCTATGCGCGTTACCTGCATGGGCGGGCCGGGCTGACCGATGCCGACCGGCGATTCCTACAGGCGAACGCCATCCGGCTCCCAGCCGGCCTCAGCCCGCTCGATCAGGCCGGACTGCACAATCTTCTCAACCAGCCCGGGCTCGACGCGCAGGCGCGCCGCCTGGCCGCGAACAACTTCCTCAGCCGCGCCGTCGAAGCCCGGCTTTATTGCGACTTCAATGCCTGCGGTGAAGGCACCGCGGCGGCTGCGAGCGAAATCGGTTGAGTGGCACGGACTTTCGATTCAGCCCCCGCCTCGCCGAAACAGGATGGTGTTTTGTATCCATTGACCTGACCGGCTATTTGTAGGCCCTTACCAACCCGGTCCCGGCAACACAGCCGGCAAATCGCCAAAGCCGCGCCTGGCGCTCGGAAAATATGGATAAATCAACGGCTTAGTATCGTGATCCTTCTGATCGACAATTACGACAGCTTCACCTGGAACCTGTTTCACCTCCTCGGAGAACTTGGGGCGGATGTCCGCGTGGTCCGCAATGACGAGATCGCTGCCGACGAAGCCCTGGCCCTGAAGCCGGAGGGGATTGTCCTGTCTCCCGGCCCCTGCACGCCCAATGAGGCGGGCATCTGCATGGATGTGATCCGTCGGGCCCGCGGCGCCATGCCCATCCTGGGCGTATGCCTGGGCCATCAGGCCATCGGCCAGGTCTATGGCGGCAGGGTCGTGCGTGCGCCGCTGCCCATGCACGGCAAGCTCAGCAAAATCCACCATTCCGGCAAAAGCGTCTTTCGCGGCCTGAACAACGATTTCCTGGCCACCCGCTATCACTCCCTCACCATCGATCCGTCTTCCGTGCCTTCGGAGCTCGAAGTCACCGCCACCAGCGATGACGGCGTGATCCAGGGGGTGATGCACCAAAGCCATCCCGTGCATGGCGTGCAATTCCATCCCGAAAGCATCGCCTCCGAGAACGGGCACGCCCTGTTGTCGAATTTCCTGACGATCACGCGGGATTTCGCCACAGAGCGTTCCAAAGCCCCGGCATGAGCGCTCTTTCCCAACCCACCAGCCCGGCACCGCTGGGCGCCGCCGAGACTGAAGCCCTGTTCGACCGGATATTCGCCGGCCGCCTGCCGGAAGACGAGTTGATCGGCTATCTGTCGGCCACCGCGGACCGCAAGCCGACGGTCGATGAGTTGGTGGGCGCCGTCCGCTCCATGCGCCGGCACATGCGTCCGGTCTCGGGATCGCCCCTGGCCATCGACCTGTGCGGCACGGGCGGAGACGGTCTGGGCACCCTCAACATCTCCACCGCCGTTTCCTTTGTCGTCGCGGCCTGCGGCGTCGCCGTCGCCAAACACGGCAACCGCTCGGCCTCCTCGCGCAGCGGCGCCGCTGACGTGCTGGAGACGCTGGGGGTGAAGATCGGGCTGGAGCCGGATATCGCGGCCCGTGTTCTGGAGAAGACCGGCATTGTCTTTCTGTTCGCCCAGACCCATCACCCGGCTATGAAGCATGTCGGCGAGGCCCGCCGGCAGATCGGCCGGCGCACGATCTTCAACCTGCTGGGACCGCTCGCCAACCCTGCCGGGGTCAGGCGGCAACTGGTCGGTGTCTTTTCTTCCGACTGGCTCGCCCCGTATGCAGAGGCGCTCAAGACGCTGGGCAGCGAACGCGCCTATATCGTGCATGGCCGGGACGGGCTGGATGAGATTTCCATCAGCGGCGCGACCCAGATGGCGGTGCTGGAGGATGGTGCGGTCACCACCCGCACCATGATGCCGGAAGATGCCGGATTACAGGCCGCGCCGCTTTCCGCCATACGCGGCGGCGATGCCGCCCACAATGCCGCCGCCCTCACCCGGCTTCTCGAAGGGGAGCCCGGACCCTATCGCGATATCGTCCTGATCAATGCGGCGGCCGCGCTGATGGTGGCGGGCGCCGCCGGCGGCTTGCGCGAAGCGGCGGCGCGCGCGACCGAGGCGCTGGAATCGGGCGCGGCGGCCGCGAAACTGAAAGCACTGATCGCCGCGACCAATCCATGAGCACCATCCTCGACAAGATCGTCACCTACAAGCGCGAGGAAGTCGCCGCCGCCAAGGCGAGGATTTCCCCGGCGGACATCACCGCGCGCGCAAGGGACGCCGCGCCGCCCCGCGGCTTCCGCGCCGCGCTGGAAAAGAAGAAGGCCGCCGGCGAATTCGGCCTGATCGCCGAGGTGAAGAAGGCCAGCCCCTCCAAGGGGCTGATCCGCGCCGATTTCGACCCCTGCGCGCTCGCCGCCGCTTACGAAGCAGGCGGCGCGGCATGCCTGTCGGTGCTGACCGACACGCCTTCGTTCCAGGGCGCTCCCGAATACCTCACGGCCGCGCGGCAGATGGTGCGGCTGCCCGTGCTGCGCAAGGACTTCATGCTGGAGCCCTATCAGGTGGCCGAGGCGCGGTCCTGGGGGGCCGATTGCATCCTGATCATCATGGCGATGCTGGACGATGCCGCCGCTCGCGCGCTGATGGAAGCAGCGCGGGCCTGGAGCATCGACGCGCTGGTGGAAGTGCATGACGAAGCGGAACTGAACCGCGCCCTGGCGCTGGATGCGAAGCTGATCGGCATCAACAATCGCAACCTCAAGACCTTTGTCACCGACCTTGGCACGACCCTGAGGCTGGCCCCATCCATCCCGGCGGATGTCCATGTCGTGGCCGAGAGCGGACTGTCGACCCTGGCCGACCTCAAGCGGCTGGCCGAGGTCGATGTCACCAGCGTGCTGGTGGGAGAAAGCCTGATGCGCCAGAAGGATGTCGCCGCCGCCGCAAGGCTCTTGCTGGGCGGCGGTTTCCGCTGATCTTTCCCGCGCCCGCAACGTGCCGCGCCGGCGGCTCGGCGCGAATGGAAATGGCGGCTCCCCGAAAGGAACCGCCATTGCCCAGGCCACAGGGGAAGCGGCTAGAACGTCACCCAAACGCCGCCGCGCCAATAGCCGCGGCCGTCATGCTCGCGCCAGTGATGACGGCGCGCATCACGCCAGCGCCAGTTGTCGTCGTGGACCGTGATGCCCCAGGCGGGACGATAGGTATAGTGCTCGCGCACATGCCAGCAGTCACCATAGCGGTTGCAGGCGATGTAGGCCGAGGCGGGCGTCGCCGTCGCAACGATCGCGCCGGCGCCCAGAAGGGTGACAAGAGCGCCCTGGATGAGAAGCTTGTTGGACATGCACATCTCCATGGTCTTTGCGATGCCCTGGAAAAGAAACGAGGACCCTCGATTCCCGTTCCTGTGCGGGTTCCCACGTTGACGGCGACCAGGAACTAAAGTAGAACGATTCGAGTGTTTCGGATTTGTTCGCTGCGGGCCGGCATGCCTCGCGCAAAGGCTTTGGGGACGGAAGATGCTGACGCGCAAGCAGTACGAACTGCTGACCTTCATTCACGAACGAATCCGCGAGACCGGCATTCCGCCGTCCTTTGACGAAATGAAGGAGGCCCTGGACCTCAAGTCCAAGTCCGGCATTCACAGATTGATCACGGCGCTGGAAGAGCGCGGCTTCCTGCGGCGCATGGAAAAGAGAGCCCGGGCGCTGGAAGTGCTGCGGCTGCCCGACAACATGGCCGAGACGCTGCGGCCCGCCACGACACGCAGTCAGGCCCAGCGCAGCGCCCCTTCGATTCGCCACGGCCGGGAAGCGCGCATGATCGACTCGCGCAACACGGTGCCGCGTCGCGCCTTTGGCGGCGAAAATAACGAAGGCGCCGTCAATGTGCCGCTGGTAGGGCGCATCGCGGCGGGCACGCCGATCGAAGCCTTGCAGAACAAGGTCAGCGACGTGCCGGTGCCGGGCGGCATGATCGGGCGCGGCACGCACTATGCGTTGGAAGTGGCGGGCGATTCGATGATCCATGCCGGTATCCTGGACGGCGATACCGTGATCATCCAGGAATCCGATACCGCCAATACCGGCGAGATCGTGGTGGCGCTGGTGGACAATGAGGAAGCCACGCTGAAACGCCTGCGGCGGCGCGGCGACTCCATCGCCCTGGAAGCGGCGAACCCTGCCTATGAGACGCGCCTTTATGGCGCCGACCGGGTGAAGGTTCAGGGCAAGCTGGTCGGCCTTATCCGCCGCTACTAGGCACCCACGGCCTTTCCCCGCGCGCCTGACGCACGGTGTGTGCCACAAGCGGTGACAAGCCGATCTCGAAGCCTTCCGCTTTGTCGGCCGCCGCGCCGTCGATCAGCAGCGCCGGGCCTTTACAGGTGACTTCCAGCGCCGTGACCAGGATGCGGGCCCTGGCGCAGTCATCGGCCAGCGCCTCGGCCCGCTCCGACAAGGCGATAACGCCACCGCCCGTGCGCGCCACGCATCCCACGCCGTCGCAGCGCGCCCCTGCCATGCCGGTGGCTTGCTTCAGAGTCCGGGCGTCGCCGTCGCGGCGCAACCATTCCTGTGCCGCGAAGCGATCCTTCGGCGCGACCGGAAAATGCAGCAACCCGTCGGCACCCCGTATCGCCACAGTCTGCCCATCCGGCGACACCAGCATCTGGGGTCTGGGCGCCAGGATCGCCAGCAGCGTCCCCGCGACCAGTCCGCCAAGGCCAAGCCAGCGGCGGCGCCCTCGCCAGATCGCCAGCCACAGCCCGCCGGCAGCGATCGCCAACAGGGCCGACAGCGGCATGGCGGGCTCCAGGCTGACGGCGCCCGGCAGGGCCGCGACCCAGCCACCCAGCGCCAGCATCACCTCGATGCCCTTGCCCAGAAGCGCCAGCGCCGGTCCATCCAGGCCCAGCGGCATCAGCATCACCGACAACGCCGCCGCCGGCATCACCCAGAAGCCCATGACCGGCATGGCGATCAGATTGCCCAGCACCGCGTAATGGGTGGCGCGGCCGAAATGGAACAGCGCGAAGGGCAAGGTCGCCAAACTGCCCACCAGTGACGTGACGGCGATGGCGCGCAAATAGCGCCGCAGGGCTCCGCGCTGAACATGCGGACGGGCGGCTTCCCATTCCGCCACCGCCACCAGCGCCGCCACCGCCGCGAAGGACATCTGGAATCCGGGCTCGGTGATGGCCTCCGGCCGCCATACCAACAGCACGGTCGCCGCCAGCGCCACCCCGCGCATGGTCAATGCCGGCCGGTCCAGCACCACCGCCGTCAGCGCCGTGGCCAGCATGACAAAGGCGCGTACCGCCGGCGCCGCCGCGCCGCTGATGACCAGATAGAACAGCGAGACGGCCAGCGCCGCGCCCGCCGCCCACTTCTTGATGGGGTAGCGCAGGACGAGAGACGGAAAAGCCGCCAGCAACGCCCGCACTGCCCAGAACAGTCCGCCGCCCACCAGCGCCATGTGCAGTCCGGCGATCGCCAGCACATGCGCCAGCCCGGCGTCGCGCAGCGCCGTCTCGTCCTCGTCGCTGATGCCGCCGCGCGTTCCGGTGATCAGGGCCGCGGCGATGGCGCCGGTGCTGCCGGGCAAGGCGGCGTGAATGCGGCCCGTCATCGCCGCGCGCAGGTTCTGGACGCCGTTTGCCAAGGCCTGCGGCCAGCGCGGCGCGTGCAGCGGCGGCACGGCATGGGCGCGGCCATAGGCGAAACCCACCGCCCCGATGGACTGGAAAAAGACCGCGCGCCCATAATCGGCGGCGCCAGGCGCAACCGGCGCCGGCGGCGGGGCCAGGCTGGCGGTCAGGCTCACGCGCTGGCCGGCGCGCAATCGCGCACCGTCCGCAAGCACCGCCACCCGCACTTTGCGCGGCGCCACCTCGAACGCGCCGGAACGGATATCCGACAGCACAAGCCGCACGCCCCTCTTACGCGGCTCGACACTGTCGACGCGGCCTGTCAGATGGGCGATCAATGGGCGGTTCAGAACCGGGGTCGCCACAGCCATCTCGCGAATCTTGCCGAGACCGAAGCCCAGCAGCATGACCGCCACCAGCGCCAATGCCGGCCGCTGCCGGCCCGCGATAGCCAGCATGGTCGCCGCCACGCCGGCCGCCAGCGACACCATGGCTGTCGGCGCGGACGGCTCGATCGGCAGGGCAAAATAGAATCCGGCGCCCGCGCCCAATCCAACCGGCAGCCACAATGGCCAGCGGTCGCGCTGAACAGCGGCGATTTCGACTGATTTCCGGCAAAACGCCGCCCAGACCCCGGATGACTGTCCTTTGGCGGTCGCCTTTGCTAAACGGGTGCCCGCAAAATCCACCCGCCAGCCCCTGACCAACAAGCCCCAAAACCCATCATTCGATCATGTCGGAAAATCCCAGGCCTGTCCTGCGTTTCGCGCCCTCGCCCACAGGCATGCTGCATATCGGCGGCGCCCGGACGGCATTGTTCAACTGGCTCTATGCCCGCCATACCGGGGGCAAATTCCTGCTGCGCATCGAGGACACCGACCGCGAACGCTCCACGCCGCAGGCGGTGGACGCGATCCTGAACGGCATGCGCTGGATGGGCCTGACCTGGGACGGCGACGAGATCTACCAATTCGCGCGCGCCGCCCGCCATCGCGAGATTGGCGAGCAACTGCTGGCGCAGGGCAAGGCCTATCGCTGCTTCGCCACCGCCGAAGAACTGGCGCGGATGCGTGAGGAACAGAAGGCCGCCGGCAGGCCCATGCGCTATGACGGCCGCTGGCGCGATCGCACGCCCGGCCCGGCCGAGACGGGAAAGCCCTTCGTGGTGCGCTTGAAGGCCCGCCAGGATGGCGAAACCATCGTGCGGGACCGCGTGCTGGGCGATGTGCGCTTCGACAACAGCCAGTTGGACGACATGGTGCTGCTGCGCTCCGACGGCACGCCGACCTACATGCTGGCCGTGGTGGTCGACGATCACGACATGGGCGTGACTCATGTGATCCGCGGCGCCGATCATCTGAACAATTCCGCGCGCCAGATGCAGCTTCTGGAGCGGTTGGGCTGGCCGGTGCCGGTCTACGCGCACCTGCCCCTGATCAACGGCCCGGATGGTCAGAAACTGTCCAAGCGCCATGGCGCGCTGGCGGTCGAAGCCTATCGGGACATGGGCTACCTGCCCGAGACGATGCGCAATTACCTGCTGCGGCTGGGCTGGAGCCATGGCGATGATGAGATCATCTCCACCGAAGAAGCCATCGCCTGGTTCAACCTGGAATCCATCGGCAAGAGCCCGGCACGGATGGACTACAAGAAACTGGACAATCTGAACGGTCATTACATCCGTCAGACATCCGATGCGGTTCTGACCGCCGAACTGATCGCTTTTGCCGAGCGCCGGACCCCGCCGGTCGTGCTGGACAGTCAGGCCCGCAGCCGGCTGGAAGCCGCCATGCCATTGCTCAAGGAACGCGCCAAGACGCTTGTCGAGCTTCTTCAGGGGGCGGAATTCCTTTTCACCGATGGTCCCCGCGCGCTGGATGCGGCGGCCGAAAAGCTGTTGACGGCGCAAGCGCGCCAGACCCTGGCCAGGACCTTGCCGTTGCTGGAGGCAACCGACTGGTCCCCTTCCGCCTTGGAAGCGGCAGCGCGCGGCTTTGCCGAACAGGCCGGCCTCAAGCTCGGTCAGGTGGCCCAGCCGCTGCGCGCGGCCTTGACGGGCCGCACCAGCTCCCCCCCCCTTTTCGAGATGCTGGCCCTGCTGGGCCGACAGGAATCCCTTAATCGTTTAAGGGCTTATATTGCCTGAAATAAACATTTCCACGGCAAGCAGCTAGTGACTGTATGCAGTTTCCACGCTTATATTGCTGCAACGCAATAACAAGGAGGGTGTGCAATGCGAAAGAGTGAGATCAAGCCCGCGGGCAGCGCCACCCTCCGATACCAGGACAAGGATTACGAACTGCCGGTCTTCGCGGGCAGTCAGGGCCCCAATGTGGTCGACATCCGCAAGCTCTATGGCGAAGCGGACATCTTCACTTATGACCCCGGCTTCACCTCGACGGCTTCGACCGAATCCAACATCACCTTCATCGACGGCGACAAGGGCGTTCTGGAATATCGCGGCTATTCCATCGGCGACCTCGCCGAACATTCGAGCTTCCTGGAAACCTGCTATCTGCTTCTCTATGGCGAGCTTCCGACCGCCGAACAGTTCAAGAAGTTCGACTACTCGATCACGCGCCACACGATGGTGCATGAACAGTTGGCGATCTTCTTCCGGGGCTTCCGCCGCGACGCCCATCCGATGGCGATCCTGTGCGGCGTGGTGGGCGCGCTGTCAGCCTTCTATCACGACAGCACCGACATCACCGATCCCAAGCAGCGCGAGATCGCCAGTCACCGGCTGGTCGCCAAGCTGCCGACCATCGTCGCCATGGCCTACAAATACCATGTCGGCCAGCCCTTCGTGTATCCGCGCAACGACCTGGGCTACACCGAGAATTTCCTGCGCATGTGCTTTTCGGTCCCGGCCGAGGAATACAAGGTCAATCCGGTGTTGGCCAAGGCGCTGGACACCATCTTCATCTTGCACGCCGACCACGAGCAGAACGCCTCCACGTCCACGGTCCGGCTGGCCGGCTCGTCCGGCGCCAACCCCTTCGCCTGCATCGCGGCGGGAATCGCATGCCTGTGGGGTCCGGCGCATGGCGGCGCCAACGAAGCGGCGCTGAAGATGCTGGAGGAGATCGGCACCGTCGACCGAATCCCGGAATTCGTCGCCAAGGCCAAGGACAAATCCTCTGGCTTCCGCCTGATGGGCTTTGGCCATCGCGTCTACAAGAACTACGACCCCCGGGCCAAGGCGATGCAGATCCAGGCGCATGCGGTGCTGAACGAGCTGGGCCTGCACGACGATCCGCTGTTGAAGGTTGCGATCGAACTGGAAAAGGTCGCCCTGCACGACGAATATTTCATCGAGAAGAAGCTCTATCCCAACATCGACTTTTATTCGGGCATCACGCTGAAGGCGCTGGGCTTTCCCACCTCCATGTTCACAGCCCTGTTCGCCCTGGCCCGCACCGTTGGCTGGATCGCCCAATGGAAGGAGATGCTGGAAGACCCGCATCAGAAGATCGGCCGTCCGCGCCAGATCTACACCGGCCCGACCCAGCGGGCCTATGTGCCGATGGGCCAACGCAAGTAGACCTGCGGCACGACGCGCGAGCGGCGAACCCTGTCGGCTTGCGTCTCGCGCGCCGGCTTGGCAGCGTCACCCGTTAAGCAGTTGTGACATTTTAAGAGACGCCAAACCGGGTTCGAGACAATAATGCTGTCAGCAAGGGGGACAGCGCGCTGGGGACGGTCGTCACAGGGCGGGCATTCGCCGGACAGGTATTTGTAACGCATGGCGCGAGAGACCAGACATATGACCCGCGCCGGCAAACCGACAATTGGTGCGCGTGCGGCCTGGGGCCACCCGGAAGTCGTGGCCGTACTGGGCGCGGAGATCCTGTCCGGCGAGCGGCCCCCCGGCAGCCGCCTTCCATCCGTGGAGGAGATGTACGAAACCTTTGGCGTCTCCCGCGTGGTCCTGCGCGAAGTCACCCGCACCCTCGCCGCCAAAGGCATGGTCACCTCCAAGACGCGGGTGGGAACGCTGGTGCAGGATCCCGCCCATTGGAACTGGCTGGACCACGACGTCCTGACTTGGCGGGTGCAACTGGGCCTGGATTATGACTTCCTCAATCACCTGACCGATCTGCGCCGCGCCGTGGAACCGATGGCGGCCGGCCTTGCGGCGCGCAACCGCAGCCATGAGGACATGGCCCGCATCAATGCGGCCCTCAAGGCGATGGAATCGTCTGAAGGCAACCAGCCTCGTTTCGCGGAAGCCGATCTCAGCTTCCATGTCGCGGTCAGCGCGGCGACCCGCAACCCGCTGTTCCGTTCTTTCACGGCGGTCGTGGATATCGCGCTATCGGGTTATCTGGCCATGACCTCCATCGCGGCCACGCGTGACAGAAAGAATTTTGCGCGCTCCACCGCCCTGCATGGCCGGATCGGCAAGGCGATCGAGCGGCGTGACGAAGCCGCCGCGACACGGGCAATGATGCAGGTGATCGATGCCGGCATGCGCGTGGCAGCTGGCCGCCGGCCGTAGCGGCCTGCTGTGGGGACCGCGCACGTCCCATTGCTCAGCGGTCGTCCAGGAACGCCAGCAATGCGCGGGCCGCACGCAAGGAAGGGGATTCATCGTCCCTGCCCAGAAGATGCGTCGCCCGATCCAGCTCGGCGATCTGGGCGGCACGCGCATGCGGGTCGGTCAGCAGCGGCATCAGCGCATCGGCCATCGCCTCAGGCCGTACATCGTCCTGGTAGAATTCGGGCACCGCCTTGCGGTCCAGCAAGATGTCCACCAGCGTCATATGCTTCACAGTAATCAGCGGATTCATCAGCCGATAGGTCAGCCAGCCCATGCGATAGGCGGCCACCAGCGGCGTGCGCGCCAGCGCCAGTTCGGTGGTCACAGTGCCCGATGCCGCCAGCGCCGCGGTGGCCGCGTCAAAGGCACGATATTTGTCGGCCTCGCCTTCGATGACGTGCAGCGGCGTCGGCCAGTCCCGGGTTCCCGCGCGCACTTTTTCCGCCACATGCGCCACGGTGGGCAGCAGAGTGACCAGCCCCGGCACGCGCCGCGCCAGAATCTCCACGGCCTCACGGAAGGGCGGCAGCAGGAAGCGTATCTCGTTGGACCGGCTGCCCGGCAACAGCGCCAGCACCGGCGCATCGGCGCCGACTCCCAGCTCCGTCCGCAGCGTTGCGCCGCCGCTCATGCGCGCACGCCGCTCGACGGCGGGATGGCCGACGAACACGGTCTTCAAGCCATATTTCTCGAAGAAGACCGGCTCGAACGGAAGCAGGGCCAGCACCAGATCGAAATAGCGCGCCATCGCCTCGGCGCGATAGGGCCGCGATGCCCAGACCTGCGGCGCCACATAATCGACGGTGCGGATGGAGGGATCGCGCTTCTTGATGCCCTTCGCCACGCGGTGGGTGAAATCGGGGCTGTCGATCGCCACGACCACATCCGGGCGTACGCGCACGGCGAAATCCACCGCCTGGCGCACATGGCGCAGGATGCGCGGAATGGCAGGCACGACTTCGCGCAGCCCCATCACGGCGGTGGCGTCCAGAGGATAAAGGCTTTGCAGTCCTTCGCGCGCCATCGCCGCACCGCCCACGCCGGTAAAGCGGATGCGGTCCGCCGCCAGCGCCTTCAGACTTGCCATCAGCTGCGCGCCCAGCAGGTCGCCCGACGGCTCGCCGCAGACCAGCATGATATTCAGCGTGCTCAAGGCTTCACGCCCAGAACGAACAGCCCCAGCCGGTCGGCCTCCGCCGCCACCGCCGCCTTGTCCACGATCAGCGAGGCGCCCGCCTCCAGTGCGATGCCGGCCAGATGCACGGCATGGGCACCCCGCACCGTCTCGACGCCCACCACCGGCATGTCGGTCTTGGCATCCTGTGTTGGCTTGAGCGCCTTGACCAGCACGCCGCGCCGGTGCGATGCCGTCCCCCGCAGGCTTTCGCGCAAGGTCCCGATGCGCGCGATCATCGCGTCGGTACCCTCGGCGGCTTCCACCGCCAGCGCCAAGCCTTCGCAAACCACCACGGCCTGGCCCACATCCAGCGCCCCCAGGGCATGGACGATGCGAAAACCATTTTCGATGTCGGCGCGCGCCGCCTCGTCCGGTGTCACCCGGCCCAGCGGGCCTTGCCGGGTGACAAGACCGGGCGCGGCCTCCGCAACACTGACGGCTTTCAAGCCGGCATCCTCGCAGATACCGACGATGAAACGCAGCAAGGCGTCATCGCCCTTTCGGGCGGCCGCGATCGCCTTGGGCAGCAACAGCATGCCCTTGGCGTCCAGTTTCAGTTCTGAAAATTTGGGACGGTCCACCCGGCCCACCAGCAACACCTCGCGCGCGCCGGCCTGCTCGAAGGCCTTGATGGTGCGCCCCGGCTCGCCAGGCGAGATAAAGGCGTGGGGGAATTCCCGCACCCAGGGATCGGTGACGCTGCCGGTCATGGCGACGACAAAGACCTCGCGCCCGGCGGCGCGCACGCTGTGCGCCACCGCCGGCGGCAAGTCGCCGCCGCCGGCGATCAGGCCCAATGGCCCGCTGGACACCGCCGGCATCAGCCGCCCTCGCCCCGGCGCCGCGCCAGGCACAATTCCTGTCTGGAATCGGCCAGGATGAAATCCACGATCTCGCCCACTTCCTTGACATCGGGCCAGCGCGCGCGCGCGGCGCGGGCACGGTCGGCCAGCGAGCCGTCCCTGCCATAGAAGACGGAACGGAACGTGCCGCGCATGGCGTTGATCGTCTCGCGCGACAGGCCGCGCCGCTTCAACCCGATCAGGTTCAATCCGGCGAGTTCGGCATGGTCGCCGAACGCCATGGCATAGGGGATCACATCGCGGTTGACGCCGGTCAGGCCGCCGACCATCGCGCCCTGCCCGACGCGGCAGAATTGCTGCACCGCCGCCAACCCACCAAAGATCACACGGTCGCCGATGGTGACATGGCCGCCCAGCGCCACCGAGTTGGCAAAGGTCACTTCATCGCCGACATGGCAGTCATGGCCGACATGCGAATTGGCCATGAAATAGCCGCGCGCGCCCACGCTGGTGACGCCGCCCCCCCTGCGGCTGCCCACATTCATCGACACCATCTCGCGCAACAC
Source organism: Hyphomicrobiales bacterium (assembly GCA_040255825.1). Lineage (GTDB taxonomy): Bacteria > Pseudomonadota > Alphaproteobacteria > Micropepsales > Micropepsaceae > Rhizomicrobium. Next base: position 131,051 of record JBDZVS010000003.1, on the reverse strand, counting down.
GCAATCGGCTCCGATGACCAGCCGGCCCTCGGTATAGTCATTGCCGCGGATCTGGCCCTCGCCGCCCAGCGCGGCCTGCGGATGGACCACCGTGCGCGCGCCGATGGTGGTGATGCCGGTGACGGTGACGTGCGACAACAGCCTGACGCCATCCTCAAGCGTCGCGCGCGCGCCGACATGGCAGAAGGGACCGATCTCGACGCCCGCGCCCAGGACCGCCCCGTTTTCCACCAGTGCGGTGGGATGGATGCTCATTCAGCCGTGCCTGATTCAGCCGTGCCTGGCGGCTCGCCGATCATGGCGCTGAATTCCGCCTCCGCGCAGAGCAGGTCATCGACATAGGCCCTGCCCTCGAACTTGAACACCGGTCCGCGCGAGCGGATCGCGCGCACGGGCATGCGCAGCATGTCGCCCGGGCGCACGGGCTTGCGGAACCGGGCCTTGTCCACGGTCATGAAATAGACCGCGCGGCCCGGGCCCTTTCCGCCCTTGCTGTACATCACCAGCGCGCCCGCCGTCTGGGCCAGGGCTTCGATGATCAGCACGCCCGGCATCACCGCGAAGTCGGGAAAGTGGCCCATGAAATGCGGCTCGTTGATGCTGACCGCCTTGTAGCCGGTGGCGCTCTCGAATGGCACGATGTCCGCCAGCCGCTCCACGAACAGGAACGGGGCGCGATGCGGAAGCAGGGTCTTGATCTGCTCCACATCCAGGCTCGCCGTGCCGGGGGGCTCCGTCATGCTCAAGACTCGTCCTGCTTGCGGCGCTTCGCCAGGTTGGCCACCGCGTGAATCTCCCGCGCCCATTCTCTTACAGGTTTCGCGGGGGCGCCGCCATAATCGATGCCGCCCGGCAGGAAGATGCGCGATCCGGTGCCGGCCCGCGCCCCCAGCCGCGCGCCCGCCCCCACCCTGGTATGATCGCCAAGCCCCACCTGGCCCGCAAGCACGACGCCGTCTTCCAGCACCACGCTGCCCGCAAGGCCCGCCTGCCCCGCGATCACGCAATGGCGGCCGATGCGGCAGTTGTGTGCGATCTGCACCAGATTGTCGATCTTGCTGCCCTCGCCGATCACCGTGTCGCCCAGCGCGCCGCGGTCGATGGTAGTGGCCGATCCGATCTCGCAGTCATCCTGGATGATCACGCGGCCGAGTTGCGCAATCTTCAGATAGCGCGCGCCCGACGCAGCGAAGCCGAAGCCCGGCTGGCCGATCTGGGCGCCCGGCAGGATGCTCACGCGATCACCGACATAGGCGTGGGTGATCGTCACATTGCCGCCGATCTCGCAGTCCTTGCCGATGGCGACGCCCGATCCGATGACCGCGTTCGGACCCAGCCGCGTCCGTTCGCCGATTTCCGCGCCGGGGCCGACCGCCACGCCCGGCCCGGCCATGACGCCGGGGCCAAGCCGCGCGTCCGGTGAGATGGCCGGCGTCGACCGCCAGGCGGGCTGCGCGCTGTCGGGATAGAACAGCGCCGCAATGACGGCGAATGCCTGGGGCACGGACTGGGCCGCCAGCACCACCATGCCGGAAGGCGGCGCGGGCATCCGCGGATCGCCCAGCTTCTGGGCCGGTACCAGGCAGACACCGCCCCGCGACGCGGCAAAAGCCTCGCGCAAAGGCGCCGCGCCGGAAAAAAAGGTCAGATGCAGGCGGTCGGCGCCGGCCAGGTCGGCAAGATCGAAGATTTCCAGCGCGCCATCCGCGCCGGGCGGCAGCGCAAGGTTTGCCGCCTCGCAAATCCGCGCCAGCGTGAATGGCCCGTGATTTTTAAAAAAACGCGGATCGGCCATGCCCCCATCGCCCCGCTACTTCTGCGCCACCGCCGAAGACGGCGCCGGCGGCGCCTGCAAGGTCACATGATAGGAAGGCATCTTCTCGTTCAGCTTCTCGATCGCCTCGCCCGTGATGTCGAAGGCCGGGTTGCTGGCATAGACCACCGCCTGTTTGTCCAGCACCATGTTGGCGCCGCGCTCCTTGACGATGTCCTCCAGGATCGGCCCCAGGACCTTTTCGACAGCGCCCCGCGCGGCGATAAACCCGCCGCGAATCTGCTCGTCCTTGTTCTGGGCGGCCTTTTGCAGCGACGACTGGCGCGCCTCGAACGCCGCGATCTTCTTCTGCTTCAGATCCGGCGCCAGGATGGCGACCTGCTGCTGCAATTGCTGGCCTTCCTTCTGCAGCGCCGCGCCCTGGCTGGAAAGGTCCTTCTTGGCCTGGTTGGCATAGGACTGCACCTGACGGGCGATATCCTGGCCCACCTTGGAGAATTGCAGGATCGCGGCGCGGTCGATGACCACGATGCGCGGCTTGGGCGGGGCCGAGGCGGCGAGCGCCAGGGTCGGCGCCAGCATGAAAGCAAAGGCGAGTATCTTCTTCATGGTCCTAAAGTCCCGTGGCACTGGAGAAATGGATGAGCTGGGCGCGATCATACTTGGTTTTGACGAAAGGCAGGCCCAAATCGATCTGCACCGGCCCGAAAGGCGATTTCCAGCCGATGCTGATGCCGGCGGAGGCGCGGAAGGCCATATTGTCCCTGATACAACTGCCGATTCCAGAGTGCAGGATACACGGTCCGGTATTGGGCGGCTTCACGTCCAGCCGGCCCAGCGTGCCGAAATCGGTGAAAAGCCCGGCGCTGACGCCATAGCTTTCCGGCAGCAGCGAAGGCAGGCGCGCCTCTATGGTGCCCACGGCAAAGACGGTGCCGCCCAGGGCGCCGGTATTCTGCGGCGCGTTGATGTCGCGCGGGCCGACGCCGGCCAAGGCGAAGCCGCGGAAGGTGTCGCCGCCGATGAACTTGCGATCCTCGAACGGCACCGAATTGCCGTTGTAGCCGGTGATATAGCCGGCGCGGGCCCCGAAGCTTCCCACGACCGACCCGCCGAAGAAGGGCGTGTAGGTGTTGAAGGCCACGCCGCTGTCCAGATATTTCATGTTTCCTGTGAAGCCGGCGAAGGACTGGGAGATGTTGAAAGTCGTGCCGGTGGTGGGCTTTCGCACATCGTCCAGGTCGCTGTAGGAATAATTGAAGCTGAAGATGGTGCCGTTGTACGACCCCGACTGCGAGGCGATCGCCGAGGTGATGTTGAAGAACCGCACCTTTTCCAGCTTGTACATCGCCGACAGCGAGACGGTGCTGTATTCGGAAATCGGGAAGCCCAGGCGCAGCACGCCGGCGGTGACGTCGCTGCGATAGTTGGCCTGTTCGAAATCGGTCGAGACCTTGAACAGGTCGAAACCCGCCGACAGCGGCCGATCCAGGAAGTAGGGCTCGGTGAAGCTGAACTGGATCTGGCGCGTGATCTGAGAGGCTTCCAGCGACAGGCGCAGATTCTGGCCGCGGCCGAACCAGTTGGTGTCGGTATAGGCGAACTCGCCCAGAAGGCTGGTCAGCGAGGAATAGCCCAGCCCCAGAGACAGCGCGCCGGTCGACTGTTCGGTCACATTGACGGTCAGGTCCGTGCGGTCCGGCTGGCTACCGGGGACGTTCTTGACCTCCACATCCTTGAAGAAGCCCAGGGCGCGGATGCGCGTGCGGGATCGGTCGATCAGGACACGATTGAAGGCATCGCCTTCCTGCAGCCGGAACTCGCGCCGGATCACCTTGTCCAGCGTGCGGGTGTTGCCGGTGATGTCGATCTTCTCGATGTAGACGCGCGGTCCCTGGACGATCTCGAATCCCAGGTTGATGGTGTGACGCACGCGGTCGCGCGTGAAGCGGGGATGAACCTCGGCAAAGGCGTAGCCGCGCGTGCCCGCCGCGTTGGTCAGGGCCTCGATCGCCTTCTGGATCGCGTCCTGGGAGAACAGGTCGCCCTCTTGCGCCTTGATCAGCGGCCGAAGCTGGGCCTCCGACAATTCCTTGATCTTGGAATTGATGCTGATCTTTCCGAAGTGATAGAGCGGTCCCTCGTCCAGCGTGAAGTTGATATAGAAATCCTTGCGGTCGGGGGTGAGCTGGGCGACCGCGCTCACCACCTTGAAGTCGGCATAGCCGTGGTTGAGGTAATAGCGCCGCAACTGCTCGCGGTCGAAAGCCAGCCGGTCGGGATCGTAATTGTCGTTGGTGGCGAGGAATTTGTACCAGGCGCTTTCCTCGGTCGCGATCTGGCCCTTCAGCGTATCGTCGTCGAAGACATGGTTGCCGGTGAAGTTGATCCGGCTGACCCCTGTGGTGGGACCCTCGTTGATCGAGAAGATCAGATCCACGCGGTTTTGCGGCCGCTGAATGATCTGGGGATCGACGCGGGCGGCGAACTTGCCGTTGCGCCGATAGACCTCGACGATGCGCTGCACATCGGCCTGGACCTTGGCGCGCGTGAAGACCGAACGCGGCTTGATTTGAACTTCCTTGGTCAGGTCCTTGTCGCTGACCTTGGAATTGCCCTCGAACACCACCTGGTTGACGATGGGATTTTCGGTGACGCGGATGGTCAGCGTCCCGGTGTCGGGATTGAAGCTGGTCCTGATGTCCGCGAACAGCCCGGTGGCCGACAGCGTCTTCAGCGCCTGGTCGATGTCGGCGGGGGTATAGGTGTCGCCTTCGCGGATGTTCACATAGGTCAGCACCGTGGCCGGCTCCACACGCTGGGTGCCGCTGACCACGATGTGACGGATGATGTGGTTCGCTTCGGCGGCAGCCTTTGGTGTGGCGGCCGGATTGGCGGCGGCCGCCTGGGCGGCGGCGGACGGCGCGGCGGCGTCGGGCACCGCCTGCTGCTGCTGCTGGGCCTGGGCGTTCATCTCGCGGGCACGCTCGGCGGCGCCGGGGCGGACCTGCGCCGCCCCGGGCGCGGCCGCCATGGCCAGGCAAAGGCTTGCCGAGGTCGCGCGCAACAACCTGCTTCTAAGGCGCAATGTCGGCATTCCGGGTCTTTCGCCACTCATTCCGGGGCGCGCGCGCCCAGTTTTCAGAAAAGATTCAGGCGAACCAGGTCATTCCAGGTCGACAGGAGCATCAACCCCAGGACCAAAACCAGCCCAAGCCGGAATCCGACTTCCTGGGCCCGCACACCAAGCGGGCGCCCCAGGACAGCTTCGCATGCATAGTACAGAAGATGGCCCCCGTCGAGCAGCGGAATGGGGAAAAGGTTGGCAAGACCTATGCTTACAGAAAGTACAGCGATCAGGTTGAGCAACGCCAGGAAGCCGAAGGCGGCGACCTGACCGGTCATCTGGGCGATCCCGGCGGGGCCGCGCAACTGGTCGGCGCTGCCGTGGCCGCCGATGATCTGCGCCACCCCGAGGATCGTGGTCTTGGCGATGGTCCATGTCTCGTCGCAGGCTGCCGCAAAAGCGCCCAGCGGACCATAACGCTCGGTGGAGATCGCGGCCTTGGGGCTGGGGCCGACCCCGATCATCACCTGCTCGCCCTCATTGCCCAGGAAATCGCGCGATTTCATCAGCCTGGGCGTCACCCAGACCGTCATGGCATGGCCGTCGCGGCGGATACCGAAGGCCATGGTCTGGCCGCCACGGACCGAGATGATCTCAGGCAGTTGCTGGAAGTCGGTGATCGCGTCGCCGTCGATGCTGGTGACAAGATCGCCGGTCTTCAGTCCCGCCGCCGCGGCCGGGCTGTCCTTGGCCACATGCCCGATCAAGGGCTGGATCACGGTATGTCCGCTGAACAGCAGAAGCCCCGTCAGCAGGATGATGGCCAGGATGAAATTGGCAACCGGGCCGGCGGCCGCCACCGCCGCGCGCTGGCCCACCGGCTTGAAGGGCAGCGCCTGGGCCCGCTCCTGCGCCGTCATGTTCGCCGCCGCCTCGTGATCGGGCGTGGAGGCGGCATCGGCATCGCCGGCGAACTTCACATAGCCGCCCACCGGAATCCAACTCATCTTCCAGCGCGTGCCGCGTCTGTCGGTGAAGCCGAAAATCTCCCGGCCGAAGCCCACGGAGAAAACGTCCACCTTCACCCCGAACCAGCGGCCCACCAGGAAGTGGCCAAGCTCATGGAAAAAGACCACCACGGTGATGACGAACAGGAAGGCGGGTAGCCCCAAAGGCGTCCAGGCGATCAAGCCGTGAATAGCGTCGAACAGGTGCATCGGTTAAGTTCCAACCTTCCGGTAGGCGCCCACACCGCGGCAATGTTCGGCCGCCATGGCCCGCGCGCGGGCGTCGGTGCCCAGCACCGCCTCCAGGTCGGCCGCCGCGCCATTGCCTTCCAGCCCCGTATCCAGGGTCGCCTCAACCACCCGGCAGATGTCCAGGAAGCCGATACGCCGGTCCAGGAAGGACTGCACCGCGACTTCGTTGGCGGCATTCAGCACGGTGCAGGCCAGTCCGCCGGCCCGCATCGCATTGGCCGCAAGGCCCAGCGCGGGAAACCGGTCATGCGCGGGCGCCTGGAATACCAGGCTGCCCAACCGGGCAAGATCGAGCCGGCGCGAGGGCGAAGGAATACGGCGCGGCCAGCCCAGCGCATGGGCGATCGGCGTGCGCATGTCGGGCGCCGACAGATGCGCCATGGTGGTGCCGTCCTCATAGGACACCAGGCAATGCACGATGGACTGGGGATGGACCACCACCGACAGTTTCTCCGGCGGCAGCGCGAACAGGAAATGGGCCTCGATCAGCTCCAGCCCTTTGTTCATCAGGGTGGCGCTGTCCAGGCTGATCTTGCGTCCCATCGCCCAGTTGGGATGGGCCACCGCCTGTTCCACCGTGGCGGCGCGCATCTGGTCCAGGGTCCATTCGCGGAACGGCCCGCCCGAGGCGGTGATGGTGACCAGGTCCGCCTCGCCCGCATCGCCCGACCCCAGCACCTGGAAGATGGCATTGTGCTCGCTGTCGACCGGCAGCACCTGGGCCCCCGACCGCTCCATCGCGTCGCGGAATACCGCGCCCGCCGCGACCACGCATTCCTTGTTGGCCAGGGCCACGATAACGCCACGCCGGATGGCGGCGAGCGCCGGCTCGATGGCGGCCGCCCCCATGATCGCCACCATCACGAAATCGGCCGGCCGCGCGCCGGCGTCGATCACCGCCTGCCGGCCGGCCGCCACCTCGACGCCGGTCCCCGAAAGCCCGGCCCGCAATTCATCCAGCAGCGCTTCATCGCCGATCACCGCCAGCTTCGGCTTCATGGCGCGCGCCTGCTCGATCAGCAGCCCCACATTGCCGCCCGCCGTCAGCGCCTCGATCGGCATGGCGCCTGCGCCGTGCAGCTTGCGGACATGGGCGATCACATCCAGCGTGTTGACGCCGATGGAGCCGGTCGAACCCAGCACAGTCACCCGCCGGGCCAGCACAGCGTCCATGGGCGGAAGCTCGTCGAAAACTCGGGTGGCGGCGATCGCCTTCAAGACTGGCCTCCGAACAGGGGGTTGAGATGGAAACCGAACACCAGCACCGCCATCACCATGCCGGCCAGGATAGTGGAATCCATGCGATCCAGCACTCCACCATGGCCGGGAATCATCGCGCCGGAATCCTTTTTCCCGAAATGACGTTTGATGCCCGATTCCAGCAGGTCGCCGCCATGCGCGGCAAGGGAGAATACCAGGGCAAAGGCCATGGCCTCCAGCATGTGGAACCCCAGGATGCCGATATAGAGGCCATAGACGATCGCGGCGGTGATGCTGCCGCCGACGGTTCCCGCCCAGGTCTTGCCGGGCGACAGCTGGGGAACCATCTTGGGGCCGCCGATCAGTTTTCCGAAGAAATAGGCCCCCGTATCGGTCGCCCACACGATCAGGAATATCCCAAGAACGATTTGCAGGCCCAGCGCCGCCTGGCTGCGCAACGCCACCATCGCCAGCGAAGGAAGGCCGATATAGAAAAGCCCCGCCGCATGCCAGAGCGGGTTGTCCTTGCGCCGGGAAGCCAGCACGAAGCTGGCCAGCGCGCCCACCGCCAGAACCGCGACGGCGGCCCAGCCGAGGCCGGCCAGCAGCGTCCCGATGGCGATGGCGACGGTAAGGGCTGTGACCCCGGTCTGCACATGCAGGGGTCTGTGCGCCAGGGCCTGCGCGGCCGCGGGAGCGCGCACCAGACGGTGCCATTCATGGGCCGCGAACAGGCCGACCAGCACGGTCGCGGCGGCGAACCAGAGCGGGTTCAGCAGCACCCCGATGGCGATGCCGATCAGAAGCACCCCGAACAGCGAGCGTATGAACCACTCCAGGCCCGAGCGGCGGCCGGACGCGGCAGGCTGTGTCTCCATGGTCACGCGGCGCTTTCCGAATCGACCGCGCCAAAGCGCCGGTCGCGCGCCGCGAACTGGCGCAGCGCCGCCAGCAGCGCCTCGCGGTCGAAGTCGGGCCACAATGTGTCCAGGAACAGCAACTCGGCATAGGCCGACTGCCAGAGCAGGAAATTCGACAGCCGGTGTTCTCCGCTGGTGCGGATCACCAGATCCGGTTCGGGCAGCGCGCTGGTGAACAGGCGGGTGGCAAACAGTTCGGGGGTGATGGTCTCCGGGTCCAGGCGGCCGTCGGCCGCGGCGCGGGCCAGTTCGCGGGCGGTGGCGGCGATCTCCTCCTGGCCGCCATAGTCGAAGGCGAAGGTCAGGTTCATGCCGGTATTCTTGGCGGTCCGGCTTTCCGAATCCTGGATCATCTGCTGGATGTCCGGCGCCACGCGGCCGCGATGGCCGATGATGCGCATGCGGCAGTTGCGCTCGACCAGTTCATCCATGTCGCTGCGGAAATAGGCGCGGAACAGGCCCATCAGCGCGCCCACCTCGGTCTTGGGCCGCTTCCAGTTCTCCGACGAGAAAGCAAACAGGGTCAGGTTCTCAAGCCCGATGTCACAGCCTGCGCGCACCGTCTCGCGCACCGCCTTCATGCCGGCATAGTGGCCGGCCTCGCGCGGCAGCATCCGCTTGCGCGCCCAGCGGCCGTTGCCGTCCATGATGATGGCGACATGGCGTGGCAGATGGCTGGAGGCTGCGTCGCTCATTTTGTTCCTTTGGCGCATTTTCCGCGAAAATGCGCCGGGGCCATGATGATGGCGACATGCCGGGGCGAATGGTTGGGGGCCGCGTCGCTCAAAAGCTCAGACCTGCATGATTTCCTGCTCCTTGGCATGGAGCGCGGCGTCGATGTCTTTAATGTGGCTGTCGGTCAGCTTTTGCAGTTCCTCGCCCTTGGTGTGCTGTTCGTCCTGGCCGATCTTGTGGTCCTTCTCCAGCTTCTTGAGGATTTCCATGCCGTCGCGGCGCACATTGCGCACGGCGACGCGGGCGGCCTCGGCATATTTCGCGGCCAGCTTGGAGAGTTCCTTGCGCCGCTCCTGGTTGAGTTCGGGCAGCGGGATGCGCAGCAGCTGTCCGTCCATCTGCGGATTGAGACCCAGGCCCGCATCACGGATAGCCTTGTCCACGGCCTTTGCCAGTCCCCTGTCCCAGACCTGAACCGTGATCATGCGCGGTTCGGGCGTGGCGATGGAGCCGACCTGGTTGACCGGCACCATGTTGCCATAGGCTTCGACCTTTACGGGGTCCAGCAGCGCCGCATTGGCCCGGCCGGTGCGCAAGCCCGCCAGTTCGCTCTTCAAGGTGCCCACCGCGCCGTTCATCCGGCGGTTCAATTCGTCCTTGTTGTAGGTGTCGGCCATGAGAATCCTTCCGCCCCTTTCCGTGCCGCAACAGTAGCCCAACGGGCCGGCCTGGCGGTCTACTTTTCCTCGATGATGGTTGCCCGGCCGCTCCCCGACAGCACCTGGGCCAACCCGCCCGGCTCGGCCAGCGAAAATACCAGGATCGGTATGTTGTTTTCCCTGGAAACCGAGATGGCCGATGCATCCATTACCTGAAGATCCTTCGATAACACCTCGAGATAGCTCAGAGATTCATATCTGACGGCGCCGGCGACCTTTTTCGGGTCGGCACTGTAAACACCATCGACCTGGGTGGCCTTGAGCAGGGCTTCCACCCCCATTTCGGCGGCTCGAAGCGCGGCGGCGGTATCGGTGGTGAAAAAGGGATTTCCGGTTCCGGCCGCGAAGATCACCACGCGGCCCTTCTCCATGTGGCGTATGGCCCGGCGCCGGATATAAGGCTCGCAGACATTGTTCATGGCGATGGCCGACTGGACCCGGCAGGGCAGCCCGCTACGCTCCAGCGCCGCCTGCAGGGCCAGGGCGTTCATCACCGTGGCCAGCATGCCCATATAGTCTGCGGTCGCCCGCTCGATGCCCTTGGCGGCTCCCGCCAGTCCGCGGAAGATGTTGCCGCCCCCGACCACCATGCAGATCTGGGTTCCCGCATCGGCCGCCTCCTTCACGTCGGCGGCGATGCGGTCCACGGTGGTGGTGTCGATGCCGTACTGCCCCGACCCCATAAGGGCCTCGCCGGAGATTTTCAGCAGCACCCTTTTGTATTTGGGCCCGGTGTATCCCGGTCCGGTGTATCCCGGTCCGGCGGTCATGGGCGGGGCAGTCATGAACGCTCCCTTGTTCCGCCCCCGTGAGGGAGGGCCGAAAAAATCCGAGCGGCCAGCGAGAATCTTCGGAGGGGTCGGCCGCCGCCGAGAGTCCCCCTCCTCGAAATCTGCTACGCAAATTTCGTCCCTCTCTCAAGGGGAGGATCGCATTTTGGCCAGCTCGGCCAGTCTGGTCGGGCCTCGCCGGCTTGGTCAGACGCCGCCGGCCATCTGCTTGACCTCGTCGGCGAAGTCGGATTCGGCCTTCTCGATGCCTTCACCCACCTGGAAGCGGACAAAGCCTTCCACCGAGACGGGCTTGCCCAGTTCCCTGGACGCCTTCTCCAGCACCTTGGCGACCTGGGTTTCCCCGTCGATCACAAAGGTCTGCTGCAACAGCACCGTCTCTTCGTAGAACTTGCGCATACGCCCTTCCATCATCTTCTCGATGACATTCTCGGGCCGGCCGGACTGGCGGGCGATCTCGGCCTGGACGTTGCGCTCGCGTTCGACCACTTCCGGGGCCAGATGCTCGGGGCTGATGGCCAGCGGACTCGTGGCCGCCACATGCATGGCGATCTGCCTGGCCAGCGGCGCCAGCTTTTCCTTGTCGGCTTCCGATTTCAGCGCCACCAGCACGCCGATCTTGCCCAGTTCGGGCGAGGCGGCATTGTGGACATAAGCGGCGACGACGCCGGGGTTGACGGTGATGGCGGCGGCGCGGCGGATCGACATGTTCTCGCCGATCTTGGCCACCAGCTCGGTCAGGGTCTGCTGCACGGTGGAGCCGCCCATCGGATGGCCCAAAAGCTTCTCCAGGTCGCCGCCTTCCTGCAGCGCCAGCGCCGTGGCATTCCTGACGAAGTCCTTGAACTCCTCGTTGCGGGCGACGAAGTCGGTCTCGGCATTGACCTCCAGCAGCACACCGGCGCCGTCATCGACCGCCACGCCCACCAGGCCCTCGGCGGCGGCGCGGCCGGCCTTCTTGGCGGCCTTGGAGATGCCCTTCTTGCGCAGCCAATCGATGGCCGCTTCCATGTCGCCGCCCGTCTCGCTCAGGGCGGTCTTGCAATCCATCATGCCCGCGCCGGTCTTGTCGCGCAGGTCCTTCACCATCGAAGCGGTGATGTTGGCCATGTCAGGTCTCCTTTGAATCGGCAGCGCGCCCCGCCAGGAGCGCGCCCCGTTATCAGCTTTGTGAATGTCAGGCCGTGGCCGGCTCGGCTTCGCTCGCCACGGGCTGGGGCGCCACTTCCTCGACACTCTCCGCTTCGCCCAGATCGACGCCGGCTGCCACCTGGCTTTGCGACAGGCCGTCGATCACCGCGCGCGCGGCCAGGTCGCAATACATCGCGATGGCACGGGCGGCGTCGTCATTGCCGGGGATCGGGAAGGCGATGCCGTCCGGATCGCAGTTGGAGTCCAGGATCGCGGTGACGGGAATGCCCAGCTTGCGGGCCTCGGCGATGGCGATGGATTCCTTGTTGGTGTCAATCACGAACAGCATGTTGGGCAGGCCGCCCATTTCCTTGATGCCGCCCAGCGAGCGTTCCAGCTTGTCCTGCTCGCGCAAAAGGCCCAGCAGTTCCTTCTTGGTCAGGCCCGACTGCTCGGCGCCGGTCAGCGTCTCCTCGATGGAGCGCAGGCGGCGGATCGAATGGCTGATGGTCTGCCAGTTGGTCAGGGTGCCGCCCAGCCAGCGATGGTTGACATAATACTGCGCGCAGCGCTTGGCGGCGGCGGCGATGGGCTCCTGCGCCTGGCGCTTGGTGCCCACGAACAGGATGCGCCCACCCTGGGCCGCGACCTCGCGCAGCGATACCAGCGCCTGGTGCAGCAGAGGCACGGTCTGGGTCAGGTCGAGGATGTGGATGTCGTTGCGCGAACCATAGATGTACGGCGCCATTTTCGGGTTCCAGCGCTGGGTGCGATGGCCGAAATGGGCGCCCGACTCCAGAAGCTGGCGCATGGAAAAATCTGGCAGAGCCATTGTTCAGTCTCCTTTACCGGTTGGCCAGACGCGGGGATTACCTCAATTCGGAGGCACCGGACGGCGACGGCAGAACACCTGCCGAAAGCCATCCCCACGTGCGAGATGGCCGGGCTTTTATGGCAAGGGTTGCCGAAAAGCAACCCTTGGGTGGTTCCCCCTCCGCCCTCCGCCGGGGGCGCTACGCGCCCGCAGGGGAAAGAATTTTCTTCCCCCTCCGCCCTGCGCTGGCGACGGGCGCGGGGCGCCCTGCCAGCTACGGGCACCTCCCCCGCCCGGGGCGCTACGCGCCCGCGGGGGAGGATGACCTGTGCCTGGTTTCCGAAATGCCGAGCATCCAGATCAGTCCCACCAGCACCAGCGGGGTCAGGAATCCGACCGGATTGGCCCGTGGCGGGTTATACAGCGGCGCCAGCCAGGCCATCAGGGCCAGGAGCATCGCCAGAGGAGGACGCGCTTCTTCGCCCAGCCGCGCGGCCAGGATCAGCCCGCCCAGGGCGGCAAAGATCAGGTCATAGGGCGAAACATGCGGCGAGGCCAGCAGCGCCGCCGGCAGCAGGATCGCCAGCTGGATCCCGCCTGGCAGGTCGCGCCGGAACGCCCGCCACACCGCCCCTGCCGCAGCCAGCATCGCCAGCCCCTGTGCCGCCCTGGCCAGCCAGCCGGGCGCCCCCAGCAGCGTCACGCAGGTGGAGACGCTTTCGTCCCACATGTGCCCCCAGTCGGTGGCGTTGACCGCCATCGTGTGCTGGGGATGCAGATAGACATTGATCCAGTCCCACCACAGGCCGGGCCCGAACAGAAGAACACTGGCGCCCACGAACACCAGCGCCGACGCCGTCATTCCGATCAGCGCGCGACCGTCGCGCGCCGCCGCCAAGGCCACCGGCAGCAGCAGGAAATATTGCGGCTTGAAGATCATCAGCCCCAGCAGCGCGCCGGCCAGCAGTGGCCGGTCCCTCAGGCACAGGACACCACCCGCCATCAGCGCCAGCGACAGGAAAGCGTTCTGGCCCGCCAGCACAGTATTGGACGCGGCGGGGCACAGCATCAGCGCGCCGACCAGAAACACATAGGACGCACGGTCCGCGGCCAGCCGCCGCACCGCCAGCGCCAGCACGCCGAAAGTCGCAAGCTGGCTGAGTGCCAGCGACCAGCCCACCGGCAGCCCGGCGAAAGGCAGCACCAGCATCAGGAAGACCGGCGGATAGGGAAACAGCGGAAAGGGCTCGGGCCCCGACAGCCAGTGCGCGAAGCCGCTGTTCACCGCCTGGGTGATCCAGACCTGGTCATAGATGTGCGCAAGATCGCCGGTGAAGAAGGCACGCGCCGCCGCCAGGAAGATCACCCAGTCCGCGCCCGGCGCATTGAAGCGCGGGCCGATGGCGCCGTCATGGCCCGTGGCCGTTGCCGCCAGCATCGCCCAGCCGTAAAGACCCGCCAGCAGGGCCACCAGGACCAGCGGCCATTGGCGCTTCAGGAATATCGGCGAAAAACGCATGGCCGCTACTATCGCCGCAAGAGGTTTCGGCAATATTTCCTTGGGACCTGCCGTGATAAGAACCGGACATGCCTGTCGAAGCCGCCGCAAACGCCGCCGATTCCATCCGCCCCGATCCCATCCGGCCCATCATCCGCGCGCTGGAGCCCAGCGGCATCACCAAGGTCACCGCCCTGGGGCTGGGCAATCCCGATGTCCTGCCGCTGTGGTTCGGCGAGACCGACCTGGTGACCCCGCCCTTCATCCGCGACGCGGCGATCAAGGCGCTTCAGGACGGCAAGACCTTTTACACCAACGCGCGCGGCATCCTGCCCCTGCGTGAGGCGATAAGCGCCTTCCACCGGCGCACCACCGGCGCCGCCATCGCGGTCGAGCGCATCACCATTCCGGGCGCCGCCATGCTGGCCGTCACCAGCGCGCTGCAGATGTGCTGCGAGGGCGGCGACAATGTGGTGATCGTCTCGCCCATCTGGCCCAACATCTTCCAGGCCGCCAAGGTGGTTGGGGCCGAGCCGCGTCTGGTGCGGCTGGACGAGGACTGGACGGCGGGCCGCTGGACGTTGGACATGGGCAAGCTGGAGCGCGCCTGCGACGAACGCACCAAAGCCTTCTTCATCGCCTCGCCCGGCAATCCCACCGGCTGGATGCTGACAGCCGAGGAACAGAAGCACATCCTGGAATTCGCCCGTGCGCGCGGCATCGCCATCATCGCCGACGAGGTCTATGGCACGCTGATCTATGACGGCGCCACGCATGCGCCGTCCTTCCTGACCATCGCCGAGGACGATGACGCGGTGTTCGTGATCAACTCCTTCTCCAAGCCCTGGGCGATGACGGGCTGGCGCATCGGCTGGCTGGTGCACCCGCGCCGGGTCGAGCCCGCCGCCGCCGCCATGGCCCAGTGCAACAACACGGGCGCGACCCATTTCGTGCAGTATGGCGCGCTGGCCGCGCTGTCGCCGCGGGGCGAAGCCTTCCGCGGCCGGTTGCTGGAACGCTGCCGCGCCGGCCGCGACGTGGTCGAGACCTGGATCGGTGGCCAGAACCGCGTGCGCTGGATGCGGCCGGAAGGCGCCTTCTATGGCTTCCTCAATGTCGACGGGCTGAAGGACAGTCTTGGCTTCTGCCAGCGCATGGTGAAGGACCCCAAAGTCGGCATCGCGCCTGGCTTTGCTTTCAGCCTGGGCGATCCGCGCGACGACAGCTATCTGCGCATCTGCTTCGCGCAGGACCAGGCGCGCCTGGCCGAAGGACTGGGCCGGTTGGAAAGCGCGATCAAAGCGTCTGACACCTGAAAAGTGTCATGGCCCGCGAATGCGGACCACCCAGGTGACATCACGCGACGTTAGACGTCCGGTCGATATTCCATCTGTCATGCAAGGTCCAAACTGTAGCCGGTTTGCCCGCTCTCCGGCGGCCATGACAGTTGAAATTAGACCGCTTCCACCGCCAGCACACCCGGCAAAGCCGCCACGCGCGAGCGCAGGGTGGCGGTGACGGCGATACGCTTTTTCAGCTCGATCTCGACTTCCTCCCCCGGCGCGCCCGCCACCACGATATTCACCAGCCCCTTGCCGGATTGGCCCAATTCCGCCGCCAGCGCCCCCAGCGACGCCGTGTCGGCCAGGCGCACCACCATCCCCTCGCCCGCGTCCGCCGCCGCCTGGTCGAGGTCGAGGATCGAGGCGGCGCGCAGCTTCAGTTCGTCGCCGTCCCAGTCGACGCTGCAATTGATCAAGAGCGACGTGCCGGCCTCCAGCAGCGGCCGGCTGGCGGCCAGAACCTCCGGGAACAGCATGATCTCGAACATGCCGGTGGGATCGGAGAACGCCACGAAAGCATACATCTGGTCGTTGCGGCCGCGCCGCTCCGACTTCTTGATCACCGTGCCCGCCAGCTTGGCGCGGAAGCCGGCGCGGCGGCGGTCTTCCAGCAGCGCGGCATAGGTGGATGCGCCCAGCCGCTTCAGCGCCGGACCATAGGCGTCCAGCGGATGGCCCGACAGATAGAAGCCCATCGCGCCGAACTCCTCGCTCAGCCGCTCATGCACCGGCCAGTCGGGAATGCCGGTCAGGCGCAATTCTTCTTCCTGGCCGCCTCCACCAAATAGCGACACCTGCCCGCTGTCGCGCTCGCGCTGCGCCGCCTGGGCGCCGCCCAGGATGCGGTCCGAGTTCTCCACCAACTGCCGCCGGTTGGGATTTAACCGATCGAAAGCCCCGGCACGCGCCAGGTTCTCGAAGGCGCGCTTGTTGACCAGCCGCGGATCGACCCGCCGGGCGAAATCGCTGATCGAGCGGAAACGGCCCCCGGCACGGCGCAACTCCACCACATGGTCCATCGCCTGGCGGCCCACACCCTTCACCGCCGCCAGGGCATAGAACACCGTGTTCGCCGCCGCATCGCAGGTGAACACCGCGCCCGATACATTGATGTCGGGCGGCGCGACCTTGACGCCCAGCCGCTGCGCTTCCTGGCGGAAGATATTCAGCCGGTCGGTGTTGGTGATGTCCAGCGTCATCGACGCCGCCAGGAACTCCACCGGATAGTTCGCCTTCAGGAAGGCGGTCTGATAGGCGACCTGGGCGTAAGCGGCGGCGTGGCCCTTGTTGAAGCCATAGCCGGCGAACTTCTCGGCCTGCTCGAAGATGGTCTCGGCAACACTCCTGGCGATGCCCCGTTCGGCCGCGCCCTTCATGAACTTCTCGCGCTGCGGAATCATCTCGGCCGGGATCTTCTTGCCCATGGCGCGGCGCAGGATGTCGGCCTCGCCCAGCGTATAGCCGGCCAGTTCCCGGGCGATGCGCATCACATCGTCCTGATAGGTCATCACGCCATAGGTTTCCTTCAGGATCGGCTCCATGGCGGGATGCAGATACTCCACCGCCTCCTTGCCGTTCTTGCGGGCGATATAGGTGGGAATCGAATCCATCGGGCCGGGCCGATAAAGCGCTACCAGCGCCACCAGGTCGTTGATGTGGTCGGGCTTCATCTTGCGCAGCAGGTCGCGCATGCCCGCCCCTTCCAACTGGAACACGCCCACGCTGTCGCCGCGCGCCAGCATCTCGAAGGTATTGCCATCATCGAAGTCGATGGTCTGGGTATTGAGCGCGATGCCGCGCTGCTTCAGCAGTTCCTCGGCCTTGGCGATCACGGTCAGCGTCTTCAGGCCCAGGAAATCGAACTTCACCAGCCCGGCTTTTTCCGCGTCCTCATAGTCGAACTGCGTCACCGGCATCTCGGAGCGCGGATCGCGATAGAGGGGCAGAAGCTCGTCCAGCGGGCGGTCCCCGATCACCACGCCCGCCGGGTGGGTCGAGGCATGGCGATACAGGCCTTCGATCCGGGCCGTGATCTCGAACAGGCGGCGCGCGATGGGCTCGGCCTCGGCGATCTGCTGCAAGCGCGGCTCAGATTCCACCGCGTCATCCAGCGAGACGGGTTTGCCGGGCGGATTGGGGATCAGCTTGGCGATGCGGTCCACCAGGCCCAGCGGCATCTGCAGCACCCGCCCGGCATCGCGCACCGCCGCCCGTGCCTGCAGCGAACCCAGCGCCATGATGTGCGCCACCCGGTCATGGCCGTATTTGTCGCGCACATAGCGCACGACCTCATCGCGCCGTTCCTGGCAGAAGTCGATGTCGAAGTCCGGCATCGATAGACGCTCGGGGTTCAGGAAACGCTCGAAGAACAGGCCGAAGCGCAGCGGATCCAGGTTGGTGATGTCCAGCGCCCAGGCGACCAGCGAGGACGCGCCCGATCCGCGCACGCCCACCGGAATTCCTTGCGCGCGGGTCCATTTCATGAAGTCGGACACGATCAGGAAATAGCCGGGAAAGCCCATGCGGTTGATGATGCCCAGCTCGTATTCCAGCCGCTCGTCATAGGCCTTGCGATCGGCGGCCAGCGGCGCGCTTTTCAGGCGCCGGTCCAGCCCCGCCTGGGCCTGCGCCTTCAACTCGGCTTGCGCTGACAGGCCCGATTCCGGCTGGAACACCGGCAGGATGGGCTTGCGCTTCACCGGGCGCCAGGCGCAACGCCGCGCGATCTCGATCGTGTTTTCGACCGCCTCGGGCAGATCGGCGAACTGCACCGCCATCTCGTCGGCCGACTTGAAGCGGTGCTCGCGGGTCAGCCGGCGCCGGTCGTCCTGGCTGACGAAGGTTCCATCGGCGATGCACAACAGCGCGTCATGGGCCTCATACATGTCGGCCGGGCCGAAATGCACGTCATTGGTCGCCACCAGCGGCAGGTCCATGGCATAGGCCATGTCGATCAGCGCATCCTCGCTGGCGCGCTCCTCCGGCAGGTTATGGCGCTGCAACTCGACATAGAGGCGGCCGCGAAAGGCGGCGGCCAGCTTTTCCAGCACCTCGCGTGCGGCATCCTGTTGGCCATCGGCCAGGAGCTGGTTCACCACCCCGCCCGGGCCGCCGGTCAGTGCGATTAGGCCGCCGGTGTGGTCCGCCAGCGTCCCGGCCGTCACATGCGGCCATTCCCCCGGCTCGACCCCCAGATAGGCCTGGGAAAGCAGCTTGGTCAGGTTGCGATAGCCCTGCTCGTTCTGCACCAGCAGCGGCAGGTGCGGCGGCTTCCTGCGGGCGCCTTGATGATGTGGCGCGCGCGCCAGCATCTCCACCGACAGCAGCGTGCCGACGATGGGCTGGATGCCGCCTTTCACCAGCGCTTCCGAAATCTCGAAAACCCCGAACAGGTTGTTGCTGTCGGTCACCGCCACCGCCGGCGTTCCGGCCTCGCGCGCCAGGCCTGGCAACTCCTTGGGCCGCACCGCCCCTTCCAGGAGCGAATAGGCGCTCTTGACGCGCAGATGAACGAAAGCAGCCATGACCGTTCGCCAGGAGGGGGTTCAGGGGGCCAGTATCGCCCGGCCGGCGCCATGCGGGGGCGGCCTGTCAGCGCCGTCCACAGCTATCTGCCCGGTTCCACCGGATCAGGCCGCGAAGGCCGACGCTCCACTGGCCAGCACAAAAGCCGAGACCATGAACAGCACGATCCCCACACCCGCCGCCACATCCTTCAGCCACATGATCGCCTCCCGCTCTATGGATAAGCGTTCTACTTCTGTTCTTGCTTCGGCGCAAGAACAAAAAGGGATCAAATTTCCCGGCGCGCTAATGTGGCAGTTCGGCACCCGCGACCAGCTTTCCCTGGTCCAACAGCAGCGCCCGGTCCATCCGCGCCGCCAGCTCGAAATTGTGCGTGGCGATCAGCGCCGCCAGGCCCTCGGCGCGGGTGATCTGGATCAGGGCGTCAAACACCCCGCCGGCGGTACGCGGGTCCAGGTTGCCGGTGGGCTCGTCCGCCAGAAGGATCCGGGGCTTGTTGGCCAGGGCGCGGGCGATGGCGACGCGCTGCTGCTCGCCGCCCGAAAGCTGCGACGGCCGGTGCGTCAGGCGCTGGCCAAGCCCAAGCACGGTCAGCAGCCTTTCGCCTTCCGCCCGTGCGGCGGCCCTGGACTTGCCCGCGATCATCTGCGGAATCACTACATTCTCCAGTGCGTCGAATTCCGGCAGAAGATGATGCGCCTGGTAGACGAACCCCAGCCGGTCGCGCCGGATGGCGGTACGCTCGGCATCGGGCAGGCGCGAGGCGGCAATGCCTTCCATATATATCTCCCCGCTGGTGGGCGCTTCCAAAAGGCCCGCGATGTGGAGCAGCGAGGATTTGCCAGCGCCCGACTGGCCGACCAGGGCCACGATCTCGCCGGCCTTCAGGGAAAGATCGAGGCCGCTGAACACCTCAAGCTGTCCCTCGCCTTCGTTGTAGCGGCGGGTGATGTTTTCCAGGCGCAGCACCTCACTCATAACGCAGCGCCTCGACCGGATCGAGCCGGGCGGCCCGCCACGATGGATAGAGCGTGGACAGGAACGTCAGCACCAGCGCCATCACCACCACCGCCGTCACCTCACCAGGGTCCATCTTGGCGGGCATGCGCGAGAGGAAATAGATCGTGGGGTCGAACAGGGTGGTGCCGGTGATCCTGGACAGGAACTGGCGGATATTCTCGATATTGGCGCAGAACAGCACGCCGATGCCGAAGCCTATGATCGTTCCCGCCACGCCGATGCTTGCGCCGGCGATGAAGAAGACGCGCATCACCGCGCCGCGCGTCGCCCCCATGGTGCGCAGGATGGCGATGTCGGCCGACTTGTCCTTCACCAGCATGGTCAGGCCCGACACGATGTTCAGCGCCGCCACCAGGATGATCAGCGACAGGATCAGGAACATCACATTGGCCTCGACCTTGATCGCCTCGAACAACTGGACGTTCAGGTTCTGCCACGGCACCGCGCGCATGTTGGGGCCGGCCGCCTTCAGCAGCGCCGGGATCATCGCCAGGTCCTGCTCCGGCTCCTGGACCATGATCTCGATGCCGCTGACGGTGTCGCCATAGTCGAAATAGAGCTGCGCCTCGGCCAGCGGCATGAAGATGTAATGGTCGTCATAGAGCACATTGCCGACCTTGAAGGTGCTGATGACGGTATAGGTCTTGATGCGGGGCGTGGTGCCGAAGGGCGTGACATTGCCCTTGGGCGCGATCAGGGTGATCTGCCCGCCTACCGGGACCCGCAACTGCCGCGCCAGCCCGGCGCCGATGATCACCACATCGTCGCGGTCGAAATCCTTCAGCGCGCCGGGGCGCAGGCTGTCGTTGACCGAGGGCAGCTTGGGCAGGTCTGAGGCGCGCACCCCGCGCACCACCACGCCGGCATTGGCGTTGATGACGGTGTTGGAAGCCATTACTTCGCCGTCCAGCACCGGCAGCGCCTGGACCACCCCCGGCACCTTGTAGATGCGGTTGGTGGCGGCGTCGTAGCCGGACATCGGACCCGTCTGCGACTGGATGGTGACGTGGCCGGTCAGGCCCAGGATCGAACTCAGCAGCTCCACCCGGAAGCCGTTCATCACGCTCATCACGATGATCAGGGTGGCCACCCCCAGCGCGATGCCGATCAGCGAGAATAGCGAGATGATGGAGATGAAGCTTTCCTTGCGCTTGGCGCGCAGATAGCGGGCGGCGATCATCCATTCGAACGGCGCGAAGACGCCCGCCCGGCCCCTTGCCTGTGCGACAGGCGCCGGCGCCCTGTTGGTCGATTCGGTCATGGGCGGCAAGGTTAAGGGCAGTATCCTTTCCCGTCTATCGCTGCCGGGGCCGGCGAAAACAAGGCGCCCCCTGCCCGGCCGCCCCCTCGCGGGGACCGCCACAGGGCATGGCCGGCGTGAGCGAAAAGCCGGTGCGAGCGAAAAGAACGGCCGCGACCGCGGCCCGGCAGGAGTCTGCCGCCCCCGCGGAGCCGCCATGCGAAGCATGGCTGGCGTGAGCGAAAAGCCGGCGTGAGCGAAAAGAACGGCCGCGACCGCGGCCCGGCGGGAGTCTGCCGCCCCCGGAGCCGCATGCGAAGGATGGCCGGCGTGAGCGAAAAGCCGGCACGAGCGAAAAGAACGGCCGCGACCGCGGCCCGGCAGGAGTCTGCCGCCCCCGCGGAGCCGCCATGCGAAGCATGGCCGGCGTGAGCGAAAAGAAGACCACCGCTTGCGCGCCGGACCGGCTGGCCCTATGCCCATGCGCCCCAACGACCCCATCCCGATGATTCCCGCCGCGCCCGCCGACTCCTTCACCCGCGCCCGGCGGATCGAACTGATCGCGCTTTTCGGGCTGCTGACCTGCTTCACACCCATCGGGATCGATCTCTACCTTCCCGCCCTGCCCGCGATGGCGCGCGAGTTCAATGCTCCCATCGCCGCCATCGAGCACTCCCTGGCGACCTTCTTCCTGGGGCTGGCGGTCGGCCAGGCGGTGGTGGGGCCCATCTCCGACCGTTTCGGGCGGCGGCTGCCGATCATGGTGGGACTGGCCCTCTATGTCGTCAGTTCCCTGGCCTGCGCCCTGGCGCAGGGACCGCTGACGCTGGACGCCGCCCGCTTCCTGCAGGCCTGTGGAAGCTGCACCGGCACGGTGCTGGCGCGCGCCTGCGTGCGCGACCTGTTCCGGCCGAATGAAGCGGCCCGCATTTTCGCGCAGATGCTGCTGATCCTGTCGGTGTCGCCCCTTTTCGCGCCCTTCGTCGGGGGCTGGATGCTGGTGGTGACCGGCTGGCGCAGCCTGTTCTGGCTGCAGGCCGCGGCGGCGGCGCTGACATTGGGGCTGGTGTGGCTCGGGCTGCCGGAAAGCCATCCCGGCTCGGACCGGCGGCTGCATCCGCTGCATGTGCTGAAGGACTACTGGATCATCGGCCGCGACCGGAATTTCTACGGCTACATCCTGCCGGCGATCCTGTCGGGCGCCGGCCTTTATGTCTTCCTCACCGGCTGGCCCCATGTGGTGATCGACGTCTATCACATCGCGCCACAGTATTTCGGCTTCACTTTCGTGCTGAACGGGGTGGGCCTGATCCTGTTCAGCCAGGGCACGGCGCGCTGGCTGAAATATTATCCCGGCCAGCCGCTGCTGATGGCGGCGCTGGCCGCCAATGCGGTATGCGGCCTGCTCGGGCTGGTGTTCGGGATGACGGACTGGGGCGGCATCCTGGGCCTTATTCCCTGGATGTTCCTCTATTGCTCGCTGATGGGCTCGATCAACCCGACCGCCACCGGCCTGACGATGCAGCATTTCGGGCATTCCGCCGGCATGGCTTCGGCCCTGATCGGCATTTTCCTGTATGGGGGCGGCACCATCGCCTCGATGGCGATGGGCAGCTTCACCGCTCACACCCCCATTCCCATGACCGCGCTGATCGCCGGTTTCGGCCTCACCGGGTTTGTCACCTATCTGTTGTTCCGGCCCGCCGAGGCGCGCTAAACACCCCTGATTTCCGCCCTGGCTTCTGGAGCACACCTCATGCAGCGCGCCCTTCCCGTCGACCGCAGCCGCTTCGCCGACTGGTACCAGGCCGTCGTGCGCGACGCCGACATGGCCGAGACCAGCCCGGTGCGCGGTGCCATGGTGATCAAGCCCTGGGGCTGGGGCGTATGGGAGCAGATCCAGGGCGAACTGGACCGCCGCATCAAGGCGACCGGCCACGAGAACTGCTATTTCCCGATGTTCATCCCCCTCTCCTTCATCGCCAAGGAGGCCGAGCATGTCGAAGGTTTCGCCAAGGAGATGGCGGTCGTCACCCATCACCGGCTGAAGATGATCGACGGCAAGCTGCAACCCGATCCGGCGGCCAGGCTGGAAGAGCCGCTGATCGTGCGCCCCACCTCCGAGACCATCATCGGCGACGCCTTCGCCCGCTGGATCAAGAGCCACCGCGACCTGCCGCTGCTTTTGAACCAGTGGGCCAATGTCGTGCGCTGGGAGATGCGCCCGCGCCTGTTCCTGCGCACCACCGAATTCCTCTGGCAGGAGGGCCACACCGCCCACGCCTCCGCCGCGGAGGCCGTCGAAGAGACCCGCCGCATGCTGGAAGTCTATCGCGCCTTTGCCGAAGACGTGCTGGCCATGCCGGTGATCGCGGGCGAGAAGCCGGAGAACGAACGCTTCCCCGGCGCGCTGAACACCTATTCGATCGAGGCGATGATGCAGGACGGCAAGGCGCTGCAGGCCGGCACCAGCCACTTCCTGGGCACCCATTTCGCCGAGGCGCAAAACATCCGCTTCCAGAACGACGCCGGCGGCATGGAGTTCTGCAACACCACGAGCTGGGGCGTTTCCACCCGCCTGATCGGCGGCGTCATCATGACCCATGGCGACGATGACGGGCTGCGCCTGCCGCCCGCCATCGCGCCGCGCCAGGTGGTGGTGGTGCCGATGCTGCGCGACAAGCCGGAAGATGCGGAGGTTCTGAAATATTGCGAAGGCCTGGTGGAGGCGCTGAACGGGCTCACCGCCTTCGGGCAGCCGCTGCGCGCCTTCCTGGACACCAAGAAGATCAAGTCGGCGGAGAAGCGCTGGAACTGGGTGCGCCGGGGCGCGCCGCTGATCGTCGAGGTCGGTCCGCGCGACGCCTCCGGCAACAACGTCACGGTCATGCGCCGCGACGATCTGCGCGACGGCGACAAGGTGAAAAGCTTCGTCAAGCCGCGCCAGGATTTCCTGGAAGATGTCGTGCAGCTTCTGGCCGAGATCCAGGCCGGCCTCTATGCCGAAGCCAAGGCGCGGCTGGACGGCAACATCGTGCCGGGCGTCACCGACTGGGCGGGGGTCGATGCGTATTTCGCGGGCGACGAGGATTCGTTCAAGGGCTGGCTGCGCGTGTCCTGGTCACGGCCCACCGGCACCGAACTGGAGGGGATCGAGACGAAGCTGAAGGGGCTGAAGCTGACCATCCGCAATGCCCCGCTGGAGCAGCCGCAGGACTTCGCGCCCTGTTTGTTCACCGGCAAGCCGGGGGTGGAGGAGATCCTGATCGGCCGCGCCTACTGAGTCACTTCAGGCTGTCTTTCACGCCAATGCCGCCCGACTCCGGCACCGGACGCCAGAAATCGGGAAGCCCCTTGCGGGTCGCGGCAAGGATGTTGATGGCCGCCGCTCCGTTCGCGCCGGCGCCCTGCAGAGCGGCATAGACACCGCGCAGCACGCGCTCGCGCGCCTTCGGGTTGAGGTTGTCGAAGGCCCGGCTGTAAATCATGTAACTCAGAGGATAGCGGAACAGGCGCGTCTTCAGATCGAACTGGCGCAGGCTGCGCCCCTGTGGATCGCGCGGTCCCTGCCCCGGGAAAGTCGTCGTGAAGGTGGACGTGCCCTTGACCGGAGATGGCAGCGGCACCTCATCCTTGAACGTCATGTAGGCGACGAGTTCGTTGATGGCCTCGTCGACATCCTTGGCTGCGCCCCCATATTGGGCATTGATGCGCGTGATCAGGTTCACGAATCCGGTCTGGTGCTCCAGCGTGAGCAGCGAAACGATGTCGCTTCCCGGCTCGAGATAGCGTTTGACGTCGATCCGGTCTGACAGGCTGGTGAGATTGAGCCCGCCGGGGGGTACCTCCCACGGCTTGGTCTCGTCGAAGGTGACGTTGCCGCGGTGCTGCATGCTGCCGGTGGTTCCGGTCACATACCAACCGCCGTAGCGCGCTTCGAACGGCGTACGGTCGTCGGTCAGCGGAAACAGGTTGCTGGGGTCCAGGTTGAGCACCTTGCCGTTCGGCCCGGTGCTGTAGCTGGCAACCATCATGCCCGGCGCCCAGCGGGTGGCCAGCCCGTGGCAACCCAAACACTCGCTGGACCGGCGCTCGAAATGCGGCTTGTCCGTCTTTGTCCTGTCCAGGGTATAGAACGCCACGCCGCTTTGCGGATCGGAGGCGATGATCTCGATGAACCGTCCGTCCTGAACGTCGCCCACCGCGACATCGTCCTGGAAATAGATGGCGCGCGGCGTCTTCTGGTTTATGCGATCGAACTGAAGGCTGCTGGCGGAAAAAACCAGGAGTTGGGAATCGCGCGGAACCTGCAGCGCCTTCAGCACGTCCGGCAGGTATCCGTGGCCGTTCGCGTCATAGGCAAGCGTGATGCTTCCGTCATCCAGCCGCTTCTGGAGCTGTTCCACCGGATTGGGCGGAAGATCGTCGGCCCAGCCGGAAACGGCAGGAACGGCCAGCGCCCCAACAAGGATGCCAGCCGCCAGTGTTGCGCGCCCCCCTACCTGCTTCATCCTGCCAGCACCTGGCCGGGATTTCTGTCGCCCGGACGGAAGAACATCCCCATTTGCAGGCTGCGGGCGATATTCTCGGCACGGCCGATGAACAATTCTGCGATTTCGGCCGGACATACGGTACGGGCGGTCTCCCGGAACAGGGCAAGCCAGCGCTCGAAATGGGGGGGCCGAATCATCTTCAGCCGCATATGGGCCACCATCGGGTTGCCCTTGTAGCGCCCACTCATCAACATCACCGAGGACCAGAAATCGCACATCCGTTCCAGGTGCGCATCCCAATTGTCCGCGATGACGCGGTTGAAAATCGGCCCTATATCGTCGTCCGCGCGGACGCGCGCATAAAAGGCATGAACCAGCTCATGGACCATCGCCTCGTCGATCTGCGGGTGGACGGGCTTGCGGCGAGGATTATCTGTCGTCATAAACCAACGTTCCTGAATGCGCCTGCGCGGAAACTATTGCGTCCTCCGGTACAAAGCAATATCATAAATACATCTTTATCAGGAAAACCCGGCGCATGCGGCTGACATTCTATTCCGACTACAGCCTGCGCCTGCTGATGTATGTGGCCCTGCGCGAGGGCAGACTGGTGACGATCCAGGAAGTGGCGGACGCTTACCGCATCTCCAAGAACCACCTCATGAAAGTCGCCTTCGAGCTTGGGCGCAAGGGCTATCTGGAAACGGTGCGGGGCCGCGGGGGCGGCCTCAGGCTCGCCAAGCCCCCTCAAAAGATCGGCCTGGGCGACGTCGTTCGCGCCATGGAAGACAATTTCACCATGGTGGAATGTTTCGACGACAAGACAAATAAATGCGTGATCACCGGCAGTTGCCGGCTGCGCGGCGCGCTTGCAAAGGCGCTCACCGCCTATTTCGCCGTCCTCGATGAATATACCCTGGCCGACCTGGCCGGCCACCACCCTGTTCTTGCCCGTGTCCTGAAGGCGTCATGACCTTCCGTATCAAGCGCATATACGAGCCTGCGGCGGAGGATGATGGCATGCGCGTCCTTGTGGACCGGGTCTGGCCCCAGGGAATCACCCGGTTCGATGCCAGAATCGCGCGCTGGGACCGGGAGGTGGCTCCGACCATCGAACTGCGGCGCTGGTTTGGCCACCGGCCGGAGCGCTGGGAAGAGTTCCAGCGCCGCTATCGCTCGGAGCTGACGCACAATCCCGCGGTCACAGAACTGCGCAAACTGGGCAAGGCACAGAGCGTGACGCTGCTATATGCGGCGCGCGATTCCCAGCACAATCACGCGACGGTCCTGGTGGCGGTGCTCAATCGCCACCGTGGCTAGAGGCTCAACGCTCCGCCGGGATGTCCGCGGCCTTGCGCACGCCCAGCAGCTTGGTCCGGTACGACTCCTCGGTCCTGATCCTGGCCCTGACCCGCAGCAGGTCGCGCCGCGCCACCAGACCCACCAGCCGGCCGGTGCTGCGCGCCACGATCGGCACACGCCCGACATCGTTTGTGGCCATCCGGTCCGCCAGTTGGCCGACCAGTTCGTCCGCATATCCCAGAAGCGGTTCGCGGACGGCATCGCGCAGGGTCTCTCCCTCGGTCCAGCCGTCGCGCGTCCAGCGCAGGATATCGGACCGGGTAATCATGCCGATCGGCGCGCCGTCCGGATCGATCACGGGATAGCTTCTATGGCTGTTCTGCGAATCCGTGAAGAAGGCCACCGCCTCGGCAATCGGCATGCCGGCGGGCAGCGTATCCACCGGCGCGGTCATGACGTCGCGAACGCGCGTGTCCAGAAACGGGTCGATGCCGTATTCCCGCGTCAGGTGAAGCCCGCGCCGGGCGATGCGCTCCGTCAGGATCGAGCGCTTCATCACCAGTACCGTGAGCGCGAAAGCCGCGATCGAGGCCGTCAGCAACGGCAGCATGATGTGGGTATTGCCCGTCAGTTCGACGGCAAAGAATGTGGCGGTCAGCGGCGCGCGCATGGTGCCGGCCAGGATCGCGGCCATGCCCAGAAGCGCCCAGAAGCCGGGGTCGCCGAACGGTATCAGATGGCTCTCCACCGAACCCAGCGCGCCGCCCATGATCAGAAGCGGCGCCAGCACGCCGCCGGAGGTGCCCGACGACAGGGAAACGATCCAGACCACCATCTTGCCGACCAGCAGCGATGTGGCGCTGTGGGCGCCGACTCCCTCGGCCAGAAGCGCCCGGATGCTGTCATAGCCGACGCCCAGCACGGCCGGATCCAGATATCCGCCGATGCCCACGACCAGCCCGCCCAGCGCCGGCCACCACATCCAGTGAATCGGCAGCTTGCGGAACATGTCCTCGACCGCATAGAGGCAGACCGTCATCAGGGACGATTGAAGCCCGGCGGCAATCCCCACGGCGATGCACACGCCCAGGCCCCACCAGGGCAGCAGCGGTATCCCGGTGTAGGGAAACAGCGCCCCCGACCCGATCAGCCACGGCCGGCAGATCGCGGCCACGATGGCCGCCACCGCCACCGGCACGAAACTGCGCGGCTTCCACTCGAACAACAAAAGCTCCACCGCCAGGAGCACGGCGGCAATCGGGGTTCCGAACACGGCCGTCATGCCGGCCGCCGCGCCGCTGACCAGCAGGGTCTTGCGCTCGGCGGAACTGAGCCGGAAGAGCTGTCCGAACAGCGAGCCCAGCGCGCCGCCCGTCATGATGATCGGGCCTTCCGCGCCGAAGGGCCCACCGGTGCCGATGGAGATGGCGGAGGAGATCGGCTTGAGCAACGCCACCCTCGGCTCGATCCGGCTCTGGCCGATCAGGATGGCTTCAATGGCTTCGGGTATGCCGTGCCCCCTGATCTTTTCGGAGCCGTAGCGCGCCATCAACCCGATCACCAGGCTTCCGGCGACCGGAATGGCGATGGTCCACAGCGGAAGATGCGCGGGAAACGACGGAAGCATGGTCGAAACGCGCTGGAAATAGACCAGGTTGGTGAAAAGACCGATCATGCGCAGCAAGACCCACGCCGAAAGCGCGCCCATCAGGCCAACGACCAGGGCCATGGCGGCAAGCTGCAACAGCCGCCAGTCGGCGGTGAAGTCGCGCAAGTCGTCCTGTTCGGCGTGCGGGAATTTCGGCATCGAGGGCACCCGGGAATCTGGCGGGGCGCCCTTATATCGTGATACGAGGTATTTTCAAGGAAGCATCCATGACGGCCGCCCGGAAAAACAAGCCCCTCACTGATGCGGATTGCCGCACGCTGGCCGAGTTCCGCTACCAGCTTCGCCAGTTCCTGTCCTTCAGCGAGGATGCTGCCCGGAAAGCGGGATTGCAGCCGCGCCATCACCAGGCCCTGCTCGCCATCAAGGGCTTCCAGAACCTGACCATGGGCGACCTGGCCGACCGGCTGGGGATCAAGGCTCACAGCGCGGCGGGCCTGGTCAACCGGCTGGTGGCGGCCCGGCTGGTGCGCCGGCGGGCCGACACCGCGGACCGCCGCCGTGTCCACTTGGCGCTGACGCCGGCCGCCGAACGCCGGCTCGAGCAACTGACGATCGCGCACCGGGACGAATTGCGGCGCCTCGCAACGCTCTGGCATCCCCTGTTCGAGGCCCTGGGAAAGGATGGCGACAACCCACCATCCCCCGGCAAGTAGACCCGCTCCAAGCAGGCAAGCGGCGCTTCCCTGCGCCTTTACATTTCATGCGGCAGGCGCTGAACTCGCGATGGGGAGAAAGTGCGCGCATGGCCGATCCCGATTTCTCCAAGCTCCTGGTCGCCCAGGGCGGCGGGCCCACCGCCGTCATCAACCAGTCCCTGGTCGGCGTGGCGCTGGAAGCACGCAAATTCCGCCAGGTCGAAAGGGTCTACGGAGCCCTGCACGGCATACGCGGCGTCGTCGACCAGGCCTTTGTCGACCTCACCCGGGAGACCAGCTGCAACCTGGAGATCGTCGCGCAGACTCCCTCTGCGGCGCTGGGATCGACCCGCGACAAGCCGGACCTCAAATACTGCCAGGCGATCTTCCGCGCCCTGAAAGCGCACGGAATCGGCTGTTTCTTCTATATCGGCGGCAACGACAGCGCCGATACGGTACGGATCGTATCGGCCGAGGCGCGGGCCGAAGGCTATCCGCTGCGCTGCGTCCATATCCCGAAGACGATAGACAACGACATTGTGGAAAACGATCACACGCCCGGTTTTCCGTCGGCGGCGCGTTTCGTCGCGCAGGCCTTCATGGGGGCCGATCTCGACAACCGCGCCCTTCCCGGCGTGTATATGGGCGTGGTGATGGGCCGCCATGCCGGCTTTCTGACCGCCGCGGCGACCATCGCCAGGCAATATGCGGATGACGGACCCCATCTTGTCTACCTGCCCGAACGGGCTTTCGACTTCGATCATTTCCTCGCCGGCGTGAAGACCATGATGGAACGCCACGGCCGCTGCGTGGTGGCGCTTTCGGAGGGCATTTGCGACGACCGCCGCGTCCCGATCGCCAGCCGGCTCGCCACGGAGGTGGAAAAGGATCCGCACGGCAATGTCCAGCTTGGCGGCGGAGCTCTTGCGGACCGGCTGGCGCAACTCGTCAAGGACCGGCTCGGATACAAGCGCGTGCGCGCCGATACGCTCGGCTATCTGCAGCGCAGCTTCATCGGCTGCGCTTCCGATGTCGACCGGCGCGAGGCGCGCGAGGCCGGCGAAAAGGCGGTGCAGTTCGCGTTTTGGGATGGCCGGGACGGTTCGGTGACCATCCATCGTACCGGCCGGTATGCGGTCGAGTATCGCTTCGCCGCGCTCGAGGACGTGGCGGGAAAGACGCGCACAATGCCCGATGCCTTCATCGCCGAAAACGGAACGGACGTGACCGAGGCGTTCCGGCGCTATTTACGCCCGCTGCTGGGCCGGGACATGCCGCAAGCCGGGCGCCTGCGCCACCATCCAGTCCCCGTCGTGGGCGAGCCCCCCTGACCGCGCGCCTGCTCCAGCCCGCTCCAGGCCCACCGGTTCCGTGAAACGGGAGCCCGCCCGGCAAATGCCGAGCGTATGAATAACGATATGCGTATTTCTTTATGTCTTTCTTGCCCCTGCCTGCCAGCCGCGCTATAGGCGGGCGGCAATTTCGTCAGGGATTCCCTTATGGCCGCGTTCAACGCCAAAGAATTTAATGACTTCATCGTCAAAGACATTTCCCTCGCCGACTGGGGCCGCAAGGAACTCAACATCGCCGAGATCGAGATGCCCGGCCTGATGGCGACCCGGGCCGAATACGGGCCCAGGCAGCCCCTGAAGGGCGCGCGCATCGCCGGCTCCCTGCACATGACCATCCAGACCGCGGTGCTGATCGAAACGCTGAAGGCGCTGGGCGCCGACATCCGCTGGGTCTCGTGCAACATCTATTCGACCCAGGACCATGCCGCGGCCGCGATCGCCGCCGCCGGCATTCCGGTCTTCGCCGTGAAGGGCGAGAGCCTGAAGGACTATTGGGACTACACCGCCAGGCTGTTCGACTGGCATGGCGGCGGCTATCCCAACATGATCCTGGACGATGGCGGCGACGCCACCATGCTGGTGCATGCGGGCCTTCGCGCCGAAAAGGGCGACACCGCCTTCCTGGAAAAGCCGGAGAACGAGGAAGAGGAAGTCTTCTACGCGCTGATCAAGCGCCTTCTGAAGGAAAAGCCCAAGGGCTGGTTCGGCGAGATCGCCGCCGCCATCAAGGGCGTGTCGGAAGAAACCACCACCGGCGTGCACCGCCTCTACCAGATGGAAAAGGCCGGCACGTTGCTGTTCCCCGCCATCAACGTCAACGACAGCGTCACCAAGTCGAAGTTCGACAATCTCTATGGCTGCCGCGAGTCGCTGGTGGACGGCATCCGCCGCGGCACCGATGTGATGATGTCGGGCAAGGTGGCGATGGTCGCGGGCTTCGGCGATGTGGGCAAGGGCAGCGCCGCCTCGCTGCGCCAGGCCGGCTGCCGGGTGATGGTGTCGGAAGTCGATCCCATCTGCGCCCTGCAGGCCGCCATGGAAGGCTATGAGGTGGTGACGATGGAAACCGCCGCCCCCAAGGCCGATATCTTCGTCACCGCCACCGGCAATGTCGATGTGATCACGGTGGACCACATGCGCGCCATGAAGGACCGCGCCATCGTCTGCAACATCGGCCACTTCGACAGCGAGATCCAGGTGGGCGCGCTGAAGAACCTCCAGTGGCACAATATCAAGCCGCAGGTCGACGAGGTGGAATTCCCCGACGGCAAGCGCATCATCCTTCTGTCGGAAGGCCGGCTGGTGAACCTGGGCAACGCCATGGGCCATCCCAGCTTCGTGATGAGCGCCAGCTTCACCAACCAGACGCTGGCCCAGATCGAGCTGTTCAACAACCAGGGCAAGTACCAGAAGAAGGTCTACACCCTGCCCAAACAGCTCGACGAAAAGGTCGCCCGCCTGCACCTGGGCAAGATCGGGGTGGAACTGACCGAACTGTCCGCCAAACAGTCCGCCTACATCAATGTGCCCAAACAGGGCCCGTTCAAGCCGGACACCTATCGCTACTGAGCCGGATATTCGGCAATAGAAGGGCGCGCCTGGGCGGGCGCGCCCTTTTTATGCCTGGCGCCGATTCCTCAGGCGCGCATAAATACCATCCAGCATCTCGCAGCCCCGCGCAATCCGGTCCGCATCCGCAGCCTGGGTGGCGCATATGCCGCCGATCGCCAATCCGATCCCTGCCGCCTCGGGACGCGCGAACTTGCCGTCCTCGATGTCGAGGTCATGTACCATCTCGGCAATGGCAGTAAGCGCGATATCCGACAGGCCGGTCGCCGCCAGAAGCACCTCGAACGAGCACTGGTCGCCCTGGTGGGTGAATTCTCCGCCCGGCATGTCGAAGCGCAGTTCGCCTGCGCGCGCCCGGTAATGGCGGTCTGGGACGAAGCAGAAGCGCGCATCGGGATCAATGAAACGGCGAACCAGCCAGGCACAGGCGATGCGGTCGACATGGATATTCCGCCGCGTCACCCACTGGCGGTTCTTCAGCGCAGCCACCCCCGACAGCACGGGCGCTTCATCCTGGCGAACGATATGGCTATGTTCCAGTTGGGTGAGCAGCGCGCGTACCGCACTGCGCTGGCCGACCTCGAAGAAATCGATCGCCGTCAGCCGCTCCAGCCGGTGCCGTATCTTGGCCAGTTTAAGATCCAGGTCGGGCTTGCGAATCTTGCGCAGTTGCATCAGCCGACGCAGTTCCTTTTCCAGCGCGCGGTAGTCGGCATCGCGCGCCTTTTCAAACAGCGCCCGTATCCCCGCATCGCCATCGGCAAACTTGGCCTCGCAAATATGGCCGCTGCCACCGGCGCGCTCCAGCTCCCGCAACAGCGCACGGAACTGATCCACCGAGGAGGATCTGTCGGGAAGCACATAAACCGCATTCTTAAGGGACACCGCGCCGATCTCGCGCAAGCGGCGCCACAGCTTGACCCGCAGATAGGCGGGCCGCGCCGGCAATTGTGGAACCAGAAGCAGCCAAGGGCCCATGATACATTTATATCACGGATTTGACGACCTGAAATGATCGTATCAACGTCCTCGCCACACGATTTCGGAGGCTCTCCCATGAAACGTGTGTTCGTCCTTTCCGCCGCCCTGCTCGCCTTCGTGACCCCTGCCATAGCCGCGCCGGACTGGACCGCCGTAGCCGGGGCGTTGGGCAAGTCCGGCACGGAGATGGCGGGCGGCATCTACCGTGTGGGATTTCCACGCAGCGATTTGCATGTGCAACTGGCAGGCATCACGTTGAAGCCGACCTTCGCGTTGGGATCATGGGTGGCCTTCCGTCCCATGGGCGATCAGGCGATGGTGATGGGTGACCTGGTGCTGACCGAAGACGAAGTCGAGCCAGTAATGAAATCACTGCTGAATAGCGGAATCGAGATTACGGCCCTCCATAACCATCTGTTCAACGCCCGGCCCGCGACGTTCTACATGCATATCGGCGGGACGGGCGTTCCGGTGAAGATGGCCAGCGCCATCCATGCTGCGCTGGGACTGAGCAAGACGCCGTTCAGCAGCCCGCCCTCGCCAAGCGCCCCCCCGGCCTCGATCGATCTGGACACCGCCGCCATCGACGCCGCCCTGGGCGCCAAAGGTTCGATCGCCGGCGGCGTCTATCAGGTCGGTATACCGCGCGCAGAGCCGGCCATGGCGGCCGGGATGGCGGTGACAGGTCCACTAGGCGGTGCGGAATCGATAAATTTCCAGCCCCTCGGCGGCGGCGAGGCTGCAATCACCGGCGACTTCATCTTGGTCGCAAAAGAAGTGAATCCGGTATTGCGGGCGCTGCGCAGCCACGGCATCGACGTCACGGCGATCCACAATCATATGCTGGATGACGAACCGCGCATGTTTTTCATGCACTTCTGGGCGCATGGGGATCTCAAGGTCCTTCTCGCGGGCCTGAAGGCGGCTTTGTCCGAAGTCGCCGTGCAGAAGGCTTGAACATGCTGCGTGCGCTGGTCTTGGGCCTGGTCCTGGGCGTCGCGATGCTGACGGCGACGGGCGCGGCCGCCGCGACGCCGCTCGCACTCGAAGCGACGATTCCCCTGCCCCATACCGGCGGCCGCATCGACCATCTGGCCGTCGATCCGGGACGCAAGCATCTGTTCGTCGCGGAGTTGGGCAACGGCACCGTCGATGTGGTCGATCTGGGCAGCCGCAAGGTCGTCCACCGCATCGAAGGATTGAAGGAGCCGCAGGGCATCGCCTATGCCCCGCGGGCCGATTTGGTCGCGGTCGCCGGCGGCGGTGACGGCACCTTGCGCCTCTATGACGGCGGCGACTTCAGGCCGCGTGGCACCGTCCGGCTGGGTGACGACGCCGACAATGTCCGGCTCGACCCGCGCAATGGCGATCTGGTCGTGGGCTATGGCGACGGCGCGCTGGCGGTGATCGATCCGGTCAAAGGCCAAAAGCTGCGCGTCATCGCCCTGCCCGGCCACCCGGAGAGTTTCCGCCTGGATGGATCGCGCGTCTTCATCAACGTCCCGGACGCCGGCCGGATCATGCTGGCCGACCTGGACGGCGGCAGGATAACCGGCCAGTGGCGACCCGATCACCTCTCTGCCAATTTTCCGATGATCCTGGATGGTGCGGGCCACGTCGCGGTGGTGTTCCGCGCACCGCCCCGGCTGGTGCTTTACGATGGCGCCTCCGGAAAGCCGCTGGCGGCGAGCGGCACCTGCAGCGATGCCGACGATGTCTTCTTCGACAAGCGCCGCAAACGCTTTTACGTCAGTTGCGGCGCGGGCAAGGTTGACGTCTTCGCGGCGGCCTCCGGCCTCACGCGACTGGGGAGCGTCGACACCAGCCGGGGCGCCCGGACCTCATTGTTCGTGCCCGAGCTGGACCGGCTGTTCGTGGCCGAGCGCGCCGGCTTGATCGGATCGGACGCCGCCATCGCCGTCTTGGTGCCACAGGACTGAATCCGGCCCCGGAATGGTAAGGATTCATTAACCTTCTGAATTGCCGGGTGAATTATCCACAGCTGCAAAATGTGCCCGGGCTACCAGCATGTGGGTTTTAGGAAATTATTAACCACAATCCCTAGGCGGACTCCGTGCCCAAAGCTATCCTGTTGATTCGACAGTGATTCGCCGTTTCAGGCAGCTATCAACGGGGGCAGTTGGGAATGCGTCCCATTCCGGGACAGGTGGGACAGCCCGCCGGACGGCGGCTGAGGCGTGCGGCGGGCTTGTTGTCCAGCGGCGCAGCCATGCTTCCCACCCTGGCGTCTCCCGCTTCGGCGCTGGCGGCCACGCCGGCGGCTCTCACCTTCGAAGCCGGCAACATGCTGGTGCTGTCGGCGCTGGCGTGTGGGGGCGTTGCGTTGGGCATCGCGGCCGGGTTGTGGGCGCTGGCCGAACAGCGCGCGGCCAGGCGCCTGCGTCGGGCGCTGCGCGCGATGAACGCCCGCAGCAAAGCCGCCGTGGGCGAACGCGACGCGCTTCTGAGCGCCGCCCGCGAGGCCCTGGTGGTATGGGGCCGCGACGGCGCCGGCCCTTTCTCCTACAGCCATGGCGAGGAGATGCTGCAATCCTGCCTGAAGGGCGCCGACGCCCTGGCGCTATCGGGCGCGCTTGATGGCTTGTCGGACCGCGGCGCCGCCTTCAGCCTGAAAGCGCACGACGCGCACGGCAAGCTGCTGGCGGTGCGCGGCCGCGCGGTGGGCGGCATGGCGGCGGTCTGGCTGGAAGAGCCGGCCGTCGCGGAAGCCGGGGGCGATTTTCGCGCCATCCTGGATGCGTTGCCGCTGCCGGTATGGCTGCGCGACAAGGCGCTGGCGCTGTCCTGGGCCAATCATGCCTTCCTGACGGCCACGGGGGCGCGCGACCTGGAAACGGCGCGCCGCGAACAGCTTTCGCTGGACAAGGCGGAGCCGGAACTTGCCGCGGCCGCCCGCGGTCAAAACGAAGTCAAGGAGACCCGCCTTTTCTCGGTGGTTGGTGGCCAGCGCCGCGCGCTGTCCTATCGCGAAATTCCGCTGGGCGACGCGGGCATCATCGGCACCGCCATCGACGTCACCGAAACCGCCGCGGCGGAAGCGCGGCTGCAGAGCCATGCAGACGCCCATGCCGACACGCTGGACAAGCTGGCGACGGCGGTGGCGATCTTCGGCCGCGACCAAAAGCTCACCTTCTACAACAAGGCGTTCGCCCGCCTGTGGGGTCTGCCCGAAAGCTGGCTGGACAAGCACCCCGCCGACGGCGACATCCTGGACCGGCTGCGCGACATGCGAAAATTGCCGGAACAGCGGGACTATCAGGCCTGGAAGCGTCAGCGCCTGGCGCTTTACCAGCGCGACCGTGAAAGTAGCGAAGACAACTGGTACCTGCCGAACGGCCAGACCATCCGCGTGGTCAGCCAGCCGCATCCCTTCGGCGGCCTGACCTTCCTGTACGAGGACGTGTCGGCCCGCCTGGCGCTGGAAAGCGATTACAACACGCTGCTCAAGGTGCAGACCGCGACCCTGGACACGCTGAGCGAAGCGGTGGCCGTGTTCGGGCCCGACGGACGGCTGAAGCTGCGCAACGCCGCCTTCGCCCGCATCTGGGACCTGGAGCCGGAGGAACTGGAAGGCGAGCCGCATATACGCACCATCGCCGAACTGGCCAGGGACACGTTCGGCGACGAGCCGCAATTGTGGGATCGGGTGGTGCGGGCAATATCCTCGGGCGCGCGCCAGCATGAGGATCTGGGCCAGATCGAACGGTCGGACCGCAGCGTGCTGTCGCTGGCGATCTCTCCCCTGCCCGACGGCGCCACCCTGATCACCTTTGCCGACGTCACCGACCGCTTCCGCATCGAAAGCGCGCTGCGCGAACGCAATGAAGGGCTGGAAGCCGCCGATCGCCTGAAGTCGGACTTCATCAAGCATGTGTCGTATGAGCTGCGCACGCCTCTCAACACCATTCTGGGCTTTTCCGAGCACCTGGCCAGCGGGGTGCCGGGTGCGCTGAACCCGCGGCAGGCCGAATATGTCCACGCCATCGTATCGGGCGGGAACACATTGAAGAACCTGATCAATGACATCCTGGATCTGGCGCTGGTGGAATCGGGCGCGCTCAGGCTGGAGCTGGGGCGCGTCGATCTCTACGACCTCATCAACGACATCGCCGGCCATGCGCGCGAATGGGCGGCCAAGATGGGGCTGACGCTGGATGTGGATTGCGCGACCGGCGCCGGAGTCTTCCTGGGCGATGTGCGGCGGTTGCGCCAGATCCTCTTCAACCTTCTGTCCAACGCCTTCAAGTTCACGCCGCGCGGCGGACGGGTGGTGCTGTCCGGCCGGATCGTGGACGGCGACGTGCAGATCGGCGTCAGCGACAACGGCCCGGGCCTGTCGCCCGAGGTGAAGGCCAATGTGTTCGAGCGCTTCTCCGCGAAAAGCCAGTCGGGCAACCGTGCCGGCGCGGGGCTGGGGCTGGCGCTGGTCAACCGCTTCCTGGAACTGCATGACGGCTGGGTGGAGATCGAATCCAGCCAGGGCGGCGGCACGCTGGTGCGCTGTCACATTCCCCGCCGCGTGCCGGACGAAGACCAGCGCCCGCAGGTCGGGCCGGACCAGACCGCTTATCTATAACCCCTCCGCCCTGCGCAACTTTGCTCATGGCACGCCGGCTTCGCCGCCATGTCATTCGCGTTGCTGCGGGCACCTCCCCTTCATGGCGCTGCGCGCCGAAGGGGAGGCTGACCTGTGTTCGCGGAATTCTTGTCCGTCATGGCCCGGCTTGTCCGGGCCATCCAGTTTTGGAAGCGACAGCAACTGGATGGCCCGCATAAAGCGGGCCATGACGAAAAAGAACTAGTGCTGGCTCCTGGGCAGATGCACCACGATGCCGTCCAACTCGGCCGTCATGCGCAACTGGCACGACAGGCGGCTGTTCGCCTGCCGCTCCTGCGCGAAGTCCAGCATTGCCTCTTCCATGTCGGACTTGGGCGGCAGCTTTCCTTCCCATTGCGGATCGACATAGACTTGGCAGGTGGCGCAGGCGCAGGCCCCGCCGCAATCGGCATCGATGCCGGGGATCAGGTGCTTGACCGCCCCTTCCATCAGCGACCAGCCTTCCTTCACTTCAATGGTGTGCGCCTTGCCGGTGCTTTCGATGTAAGTGGCCTTGTATGCCGCCATCAGTCTTGTCCCGCATGGTTCGACGCGCCCTCCATGATTTCAGCCTGCATCCCTGGTCCGGCGAAGAAACAGGTCATCCCGCGACCTGCTTGACCGGAATGGACGTGTCGGCCAGGCGCGCGAGGTCTATCGCCACGCCTTCGGCGATCCACTTCCGGCCCATCATGTAATCGGGCGCGGCATTGACCGCCTCCACCGCCGCGACCTTGCCGCAGCGCAGATGGAAGACGGAGAATTTGCGTTGCCGCGGATCGCCGCGCTGCACGATGGTGTCGGTGGGCCGCGCCAGCCCCGCGATCTGGAGTTTCAGGTCATACTGGTCCGACCAGAACCACGGTACTTCGGAATAGGTCTTCGGCTTGCCGGTCATCGCCAGCGCCGCATGCTTGGCCTGGTCGATGGCGTTCTGCACGCATTCCAGCCGGATGGCATGACCCTCGCGCCCGACATGGCGGGTGCAATCGCCCGCCGCCCAGATATGGGCATCGCCGGTGCGCGCATTCCGGTCCACCACGATCCCGTCGTCGCAGGCCAGGCCCGCGTCCCGCGCCAGCTCCTCGCACGGCACCACACCGATGCCGACCAGCACCAGATCGGCGTCATAGGTCAGGCCCCCGGCGCGCACCCATTCCACCTTGCCGTGGCCGCCGATCTCCTCCACTCCCGTGTTCAGGCGCAGGGTCACGCCGGCCTTTTCATGCTCGGAGGCATAGAAAGCGGACATCGGCGCCGACACCGCGCGTG
Source organism: Hyphomicrobiales bacterium (assembly GCA_040255825.1). Lineage (GTDB taxonomy): Bacteria > Pseudomonadota > Alphaproteobacteria > Micropepsales > Micropepsaceae > Rhizomicrobium. The sequence goes on along the minus strand of JBDZVS010000003.1, from coordinate 92,184 downwards.
CCATCAGCCTGTCCATCGCCTCGAATACCGTCACATGAAGGCCGCGCTTGGCGGCGACGGCGGCGACCTCCAGCCCGATATAGCCGCCGCCCACCACGGCGACGCGCCCGCCCCGCATGAAAGCCGCCTGCAACCCGTCCACATCCGCGATGGTCTTGAGGTAATACACACCCGGCAGGCCGGCGCCGGCGCAATTCAGCTTGCGCACCCGCGCGCCGGTCGCCAGCAACAGCTTGTCGTAGGCCAGCGTGCGGCCGTCGGCCAGTTCCACTTCGCGCCGATCGCGATGGATCGCCCTGGCGCGGGTGTTCAGCAACAGTTCGCAGCCGGCTTCGCGGTAATAGTCATCCCCTTTCAGGAACAGACGCGCGCGCTCGAACTGGCCCAGCAGATAGGCTTTCGACAGCGGAGGGCGCTGATAGGGGGCATAAGGCTCGTCTCCAACCAGCGTGATGGGGCCCTCGAAGCCCTCGCCGCGCAGGCTCTGGACGGCCTGCGCCGCGGCCTGACCGGCGCCGACAATGACGATCTTCTCGGGCATGATGCTCTGTCAGTGCTGCCTGCGGCGCGGGGCTAGCATGATGGGGTACCCCGCGCAACCAGGCCCTTCCGCACGGCTTTTCGCCGCGCTAAAAACGGCGTGATGGCTGAAAGTCCAGAGACTTGCGGGGAGACGGTCCGCGCCCGGATCGCCCTGCCCGATCTGGCGGCAACCGCGTCGCTGGGCATGGCGATCGCGCGCCGATTGCAGCCGGGCGACGCGGTCGCGCTGTGGGGTGACCTGGGCACGGGCAAGACCACGCTGGCGCGCGCCATCCTGGAGGCGCTGGGCGTGACCGGCGAAGTGCCGAGCCCCACCTTCACCATCGTGCAGAGCTATGAAACGCCAACGCTGCTGGTCAGCCATTACGATCTCTATCGGCTGAAGTCGCCGGGCGAGATGGCGGAACTGGGCTTCGAGGACACGCTGGACCAGGGCGCGGTGCTGGTGGAATGGCCCGAGCGCGCGCCCGAAGCATTGCCTTCCGATACGCTGCATGTGCGCCTCTCGCTTGAGGAAGGGACACGCAGCGCCCGCATCACCGGTCCGGCGCGCTGGCGGGATTTGAAAGATGTCTAATGGCGCGCGACGGCAGGCGATGCGCGATTTTCTCTCCGCGTCCGGCTGGGGCGACGCCGCCATCGCGCTCTTGCCCGGCGATGCCTCGACCCGCCGCTATGCGCGTCTGACGCGGGGCGGCGAAACGGCCATGCTGATGGACCAGCCGCAGAACGCCGAGATGCCGGTGGCGCCCGCCGACGCCACACCCGAAGCCCGCCATGCGCTGGGCTACAACGCGGTGGCGCGACTGGCCGGCGCCGATTGCGCGCGGTTCGCGGCCGTAGCCGATCATCTGCGCGCGCGCGGGCTGGCGGCCCCGGCCGTCCTGGCCGCGGATTACGACCAGGGTTTCGTCATCCTGGAAGACCTGGGGGATGCGCTGTTCGCCGATGTGCTGGCCCAAAAAAACAAGATTAAGGGCGGAGATGAAACCGCGCTTTACAAGGCCGCGGTCGAGGTGCTGGCCAGACTGCATGCCGCCGAAGCACCGGACAGCATCGGCCCCGGCAAGCCGCTGTTCGTCTTTGACGACACCGCCCTGATCGCCGAGATCGACCTGCTGACCGAATGGTTCATGCCCCTGGCGCTGGGCCGCAAGGCCACTGACGAGGAAATCCAAACCCATCGCGCGCTGTGGCGCGCGGCGCTCGGAACCCTGGACACAAGCCGCCGCGTCTTCGTGCACCGCGACTATCATGCGCAGAATCTGCTGTGGCTGCCCATGCGTCCGGGCGTGGCGCGCGTCGGTCTGATCGATTTCCAGGATGCGGTGGCGGGCAGTCCCGCCTATGACCTGGTCTCGCTGCTGGAGGACGCACGCCGCGACGTCGACCCCACGGTGGCCGCCACCGCCACGACGCATTATCTGGAGGCGATGCGCGCCCAGGACATGCCGCCGGACGAAGCCGCCTTCCGGCACGAAATGGCGGTGATGGCGGCCCAGCGCAACGCCAAGATCGTGGGCATCTTCGCCCGGCTTTACCTGCGCGACGGCAAGGCGCGCTATCTGGCGCTGCTGCCGCGGGTGTGGGGCCATCTGGAACGCGACCTGGCCCATCCGGCGTTGGCGAATTTGCGCGCATGGTATGATCGCGTGATTCCGCCGGAAAAACGCACAATCGCGGAGCCCGCCTGAGTGACCACAGTTTCCCGCGCAATGATCATGGCGGCCGGCCTGGGCACGCGCATGCGTCCGCTGACCGACGACCGGCCCAAGCCGATGGTGACGGTGATGGGCAAGCCGCTGATCGACCATGCGCTGGACCGGCTGGTCGCGGCGGGCGTGACGCTGGTGGTGGTCAATATCCATTACCGTGCCGATATGCTGCGCGCGCACCTGGCCGGCCGCAAGGATGTGCAGATCATCCTGTCCGACGAGACCGGCGAATTGCTGGGCACCGGCGGCGGCGTGGTCAAGGCGATGCCGCATTTCGGCGGCCATCCTTTTTTCATTCTCAATTCGGACTCGGTATGGGTGGAAGGCTATGTGGCCGCCCTGACCCAGATGCAGCGCCAGTGGAATCCCGAAAAGATGGACGGGCTGCTGCTGCTGGCCGCGATGACCCGGGCGATGGGCTATGAAGGCACCGGCGATTTCGTGATGGATGCCCAGGGCCATGTCGCCCGGCCCGAGCGCAACGCCAGCCCTTATGCCTATCCGGGCGTGCAGATCGTCCATCCCCGGCTGTTCGACGGCGCGCCCAGCGGCGAATTCTCCACCAACCGCATGTGGGACAAGGCCATCGCGCGCAAGCGGCTTTACGGCACGCGACTGGAAGGCATGTGGATCCATGTCGGCACGCCCCAGGCGCGCGATGAAGCCGAAAAATATCTCTCTGCCCTGAAGCCGGCATGAGCCGCATGCGCGCGCCCGCGGTCTTCACCATTCCCGCCAGCGCCGATTTCGCCGCGACCCTGGCCAGGGGCGTGGTGGACCGCACCGGCGGCGATGCGCTGGCGGTGTCGTCGGCGATCATCTATCTGCCGACGCGGCGCGCCGCGCGTGGCTTCGGCGACGCCTTTGCCAAGGTGCTGGGCGGGGCGGCGCTGCTGCCCCAGTTTCGTGCGCTCCCTTCAACAACCAATATGGGCGAGAGTGAGGAAGACGATCTCCTGTTCGATACGTTCGATGATGGCGTGCCGCTGCCGCCGGCGATCCATCCCATCCGCCGCCGGCTTCTGCTGGCGCGGCTGATCCGCCAGTGGCGTGCCGCTGAAGGCGAGACGCTGTCCTTCGCGCAGGCGGCCGCGCTGGCCGCAAGCCTGGCGCGGGTGATGGACGAGGTCGAAACCCAGGGCGCCGATCTGAAGACCCTGAAGACCGTCGTGCCCGCCGCGCTGGCCGAGCACTGGCAGGGCGTGGCCCGGTTCCTGGACATCATCGATGACGCCTGGCCCGCCGTGCTGGCGGCGGAAGGCGCCACCAATCCCGCCGCGCGCCAGGCGGCGGCCCTGCGCGCGCTGGCCAAGCGGCTGACGGACCATCCGCCACAGGACCTGATGATCGCCGCCGGCTCCACCGGCTCCATCCCCGCCACCGCCGAGCTGCTGGCCGCGATCGCGTGTTTGCCGAACGGAGCGGTCGTGCTGCCGGGGCTGGATCTCGACCTGGATGCGGAAAGCTGGGCCAACCTGGACCCCGGCCATCCGCAATACGGCCTGCGCGAGCTTTTGAAACGCATCGGCGTGGAGCGCCAGGATGTGCGGCACTGGGCGAGCGCCGAACGCAACGCCGCGCGCGAGACACTGTTGCGCGAGACGCTGCGCCCTGCCCCCACCACCGACGCCTGGCGCGCGCTGGCGAACAAGGGCGCGAGCGACCTGGCGAACGGCCTGAACGGGCTGTCGTGGATCGTCGCCGCCAATCCCGGCGAGGAGGCGCTGGCCATCGCGCTGGCGCTGCGCGAGGCGTTGGAAACGCCGGGCCGCAGCGCCGCGCTGGTGACGCCCGACCGCAATCTGGCGCGCCGCGTCGCCGCCGAGATGCGGCGCTGGGGCGTTTCCATCGACGATTCCGCCGGCCGGCCTCTGGCGCATATGGCGGCCGGCGGTTTCTTGTGCCTGCTGGCGGAGGCGGCGGATCAACACTTCGCGCCGGTGCCGCTGCTGGCGCTGCTGAAGCACCCCTTCGCCCGCGCCGGACAGGAGGTCGCCGCCTTCCGCGCCCGCGCGCGCGAACTGGATCGCTGGTGCCTGCGCGGTCCGCGCCCCGATCCCGGCCTTGCCGGCATCGCGCGCGCCATCGAAAAGGCCAAGACGGCATATCGGCCGCCGCCGCACGATGCGCTGATCGCGCTGGCGGCATGGTGGGATGGGATCGCGGCCATCCTGAAGCGGCTGGAAGGCCTGCACACTTCCGGCGAAGCGCCGCTGGCCGATCTTCTCGCCGCCCATGTCCAGGCCGCCGACGCGCTGGCCTGCGGCGATGCGCGCGACGACTGCCCACTGTGGGCCGGCGCCGATGGCAACAAGGCGTCGGAGCTTTGCCAGCAGCTCGCGCTGTCGGCGGCGGACCTGCCGCCCATCGAGCCATCTTCTTATGCGCCGCTTTTCCGCAGCCTGGCGATGGGCGTGCCGGTGCGCGAAGGCTTTGGCCGCCATCCGCGCCTGGCGATTCTGGGACCGCTGGAAGCGCGCCTGCAGCGTTACGACCTGACGATCCTGGGCGGCTTGAACGAGGGAAGCTGGCCCGAGAATACCGGCGCCGACCCGTGGTTCTCGCGCCCGATGCGCGCGGCGCTGGGCCTGGAGCAGCCCGAGCGGCGCATCGGCCTTTCCGCGCATGACTTCGCGGGGCTGGCGGCACAGCCCAATGTGCTGATGACCCGCAGCCAGAAAGCCGATGGCGCGCCAACCATTCCGTCGCGCTGGCTGCAGCGGCTGGAGCAGTTGACAAAAGGCCTTGGGCTGGCGGCGCCCGAAGGCACCGATTACGCCCGGCTGGCGGCACGGATGAGTGACGTTGCGCAGCAGCCGCGCATCGGGCGCCCTGCAGCGCGCCCCCCGGTTGCGGCGCGGCCGCGCAAATTGTCGGTCACCGAAATCGAAACCTGGCTGCGCGATCCCTATGCCATCTATGCCAAGCACATACTGAAGCTGCTGCCGCTGGACGGGCTGGACGAGCCGGTGGGCCCGCTGGAGCGCGGCAACGCCCTGCACAAGGCGCTGGAGCTGTTCGTCAGGAAATACCCCGTCGACCTGCCGGAGGATGCCGTGCAGGCCCTGGTATCCATCGCCGACCAGGTGTTCGACGACGAAGGTGTCCCGAAGGCGGCGCTGGCCGTGTGGCGGCCGCGCTTCCAGGGCGCGGCCCAGGCGATCATCGCGCTGGAGGCGCAGCGGCGCGCCGCGATCAAGAAGCCGCATGTCGAAATCAAGGGCGAGCTTGCTATCCCCGGCATCGCGGGCGAATTCCGCCTCACCGGCCGCGCCGACCGCATCGACGAACTGACGGGCGGCGGCGCGGCGATCCTGGACTATAAGAGCGGGCGCGTGCCGACCAGGAAACAGGTCGCGCGCCTGCTGTCGCCGCAGCTTCCGCTGGAGGCCGCCATGCTGGCGCGCGGCGCGTTCGAGGGCATCGGCCCGATGGACGCCACGGAGATGATCTATCTCAGCCTGGCCGACGAAAAGCACGCCGAAAAGCCGGTGCGGTTCGACGATGTCGCGGCGCTGGCAGAGGATGCCTATCAGCGCCTGGCGGGCCGCATTGCCCGTTTCGACGACGCGGCCACATCCTATCCCTCGCGCGTCATTCCCTATCGCATCGACATCGAAGGCGACTATGACCATCTGGCGCGGGTACGCGAATGGTCGGTATCGGGTTGGCCGGAATCCGGAAACGGAGAGGAGCAATGAGCCGCGCGCCGTCCGTCATCGCTTCCGATCCCGAAGTCTCGGCCTGGGTCGCCGCCAATGCGGGCGCGGGCAAGACCTATACCCTGACCAACCGGGTGGCGCGTCTGCTGCTGGCGGGGGCGCGGCCCGAACGCATCCTGTGCCTGACCTTCACCAAGGCCGCCGCCGCCGAGATGCAGGACCGGCTGTTCAAGCAGCTTGGGAAATGGGCGATGCTTCCCGACGACGAGTTGCGTACGCAGATCGTCGAGATCGGCGGCGACGCCCATGCCGACTTGCCCAAGGCGCGCCGGCTGTTCGCCGCGGCGCTGGAAACTCCGGGCGGGCTGAAGGTGCTGACCCTGCACGCCTTCTGCCAGATCGTGCTGTCGCGCTTTCCCGTCGAGGCGGGCGTGCCGCCCGGCTTCGAGGTGCTGGACGAGGCGTCCGCCCGCGCCCTGATCGGCGAGGCGCGCCAGCATGTCCTGGAACAGGCCGGCAGCGACGCGCGCCTGGCGGCGGCTGTCGCGCTGGTGGTGCGCGAAACCGGTGAAGGCCGCCTTGCGGGAATCCTGGATGCGGCGCTGGGCGGCGACCGCCGCCGGCTGGAGCGCTTTTTCGCGGCGACGGAGGACATCGGCGCGGCGCTGCGCCGCAGTCATGGCCTGGCCGATGGCGAGACCCCCGATGCGATCACCGGCGGTTTCTGCGCCGAACTGGCGCGTGACATCGAGACGCTCAAAGCCGCGCGCGACTGGATGACCGGCGGTGCCGGCACCGACGCGAAACACGCGGCGATCATAAGCCAGCTACTGGCGCGCGGCCTGGTGCCCGACAGTTTCTTCCTGCTGGACGGGCTTTTCTTCGACAGCAAGGGCCAGGTGCGAAGCAAACTCGTCACCAAAAGGCTGGCCGAGGCGCGCCCCGACCTTCTGGCCTGGCTGACCGCGTTGCAGGAGCGCTACTGCGCCGCCGCCGAACGCCACAGGACCGCCCGCGCCGCCCAGCTGGCCGAGGCGGCGCTCACCATCGTCGATGCGGTGTGCCGGCGCTACCGCGATTCCAAACGGCTGTGTGGCGTGCTGGACTATGACGATCTGGTGATCGAGACCCGCAGGCTGCTGCACGATGCGGGCGCGGCGGCCTGGGTACTCTACAAGCTGGACGGCGGCATCGACCATGTGCTGATCGACGAGGCGCAGGACACCAGTCCCGAACAATGGGACATCGTCCGCAAGCTGACCGAGGAATTCTTCGCCGGCGAAACCGGCAAAGGTGCGCGCACCATCTTCGCGGTGGGCGACGAGAAGCAGTCCATCTTCTCCTTCCAGGGCGCCGATCCGGCGCAGTTCGGGATCAACCGCCAGTACTTTACCGAGGTCGCGACCGGCGCGGATCGGCGATTGTTGACGCCCGCCCTGATCGAGTCGCGGCGCTCGACGCCCGACATCCTGTCCTTTGTCGATGCGGTATTCGCACCCGACGACGCACGCGCCGGGCTGACCTCGGCCGGCGGCCCGATCGAACACAAGGCGCATCGGGCCGGCGACAGGGGCGGCGTTGAATTCTGGCCGCCGCTGTCGCCGGACGCGGAAGAAGAGACCGATCCCTGGGCACCGGTGGACGCGGTGCAGAAATCCAGTCCCGTCGCCCGGCTGGCCATCCAGGTCGCCGACCGTATCGATGGCTGGCTGAAGCGCGGCGCGGCGCTGCCGTCCGCAAAGCACCCCATCCGGCCGGGCGACATCATGATCCTGTTGCCGCGGCGCGAACCGTTCGGCGGGGAAGTGATCCGCCAGCTCAAGGCGCGCGGCGTGCCCGTCGCGGGCGCCGACCGGATGCGCCTGACGCAGCAAATCGCCGTCATGGATCTGGTCGCGCTGGGCCGCTTCGTGCTGCAGCGGGAGGACGATCTGACTCTGGCGGCCCTGTTGCGCTCGCCTTTGTGCGGCCTCGACGAAAACGATGTCTTCGCGCTGGCGCACGGCCGCGCGGGCGATTTGTGGAGTGCGCTGGTGGCGAAGCGCCACGACTTCGCCGCCGCGCACGAACTTCTGTCCGCCATGCTGGAGCGGGCCGACTATGCCCCGCCGTTCGAGTTCTATGCCCATCTTCTGTCGACGCGCGGTGGCCGCGAGAGGCTGCTGGCACGGCTGGGTCCCGACTGTGCCGACGCGATCGACGAATTCCTGAGCCTCACATTGGACTATGAGCGCAGCCACGCGCCGTCGCTGGAGGGATTCCTGGACTGGTTGGAGCGCGGCGGCGCCGAGATCAAGCGCGACATGGAACAGGGCCGCGACGAGGTCCGGGTGATGACGGTGCATGGCGCCAAGGGACTGGAGGCCGATATCGTCATCCTGCCCGACACCACTGCCCGCCCCGGCGGGCTTGGCCGGCATGACGGTCTGCTGCATGCCGATGGCGTGCCGGTCTTTCCGCTGCCGAAGGCCGATGCGCCCGGCATTGTCGCCGCCGCCAAGGCCGCCGCCGACGCCGCCATCCTCAACGAACATCGCCGCCTTTTATATGTGGCGCTGACCCGCGCCCGCGACCGGCTGTTCATATGCGGCTTCACCGGCAAGAAAGGCGCGGGCGAGAATAGCTGGTATGGCTGGATGAAACAGGCCGCCGAGATGATGGGCGTGGAAGCGGCCGCAGGCGACATGACATACCGCGTCATCGGCACCCTGACCGAAGAGACCTTGCCCACCGCTGCCGAAACCGCGTCGCCCCCGCCCCTGCCAGGCTGGATCGCGACGCCGGCGCCCGCCGAACCCGCCATGCCCAACCCCATCCGCCCTTCGCAGATCGGCATCGCCCCGGCCGCCGCGCCCGCGGGCGGAGCGCGCTTCCTGCGCGGCACGGTGGTGCATGCGCTGTTGGCCCGCCTGCCGGAGATCGCGCCCGAACGCCGCCGCGACATCGCGCTGGCCTTCGCCGCCGCCAAGGGCTTTGCCGGCGCGGCAGGCGCGGCGCTGGTCGACGAGACGCTGGCGGTGCTGGATCGTCCCGATTTCGCGGACGTGTTCGGCCCCATGAGCCGCGCCGAGGCCACCATCCACGCCGCCCGTCCTGATCTGGGGCTGACGGCGCCGATCACCGGCCGCATCGACCGGCTGGCGGTGACGGACAGCCATGTCCTGATCCTGGACTTCAAGACCAACCGCCCCGCGCCGCATGACGCCGCCGAGGTCGCGACGGTTTATCTGGACCAGATGGCGCTTTACCGCGCGGCGGGCCAGGCGGTCTTTCCCGGCCGGCGAATCGCCTGCGGCCTGGTCTTCACCGACGGCCCGCGCCTGATCGCCCTGCCGGACGACCTGCTCGACGCCCGGATTTGCGGCATCGCGGACAGGGTTTCCGGGGCATCTTGACGCCCATCTTGACCCCCCTGGGGGGGGCTTCCTAGATAGAGACGGCGACAAGAAGGATGCTTTCCATGCCCATCAAAGTGACCGACGCCTCGTTCCAGGGCGATGTTCTGGATGCGAAGAAGCCCGTGTTGGTCGATTTCTGGGCGGAATGGTGCGGTCCCTGTCGCATGATCGCCCCGGCGCTGGACGAGCTTTCGACCGAGTTGGGCGAAAAGCTGACCATCGCCAAACTCAATATCGACGAAAATCCGCATGTGCCGACCAAGTATGGCGTGCGCGGCATCCCCACCATGATGATCTTCCAGGACGGTCAGGTCGCCGCCACCAAGGTCGGCGCGCTGCCGAAGTCCAAGATCAAGGAATGGATCGAATCCTCCATCTGACAAATTGACCGGCGGGCGGCCATGATGCCGCCTGCACCCTTGCGCTTGCCGATGCCGCCGATACGATGGCTCCCAGTCCGGCGTTCGGGGGTGGGGCATGCGATCTGCATTCTGGCTGGGCGGGTTCCTGTTTCCCGCTTTCCTGGCCACCGCATCGGCACAGACGCCGACTTCCCTCGAACAGCGCTTTGACGCGCAGCTCAGCCCCGTCGACCAGACCGCCTGGATCAAGCGGATGGCGGCCGAGCCCAACCATGTCGGCAGCCCGCACGACAGCGCCAATGCCGAATGGCTGCTGGCGCGCTATCGCGAATGGGGCTGGGACGCCCACATCGAGACCTTCTATGTCCTTTATCCCACGCCGGTGCGCGAAACGCTGGAGATGCCGGCCGCGAACGGCGCGCCCGCCTTCACCGCCGCCTTGCAGGAGCCGCCGATCCCCGGCGACAGCAGCGCGACCGCGAAGGATTATGCGCTGCCCGCCTATGTCGCCTATCAGGGCGACGGCGATGTCACCGCGCCGCTGGTCTATGTCAATTACGGCATGGAGGATGACTACAAGCGCCTGGCCCGGATGGGAGTCAGCGTCAAAGGCAAGATCGCCATCGCCCGCTATGGCAAGGGCTGGCGCGGACTGAAGCCGAAACTGGCGCAGGAGCATGGCGCGATCGGTTGCCTGATCTATTCCGATCCCGCCGATGACGGTTATGCCGTGGATGGCGTCTATCCGGCTGGTCCCGCGCGGCCGCGGCGCGGCATCCAGCGCGGTTCGGTCGCCGACATGACGCTTTATCCCGGCGATCCGCTGACGCCCGGCATCGGCGCGACCAAGGACGCCAAGCGGCTGACGCGCGCGGACTCGCCCGCCATCCTGAAGATTCCCACCCTGCCCATCTCCTATGCCGACGCCCGCGTGCTGCTGGAAACGCTGGGCGGCCAGACGGCGCCCGCTGCCTGGCGCGGTGCCCTGCCCATCACCTATCGCGCCGGTCCGGGCACCCGCAACGTGCATCTGGCGGTCACGTCGGAATGGAGCCTCAAGCCTGCCCATGACGTGATCGCCATGCTGAAAGGCTCGGACTATCCCGACCAGTGGGTGATCCGCGGCAATCATTATGACGGCTGGGTGTTCGGCGCCTCCGATCCGCTGTCCGGCCAGGCGGCGCTGCTGGACGAAGCGCGCGCCCTGGGCGGGCTGGTGAAACAGGGCTGGAGGCCGAAGCGCACCATCGTCTACACGAGCTGGGACGCCGAGGAGCCGATGCTGCTGGGCTCCACCGAATGGGCCGAGACCCATGCCGCCGAACTGCAAAAGAAAGCGGTGCTCTACATCAACAGCGACGGCAACGGCCGCGGCTTCCTGGACGTGGGCGGCAGCGAGGACCTGCGCCATTTCGTGAGCCGCGCGGCCCAAGGCGTCATCGACCCGCAGACGCAGGTCACCGTCACCCAGCGCGCGCGGGCCGCGATCCGGGTGCGGGCGGCCCGGCCCGGCGCGACCGACGACGACAAGGCCGACGCCAGCGATGCCGCCGATCCGGCAAAGGATTTGCCGATCGCGGCGCTGGGTTCCGGCTCGGATTATTCCAGCTTCCTGCAGCATCTGGGCATCGCCACCCTCGATGTGGGCTATGGCGGCGAAGGCAGCGCCGGCGGCGTTTATCATTCCCGCTACGACACGTTCGAGCATCACACCCGCTTCGTCGATCCGGGCGGCGCCTATGGCAAGGCGCTGGCGCAGACGGTGGGACGGATGGTGATAGACGCCGCCGACGCGGAATTGCCGCTCAATTCGCCGCAAACCTTCGCCTCCGCGGTGGGGCGGTATCTCAAGCAGGTGAAGAAGCTGGCCGACGACCGGCGCGCCGCCGCCCGGCGGCAGGCAGGGCTGCTGGCGGACCATGCCTATGACCTGGCCGCCGATCCCACCAAATCGCACGCCGCGCCGGTGGCGCTGAAACAGGTGCCGGACTTCGACTTCGGTCCGCTGGATGCGGCGCTGGAACGGCTGAACAAAAGCGCGAGCGCCTATGACGCGGCGCTCGCGGCACATGGCGCGTCGCTGACGCCTGGCAAGCGCAAACAGCTTCTGGAGATGATGCGTTCCATCAGCCAGACGCTGCTGGTGGACCAGGGCCTTCCCGGCCGCTCGTGGTACAAGAACATGATCACCGCGCCGGGCCGCTTCACCGGCTATGGCGCCAAGACCCTGCCGGGCGTGCGCGAGGCGATCGAGGAAGAACGGTTCGACGACGCGGTGCGCTATATCGGGCTGACGGCGGGGGCGCTGAATGCCTACAGCAAGCGCCTGGATGATGCGACCGCGCTGCTGAAGGGCTGACGCCCGGAAAATCGAAACCTCCATGGCCGCCCTTTGCCCACGGCCGCGCTTCGCGCTGTCCGGGGGGGTCGCCCATGATGATTTGGGAAAGCTTCTAGAGCATGATCCATCTTCCTTGAATCTGGATCATGCTCTAGCTTGTTGCTTGGTCGCGCAATTTCCCGGTCTCGCGGTATCCGCTCGCCCGGATCGCGCTCTAGCCGTTCTCCGCCAGCACCCAACCCGCCAGATAGAGCGAGCCGCAGACCAGGATGCGCGGCGGCACGCTGTCGCCATCCAGCCGCGACCACGCCGCCACCTGCAACATGGCGTCTTCCAGGTCTTCGGCGGGCGCCGCCTCCAGGCCGACCGACTTGGCGATGTCATACAGCGCGCCCGCGCCCAGGCTGTTCGCCTGGCCCGGAATGGCGATGGTGGCGACCCGCCGCACCAGGCCGCGCCAGGCGGACAGATACCCGCCCGCATCCTTGTTCGCCAGCATGCCGCAGATCATGTAGAGCGGCCGCTCGCCGCGCTCCTCCAGGTCGGCGATGGCGCGCGCCACCGCCAGCGCGCCGTGCGGATTGTGACCGCCGTCCAGCCAGACTTCCGCGTCCTCCGGGGCACAGTCGATCAGCGGTCCGCGCGTCAGCCGTTGCAGCCGCGCCGGCCATTCCACGGTCTGAAGACCGCGTTCCACCGCCGTGTCGCTGCCCCAGCCCAGGATGTCGCCGCGCCGGCGCGCGTGGCGCAGCGCGGCGATGGCCACGCCCGCATTCTCGATCTGGTGGCGCCCGATCAGTTTCGGCAGCGGCAGGTCCAACAGGCCCGTCTCGTCCTCATAGACCATGCGGCCGTGTTCCTGGCGGGCGGCGAAATCCTGGCCGAACTCGAACACCGGCACGCCGATCTGGTCGGCGCGCGACAGGATGGCGCCGCGCGCCACATCCGCCTGCGGGCCCACCACCAGCGGCGCGCCGGGCTTGATGATGCCGGCCTTCTCCGCCGCGATGCCCGCCAGGTCGTGCCCCAGGAATTCCTGATGATCCAGGCCCACCGGCTGGATCACCGCCATGGCGGGCGCGCCGATCACATTGGTGGCGTCATAGCGCCCGCCCAGCCCCACCTCCAGCACCACCGCATCCGCCGGATGGCGCGAGAAGGCCAGAAACATCGCCGCGCCCGTGATCTCGAAGAAGGTGATGGGGCGGCCGTCATTGACGCGCTCCACCTCCTCCAGCAGTTCTGCCAGCTCGTCCTCGCCGATCAACCCGCCGGCGATGCGGATACGCTCATGGAAGCGCACCAGGTGCGGCGAGGTGTGGACATGCACCTTCAGACCCTGCGCCTCCAGCATGGCGCGGGCAAAAGCGCACACGCTGCCCTTGCCGTTGGTGCCCGCGACATGGATCACCGGCGGCAGGCGCCTGTGCGGATCGCCCAGGTCGGCCAGCAGCCGCAGGATGCGGTCCAGCTTCAGGTCGATCTTTCTGGGATGCAGCGCCAACAGTCGCCCCAGGACGGCATCGCTGCGCTGGCCCGAGGCAAGCTTTGGGATCATGACGGCATTGCCTAGCCTGGGCTCGCGGCCGCGCCGCCATTGCCGTTTTTCCTGGAAAGCGGCGCGAGGCCAGGCTTGGGCGTCGCCTGCTTCATCAGAATGTGCAGCACGCGCGACAGCGTCTCACGCATCCGGCTGCGCGGCACCACCATATCGAGCATGCCGTGATCGAGCAGATATTCGGCCCGCTGGAAGCCGTCGGGCAGCTTCTCGCGGATGGTCTGGGCGATCACGCGCGCGCCCGTGAAGCCGATCTGCGCCCCCGGCTCGGCGATCTGCACATCGCCCAGCATGGCATAGGAGGCCGAGACGCCGCCGAAGGTCGGATCGGTCAGCACCACGATGTAGGGCAGCCCCGCCTCTCGCAGCATGTCGACCAGGATGGTGGCGCGCGGCATCTGCATCAGCGACAGGATGCCTTCCTGCATGCGCGCGCCGCCGGAGGAGACGAACAGGATATAGGGCCGCTTCTCGGCGACGGCCGCTTCCATGGACTGCACCAGCGCCTCGCCCACGCCCAGGCCCAGGCTGCCGCCCAGATAGTCGAAGGGCTGCACGCCCACCATCACGTTCAAACCGTCGATGGCGCCGCGCGCGGCGGTGAAGGCTTCCGGCCGTCCGGTCTTGGCGCGCGCCGCCTTGATCTCGTCGCCATAGCGCTTCTCGCCACGAAAGCTCAGCGGATCGGCCGGCACACTTGGCGGCTTCAGTTCACTGAAGCTGCCGGCATCGAAAGTATAGGCAAAGCGCTCGGCCGGGCCGATGCGCATGTGATGGTTGCAGTTGGGGCAGACCTGAAGATTCGCCACCAAGTCGCGGTGGAAGATCATCTCGCCGCAGGAGGGACACTTCTTCCACAGATTGTCGGGCGTGTCGTTGCGGTCCTTGCCGATCAGGCCCTTGATCTTGGGGCGGACGAAATTGGTGATCCAGTTCATGCGCTCACTTTAGCATGGCGGGCAGGTTTGTCTAAATGCCGGGCTCAGGCAAAATCGGTCTGCGCCTTTGCGGCGCGCGCCTTGCGGGTCGAACCGGCCAGGGCGCGGACCAGGTCCAGCACCTCCGCGACGATCGCCGCCCGCGGCTTGCCCAGATTGTCGGCGATCTTCGAGACGATGGCCGAGCCCACCACCACGCCGTCCGCCAGCCGCGCGATGTCTTCGGCCTGCTGCGGCGTTCGGATGCCGAAGCCCACGGTGCAAGGCAGGCTCGTCGCCGCGCGCACCCGCGCCATGGCGGCGCGCACCGCCTCCTCGGGCGCCGACTTGGTGCCGGTCACGCCCGCCACCGAGACGTAATAGAGGTAACCGCCCGCGCCATCCAGCACGCGCGCCAGCCGCGCCGCATCGGTGGTCGGCGTGACGAAGCGGATCACATCCACGCCCTGCGCCTTGGCGGGCGCGCGCAGCACCTCGTCTTCCTCCACCGGCAGATCGACCACGATCAGCCCATCGACACCCGCCGCCGCCACGTCACGGGCAAAGCGTGCCGTGCCATAGGCATGGATGGGATTGTAATAGCCCATCAGCACGATGGGGGTGGTGCTGTCGGCCTTGCGGAACTTCTTCACCATCTCCAGCACCTTGGCCATGCCGGCGCCGGCATGCAGCGCGCGCATCGAGGATGCCTGCACCGCCGGGCCGTCGGCCATGGGATCGCTGAAAGGCATGCCCAGCTCGATCACGTCGGCGCCCGCCCCCGGCAGTTTCGACAGGATCTCGAAGCTGGTCTCCATGTCGGGATCGCCCGCGGTGACGAAGGGCACGAAGGCGGCCCGGCCCTCCTGATTCAAGCGCGCGAATGTATCGGCGAGGCGGCTCACGGCTTCTCCCGTTTCATTTCTTGGCGCTTCATAACTTCTCGCCCAGGGCATGGGCGACAGAGAACACATCCTTGTCGCCGCGGCCCGACAGGCACACCGCCACAAGCTGGTCCTTCTTCATCTGCGGCGCCAGCTTGGCGACATGGGCGATGGCATGCGCCGATTCCAGCGCGGGGATGATGCCTTCCAGCCTGGAAAGCAGCATGAAGGCGTCCAGCGCCTCGCGGTCGGTGACCGAATGGTACTTTACCCGGCCGATGTCCTTCAGCCAGGAATGCTCCGGCCCGACGCCCGGATAATCCAGGCCGGCCGAGATGGAATGCGCCTCGACGACCTGCCCGTCATGGTCCTGCAGAAGATAGGAGCGCGCGCCGTGCAGCACGCCGGGCGTGCCCTTTGTCAGCGTGGCGGCATGATGGTGGGTGTCGATACCCTCGCCCGCCGCCTCCACGCCGTGAATCTCCACCGACTCATCGTCCACGAACGGATGGAACATGCCGATGGCGTTGGAGCCGCCGCCGACACAGGCCACCACCAGGTCGGGCAGCCGCCCCTCGCGCGCCAGCATCTGGGCCCGGGTCTCGTTGCCGATCACCGTCTGGAAGTCGCGCACCATCGCCGGATAGGGATGCGGTCCCGCCGCCGACCCGATGATGTAGAACGTGTCCTCGACATTGGCGACCCAGTCGCGCAGCGCCTCGTTCATCGCATCCTTGAGCGTGCGCGAGCCGGACGAGACAGCCTTCACCTCCGCGCCCAGAAGCCGCATGCGGAAGACGTTGGGCTTCTGCCGCTCGATGTCCACCTCGCCCATATAGATGGTGCAGGGCAGCCCGAAGCGCGCCGCCACCGTGGCGGTGGCCACGCCGTGCTGGCCGGCCCCGGTCTCGGCGATGATGCGGGTCTTGCCCATGCGGCGGGCCAGCAGGATCTGGCCCAGGCAGTTGTTGATCTTGTGCGCGCCGGTGTGGTTCAGGTCCTCGCGCTTGAGATAGATCTTGGGCCCGCCCAGGTGCGCCGTCAGGCGCTCGGCGAAATAGAGCGGGCTCTCGCGGCCGACATAATGGGTCAGAAGGCCGCTCAGCTCGGCCTGGAAGACCGGGTCCTTCTTCGCCGCCTCATAGGCCTCTTCCAACGCCAGCACCAGCGGCATCAACGTCTCGGCCACGAAGCGGCCGCCATAGGCGCCGAAATGGCCGCCCGCGTCGGGACCGGTGCGGAAGGAATTGGGAATCGTGTTCATGCGGCGGCCTGCGGGCGGGTGGCGGCGATGAAGGCGGCGATGCGCGCCGCGTCCTTCACGCCGGGCGCGCTCTCCACGCCCGAGGAGACGTCGACAAGCGTGGCGCCGGAAAGCCGGATGGCACGGGCGACATTGTCCGGCGTCAGGCCGCCGGCCAGGAACCAGGGCTTGGCGAAGGCGTGCCCGGAAAGGATTTTCCAGTCGAAGGCGGCGCCATGGCCGCCGCCCCGCTGCGCCCCCTCGGGTGCGCGCGCATCGAACAGCAGCATGTCGGCGGCCTTCTCGAATTCGAACGCCGCCGCCAGGTCGGCAGTCTCGGCCAGCGCCAGCGCCTTGATCACCGGAAGATTGAAACGGGCGCGGATCTGGGCGGTGCGCGCCACATCCTCGGCGCCATGAAGCTGCAGGAAGTCGGGGCGCGCATCCTGCACCACCGCGTCCAGTTCGGGGTCCGTCATGTCGGCCACCAGCGCCACCACCTGCAGCCGCCCACGCATGCGTGAGGCGAGCGCGCCCGCGGCCTCGGCCGTCACGAAACGGGGCGAGCGGCGGTGAAACACCAGGCCGCCATAGACGGCGCCCGCATCGGCAGCCGCATCGACCGCGGCGGCGCTGGTAAGGCCGCAGATTTTCACGGCAATGGTCATGGGCTGGGGCTTATGGGCCGCGCGGGCCGATAAATCAAGCAAAGCCCGAAACCGGCATCAACCCGTTGGGATACCGAGGCTTTGAGCAATATCGCGGGCTGCAATGACAGGGTCGCGGGCGGCTGTGATGGGCCGGCCGATCACCAGCGCACCGGCGCCCGCGTCCATCGCCTCCCTGGGCGTCATCACGCGCCGCTGGTCGCCTGACGCCGTGCCCGCCGGACGAATGCCCGGCACCACCAGCAGGAAGTCCGGGCCCAGCTCGCGGCGCAGCCGTTCGATCTCGTGCGCCGAGCAGACCACGCCGTCCAGCCCGCATTGCCGGGTCAGCGCCGCCAGCCGCAGCACCTGATCGCCCACCGGCGGCGCCAGCCCCAAATCGGGGAGGTCCTCGTCGGACAGGCTGGTCAGCATGGTGACGGCGATCAGCTTCGTGGCGGGGTTGACGCTTTTCACCGCGTCCAACGCCGCGCGCATCATCGCCGCGCCGCCCTGGGCATGGACGTTGGTGATGGACGCGCCCAGGCCCGCCGCTGCGCGGCACGCGCCCGCCACCGTATTCGGGATGTCATGGAACTTCAGGTCCAGGAAGACCGGCAGCCCCATGTCGGTGAAGGCGCGAACGCCGTCGGCCCCACGGGCGGTAAAGAATTCCAGCCCCAGCTTCAGCCCGCCGACGTGCGGGCGCACGCGCCCGGCCAGTTGCAGCGCATAATCAAGATCGGTGGTGTCGAGCGCGACATAGACCGGATTCACGGGCGTCCTGGAAACCTGTTTACGGCTCGGGCGTACCGACGTTCAGCCTTTCGCGCAATTCCTTTCCGGTGCGGAAGAAGGGAGCGCGTTTTTCGCCGACCGCCACCGGTTCCCCGGTGCGTGGATTGCGGCCCATGCGCGAGGGGCGCATCTTGACGCTGAAGGCGCCGAAGCCGCGCAGTTCCACGCGATGGCCTTCCGCCAGCGCCTTGCTGATGGAATCGAGCACCGTGGTGACGATGCGCTCCACGTCGCGGTGATACAGATGCGGATACCGGGCGGTAAGCCGCGCTACCAGTTCAGATTTGATCATCCCCAGCCCCCTTTTAGGGACAACGCCGGTTAAATCCCTGCGTCCAAAGATAAATTGTCAGAGGTCTTCGCGGGCGTCAACCGGAAGCATCTGAAAAACCAGACTTTTTCCCGGAATTTGTTCCGCAGGCGTCGCTTTTTGGACGATTGCGGCCGCCAATGCCCGGCTTTTAAGCACCTTGCGCGCCGGCCGGGGGACGCGAGAAAGTCTCTCCACACAAATCGGGGGAGCGGGACATGAATTTCAGGAATATCGGCCACAAGGCCCTCCTGGCGGCGGGGCTGGTTCTGGCCCTGGCAGGCGCGGGATGGACATCCCCGGCCGTCGCCGATGCCTGGATCGGGGCCTGGGGCTTCGTTCCAACGCCCCTGCCGCCGGGCATCACGCCCGTGGCGGGCCAGCAACCCGATGTCGCGCCTCTGGCGCCCCGGGTGGCGGTGACACCGGTCACCCCGCCGGTCCGCCACCCGCTGCTGATCGACAACCCCGGCAACCTGCCGGTGGAGATCGCGCCCGCCCGCGATCCCTCCAACGTCACCGTGCGCCAGTTGGTGCGCGTGGCGGTGGCGGGCAGGCGGCTGCGCCTGCGCGTGACCAATGAGGGCGGCAGCGATGTGCTGGTACTAGGCGCGGTCCATGTGGGCGTGGCCGGACCGGACGGCAGCGTGGTGGCCGGCACCGACCATGTGGTGACCTTCGACGGCAAGGGCGCGGTTTCGGTGCCCGCCAGTTCGCCGCTGCTGTCCGATCCGGTGGAGATGAAGGTCGAGGCGCTGCAAAAGCTGGTGATCTCGCTCTATGTGCCCGGCCCGCTGGTCCGTGGCGGCCACAGCCTCTATCAATATGTCGCCGGCACGCCCGGCGACCAGACGGCGCAAGCCAGCCTTCCGGGCGTGGCGATCATGCGCCTGCCCAGCATGGTCAGCGAGGTCCAGGTCGATCCGGCCACCGCCGACAATGTGGTGGTGACGCTGGGCGATTCCATCACCGAGGGCGCCCAATCGACCAACAACGCCTTCCGCGGCTGGCCCGATCGTCTGGCCGAGCGGCTGAACGCCACGGCGGCGGGGCGCAAATGGTCGGTGGTCAATGCCGGCATCGGCGGCAACCGCCTGCTGCGCTACGGCACCGGGCCCAGCGCGCTGGCGCGGCTCGACCGCGACGTGCTGGCGGTGCCGGGCGTGAAGGCGGTGATCCTGCTGGAAGGCATCAACGACATTGGCCGCGGCTTCACCACCCAGGGCCCGCAGGACCCGGTGACGGCCGATGCGCTGATCGCCGCCGACAAGCAGATCATCGAACGCTGTCATGCCCACGGCATCAAGGTGATCGGCGCCACGCTGACGCCCTATCAGGGCGCGGCCTATGCCGCCCCCCAGGGTGAAGAGGTGCGCCAGGCGCTGAACAACTGGATCAAGACAAGCGGCGCTTTCGACGGCGTGGTGGACTTTGCCGCGGCCACCGCCGATCCGGCCAATCCGCTGAGCTTCCGCGCCGCTTTCAACGACTATGACCACCTGCATCCCAATGACGCGGGCTATCGGGCGATGGCCGACGCCATCGACCTTGGCCTGATCACGGGCAAGTAGGCGTCAAAAGACAGACAGGCCGGCCTCGCTGGGAGGGCCGGCCTGTTTTCGTTCAGGATTGGCGCGGCTTATTTGCCGCCATGCTCGGCTTCGTCCTCGACTTCGAGCAGGTTGCCCTCGGAGAACAGATAGGTCTTCAGCTGCTTGGCGAAAACCTCGTTGTTGCGGCGGAGCCATTCGAGGATCATGCAGGCATGCTCGACCTCCTCGCGCATGTTGTGGAGCAGCACTTCCTTGAGCGCCGGATCCTCGCAATCGTCGGCGCGCTGCTGATACCAGTCCGCCGCCTCCAATTCCTCCATCAGCGAAACGACCGCCTGGTGCATGGTGACGGTCCTGGTGCTGAGGCGCTCGCGCGGCGCGTGAAGGGTTTCGCTGGACATGCAATCTCTTCCTTGGAATGACGGCCCCGTAATGGAGCCCGTGTTGAACCGGTCGGCACACAATATACAAACCTTGCCGTCCGCGTCCGCCCCGCTTACGGTCGCGCCGGCATAAATCTTTCAGGGGGAGTTCCGCCATGCGCAGACGCGACATTCTGGGTGCCACCACCGCGGGGGCCGCGGCCGCGGCGCTCCTGACCAGCCGCGAGGCATTCGGCCAGGAACGGCTGGACCAGGCCAAGCGCGGCATGCCGGCCCCCAAGATCGCGGACGTCAGCGTCATCGAATGCGCGCCGCAAGGCGTGCGCCTGACCGTGGTCAAGGTCACGACCGACCAGCCGGGCCTGCACGGCTTCGGCTGCGCCACCTTCACCCAGCGCGCCGACCTGATAAAGCCGGCGGTGGAGAAATATCTCAAGCCCTTCCTGACCGGAAAGCCCGCCGACCGCATCGAGGACGCCTGGCAGGCGATGTACAATTCCTCCTATTGGCGCAACGGGCCGGTGCTGAACAACGCCATCAGCGGCGTGGACCAGGCGCTGTGGGACATCAAGGGCCGCATGGCGAACATGCCGGTCTACGAGCTTCTGGGGGGCAAGGCGCGCGAGGCGGTGGACACCTACGGCCACGCCTCGGGCAGCGAGATCGAGGACTGCCTGAACAGCGCGCGCAAATACATCTCCCAGGGCTTCCGCCATGTCCGCATCCAGGTGGGCGTGCCCGGCATGGCCGGCTATGGCAGCCGTACCGGCGGTTCGCGCATTGCCGCCCTGCACAATGGCCCGGTGTTCGAGCGCGAGGCGGCGCTCAAGCGCGCCATCGCCCTGTTCGAGGCGGCGCGCAAGGAACTGGGTCCCGACATCGAGCTGCTGCACGACGCCCATGAACGCTATACCCCGACCCAGGCGGTGGAGCTGTGCAAGCAGGCCGAGAAATACCGGCTGTTCTTCCTGGAAGACCCGCTGTCGCCCGAAGACATCATGTGGTTCCCCAACATCCGCCAGCAGACCGCCACGCCGCTGGCGATGGGCGAATTGTTCAACAGCCCGCACGAATGGACGCCGCTGATCAAGGACCGGCTGATCGACTATATGCGCATGCACCTGTCGCAGATGGGCGGGCTGACCCCCGCGCGCAAGGTCGCCGCCTTCGGCGAGATCTTCAATGTGCGCACCGCCTGGCACGGTCCGGGCGACGTCAGCCCCGTCGGTCACATGGCGATGGTGCATCTGGACCTGTCGATCACCAATTTCGGCATCCAGGAATATTCCGAGTTCAACGACGCGCATCGCGAGATATTCCCCGGCCTGCCGGAGAACCGGAACGGCTATCTCTATGCCAACGACCGTCCGGGCTGGGGCATCGAGGTCGATGAAAAGGCCGCCGCCAAATATCCCTTCCATCGCGACAATCCGCTGAATGGCGGCTGGGGCGAGGTGCGCCTGCCCGACGGCCAGATCATCAAGCAGTAAATCACCGGCGTATGCGGCGCGCCGGTCCCTTCGCGGGGCCGGCGTTTCGCTTTGCGTACGGAACGGCGGCCCGCTTCACGGCGCCTTGATGAACAGGCCGATCGTCAGGGCCACGCCGATGGCGACCGCGGCGGCGCGCAGCACCTTCTCGCTCACGCGGCTGATCATGTGGCCGCCGATCCAGCCGCCGATGATGGCGCCGGCGCAGGCGACCGCGGCCTGGCGCCAATGAAGCTCGGGCGAGAACAGGAAGATCGCCACCGCGCTGGCGTTCATCACCCCGGCCAGCACATTCTTGGTCGCGCTGGCGCCCCGGATGGAAAGGCCCGCGGCGGTCAGCGCCGCCAGCATCAGAAAGCCGATGCCGCCGCCGAAATAGCCGCCATAGACCGAGATGAGAAACTGGGCCAGCCCGGCGCCGGCGCGGCTGAGGCTGGGCGCGGCCTGCCGTTTCGGTCCGAAGCTGCCCCAGGCAAAGACGCCCGTGGCGAACAGCACCAGCCAGGGCACCAGGCGCGCGAAGATGCTGGACGGCGTCACCAGCAGCAGGATCGCGCCGATCACCCCACCCGCGAGCGAGATCACCACCAGCGCGCGGAAGGACAAGCCTCCCGCCCCGGCGACATGATGACGCCCGCCCCAGCTCGAAGTGATCTGGCCGGGGAAAAGCGCCACGGTCGAGGTGATGTTGGCCGCCAGCGCGCTCATGCCCGTCAGCATCAGCGCGGGCAGCGTCAGGAAGGTGCCGCCCCCGGCCAGCGCGTTTTGCACGCCGGCCCACACCGCCACCAGGAAAAGAACGATCAGCCCCGTCATGAATCTGCTGTCGCACGGCGGGCCGGGCCGGGCAAGTGCCGCCCCTATCGCGCTGCCGTCAGCCGAAGGTGAACGAGAAGGCCTCGACCCCGGCATCGCGGAATTCGATGCGGAAGGTATGGTCCTGGATGGCGCCATGCTGGCGGACGAGCTGATAGAGCCGCTGCTCGCGCACCACCCCGTTGCCGTCCGCATCGATGTCCACGCCGTGATCGGCGCCGGGCTTGTGGCCGTCGATGGTCACGCGGATTCGCACCGGCTTGCCCGCCCCCATCACCAGATGCAGGTCGCGGGCATGGAAGCGAAAGCTGATCGCGCCGCCCGCCTTGGCCAGCACCGCCTTTTCCCGCCCCACCGTCCAGTCGCCCGACAGGCCCCACTGGTTCACCACCAGCGGATAGGGCGTCTCATAGGACGCCGCTGCATCCTGCTTCACCGGCCCGGAGGCGAAATTCTGCGCCCGGCCATAGCCGATATAGGTCTCCGGCGACTGCATCGCATCCATGTCGGCGGCGGCCTCGGCGCCCGTGGCGGCGGGCGCGGCCACGCCGCCCGGCACATCGGTGCGGCCCGCTTCGGCCAGCAACTGCTGGATCACCTTTTCGGAGCCGGCATAGTCGCCTTCGCCGAAATGATGGTGGCGGATGCGCCCCTGGGCATCGATGAAATAATGCGCCGGCCAGTACTGGTTTCCGAAGGCCTGCCAGATCGCGTAATCGTTATCCAGCGC
The DNA here is from genome assembly GCA_040255825.1 of Hyphomicrobiales bacterium. Lineage (GTDB taxonomy): Bacteria > Pseudomonadota > Alphaproteobacteria > Micropepsales > Micropepsaceae > Rhizomicrobium. Next base: position 68,834 of record JBDZVS010000003.1, on the reverse strand, counting down.
CACCGGATAGGTGACACCGAGAGTCTTCACCGCCCGGCGGACATTGGCGGGGTCTTTCTCGAAGGCGAATTCGGGCGCATGCACGCCGATCACCACCAGCCCGTGCGGGCCGTATTTCGCCGCCCAGGCCTTCACATACGGCAGGGCGCGCAGGCAGTTGATGCAGGAATAGGTCCAGAAATCGACCAGCACGACCTTGCCGCGCAACTCTTCACGCGTCAGCGGCGGCGAGTTCAGCCACAGCGTGGCGCCGGCCAGTGGCGGCATCATGCCTTCGACGGGCAGATCGCTGCCCGCCACCGGTGTCGCCTGCGTGGCGCGGCCCATGCCGGTGCGGCTCAGCAAGCCTTCCTCCAGCGACGCAGTCTGTGCGGTCGAGATGCGGGTGAGAAAGCCGGTATCGAGTCCCAGCGCGATCGCCGCAACCCCCGCCAGCACCAGCGCCCCCAGCACGCGGCGAATCCACTCGCCCGCGCCCAATGAGCGTTTCATGGCGGCAAAGACGCGCCCGCCGACCAGCAGCGCCGCCGCCAGCGAGGTCGCCGCCCCCAGCGCATAGGCCAGCAGCAAGAGTGTGGTCGAGGCGCTGGCGCCCTTGATCGCCGCGCCCGTCAGGATCAGGCCCAGGATCGGGCCGGCACACGGCGCCCACAACAGCCCGGTGGCCACGCCCAGCAGCAGTGACGATCCGACGCCCGGTTCCGTCCCTGCCCGCGCCGACAGCCGGTCGCCCAACGCCACCAATGGCTGCGTCAGCCGGTCGGCCAGCGCCGGAAACAGCAACGTCAACCCGAACAGTGCCAGCAGCACCAGCGCGGCGGCGCGGCCATAAGCATTGGCATGTACCGCCCAGCTTCCGCCCACCGTCGCCAGGGTGGCAATGGCCGCGAAGGTGACGGCCATGCCCAACAGCAGCGGCAGGCCGCTCTTCAGGAAAGGCCGGTCGGCGCGCGCGAAGACGAAGGGCAGCACCGGCAGGATGCAGGGGCTGAGAATGGTCAACACACCCCCCAGCCAGGCGATCAGGAACAGGATCACGGCGTCTCCTCCGGCAGGCTGTGTAGCATGGACGGTACGACTTTCGCCCATCCGCGCCGAAGGTTACATGGCCGCCGCCCGCGCCTGGTCCGGCGGGCAGCCCGCCGGAAAGCGTTCCAGCCCTGCGCGATTTGCAGGCCGGACCGGAGCGGGCGGCCCTGTATACTGCGCCGCACCCTTCCTGCTGGCCCGGCAATGACCGCGACCCACCTGTCCCTGCGCGACGCCCTGCTGGCGCTGGCCGTCGTCTTCGTGTGGGGCACGAACTTTGTCGTCATCCGGCTGGGGCTGGATGTGCTGCCGCCGCTGTTCTTCGCCACCCTGCGCTTCACCTTCGTGCTGGTGCCGCTGGTCTTCGTGCTGCCGCGTCCCGCCGCGAGCTGGGGCAACCTGGCCTTTTATGGCCTGTCCATCGGGCTGATGCAGTTCGGGCTGCTGTTCATCGCCATGAATGGCTACATCTCGCCGGGCCTGGCCTCGCTGGTGGTGCAGCTACAGGTCTTCTTCACCATTGCCTTGTCGATGTGGCGCACGGGCGAGCGGCTCCAGCCGCATCACATCGCCGCCCTGGCGTTGGCGTTGCTGGGCATGGGCATCATCGCCGAACACAATGGCCAGGGCACCACCCTTGCGGGACTGGTGCTGGTGTTGGGGGCGGCGCTGGGCTGGGCGCTGGGCAACCAGGCCGGCCGCGAGGCGACGGCGGCCGCCCGGAAGAACAATCAGAAGATCAACATGCTGGCCTATGTGGTGTGGTCGGCCATGTTCGCGGTGCCGCCGCTGCTTCTGCTGTCGCTGCTGCTGGAAGGGCCGGCGGCGATACTGGCGGGCCTGCGCCACGCCGGGCCGCTGACCTGGGCGGCGGTGATCTGGCAGAGCGTCGGCAACACCATGTTCGGCTATGGCGTGTGGGCGATCCTGCTGGCCCGCTATCGCGCCGCCACCATCGCGCCCCTGTCGCTGCTGGTGCCCATCTTCGGCTTCGCAGCCAGCGCGCTGATCCTGGGCGAGCCCCTGCCGGTGTGGAAAATCGCCGCCACCGCCCTGATCATGGGCGGCCTGGCGGTGAATCTGCTGTGGGTGAGGCGCGGTCAGCCGGAGGCTGACGAAACGGTCCTGCGGACCGTTTCGAGCGACGAACGCCGCGAGCTTGGGCGAGCGGCGGGTGGTTCAGAAAATGGCGCCGTCAACGGCGAACCGTGCTGACCTCATTGCTGATACAGGTTCATAAGCACAACCAGCGCCAGCGCCACCACGATCCAAATCATCAGGTTCCAACCAGAGAAGCTTTTTGAGGGCGGCTGATATCTTTGTCGGGCTTGCCAGTGTTCCTTGACCAGCGCATTGCCGCCTTGAAGCCAAACGCGCAGCCACAGCCCCGCAGAAACAAGCAATCCCAGTGCCAATATTATCAGCAGCGTTTGATCGAACGTCCATGTCCAAGGCGCGGCGAGCGCCCGAAAAGCCATCGGCAATACAATCAAAGCTGCAACCAACCAGATCAGCCAGCGCCCACGCCGCATCAGTTACTGCCTTGCCTTGAACACCGCATAGGTCAGCGTCTTGCCCGGCGCCGCGTCGAACTTGTGCGCCGAGCCCGCCGGGATCAGCACGAAATCGCCCGGCCCCAGCTTGCGGGTCGTCGCCCCCACCTGCGTGCCGCCGCGCAACTCGCCGTTGGCCGCGACCGTGCCGCCCTCGACCTTGCCGCCGAAGGTCAGCGTGCCCTCGCCGGAAATGATGGTGATCTGGTCCACCCAGTGGGGGTGCAGCTCCACGGCATTGCCATGGTCCAGGCGCTTGACGAACTCCACATAGTAATTCTCGTGGTCGTTCATGAAGGTCGCGCCATAGACGCGGCCAGGCTCGGGCCTGGAGACCAGGGCGTCGATCTCGGCCCCCGACTTGAAGATGAAGCCGTCGGGCGGCGTCGCCCGGACCGCCGTCTGCGCCGCAGCCGGCACGGCCATCAGGGCCAGCGCCGCGAAAGTCAGCCGAATATGCATGTCCCACCCCTCTGCGAATTGCCCCAACTCTATCGCAACCCGGCCAAGGAAAAAGGGCGCGTCCCGTAAAAGGACGCGCCCCTTCAAAACCGGCATGAAGCCGATCCGTCTATCTCCGCTTGGTCTTGCGGGCCTTCTTGGCCTTGCGGGCGGGCTTCTTCGCCGCGGTCTTGCGGGCGGCTTTCTTCGCGCCCTTGCGGGCCGGCTTCTTGGCGGCCTTCCGCTTGGCCTTGGGCGCGGCCTTCGCCGCCTTCTTGGCCTTCTTGGCCTTCTTCGCCTTCCTCTTCGCCTTCTTCACCGGGGCCGGCGCCAGCGCCGGAACGGCAGCCGCAGGCGTCTCGGTGGCCGCAGCCGCCTTCTTCGTAGCCATGACTTCAACTCCTCAAAGATTGTGACAATGCCGCGATCTAATCCGATTCTCGAAAAAGCTGTGAATGCTTCGCGCGGGCACGGACAACAAAAAAGGCGCGAGGCAGGCCTCGCGCCTTGATTGTTCCGTCAAAGACCGGCCGATTACTCGTCGGTCTTCTTGGTCTTGCGCTTCAGGGCCGCGCCCAGGATGTCGCCCAGGCTGGCGCCGCTGTCGGACGAGCCATACTGCTCGACGGCTTCCTTCTCCTCGGCCACTTCGCGGGCCTTGATGGAGAGCGAAACCTTGCGGCTGTTCTTGTCGATGGCGGTGACCATGGCATCGACCTTTTCGCCCTTGCCGAAGCGTTCGGGGCGCTGGTCGCCGCGGTCGCGGGCCAGGTCGGCGCGCCGGATGAACGAGCGCACGCCGCCTTCCAGCTCCACCTCGATGCCGCCGTCATTGACCTCGGTGATCGTGCCGGTGACCACCTGGCCCTTGCGCAGGGCGCCGCCGCCGGCGCCCGCCTTGTCCAGCGGATCGGATTCAAGCTGCTTGATGCCCAGCGAGACGCGCTCCTTCTCGACATCGATGTCCAGCACCTTGGCCTGGACGGTCTGGCCCTTCTGGTAGTCCTTGATGGCTTCCTCGCCCGGCTTGGACCAGGACAGGTCCGACAGATGGACCATGCCGTCGATGTCCGCGTCCAGGCCGACGAAGAGGCCGAACTCGGTGATCGACTTGATCTCGCCCTCGATCACGGTGCCCGCCGGATGGTTGGCGGTGAAGGCGTTCCAGGGGTTTTCCTGGGTCTGCTTCAGGCCCAGGCTGATGCGGCGCTTGTTGGAATCGACCTCCAGCACCTGCACGTCCACCTCGGTGCCGGGGGTGACCAGCTTGGAGGGGGCAGTGTTCTTCTTGACCCAGGACATCTCGGAAACATGGACCAGGCCCTCGACGCCCGGCTCCAGCTCCACGAAGGCGCCATAGTCGGTGACGTTGGTGACCTTGCCCTTGAACTGCACGCCCACCGGGTACTTGGCGGCGACGCCTTCCCACGGGTCGGTCTGAAGCTGCTTCATGCCCAGGCTGATGCGCTGGGTCTCGTGGTTGATCTTGATGATCTGCACGGTGACGGTCTGGCCCACCGACAGCACCTCGGTCGGGTGGCTGACACGGCGCCAGGCGATGTCGGTGACGTGCAAAAGCCCGTCCACGCCGCCCAAGTCCACGAAGGCGCCGTAATCGGTGATGTTCTTCACCACGCCTTCGACCACCTGCTTTTCCTGCAGCGAGGCGACCAGGCTGGTGCGCTCTTCGGCGCGGCGCTCTTCCAGCACGGCGCGGCGCGACACCACGATATTGCCGCGGCGCCGGTCCATCTTGAGGATCTGGAACAGTTGCGGCTGGTTCATCAGCGGGCCGACATCGCGCATCGGGCGCACATCGACCTGGCTGCCCGGCAGGAAGGCCACGGCGCCGTCCAGATCGACGGTGAAACCGCCCTTGACGCGGCCGAAGATCACGCCGGTGACGCGGGCCTGGTCGTTGAAGGCCTTTTCCAGCTTGATCCAGCTTTCCTCGCGGCGGGCCTTGTCGCGGCTCAGCACCGCTTCGCCCAGCGCGTTCTCGACGCGCTCCAGATAGACCTCGACCGTGTCGCCGACCTTGATGTCGGCGGGCACGCCCGGCATGGCGAATTCCTTGAGGGAGATGCGGCCCTCGGTCTTCAGGCCGACATCGACAAGGGCGAAATCATTTTCGATGGAAACGATGGTGCCCTTGATGACCGAGCCTTCCTGGGGGCTCTGGGTCTCGAAGGACTGCTCCAGCATGGCCGCGAAATCCTCGCGGGAGGGAGCGGCAATGGATTCGGTTTTGAGTTGGGTTGCGGCGCGAGCCATAGAAGTCCTGAACGGTGTGCCGATCCGCCTCGGCGCGCGGCGCCTGGGTGGACGGACGTCCCGGGGTCGCCCCCGGGCGGTTGGGTTTTGGAAAGTAAGCGGGTGCCGGTGAAGGCCGCCGGGCCTCCTTCAGCCCCTGTGGCGGTCCTTGGAGCTGCCCTCTAGGAACGGTCGAACCTTGGGTTCCACCAGGGCGAGGGCCGCCGCGAACGCAGGCTCTATAGCCAAATCGGAGGTATCGAGCAAGGCGGCGTCCGGCGCCTGCTTCAGGGGGGAAATGGGACGGGCCTTGTCGGCGGCGTCGCGCGCCATCAGTTCCCGCAAAAGCCCCGCCTCGTCGCGCGCGATCCCCATGGATTTCAGTTCCAGCCAGCGGCGATGGGCGCGCAGCTCCGGGCGGGCGTCGATATACAGCTTGGCGGCGGCATGGGGGGCGATCACCGTGCCGATGTCGCGCCCGTCCATCACCGCGCCCAGGCCGCCGCCGGGGGGATGGGCCAGAAAGTCCTTCTGGAAATCCAGCAGCGCGGCGCGCACCGCCCCGATGGCGGCCACCTGGCTGGCGGCCTGGCCGACGATGTCGGTGCGGATGGCCGGATCGCCCGCCATGGACAGGTCGATGCTGCGCGCGCCCTTCAGCGCGTCGGCCTCGCGGGCCGGGTCGCCATGCGCCTCCAGCACCGCCAGCGCCGTCAGCCGGTAGAGCGCGCCCGAATCCAGATGCGCGAAGCCGTAATGCGCCGCCAGCCGCCTGGCCAGCGTGCCCTTGCCGGATGCGGCGGTGCCATCGACGGCGATGACGATACTCATTCCAGCACCGCCCCCAGGCCCTTCATCAGGTCCATATATTCGGGAAAAGACGTGGCGATCATGGTCACGTCATCCACCGTGACCGGCTTCTGCGACGCCAGGCCCATGGTCAAAAAGCTCATGGCGATGCGGTGGTCCATATGGGTGGCGACCTTGCCGCCGCCCGGCACGCCCTCCGGCCCCAGGCCCTGCACCAAAAGGTCGTCCATCTCGATCGCGTGCGGCACGCCATTGACGGCAAGACCCGCGGCGATCGCGGCCAGCCGGTCGCTTTCCTTCACGCGCAATTCTTCCAGCCCCAGCATCCGCGTTTCGCCCAGCGCAAACGACGCCGCCACCGCCAGGATGGGATATTCGTCGATCATCGCGGCGCTGCGCGCGGCCGGCACGGTGACACCCTTCAGGACGCTGTGATGAACCATCAGGTCGCCCGTCTCCTCGCCGCCGCTGGAGCGGCGGTTCTCGATGCGGATGTCCGCCCCCATCTCCAGCAATGTCTCGATCAGCCCGGTGCGGCGCGCATTCAGCAGGATGCCCGGCAGCTCCACCTTCGAGCCCGGCACCACCAGCGCCGCCACCAGCGCAAAGGCGGCACTGGACGGATCGCGCGGCACCTCCACCGCGCAGCCGGCCAGCCGGGCCGGGCCGTTCAGCGTGATCGCCTCGCCCCCCTCGCTGAGCGGGGTGACGGCGATGTCGGCACCGAAGGCTTTCAGCATCTTCTCGCTGTGGTCGCGGGTCAGAACGTCCTGGCGAATGCGCGTGGGCCCTTCGGCGTTCAGCGCCGCCAGCAACAGCGCCGACTTCACCTGGGCACTGGCGGTCTTCACATGCACGTCTATGCCCCTGGCCTTTGCCGCGCCGTGCAGGGTCAGCGGCATCAGCGCCTTCTCGCCCCTGCCCTCATACCGGACGCCGAAGGCCAGCAGCGGTTCGACCACCCGCGCCATGGGACGGGAGCGCAAGCTGGCGTCACCCGTGAACACCGCCGTGATCGGCGTGGTGGCCATCGCCCCCATCGCCAGCCGCGAGCCGGTGCCGGAGTTGCCGAAATCCAGCGGGTGGGCCGGCGCCTTCCAACCCCCTACCCCCGTTCCGGTCACCCGCCAGCGGCCGGCCCCGTCCTGGACAAGCCCGGCCCCGAAACCCCGCAGACAGGCCGCGGTGGAATGCACGTCGCCGGACTCCAGAAGCCCGCCGATGCGCGTTTCGCCCTCGGCCAGGGCGCCCAGGATCAGCGCCCGCTGGGAGATGGACTTGTCGCCGGGGACCTGCGCCTGCCCGGACAAAGCCGGACTTTTGCCGGCGGTCAGCGGCCTGACATTTTCGGGGAGGGTTTCTGGGGATTCGAGGTGGCTCATGGACTTGCCGCAAGGGTGCCGCCGGGTGCAGGAAAGACCTTTACAGGGGGGGCAAGCCGTGGCAAACGCGCCCCTCCGAAATCCTCTTCTTCACGGGATGCACACCTTGGTCAAGGCAGATCTTGGAACCAAACGGGCCTGTCCCAGCTGCAATGTCCGGTTCTACGACCTGGGCAAGCGGCCGATCGAATGCCCCAAATGCGGTTTCAGCTTCGAGCCCGAAACCCTGTTCAAGCAGCGCCGCAACCGCGTCGCCGAAAGCGCCGGCAGCGGTGTGATCGCGGCGCAGGACACCGGCGAAGAGGACGAGGAGGAAGAGGAAGACGAGGCCGCCGGGTCCGAGGAGGAGGAAGAGGAAGAAGAGGCAGTGGAGGAATCTCCCCTGCACGTCTCCGCCACCGGCGAGGATGAGGACGAGGAAGCCGAGGAAGAGGAAGCCGAGCGCGATTCCGGCATGAGCGTGCGCGACGCCGACGAGTCCGAGGAGATCGAGGACATCGAGGTCGAGGACGACGAGGACGAGGAAGACGACGATCTTCTGGGCGAGGTCGAGGACGAGGAAGACGACGTTTCCGGCATCATCGACGCCGACATCTCGAAGGACGAAAGCTAGTTTGCTTTGACGCTTGCGTCGGCCGCATTGCCGGACGCAAGACCGTAACGACACTTTTTCTGGCAATGCGATGCGGGATCGGCTACCAGACCGCTCCCATTGGTTCGGGGCCATAGCTCAGCTGGGAGAGCGCCTGCATGGCATGCAGGAGGTCAGCGGTTCGATCCCGCTTGGCTCCACCAATTTTCTCCCTGTAAAATCAGATGGTTAGTCAAATGTGCGGTTGCTGCTGGCTAGGTGGCGCCGGCCGACGGTAAGCACTCGGTAAACAAAAAAACGAATTTGGGCCTGTTTCGGGTCGCGCCGTGGCTTCACCGCCGAGCCCGCCCAAGGTCGCGTTCCAGTCCGGCCTTCTCGGCCCGCCAGCTTTCTTCTTCATCCTCCATCTGCCGTTCGATCTTCTCGCGATCAACCGCCCAGCAGCAGCGGCGTTCCCAGGTTCCATTCCTCGTACTGCACCAGCAGCCAGAAGGCTCCAGCTGCGGCGCCGGCCGAAGCCAGGTGAAGGATAGCCTCCCACGTCTGAGTCCGCCGCGACATCGCCACGAGATGTAAGCCGGCCGCGAGCAACAACAGTCCTGCGGCGGGCCAGAGTGTCATGGCAAATGTACCCGAATGAAGAGCCGTGCCATCACGTCGCCGCGCCGGCCGAACCTCTCTCAAAGAGAATGACCGCGACCCGTGTCCATGCCGCTGCTGCCGCGATGCTGCCTTCCTCTAATTCGCGGCTCGCTTCTTTAAGCGCAAAGGCAACAGTGCAATCGGGATAGAGTTCTAGGAGCAGGTCAGCGCTCGTTGCCGTATTGATTTGCATCGAAGTCCCAGCCAAACAGCACACTATAGCCCGACATATATTGTGGCTAAAGCCGACAACCTAGAGTTTTTTGACAAACAAAGTTCCCTTTTTTGGTGGACGAAGCGGCAGGATCGTACAACTATTAACCATCATGGAGTTCGACTGGGGCTTGTTGAGGGGTTGACATGGAACGGATGCTGCGTAGCAACAAGGCCGCAAAGTCGGCGCAGCCAATTCCCTGCGAAAGTGAGCTTGCAACCTATCTATTTGATTTGCTTGGTTCTGCGCAGCGGATTGCCAAGTCCAGCGGCCTGACCAAGCTGGCAAGCATATTGGCAGAGGCCAAAGAGGAAGCCGGTCGGCATCGCTGAGCTTCTTCGAAAGAAGATTGAACCGGCAGGCCTTCATTCTGTCCTGCCGCCACGGCGTGGGACAGTGGAAGAACATGGAAGAAATCGACATCTGGCGGACGGCCAAGGTCCTGATCGACGCCCACGGCGAGAACGCCTGGCTTGAGCCGCCCAACGAGCCGACTATTACCTAAAGGACGGTAACCCGGAGGGCGTGGCAGTCTGGAAGCGGGTGCTGCGGGCCGTTGAGAGTTTGCAGCGGCAGAAGCCCACTGGCGGCGAGCCTATAAATTAGACTGTCTAGATGCTGCCAATAACTGCCAACCCACATAGGCACAGCGTCCCAGACAAATCGAATCTATGCCCCATAGTGCGATCACAAGCCCATAGGGGATGTCCGACTTTTACCATGTAACCACTTGAGCATAGACAATGGTTTCAGTTTGGTTATACCTGCCTTTTGGGGCGTGGCCGGAAGGCCGACCGGCGCGGTCGTCTGATGACCGAAAAGGAGAAGCTGGAAAACCTTTTCGCCAATCTGAACAACCTGGAGTGCCCGCATCCGGCCCCAGAGATTGCGCAATAGGGGAGCGTCTGGTGCATGGCCGCCTACTACAACGAGCTCGATCCCTTCGCCGCCGCGTGGCTGCGGGAGTTGATCGCGCGCGGTCTGATAGCGCCTGGCGTGGTGGCCGAGATGCGGCGGCTCAAAGCTAAAGAGAAGTGGTAAGTGACCTTTATGTCTATGCAATCTGTCAGGCTACCTAGGGCGGATGGGGGATGAGCGCAGAAATCCACAGGTTTCCAGCGCCCCCATCTGCGCCCGAACCGTCGAAGGATCGCTTAATTCCAGAGGCTGATGTCTTGACGCACCGCCCCATGCTGGCGGTTGGGCTATTGCTGGCTGCGCGAAAGGCTGGAACTATCACATGGACGAAGGGGAAGCGGAATAGCGCATGGTATCGCCTCTCTGATGTTGACGCCTTTATCAAGCAGAGGGAAAGCCGGTGCCGCGCCCCCGAACAAACGCGATATTCGAACTCGGCGGACAGTGGATCGGACGGGAGCCCGGCCGCAAAGGGTTCTGGCGTTATTGGAATGACGCCGGAACTGGAAGAAGCCGTCGCGCTAGCCTCGGCACGGAAGATATTGAAGTAGCCGCAGGCTGGCCTAGGAACACCCGCCGGCCTAATGCACCGGATCACCAATACCTGGCATCCTGCTTAGCTCAGCCATTGCGTCGGAAATATTCCGCCATCCTCGTAGCTGAACCGCATCCTGTTGCTGAATGGCGATCAAAATGGCGTTCAACGCGTAATAGGGGGCGTCAGTACCGCGGACATTAAGCAGACACTGAGCCCAGCCGAAGGAAGCGGCAAGCGTTGCGGGATCGGCTGCTTGCCTGCAAGGGAATTCCGGTAGCGGCCGGATAACAGTGGTCTGGAGCTTGGCTAGTGCATCAAAATCATCATCATCTGCCATATTGCCTCCTGCCCTTGGTTCTCGCTCGCCCAGTCTCTAAAATGGCCCCCGGCGTTCCGAGGATAGCCACCAGTGACGAACGATGAATTCTGGCGGCATTTGCTCGCTCCAGGCCTTTCCGTTTTCCTAATTTTGGTTATCAAGGATTGGCGCAAGCGAGCCCGCAAACGGGCCGCCAAGGATACCGACCTGGTTGAGACCATTGCGGATCGTTGTGCCGTGAGAGGCGGCATATCGCAGGAGGGCCTGCCCACCCCGACTATAGAGGGCCGCCCCGAATAGGCCCGGCGCAGCCCATTGCGGATGGCGGGCCATCTCCAGAAGCAGGATGCGGCCAGCAGTACCAGAATCGGGTACAGATGACGGCAGGATGGAGCTGGCGGGATCGCTCAAGTCCTGCATGAGAGCGTGGCCCTTTGCATAATTGCCCTTCCCTACTGATCTATCGCTGGCACGAACGGCAGCCGAAAGCTGAGGGGCGCTGAATATCCCATCCCTGGCGCCAGTCCTGGACGCCGCAGAGCGAACGCGCACATAGTTGGCCCAGCCACTATTGAGCGCTTTCAAATCAGCCGCTCGGTCGGGATTGTTTCTGGCCACAAGATCAGAGAGAGCCGACTTCACCTTGCCCAGTGCATCCCCAAGCTTGCGATTGTCGAAAGATGGGTCTGATGCGTACCCGGCTGACTGCCGGCCTAGCTCGGAATCTATGCCCTGCAAAACCGGACCATCCAGGATGTCGCTGCTACCGGCTTTAAATGGAAGCTGCGACGTGACTATATTGCGAAATTGCCTGAACTGTGAGGGTGGGAGTTGTCCGCGCGCATCCGCGATGATGCCCTGGATTTCGTCCGCGAATTTCTGGTCTGTCTTGGCCATCATCGTTGGCAACAGCGCATTGTATTTGTCGCCTAGACGTTGGCCCACGTATTCGACGGCCTGCCGTCCTATGGGCATGTCTGTTGGGAGACTTTCCCCAATAGGCCTGAGAGCGCGATTCAAAGCGGCTCGGTTTAAGCCTACCGTGGCTCGAGCCTGAGCAGCCTTTATCGCATCGCCCATGATCGGGACGGATGTGAGTTTATCTTCGAAAGACTTTACCGCCCCTCCCATGGTCTGCCCAAGAGTGAGCGGGATGTTGTTGGCGAGGAGCGACCGGGCGCCAGCAGCCACGGTCCTGGGCACCAGACTTCCCGCTCCAGCAGCAAGAGCTGGCACGGCCGCGCCGCCTAAGGCACCTAAACCAAAGTTTGTCACGGCTTGGGAGCCATAGGGCTTTGAATCGTCCGTGACTGGCTGGGCGGCGCCGAATGCCCCGCCTAAGGCCGCGCCAGTAGCCACCCGAGGAAGTAATCCTGCCATACCCGAGGGCAGCGCCGCATATCCACCAGCCACATTCGTGGCGAGCGTTCCGGCTAAGCGAGGAAGATCAAGACCTTTCTGTCCAACAGCCGCTCTGGCCCTCTGGTATTGCCGCTCTTGGCCAGCAACCGCATTGTTGACCATTTGGGACGCAGCAGCCTGAGGGGCTGCGCTGTATGGCTCCCCGGTCATTGAGCCTGCAGCGCTGTCCAGGATGGGGTTATAGCCGCCGACATTGACCACGGCCTGTAACGAGCCAACAAGTGGATCAAGGGCGCCACGAATGAAGCGGCCAGGGCTACTAGTTTCTACACGCTGCCAAAGGGAAGGACTGTTATCGCCGCGCTCGTGCGAAACGACATCCCAGCCGCCACCGTTGTCAGGAACAGAAGTACCTTGAGTGGTTGAAACAACATCCCAGTCACCAGCCATTATTTCACCCTGACCGGCTTGCCATGCTGCAACGTCCATTGCTGGCCATTGCCGAAGGTTGTCACCATGCCCTCTCTGAGACGAGCGCGCGCTTGTGCCGGTATCGCACCCGCGGAAGCCGGCTTATTATTACGCTCCAACGCCGAAATCGTTTCTGGGAAAAGCTTTTGGTCGAAATCGTCTCGGCCAGTTGAGGTCTTGTACTGCTGGCGCAAGCCGTGAAGCTGTCCACCTAGCAGGTTCTGGAAAGTGCTAATAGCGCCATTAATCTGCGGCAGACTATTGCTATTCTTGAGAGTAGCAGCGAGAGCGTCGCGGTCCGCTTGGGCCGTCTGGCCACCGATAACACCCTTGGCGACTTCATCTGCAACGATTGACCGTGCTGCATCGAAATTAGTCGGTGCTGGGACGCCGAACTCTTCCGAAAATCGTTGCCTGGCTTTGTTGATGAGATTGACATCGCCGTTGTCGAGGGCTTCACCCAGCTCTCGCAATGTCTCCAGATGCGCGACCGAGACATTAAGGGATCGAACTGTATCTCCCTGCTTACCGGTATCAAACGCTTGAACGGCTCTGGTTCCGGCATTGAAGGTTTGAATGTTCTGGGAAATCTTCTGCGGGCTTAAGCCCAACTCCCCGCCGACCTGGGAAATCATATTCTGAAATGCGGTTTGGGCACGCGGGTTACGCCCGAGAGCGCCAGCAGCTTTTAAGTCGCCATTAACATAGCGAACGGCCATGTCATGCAGGGTTTGTTCATCGGGGATGCCGGCCGCGAGCTTGTCCCTATCGAAATTAAGGCGTGCCCATTGAGGCGCCTGCTGTGCCTGGACCTTGCCTATGTCATATGTCTGATAGGGCACATTCGGTATCGGCTGTCCATCAGGCCCAACGCCAAAGGGCTTGTTCGGGTCGTTGAACGTGGTTCCAGGCTGAGTGGTGTACGGGTCATATGTGACTCCATTTGGCCCCATCAGAACCTTGTGGGGTCGGGTAACAGATGGACCCAACCAATCTACCGAACCATTCTCGCCAATCAGATAGCCTCTCCCATCCGCCGTGAACTGCGGCGTGGTATTATACTTGGGCTGGGAAAGTTTGATGATGTCCAGCACTGGGCCAACATCAGCACCCGCCGCCGCCGCCATTGCCAGCCTGGGGGCGAGGGCTTTCAGATCGTAAGTGCCGGCGCCGCCCGTGGCCTGCGCAGGGCCAGCGCCAGGAAGAAGGGGGAGAGTTCTATCAACCATCATCGGCGGCCCGCCCCGCAAAGGACTTGGGAGGGCGGTCGGAGGTAACGGCTGTGCGGTGTCGCCGACTCTGTCCTGTGATCCTGCGTCTGCCAACACGTCCATCAGGAGTTGTTGGCCCGCTTGTTTACGGCGCATTATCGAATAGCGGTCCAGGCTATTGGCCGCTTCGGGATGCCCGCTGAACTGAGCAGCAGCATCCTTCAAGGCGGCACCGAATAAACCCAATCTATCACCGCGACCAATATCGTTCGCTGGGTTGTAGGTCAGAAGTCCGCCTAGATAGCTGGTAGTACCATCTGGTTTCGCCGTGCCATCGAAGACGCCGCTCAAAATCCCGCCATTGCCGAACAATCCCATTAGGCGGAATCCTGCAATTTGGAATAATCCACCAGCAGCATCCCGTCCCTATCCATGACAACTGCGTCGGGGTCAGTGCGGCGGACTTCCTGAGCGATAACGCCAACGCGCCGTTTATTCGCGGGTTCGCCCTTGTACCTGAATGTGACCCAACGGCGCCCTTTGTCATCGTGCACCAGCGTTTCAACATTCTCCTTGGTTCGACCATCCGAGAGTGAGAGCCCCAGACCAGCCTTGCCGAGGCCCATCCCCAGAGAGCCCAAGCCACCCAGGATGCCTGTAAGACCCCCGTCCTCCTGGGTAGTGGAGTTGGAGCTGCCCGTGCTGCTGACCGTCTGTTGGTTTGGGATAAGCCCCAACGCGCTATTGAGCAGGTTTTGTTCCTGCACCGTCAACTGCTTGCCGGTGAGCCAGTTCTGATAGATGCGATCGAGGTCTTGCTGCTGCTGCTGCTGCTGAGCATCGCCCACCGCGCCAAGGATGCCCGCCTGCTGGGTGGCGAGGCCCAGGCCATTATTGTTCAGGCTTGCAAGCTGGTTGGCCGCTGCAAGGCCGGTGTTGGCGTTGAACTGGCCCATTGCGTTCCTGCTGGCAGCGTCGGTCGCCGCCGCGTTCTGGGCCTGGTTGAAGTTGGCCTGATTGAGCCCGGCCAGGAGCGACCCGGTATTGCGGTCGTATTCACCGTTGGTGAGCGAATCCAGCACCGCCGAGCGAGAACCGCCAAACGCCCCGGCCGCCGTCGCCTTCTGAGCGTTGGCCACTTGAGCCATCTGCCGAGCCCGCTCCTGATCCGCAATCGTGCTGTTGATTACGTCCTGGGTAAACGGGTTCATATATGGCGATAGGTCGGAACCAGCGATGGTCGCGGTATCGACAGGGTTATTGAGGATGCCCTGCGTGCCGGCGATAGCTTGGTTGTTGTTCGCAGCATAGGTCGGATCGGTCGCGACACCTGACAGGATGCCCTGCGCCTGAGCCTGGGCCGGCGTGAAACCAGCCGTGAGCTGTCCGGCGTATGGGGCACCCAGAATGTCGGCGTTGGTCTTAGCGGTGCCATAGTTGCTGGTCAGCAACCCCATGAGCTGCGGGTTGGTGGTATTCGTCACCATGCCCTGGCTCTGGGTGTTCTCTTTTTTGCTTCCGCCAGACATTACTGCACCTCGCGACTAATGGGCTTGGTCAACGACACCAGCGAGATGCCAAAGCCCATGGCCTTCAACTCGCCAACTTTTTCGTTCTCGCCTGTCAGGACTGCCACCCCTGTGCAATCCGCCATGCGCGCAAACGCCTCCAGGGCCGGCAGGCCCTCACGCATGGCCGTGGTCAGATTGCCCCCGACATAGACCACCGTAAGGTTCCGCTTCCCGTTGGGATAATCTTCAAAGCGGGTTACGGCGGCGCAGTCGGGCCCAGCCCAGAAGAAGCAGAGGCCCTCCGAAATACTTTCCTCGATAGATTCCAGCGTTTCAGCGGAGCACTGATCCGAAGCCTGCTTGATCCAGTCACGACATCGCGCCCATTCGATCTGAGCGCGCTCGCTAGTAAGATTTTCAAACGGGCAGAATGCAGGACCTGCCGGGACGGTGGGCAGCGGCGATTTCAAGGTCACAGGTTCCAGGTGGGGTGCGGTCATGCCGGTAGCTTCCCATGCGCTGGACCCGCTTTGCATCTCAACATTTTCACTTATGGAATTTTGCCGACCGGCAATCCTCGTTTCGGTTTTCGCTGTGGCGCGGAGCGCGCTGTATCCGAACGAAGTGAGGATTCTTTCTTTCCCTGTCCCTGTCTCTTCTCTGTCTCTTGCGATCCCGACGGGATGATTTTTGCGTCCAGGTGGGATGACCGCAGGTCGCAGTCGGCCGGTGTAAGTGGTTCTGGAAGGTGATCGGTCATGCCCCCACCCTGGCGGCATGGGACCGCTCGTATTCCTGAGACATGGCGCGGAGGGCCTCCCCCCCTTTGAACCATGCGCGGCGCCCTTTGCACCATGCTTGGCCCCTTCCTTCCCACCTTCCGCACGGGAGTTCCTGATGCGCTCATCCTTGACCATACGGCGGCTATAATAGGCACCGTCGGCAGTCTTTGACGGTACTCCAGCCGCTGAGGAAGTCAGCGATGGCACCAAGCCGGTCACCAAGCCACGGCATGGTGAAAGGGGTGGTGAGCAGCGGGGTGGTAAACGGCCGTTCTGTCGCTGTGCATGATGCGGCTCCGCTCGGGCCGCCCTTTACAGGGTGACAAAATTGGGCGCTGGTGGAGCAGCCTCGCCGCTCTGGCGAATATCCTTGACCATCACAATCCACCCAAAGCGGTAGCCCTTGGCCTCGCATGGCCGCTTCCATCCTAACCGGCCCTGCCCCATGAGCAGGTCGGCTCCAATCGCACAGGCATAGTCGTGGATGAGTGGTTCGAGGGTGTCCAACAGTTCAGCCAATTCTCCACCGCCATGGATGACGGTAACGGCTGTTGCCTGATCGAAATGACTAATCTCGGTGATAGCGATGCTTCGTCTGCCAAAAAAGGCTTGATAGGCTCCGGTCGCCAGGCGCTGTTCGACATCCTCGATAGTTTCCACGCCTGGGGATGTTTCGAGGGCTGCAGCGATCAAACTGCGGTATCCCGGCCAAAAAGCCATCGCCACTGGCGCTGGTACGGGCTGCATGATGTCCTGCGGGAATGAGGCCATGCCTAGAGGGCCTTTAGCAATTCTCGCACCTTTCGCATTTCTGCAATGAAAGCCGCGCTTCGCTGGCCATGTTTCCAAGCATTCCGGGAAACAGTTGCCTTGCCCTCCTGGCTCTTTGGGCCGGTCGAGGCAGCCCACGGCTTCCAGCGGTGGATCGCCCCTGCCTGCCGTACCTTCCGCTCCTCGGTCCAGCCGTTCGCCATCACTCCTCCGACAAAAGTTTGTTCGATGGAACAACAGCTTCTTCCGCGCGAGCGGCTGCACCTAGACCATCGCCCTTGCTATTGTTGTTGATCTGCTGCGGGCCGCCAGCCTGGTTGATCTGTTGGTTATTGGCCTGATTCAGATTGCGGACATAAACCGGCCGCGGGTTTTTGATTTCCGCCACGGCTTCGAGCTTCGCCCTGGATTCTGCCGAAGCCCTGAGCCCCATCCGCATATAGCTTTCCGCGATCTGAGGTGTTTTGACGTTGAGAGCTGCTCTATGGAACATATCGCCAGCAACTGAGTCCAACACGGCCGATTGTGTGACCAGTTGCGCAACGATGCCGTCAAGCTCGCCACGGGCGGCGCGATCCGTACTCTGCCGAATCATCTGAGCCAACGTCGTCATGTCTATTCCTCCTGGGAAGGCGTGTGCCCAGAAGTTTTGTATGACCAAGGCCGCCGGGATTTCCGGTGTCATCAGGGAGCGAGCGCCAAATGTTGGCCCATCCTCACCGGGCGGAGATTCAGCGGCGAACTTACCCGCCACGGTCGCCCCTGGCCGCAGCTTTACCAGTGGGATCGTTTTGTCAGTCCAAGGATGCCGTTTCGGCGGCCGCTTCGCCTGTGCTTTCGTGTTATCGCCCGCACAGCGACGTTTAGCTGTCATGCCGGTTCTCCTGGGAGGGGCCAAAATCGCTTTTAAATGGAGATTGGCTGTTATGCTGCACAGATGACCCCTCTATCGCCTATCTCCCCGCACCCCTGGTTAACTACATGTGTGCCACCAGTGGCACTATGAAATCCGGCGATAGTGCCACTGGTGATACTGTAGGCGTCATTTGGGGAGATGGGGTCCATTGCATAGTGCCGCTGGTGGCACTGTAGGGATGGGGACTGTTCCACATATGGCACTGGCTTTTGAATTTGGGCGACGTTGCGAACCGCATAATCCATAGTGGGCGGATGCTGGTTTGCGGTTCCGCTAGCAAGCCAGGTCAGGCGCCATTCGCGAACCAGCCGCTTCTGATCGAAACGGCCTTCTTGGGTGCATACGATGAAACCTGCCGCCTGCAATTCATCTAGGGCGCGCTTGATTTTACCGGTATTCACCCTTCCGCGTGACACTGCAAAGGGTGTGTTCTTCCACTCTTTGCCGGTAATCCGCTTCAACGAACCTGACCGCACACCGAAGCCGATTTTGCCGTTATTGCTACCGTTATATCGCTTCGCTATGTAAATCAGCGTCTTAAACGCGGCGCCCGATAATGCGAGCGTGGCAGGCGCTTCCAGGAGCCAATAGGGAAGCTGGACAAAGCGCGCATCCCCCTCAGAGCGGCCCTTCGCGTCGTGCCTTCGGCCTGTGCGCCTAGCCATGCCTTCCACCCGATTTGACCACAGAAGCCTTAGGAGAATCGTCCATGGCACTCTCGCAGTTCGGGCTGCCAACCACGGGCCAACCAGCATTCGGCGCTGGGCGGCGTTCTGTGAGTCCAGAAACGGTATTTGCGCGTTGCCACCAGCGACAGACCGGGCAGGCAGTGGTTGGCTGCCCGGAGAGGGACCGGATCGCCGACCCTGCCGACTTGGGCCAGCCGCCGACCATATCGCTACATACGATAGGGAGGCGGCGTTCTGCGTCGCCGGCGCTGGCGGTCACAAGCCGATCCTCGACCCATACGGCCGGCGTATATCCTTGTCCCTGCCAGAAGGCCCGAATCCGGGCGGCAAGCCTTTCGGCCTCGGCATGGTCATGCCGCATCGGCTCGGCCCTCCCCTCGTTGAGGATCGCGTCTGGCCATTTCCGCTAGCAGGGGTGGCGCGGCCGGCTCATCGTCGGACGGCAGGCTGTCGTTACCAGGCCCGAATACTTCGTCTGCTGCCCTTTCTAGGGCCTCTCGGCTGATAGGCGGCCGGTCTGGCTCAACCATTAGGGACAGCGAGGGCGTCGGAAGTCCAGCAAGATGCGCCACTTCGATCAGTCGCCAGGCGACGGCCAGGGCGCCTTGTGGGGTTAGGAAAATCTCCGGGTCGTAGTCCTCGGTCTGGTCTGCCTGCTGGCGGATGCGAACGCTATCGCCACTTGCATAGACGGCGGTCGGAGGTTGGTAGCCGAGAACCACATGGGGGTTATCTTTGCCGTGCCAATCGAAGTCAGGCATCACGCGGCCTCCTGCACTTCGAGGATTTCGACGGGCACACTCAAGCGGTAACGCGCATGGTGCCCGGCATAGGTGCCACCATGCATCTCAGTGACGGTCTCCACCGGGACGCCCTGGCCGCGGAGTTTGAAAATGTAGTCGCTCCAGCGGGGAGCCGGTCGATCAATGGGCGTACACCCCTCCTGGCCGGCAGCCACCAACTGGGCCAGCGCCCATGCGCAGCGGCCCTTGGCCGTCATCTCGGCGTCTCCGATTTTGAAGCGGATAGCGGTGATCTTCTCGCTCATGCCCCACCTCCGATCCCGGCCAGTATCGCGACGGTGTTGGCGACTGATTTTGAAAGTCCAAAGCGGTTGGCAAGGCGGTTCGCGGCCAACTTTCGCGGGTCGAAAGCCGGTGCGGCAATCGGGATTGGGTGAGTGGAATTTCTGACCTTGTTGGGACCAGGTGGGGAGAATATATCCATGAACTCTTTTCCTTACGTGGGGACGTTTGGGAGAGTGATGTCCAGAGCAAAAGCAATCGCCGGGCTGCCCCTGTAAGGCGGCCCGGTTTGCTTTGTGGGTCATGCGGCGGCAACTGCGCCCTGGTCGGATGTACTGCGACGCCGTTTGGACGCAAGCCACGCGTCCAGGTCGGCCGTGTCATAGGCCACGCGGCGAGCCGTGATTTTGAGGTAGCGCGGGCCCGCGCCGGTCAACCTCATCTTGTTGAGCGTCGATTCTGCAAGGCCAAGATAGTCGGCAGCCTCGTTGGAGGTCACTCGACGCGATGATGTATTCTCGTTGAAGATGGGCATTTAGCGGTCCTTTTGCTTGTTCCGGCAACGCCGGGTGCATCTAGGACCGTTCAGTTATGCCTGAGGTGTGAGCGATAAAATCGCCAGCAATTTCCGCTCATCTAGAAAGTTGAGCGATAAGTCCATCCCAATATTCGCTCAGACTGTTCCGCTCAGGTAGCCTTTCAACATTTCCGCCTCAGAAATATTATCGTGCGCAGCCGCCTTGTTGAAGATAGCGCTCGCCGCCCTAGCCACTGCCATGTATCGCCGCCGTAATGTTGCAGCAGATAGCGTGCTGCCGTTTGGTTTCCCTTTCGCCAATTGTTTTGCGAGCGCGTTGCAGGCCGCCACGGTACTTAGGCCATTTTTGATTTCGAGAAGTCTCACCCGCGCATATAGGTCCCAATCCAATCCATTTTTCCTGGGGGCGCCCCTCCTCTCCGCAATACGGAAGCCCGGAACATGGTCCTCCGCAAGGAGCAATATCAAATACAAGGCATGTTTAGGTTTCTTGGGATCGAGGCCGTAGTGCGCAAATAGGGCGGGGATTTTTGCCATCTGAGCATCCAGAATGGCCTTAGAATGCTCGATGCGTTGTTCATCGGTAATGCCGAGAATACCGTGACCAATAGGTAGACTAATTTTCAAAGGCTGTGCCAGAACGCCGGTGTATGCCCGCGTAGCGCGCCGCACTCTTTTTTTTTCTGTCATGTCGCCTCCGCTGGCGAACCGCAGAGAATGGCGCGGGAACCGATGCGGTATCGGCTTGTCGGCAGGCCTGCCTACCCGCGCCAATGCAGAATATCAGTGAGCCTTTTCCTTGTTCAAGCGAAGCGCGCACCTCGCCAAAGTTTTCAAAGCCTTGAAGCAGGCGTTATTCCGTTCATCGTTCAGCCACATGCGCTCATTTTCAGCGATATAATCCGCCAGTGCCGCCATGCCGGCCGCGGTCGTTGGCGTGGTGGCTAAGAGCGAGTCGTAAGCCCTATCTTCACCCTCCGATGCTTCCTCATACGCTTTCGCCGCTGCGGTGAAGCCGGATTTTTCTTGGAGCTTTTTCAGCGCGGCGGCATCTGCACGAAAGCCGGCAAGCAGATTTTCCCTCAACGCCTTGCGCTTACTCCGCATGAACTTTGTATCGCCAAAGGCGGAGCGGTGCTGCTTGATTGCGTCGCTGATTTCTTTTTCTGAACGCAGATAGTGCGGCGTCCGACTGCCTTGCAGATCATTGTACATGCCGTACTGAACCCTCGGCTTGCGCGTCACCTCACTGGGGAAATCGTCCTCATAGGTGCAGGTGTCGTCATAAGCCTGCTTTGCGGCGCGGTGGGCCTCGATCTTGGCGAAGATGGGGTCCGGTCGCGGGATGATGCTGAAAGGCTTACTGGCATGGCCCGGCATTGCAATGGTGGCGTGCATGTTCATCTTTGATTTTCCCTTTTTGAGTTTGGGCGCGGCCGTCATTGGCGCACCTCAGGAGCAACAAAACCGGGATAGTAGCGATGGTTCCAGGCCTTCGCGACGGGCCTCGATTGTTGGGCCGTCACCTGCGGGCAGGCAGGACAATCATCGTTGTTGCAATAGATGACCGCCCGGCCATGAAAGGCGCGGTCGCTGTCCGGCTCCGCCAGGCAGAATGGGCAGGGCTTAAAAGTAAGGCGAGGGGCGGGCGGTGGTAAGCGCAGCAGCGGCGCCGGGGATAATAAGGCGAGGCGAGGATGGGTATGCAGCAATGGGGCTGCAATGATATTCTGGACGGTAGCCGGTGCCATGGGGTCACTCCTTTGGCTTGGTTAGGGCCGGTGGGGAGTTAGCGCTTCCCACCGGCCTGATTTAGTGATAACACTAATCCCATGAGCAAGTCAACTCGTGTTATCAAAAAATCACGCGGTCGGCCTAAGACTACTGGCACGGGCACTCTGATAGGCGTCCGCCTTCGGGACTCGACGCTAGATCGCATTGACCGCTGGGCTGCTGGGGAGGCTGACACGCCAAGCCGGCCGGAAGCCATTAGGCGGTTGGTAGACGCGGCGCTGAAGACCCGGACTAAGTGATGGGCAAGGCGGCTGTAGCGGCGCGATGAGTGACGAACACTACATTTCCGCAGCATCAGCAGCCCGTCAGCTTGGGAAAGGCGGTGGCGATAAACTCATTAGCGCTCACCTGGCCGGCGAATTGACGTTAAGCGGTCGCTGTATAGCTCCGGGATCATCGAAGCTGGGAGCGCGCAAGCCTATCCCCAAGGAATACTTCGCTGACAAAGTGAAGTTTTACCACACGGCTAATGAGATCGGCCCAGATGGCCGGGTGCCGTTTCCCGAGTTTGAAAAGAACATCAACCTAGACAGATGGGCCGATGTGATGCTGCCGGCGGAGGATTTAGCCCGACTTATCAAGTCGCAAGCTGGCAAGGCCTGCACAACATCGGCGGCTGAAAAAGATTGTACCCGGTGGCTGACAAGTGAAATGCGCCAACACGAAGAACCCACCCAGCCCAAGCCCGCATATTGGAAGGCCGCCAAAAGCAAGTATCCTGCACTAAGTCAAAAGGGCTTCATCAGGGCTTGGGAAGAGGCTGCCAAAGTCACAAAACGAAAGGCCTGGACGGCGCCAGGACGCAAGCGCGGCTCTGTGACGAAATCAATTCGGCGCCCCTCGTAATCGCTGCCGGCTATTTCCAGGCCGCCAAATCTCCCAGTTTCGCCTCGTAACCCAGCAATGCAATCGCATTATTGAATTAGCATCGAGGCTCATATGTCACTATTGCAAACTGACCGGATGGATACCGCGCAAGCTGCATCCTATACCGGCCTCACAAGCTCAACCCTTACCAAACGCCGTGTCTATGGCGACGGCCCCCGCTTTATCAAACTTGGGCGCCGCGTTGTCTATGACGTGCATGACCTGGATGAATGGCTGAACTCGCGCAAGCGGGGCAGCACGTCCGAATACGGATAGGCGCGCTGGGCCTCTACCCTCTCTAATAACCTCTATCTTTCTATATAGAAGTTGTTCGCTGTCTAAAAAACACGCGCGCGTGAATGGTACGCCCATCGGCCTTCCAGCCCTTCCTACCCATCCCCACACACCCAGACCAACAGGAGAAATTCTATGACTTCGCCCCATGACACCTACGAAAAGACCGTGGCCGTTTTGAGCGGCCAGTTTCGTGACCAATTGACTGCCCACGCGATGCTTGCCCGCACCACGCCCGAGACTCTGCTTAAGGCAGTCATATCGGAACTGGTTGGAGAGGAGGAACGGGGCGATGGCCGCGCCCGAGAATGGTATGTTCGCCTTCGGCTCTACAGCTATACCAATGGGTTGCAGGAGCCATTGGCGGATACGGACGAAGGGTTGCCGCCTGACCACCACGGCACCACCAAAATTCGTGGCCTTCCTAATGTCATCAAATGGATTGCTGAAATGGCTTCCCACTTCCATGGCACTTCATGCCCTGGGCTGGATGGTCGTTCCCTTGGCGGAAAACTTGGTGGCCTTCGCACGATGATGTCCAATCGTGGCGATAACACTGGCGTGCTTCGCGCCGACTATCAGGTGATGCGTGGCGATGCCGTCCAGTACATGCTGGCGCGTTGCGACGTGCAACGGGTTGGCCGGGAGGATGACTTAAAGCCTGAGCACCAATTCCGCCGACTTTGATATGATGGATTATGATAGCGAGCGGCTTGGCTGGGTTCACCCCATGCTAGGCCGTTTCGTTTTGACCGCTAGGTATTCTGTTCTTGGAAATATGGCCTTGCCACCCCCCCGGGGGAATGGTTCTTTTTTCGGCAACGAATGGCCGCTAAGGGGCACACTTACGATAGATTCCATTTTTCCAGATGAGATCCATTTTATAGTAGCAATAGCCCCCTCAGCCGGTGCGTTGGTCATGCGTCCGACTCGGCCTAAATTGTCCCCCTGACCGACAAGACCAGCTATCATTGTTTGGTATGCCAGAAGGGTTTTCCCGTTTCGTCCATTGGCGGTGGGCATTACCCCATCAGGCCTGTGAAGGCCTGGCAGGACGCGCTGCGCTCTTCATCCTTGCAGGCCGCTAGTGCCTCAACATCGTTAAGGCGAAGCAGCGTACCGCCCCAGGAATTTCGCCGCTTGGCGCCGGCAGACTGCCGTCCTCATTGCAAGATTGCGCAGTGAGATAATCCTCATTTCCTAACTTAATGCGGAGACACTTGTCATAGCTTCCAGCGACGGCGCACTCCTGTCTTGCAGCGGCAAATCGCGTACACGTGGGTTTGAGGCGGCAGAGATATTCGTCCTGCCTCAACCGTGTTTGCTCGGCAGCCTGCGTCGAAGCGGCCTCCTTGGCGCTGGCGGCCTCAATTTCTTTGATTTGCGCAGGCGATGGCGGTGGCGAAACCAGATCAAATGCATAAACAAGCAGTACGACGAAGAGTGCGAATATAGCGAAGCAGCCTAACGGGTGCCGCTCAGCAAAGTTAGCAATACCGCTCTCACCAACACCGCTCTCCATAACTGGCGATCACGCTAACGCCCGATCAGCCCAGGAAATCCAGGATCAGTCACTGCCTTGTTTATCAGCCGCTGGACGGCTGGGGTGAGTGCAATCGCCACGTTTCGACAGGCCGTATCGGCGTCGAATCCGCTGTCGAAAGCGTACTCCGTGTTGGCGATTACAGACCTTCCGTTCGCGGGGTTGGACAGTTGTAGCGAGAAATTCCAGTGGCCGCCGGTAAGCCCAGTCATTGATGAAAAACTGGCAGAGCGAAGCGTTGCAGCCAATTCCACAGCAGACGGATCATCCGAATAGATTCCCGAGAATTTCAACTCGTCATTTATTGAATCATGGATGAACTCAGGAATTGGACGGTTTCCGGCCGTCTTAATGGGGCCAACCAGACGGCACCCACTGTCGAACTTCGAGAGGTCGGTGAATGCGCCGATCCTGACCTTGGCTCCGCTCAACTTGTGAAGCGCGTAAGTATTGTCCGCATAATTCGAATACGTAGCCGACGGCATGGTTACGCAGCCGGCAAGGCAAGCACCAACGGCGGCGATTGCCGCAATAGCATTAAGTTTCATTCCGAGCTCCCCAGCCCATTACGAAGGATCACTGTCGAGTGATAATCACCCGGTGGCATTGGCCACGCTTCGCCAGGATTTAACTCTACCTCGCAGAGAAAGACAACTAGGACGAGTGGGAGGCCGACACTGCCGATCAAAGTCGGCTGTTTTCTCAAGCGCAATAGTTGGAGTAGCTTACCTGCGGGTCATTTAAGGTGCGCATGAGCAGAATGGATGAGCTAGAAGCGCAGAATGCCTTGCGGGGCCTCATTGTAGCGAAGCTACTCAAATCCGGGGTGAGAAGAATCGACTTTTCGTCAGAGGAGTTGCACGATCAATTCAAACCTAATTGGCCCGACGCGAAGGCTTTCGACGACCTCTTCATCGATATGCTGGTGTGGCTTCGGGATGAGGGATTTGTCCGATACGAGGCGATATGCAACGGGACGAATAATGAAACCTGCATATTAAATGCCCAGGCGACATCACGGACCATCGCCATGCTCGATCAAGAATTACCGGGCGCCCAGGGCGTCACGCCCAGAAAGATTATCCAGGAAACTGGCAGCGCAGATAGCGACGTTGCAAACCGCGTAAAACTGGGCGCCTTTATTGGCGCGGTTTTGGGAGGCTTCACCTCTGCCATGAGCACCTAACGGTCTGGACAGCAGTGAGGGCCGAATCCGAACGGCTGCCGCGGCAGCCATAAAGACCAAGCCGTCAGTTGATTTCAGCGGTTATTGGCAGCGGCATATCATTGCCAACTAGACAGCTTGGCAGAATCGCGCGACATTTTTGCTGTCTCTCGCATGGGGATCGCGCATGGATGCGCTTGGGGTTGCGGGCGATGTATCAAGCGCGGGTGCTGCGCTTGCAGGGCTGCTTCTCGTTTTCATGGGAAGTATTGCAACTAGCTTTGATGGATACACCAAGCAAGAACAGCGGACAGTTTTGTCTCGCTTTCGTCTTCGTGTTTGGTTTGCGCTGGGCGGCTTCGTTCTTTCGATCCTAGCGACGGGCTTGGCATTGCTGGCAAAGGCAAACTCTTGGAATTGCGTGGCCATCACCGCATTTGGGTGTCTTTTTGTTGGATTTATTGGGGCTATAGCAGCGGCTGTTCGTGCCGCACTGGACGTGAAATAATGGCGCTTACTTTGGAGGCAGAGCAGCGGCTTACCGACGTTGGGTTGGTCAAGTTTTTCGAGGACAACCATGCTGCGTGGCGAGCATCTGCACAGGCCATCAAGAACTTCTGTACCAACAATTTTCCACCGGGGTCGAAGATTCGCCCTGATGATGTAGCGAAGGCATTTTACCCGGTGCTTGAAGTACACGAAGACTTTAAGGCCTTCCGTGAAACCGAAAAGCTGCGTGGAAAGTTCTGGATAAAAGACTTCGCCGATCTTATCATTGATCGCACGTGGAACCACTTGAACTGAGGCAACAATGGCGCGCAAGAATGAGACTCTTTCTCAGGCTGAACAGTTGGTGCGCGATATCCTGACCAAGAACTTCAACCAGAAGGTCAATGCGGGAGAGTTGCGCGAGATTGCTCAAAAAGTTGTTGAGTCGATGCCGGCCCCTGCCAAGGAAGCGGCCTAGCTACCCCTGCGGGGGTAGTGACCACGTAACGCTGCGGCCTGCACCACCTTTGGTGACTGCCTCTCGGCTTTCCAGATAGGCCAGATTGCCCCGGACCCTGGGCGTCAGGGATGGCCGGGCAGACTCGCCATAGGCAGCCTCAAGGCAGCGCCGTGGTGATGGCGTGGGTGCCCAGCGGTTTCCCAGCCTATCTCAGGACGCCGAGGATCGACGCGCCCGAAGCCCCTACTTGGGCAACTTGACCCGCTCCCTGGGATGACTGCTGGCCGTTATCTGCGGGCCCAACGCTGCCGCAATTTGCGACCCGATGAGGTTAGCCGCCTTATGCATGGGATCGGCGTCCAGGTGCGCGTAGCGCTGGGTCGTCCGAGCCTGAGAATGGCCCAGCAGCTTCCCAATCACCGGTAAACCCAACGATGAGCCGGCGCCAGTCGCGGCAAACGTGTGCCTCAAGTCGTGGATGCGGACTGTCGGGCGTTTCTGGGCCTTCCCCTTGCCAGTCTTTTCCCTCCCCTTGGCTTCGGAGGCATCTTCCACCAGCCCGGCCGCCCTCACGATAGCCGCCCAAGGGCGCTTGAGATCAGCTCTAGGCTTCCCCTTCCCCTCGCCCGGAATGATGTGCGGGTTGCCCGCCACCTTGGGCAGGTCTTCCAGCAGAGCTAAGGCGACCTCGGAGAGATAGAGCGTCTTCCGACCGGTCTTGGAGTCGGGCAGGAACATCAGGCCGCGGTCCCAGTCGATATAATCCCACCGTGCCGTCAGGATTTCCCGCAGGCGGGCGCCCGTGAGCATCAGCAGCCGGATAGCTGCCACGGCATAAGGGTCCACGACCGTCGCGCGCTTATCGGCTTTTGGCAGGTGCTTCGCCTTTGGTCCCGCCTCATCGACAGACCAGGGCAATCCCACGGTTTCAGCGTCCCTCAGGGCCTTACCGAGATGGCGGAGCTCATCCGCGCTCAAATACCGCTCCCGGCTGCGTTCTGGATTGCGCTCCAGGCCTTTGGTTGGGCTGGGCAGCGCAGCAATCTCCCCCCTCCTGACAGCCCAATTCCAGACCGAATCGAAGAGCGCCAGGCAGCGGTTCGCTGCGCTGGGCTTGGCAGCCATGGAGTTGTGCAGCCGGGCCATCTCGGCCTTCCCGATGGCTGTTATGGGTTTCGAGCCTACCGCGGGATAGATATGGAGGCGCAGAAGGCGCCTGTATTCATCGTGGGTCCGATCCTTACGCTTCTGGGCCACATGGAGGCGCAGGAAGTCTTCCGCCACCTCCTTGAAGGACCGGACCTGCTGGCGCGCCCGGCGCTCCTCAATGGGGTCCAGACCCTTCGCAACGGCTCCCAGAACCTCTTTCGCAAAGGTGCGGGCCTCGTCAGGGGTGAGCCTTCCGTGCTCCCCCAGCTTCATGCGACGTGATCGACCGCCCTGCCGGAATTGGGCGACATACACCTTGGCGCCAGAAGGCATGGCGACGACGCCGAAGCCCTTCAGGTCCTGGTCCCATAGGAATGCGCGGTCTTTGCCCTTGGGGCACTGGAGGGCGTCTACGGCCCTCTTGGAGATGCGTTTGTTAGCCATGCCCAGCCCTCGGTAAGCAGTCCGGTAAGCAACCGGTAAGCAGATTCGCCCCAACTGAGGGAATTTTGAGGAACGCCCCGGCCATACAAACTGGGGATTTTCCCAATAAATGGTGTCTTGAGGAAACTAGCGGAACGGCCCGGAACAGTAAACCTCCAATATGGCATGCAGGAGGTCAGCGGTTCGATCCCGCTTGGCTCCACCAATTTTCGCCCGGCGAGGGCGGTGATATTCCTGAAAAATTGGTGATGGCGAAAATTGGTGGAGCCAAGCGCCCGCAGCGGCGTCAGGCGGCCACTAGCGGCAGCGTCGTGTGGCCGCCGCCCGGACGCCGCGAAGGGGCGCAGGCGACCTGATTAGAGTCTGTGCAACAGCGTCTTTGCCCGGGCGCGGCAGGCGAAGCCGCTGCCCCCTCCCGTAAAACCGCAAAATCCTCACCGGCGGCGTTTCATTTTCACCGACAGTTCTGGCGAAAATTGGCGGAGCCAAGCGCCCGCAGCGGCGTCCGGCGGCCACTAGAGCGCGATCCGGGCGAGCGGATACCGCGAGACCGGAAAATTGCGCGACCGAACAACAAGCTAGAGCATGATCCAGATTCAAGGAAGATGGATCATCCGCTAGCTGGCTTGCCCGCGCGGCGGACAGATGGGGGCGCCCTGGATAAGCCCCCGCAACGAATTCCCGAACCAGACTTCGCCTTTCAAATCGCCCGGCCTCAGCACCGCCTCGCGGGCGCGGCCCTGCGCGATCAACTCGGCGCGCAGCACGCCGGGCAAAAGCCCGCACGACAGCGGCGGCGTCAGCAACAAACCGTCCCGTTCCACGAAGATGTTGCTGCGCGCGCCCTCGCACACCTCGCCGCGCTCGTTGCAGAACACCACCTCGTCGCTGCCAAGCCGCGCGGCTTCGCCGTCGTAAAGCTCGCGCCAGTCCGTCTTGTGGCGCAGGAGAATGTCGCCGCTCAGGACCGTCTTCGGCGAGAGCGCGAAGGACCAGCACAAAGGATTGGGCGGCAGCGGACAAGCGGTGGCCTCATGCCCGCCCTCGTCAAGAACCAGACGGACTCTCAGCGCCCCCTTCCCGCCCGCGCGCGCGGCCGCCGTCTCCAGCGCCGCGCGCGCGGCGGCGGCGTCGAACGGCAGGCCGAAAAGCTTGGCCGAGGCCGCCATCCGCGCCAGATGCGCGTCCAGCCGCGTGAAAGCGCCGTCCCATTTCAACGTCTCGATCAGCGCCAGCCGGCGGCGCGCGGCCTCGAAGAAGCGGGCCTTGAGCAGACATTCGGCATATTCGTCCGCCTCATCCGAATCCTGCACCAGCCCGCCGCCAATGCCCAACTCGCCGGCATTGCCCGTTATCGTCAGTGTACGGATCGCCACGTTGAACGCGGCCGAAAATCCGCGCGCCCCGGCGGGCGCGAAATATCCCAGCGCCCCGCAATAGGCGCCACGCGGACTGTCTTCCAGTTCGCGCAACACCTGCATGGCGCGGATCTTGGGCGCGCCCGTCACCGAGCCGCAGGGAAACAGCGCCCGCAGGACGTCCGCCGGGCCGCAGTCCACGCGCCGCTCCGCGCTGACGGTCGAAACCATCGCATGCAGGGTGGGATAAGTCTCCACCTTGAACAGATCGTCGGCACGCACGCTACCTACTTCCGCCACCCGGCCCAGGTCGTTGCGGATCAGATCCACGATCATCAGATTCTCGGCGCGGTTCTTGCCGCTGGCCGCCAGCATGGCGCGATCGGCGGCGTCGTCCGTTCCCCGCGCGGCGGTGCCCTTCATCGGCCGCGCCGTCAGCGTCCCGTCCGCATCCGCGGTGAAGAACAGTTCGGGCGACAGGCTGACCACCTGGCGCTCGCCGTCATCGACATAGCCGCACCAGGCCGCGCCGCTGGCGGCGCGCAGTTCCTCATAAAGCGCCAGGGGATCGCCCAAAAACGCGAAGCGGGCGCGGAAGCTGAGATTGGCCTGATAGATGTCGCCCGCCGCGATATAGTCCTTCACCGCCCGGAAGCGGGCGCCATAGGCGGCCCCGTCCCATTCCCGCTTCAGGGGCCCGGCCCAGGCGCGGCCGGCCGGCGCATCGGCCTGGGGCTGCGGCGGTGCAAAGACACCCAGACACAGCAGCGGAAAGTCCGCCTTGGGCATCAGGGATACCAGCTTCGCTTCCAGCGCATAGCCGAGTTCATAGGCCAGCCAGCCGGCGACGTGATGGCCCGTCGCCAGGGCCGCCCGGACCGCCTCCAGGGCGGCCGGAACGTCGCGGCTGCCGGCGGCGCGGATGATCTGGAAGGGCCGGTGGAACACCAACCGGCGGCCGAAATCGAGGATGACCTGCATATTCTATCTGGGATTGTACCACCAACCCGGTGCGCGTCTTGAATGGGAACGAAGCGGCACCATATCAGGTCGGACCGGCCGCCCGCAGGGGACCGGCCTGAACACCCAAAAGGGGCAGCCGCTCAAAGGAGGGCTGGAAGGATGAACAAGGTGGCGTTTGGCAGCCCGCTGCTGTTGGGCTTCGAACATCTGGAGAGTCTTCTGGAACGCGCGCGCGGCGCGTCCGACGGCTATCCTCCGTATAACATTGAGACATTCGAGGACGGCGCGATCCGCATCATCCTGGCGGTGGCCGGCTTCGCGGCACAGGATCTTTCCGTCACCCAGGAGGACCGCCAACTGGTGATCCGCGGCCGGCAGGCCGAGACGAATGACAGGAAATATCTGCATCGCGGCATCGCGGCGCGACAGTTCGTTCGGAACTTTGTATTGGCCGACGGCATCGAAACGATCACTGCCGCGTTGGAAAACGGATTGCTGAAGATTGATTTGGCCCGCCCCGCGGCCAAACCGGAAGTGAGGGTGGTCGAAATCAAGACTGGAGTAGCATCATGACCGACAGATTCGAGATCGACGAGACGGACGAGCCGCTGGCCGGCGTTCGTATCGCCTACATCAAGCCGACCGGCACCGCCGAGGCGCATCGCCTCGGTCTGATTCCGGCCAACATCGACCTTCCTGACGGCATGAAGCTCTATGTCCTGCATGCCGAGGACGGCAGCGTGTTGGGATTCACCGACGGCTATGAGAGCGCCTATGGCGCGGCCGTGCAGAACGAACTCACGCCCGTCAGCGTCCACTAGGACGAT
Organism: Hyphomicrobiales bacterium; assembly: GCA_040255825.1. Classification (GTDB taxonomy): domain Bacteria; phylum Pseudomonadota; class Alphaproteobacteria; order Micropepsales; family Micropepsaceae; genus Rhizomicrobium. Next base: position 37,514 of record JBDZVS010000003.1, on the reverse strand, counting down.
CGGCAGACGAATGCGGAGGGCCGGAAGCCATGCTTCCGGCCCTTTCGCTTGCAGCCGCCCGATCCTGAATTACAGTGCGCATCCCGCAATCACCGGATATGCCCATGCGCCTTGCCGTCGCCGCCCTGGCCTTCGCCATCGCCCTTCCCGCCTATGCCCAGGATGCCCCGCCGCCGGCCGTCGCGGCCCAGCCGGCCCAGGCCGCGCCCGCCCCGCAGGGCCAGCAGGACATACCGCTGCTGGGCGCGGGCCAGGCCCTGCCTGCTCCCGCCGAACCACCCAAGCCGGTCAATCCGCCCATGACCGGGCCGCGGCTGCTCATCGCCACCTCGATGGGCGACATCACCGTGCAGCTGGACGATGTGCGCGCGCCGGCCAGTGTGGCCAATGTGCTGCGCTATGTGCGCGAGAAGCATTATGACGGCACCTGCTTCTACCGCGTCGCCAAGGGCTTCGTGATCCAGATGGGAAGCTGGACGGCGCAGATGAAAGGCCGCGGCGTGCATAAGGGCCCGGTGCCCCTGGAAGCCAATAACGGCCTGCACAATCTGCGCGGCACCCTGGCGCTGGGCCGCGAGGAACCGCCCGACAGCGCCAAGGCGGAGTTCTTCATCAACCTGGCCGACAATACCGGCCTGGATCATGCGAGCGACGATCCGGGCAACACCACCGGCTATGCCGTGTTCGGCCAGGTGACGGACGGCATGGACGTGGTGGACGCGATCGGCAACGTGCCCACGGGCGACGGCGGCCCGATGCCCGGCCAATGGCCGCTGACGCCGGTGGTGGTCAAGAAGGTCACGATTTTGAAATAGGCGCGCTCCTCATGCTTCGGCAAGCTCATGCTTCGACAAGCTCAGCATGAGGATTTCACCCATCCCTCACCCTGAGCTTGTCGAAGGGTGAGAAAAGCGCGCGGGATTTTTCGGCGTGAATCGCCAAGCGACGTGTACGAGCGCAGGCGCAACAAACACAGGCCCGCCTCCCCCTTCAGCGCGAAGCGCGGCAAGGGGGAGGTGGTCGCAGCAACGCGCAGACGCCGTGCGCGACCGCGCATGGCGTCAAGCAAAGTTGCGAAGACCGGAGGGGGTTAAACTTTAAGCCGCCTGTATTCCGGCGCCGCCGTCCTTGTGGCCCGTCAGTATCGCGTAGAGCGCCTCGGGCGTGGCGGCCGCGCGCAATTTCTCGCAGACCTGCTTGTCGCGCAGCAGCCGCGAGACGCGGGCCAGCGCCTTCAGATGGTCGGCGCCCGCATTTTCCGGCGCCAGCAGCATGAACACCAGATCGACCGGCTGGCTGTCGACCGCTTCATAATCGATGGCGCTGTCCAGCCGCGCGAAGACGCCGGTGATGGATTTCACTTCCGCCATGCGGCCGTGGGGGATGGCGATGCCGGAACCGACACCGGTGGTCCCCAGACGCTCGCGTTCCATCAGGGTTTCGAACACACGCCTTTCCGGCAGGCCCTTCAGGCTGTGGGTGCGCGCGGCAAGTTCCTGCAAAAGCTGCTTCTTGCTCTGGGCCTTGAGCGCCGCGATAACGGCATCAGGCGCGAGCAGATCGGAGATATTCATCAGCAATCCCGTGGTAGCGCCCGATGGCGGCGCGCGCAGATGGTGCGAATTCGTCCCCTGTTCCAAAAGGGGCGGTTCCGACGGGGGTCCCGGCTCGAAAGCGGCGGTTGAATAGGCCGACAGGCCCCTGATGTCAATCAGCCCGTCCGGGACCGGTAAATGGCCGCGTGTGCGCCGCCAACTTCAGCGGCAGGCGGCCTGAAGCGCGCCCACGGACTTCAGCCGCCGCCGCTCCACCGACGAGGGGATTCGCATGGCTTCGCGGTATTTCGCCACCGTGCGGCGCGCGATGTTGACCCCGTCGGCGGTCAACAGCGCGACGATGCGGTCGTCGGACAGGATATCCATCGGCGCCTCGTTCTCGATCATCTCGCGGATGCGGTCGCGCACCGCCTCGGCGGAATGGGCCTGGCTTCCATCGATCGACTGGATCGAGGCGGTGAAGAAGTATTTCAGCTCGAACAGGCCGCGCGGCGTGGCGATATACTTGTTCGAGGTCACCCGGCTGACGGTGGATTCATGCATCTGGATCGCGTCGGCGATGATGCGCAGGTTCAGCGGCCTCAGGTGCCGCACGCCATAGGTCAGGAACGCGTCCTGGTGGCGCACGATCTCGGTGGCGACCTTCAGAATGGTGCGGGCGCGCTGGTCCAGGCTCTTGACCAGCCAGTTGGCGCTGGCCAGGCAATCGGCGAGATAGGTCCTGGCGTCCTTGTCGCGCGCGTCCTTCGCCACGGCGCTGTAATAGCGGTTGTTGACCAGCAGGCGCGGCAGCGTGTCGGAATTCAGCTCGATCTGCCAGCCGCCATCGGGCCCCACGCGCACGAAGACATCCGGCACCACCGGCGTCACCGGCTCGGAGCCGAAGGCCAGCCCCGGCTTGGGATTGAGGGTGCGGATCTCGGCGATCATGTCGGCGATGTCGTCGGCATCGACGCCGCACAGCGCCCCCAGCGGCCCGACCTCGCGGCGCGCCACCAGGTCCAGCCGGGTGAGCATGGCCTGCATGGCCGGATCGAGACGGTCGCGGGCCTTCAGTTGCAGCGCCAGGCATTCGGCCAGGTCGCGCGCGCCCACGCCGACCGGATCGAAACCCTGCAGCACGCCCAGCACGGCCTGGACATCCTCGATCTCGCAGCCCAGGCGTCCGGCCAGTTCGTTCAGGTCGGCGCGCAGATAGCCGGCTTCGTCCACCGCGTCGATCAGCGCCATGCAGATCATGCGGTCCTCGGGCAGCAGCGCGGCGATCGAAAGCTGGCCTTCCAGATGATCCTTCAGCGACGCTTCGGCGCTGACCGACGATTCGAGCGCGTCCTCGCCCTCGTAAGCGTTGCCCGAGCGCACGGTCGTCCAGTCGGTCAGACTGCCGGTCACCGGCGCCTCGGCGGCACGGCTGGGCTGCTCGCCGTCATACATGTTGTCGCGCGCCGCCTGGTCCATGTCGGCGTCGCGGGAGAAGTCATCGCGATTCAGCGCCTCGTCGGCGCGCTCGCCCGGCGCGGCTTCAGGCGCGGGCGCGTCGGCGTCGCCAACGGGCTGGGCCTCGCGGTCATCCCGCTCCAGGATGGGGTTACGCTCCAGCTCGGCCTCGCAATATTCGGCCAGCTCGATGTTGGACAATTGCAGCAGCTTGATCGCCTGCTGCAATTGCGGCGTCATGACCAGCGACTGGCCCTGGCGTATCTCGAGTCTTTGTCCCAGCGCCATGGTGTCCGCTTACAGCGAAAATCTTTCGCCCAGATAAACCCGGCGCACATCGCGGTCGCTGACGATCTCGCCCGGCGAGCCTTCCTTCAGCACCTGGCCGTCGTGCAGGATATAGGCGCGGTCGATCACATCCAGCGCGTCGCGCACATTGTGGTCGGTGATCAGAACGCCGATGCCGCGATCCTTCAGATGCTTGACCAGGTCGCGGATCTCGCCGACCGCGATCGGATCGATGCCGGCGAAAGGCTCGTCGAGCAGGATGTAGGAGGGATGGGTGGCAAGACAGCGCGCGATCTCCACCCGCCGGCGCTCGCCGCCCGACAGCGCCACCGACGGCGTGTTGCGGATATGGGTGATGCCGAACTCGGCCAGCAGTTCCTCGACCACCGCTTCCAGCCGCGCGGAGTCGGTCTCCAACAGTTCGGCGGTGGCGCGGATATTCTGCTCGGCGGTCAGGCCGCGGAAGATCGACGCCTCCTGCGGCAGATAGCCGATGCCCAACCGCGCCCGCCGGTACATGGGCAGCCTGGTGATGTCGTGCCCGTCCACCGAGATGGAACCGGTATCGGTGGGGATCAGCCCGGTGATCATGTAAAAGGTCGTGGTCTTGCCCGCGCCATTGGGCCCCAGAAGACCCACCGCCTCGCCCCGCCTGAGCGACAGCGACACCGAGCGCACCACCGGCCGCTTGTTGAAACTCTTGCCGATGCGCGTGGCGACCAGGCCCTTGCCGCCCTCGATCACGCGCGGGTGGTTGTCGGTCAAGCTGCCGGCATTGTTGGCTTTATCGGTCATTCGGGTGCTCTCGGCAAAAATCATGCCTGTTCGTGTTTAAGGAAGCATGAAGGATGATCAACGCGCTGCCCCCGGTTGCGGTTGAGACTGGGATTGCGCCTGCGACTGGTCCTGGGTGGGACTGAACACGCCCTGCACACGACCCTGGGGCGCGCCCGGCGTGCCCTTCGGCCCGGCCCCCAGCGTCGCCTGGCCGGTGGCCAGGTTGACGGTGAGGCGGGCACCGCGCATCACATCCTTCTGGCGCTTCAGCACGACATTGCCGCTCATCAGCACGGTGCGCGGTCCCACCGAATAGACGCCCATGTCGCCGGTGGCGGTGCCCGAGGCGGGCGAATCCACCACCACATTGCCGGTGGCCGTCACCTTGTCGGCCTTGCCGTTCACCGATGTGATGCGCACCTGGTCGGCGCGCATGCGGATGTCGCCCTGGGTCACCAGCACATTGCCGACGAAGGTGCCGGTCTTGCCGTTGAGGTCGGCGACGAACCGGTCGGAGGAGACGTTGATCTCCTGGCCCTCCTGCGGCTTGACGGCGGTCGCGGCCTGAAGCCCCCCGCTGAGAAGAGCGCCCAGGACAAAGGCGACGGTGAAGACAATGAGGCTCTTCATGACTTTCCGGTTCCGACAAATTGCATCCGCACATGGCCACTGAGGGTCAGAAGCCCGGCATTGCGGTCCGCATGGAAGGAATCGGCCCGCAGCGTCCCGTCCGGCCCCTGCCCCGTCACTTCCTGGTGGCCATGCACGACATTCTGCTTCAGGTTCATCGAGGCGCTCAGGGTGTGCAGCTCATAGCCGCTGTCGGTGTAGAGGTCGATGCCGCCATCGAGCTCGAGCTGACCGGTCCCCATGTCCACCGTGCCGGAACGGGCGCGCGCGTTGAGCCAGGTCTTCTTGTCCAGCGCCAGGTCGGCCTCGATGTTCCTCAGCGTCGCGCGCTTGGCGTTGTGCGCGTCCTGCACCGCCATGTCGGCGGTGATGACAAAGGGGTTGCCCTTGGCGTCGGCGCCGGTCAGGCGCGGCTTGACCATGGACAGGTCGTTTTCCACGCGCCCCAGCTTCTCATAGGTCACCGAAAGCTGGCGCGGCGCGCGGGCGACGAAGAAGAAGGCCAGCACCGCGGCGATGATCAGGAAGGCGGCCAGCGACAGTACCCGCTTGGCCAGCACCACGAAACGCGAATAGCGCAGCGCCTCCATCATCGTGGTGCGCGCGCGCGACGACCAGTCATGGCGGTGGAGATGGTCCTGCGCGGCCATGGCCATGAAACTCCCTAGTGTCGTGGTTCCGAAGTTCGCTACAATACCGATATAGATCGCGTAAGCGAACTTCGGAACCGGAACGACACTGGATTCAATAGACTGCTAGTGTCCTTCGATTCCGAAATTCGCTCGGAGCCGATATGGAGATCATACGAATTTCGGAATCGGGACACTAGCCGGGACCTGCCGTGAGGCAGTCATGGATGTGCAGGACGCCGATGGGGCGGCGCACGGCGTCGTCCGGGTCCAGCACGACCAGTTGGGTGATCTTCCGTTCCGTCATCAGCGCCAGCGCCTCGGCGGCAAGCTGGTCGGGCGTGGCGGTCTGCGGCCGGCGGGTCATCACCTCGCCTGCCCGGCGCCCGGCAAAGCCATTGTCATAGTGGCGGCGCACATCGCCGTCGGTGACGATGCCGGCCAGCCCCCCCGCCTCGTCCAGCACGGCCACGCAGCCCAGCCGCCCCGAGGCGATGGTCAGCAGCGCCTCGGGCATGGGCGTGTCGGCGCGACAGACCGGAATGGCGTCGCCCTGGCGCATCAGGTCGCGCACCCGCACCAGCGCCCGCCCCAGGCTGCCGCCCGGATGGAAGTCGCGATACTGGTCGGGCGAAAAGCCCTTGCGCTCCATCAGCGCCACGGCGATGGCGTCGCCCAGGCTCATCATCATGGTGGTCGATGTGGTGGGCGCCATGCCCATCGGACAGGCCTCGGGCGTCAGCGGCAAAAGCAGCTTCACATCCGCCGCCGTCATCAACGTGGATTGCGGCTTGGCCCCCATGCCGATCAGGGGAATGCGATAGCGCTTGGCATAAGTGATCAGCGCCGATAACTCCGCCGTCTCCCCGCCCCAGGACAGCAGCAGCAGCACGTCGCTGCGGGTGATCGCGCCCATGTCGCCGTGGCTGGCCTCGGCGGGATGGACGAAATAGGCCGGCGTGCCGGTGGAGGACAGCGTGGCGGCGATCTTGCGCGCGACATGGCCGGACTTGCCCATGCCGCTGACGATCACCCGGCCCTTGGCGGCCAGCAAAAGGCCGATGGCGCGCGTGAAGTCGCCATTGAGCGAGGCCGACAGGGTCATCAGCGCCTCGCTGGCAAAGCTCAGCACCCTTCGCGCGGCGGCCAGATCGCTGACCATGCCCTCACGCACCGGAGGCTGCACTCTCGCCCTGGAAGAAGCCATGTATCCCTTTGATTTGGCTAACGATTAACCCGAATCAGTTCACTCTAGCCCGATCGGGGCCGCGCCCCAAGCGAAAATCATGCCAGTTTGCGGACCGATTTCTGGTCCGATTTGCCTGGCCAGGCAAGATGGCGTGAAAGCGGGGCGGTTTTCGGGCGGGACCTGTTGCCGCAAGCCTCACCGCCTGCCGCTGCGACGGCTTCAATGGGCGAAGATGTCCGTATCGCCCCAGCCCGCCAGGTCGAGTTCGGCGCGCATGGGCAGGAAATCGAAACAGGCCTTTGCCAGATGCGTCCGCCCCTCGCGCGCCAGCATCGCGTCCAGCGCGTCTTTCAGTTGATGCAGGTGGGCGACATCGTTGGCGGCATAGGCGAGCTGTTTTTCGGAGAGCTCCGCGGCGCCCCAGTCGGACGACTGCTGCTCCTTGGACAGGTCCACGCCCAGAAGCTCGCGCACCAGATCCTTCAGGCCATGCTTGTCGGTATAGGTGCGCACCAGCTTCGAGGCGATCTTGGTGCAATAGACGGGCCTCACCTCCACCCCCAGCCAGCGGCGGAACATGGCGATGTCGAAGCGGGCGAAGTGGAACAGCTTCAGCACCGCCGGATCAGCCAGCATACGCTTCAGGTTGGGCGCGTCATAGCGGCCGGCGGCGAACCGCACCATGTGGCAGACCCCGTCGCCGCCCGTCATCTGCGCCAGACAGAGCCGGTCGCGGAACGGATTGAGCCCCAGCGTCTCGGTATCGATCGCCACCACCGGGCCGAGGTTCAACCCGTCCGGCAGGTCGCCCTGGTAAAGCTTCACTTTCATGCCGGTTGCATAGCGCAGCCTCGGGGCCGGGGCAAATTCCGCTTTTTTTCGCTCACGGCGAGCGCGCTTCGCGCGCCGCCTCCGCGGGCCGGCAGACTCTTTTGCCCGGAAGATTTGGCCGGGCCGCGGTCGCGCCCTGGGCTGTCCATCCTGATATAAGGCGCCAAATGGAAAGGGTGGCCGAGGCCAGGGACACGCGGCAGACACGGAGCTGGTGGCGGGGCGGCGCGCTGTCGCTGCTGCTGCACGGCCTGATGCTGCTGCTGGCCATCGCCTATCTGGCGCACCGCCCGGCTATGAAACCTGTCAGCTTCCACAGCCTGCCGGTGGAGATCGTCATCGGCCAGGCCTCGACGCCGAGCCCTTCCGCCACCGAAGCCAGCCGCCGCGCATCCCAAGCCCGCGCCCAACAACAGACCGCGCCGCGCAAGGAAGGCATCAGCCCCAAGGGCACGAGGCAACCCGAGGATGAACTTTCGGCAAAGCTGCGGGCGCTGGCGCAGTTGCATCAGCCCGATGATGGCGGCATGGCCGCGGTCAGCAGCGCCGGCGGCGGTCACGGCAGCGGCGCGGGCGCCTATACGCTCAGGGATTTCGTGCGCGCACAGATATTGCGGCGCTGGCTGCCAGACCTGTCAGGGGGCCTGTCAGGGGGCCTGGCGGCGGGACAGCGGCGCGACCTGCCGGTGACATTGCGTGTGCGCCTGCTGTCCAGCGGCATCATCGACGATGTGACCATCCAGGACGCGGCGCGCATGAAGACCGACGCCGCCTTTCACGACATGGCGCTGTCGGCGCGCGACGCCGCGATCCTGGCCTCTCCCCTCGACCTGCCGCCCGGCAACTATCCGCGCGTGCAGACCCTGACGATCGTTCTCGACCCGAAAGCTGTTTTAAAGTGAACCCCCTCCGGCCTTCGCTTCCTGTCGTCATGCGCGACGCTTGCGCCGCGCATTCCTAAGTCGCTACGGCCACCTCCCCCTTCTTGGTGCTCACGCACCGAAGGGGGAGGCCGACCTGTGCTCGCGTCACTACGGTAAGTCTCGAGCCAACCGAAACCCCGCCAGCGTCGAATAGTCATAATCCTGCGCCGCGCCACTTTCCTGCGCCCCCACCCGCGCGGCGCTGCGGATGAAGATGGGGATGTTGTTCCACGCCCCGCCACGGATCACATGGGCGATGCAGCCCGGCTCGGTCCAGGGACGGCCATCGGTGGGCGCGCCGGCATAGCTCGGATGCCAGCAATCGGCCGTCCATTCCCAGGCATTGCCCAGCATGCCTTTCACACCGAACGGGTTGGCGGGGAAGCTGCCCACCGGCGCCAGCAGACGGTTGTCCCAGCGCGAGCCGCAGCCATTGCAGTTGGCGTTGCCCTTGCCGATCTCGTCGCCCCACCAGCGCGCCGTCTTCGTTCCGGCACGGGCGGCATATTCCCACTCCGCCTCGCTGGGCAGGCGATAGGGCCCGTCCTTGCGCGCCGCCAGCTCGGGACGCACGGCGCGGGCGCGCGCATTGATCCAGGCGATGTAGGCGTTCGCATCCTTCACATCCAGGCAGACCGCCGGCCAGTTCGGCGGTTCCTGGTCCAGCGGCGCGGTGGCGATGCCGCGGCCAAGCTGGTGCCACGACAGGCCCAACAGTTCGTTGCAGGGCTGCGGCTGATAGCCTGTGGCGCGCAGGAAGGTGAGGAATTCCTCGCTGGTGACCGGCGTCTGCGCCAAGGCGAACGGCCTGACCGTCACCACATGCTGGGGCCCTTCGGAATCGAAGCGGCCCGGCTCCTGCGGCGGACTGCCCATCAGGAAACGGCCGCCCGGAATGCCCACCATCTGCGGACACTCGGGACATTCCTTGAAATGGCGGTCCGTCGGCGCCTGGGGCGCGGCGGCGGCGGCGACGAACGCCAGCACCAGCAGGGCATACAGACGGATCAGGCGCGGTATCGGGACAGTCATGGGAACAGCAGCGCCGACCATGCGTTGCTGCTTCATGATCCGCAAGCTGGCATCCGGCAAATACCGCCTCTATTCGCGCAAGAAGAATCCCCAGACCGGCAAGCGCCGCAATTCTTTTGGGTCGCACGGGCGACGGCTTCGCCTTGCTCGCCTGCCCGCTGCTCCCGGCACTTTCGACACCCGCAAGGCCGCCGAAAAGCACGAGCGCGAAATCCAGTATTTCAAGCGCCATTGAGCCCGCACCTTGCCGGCCAGCGGAAAATCCGGCCTGATCGCGCGGCAATCGCGAATGAACAAAAGATGACTGCGTCACAGGTGGTGGACTTCTGGCGCGCGGCCGGCCCCCAAGGCTGGTTCGCCCATGACCCGGCGCTCGACAGCGCCATCGCCGACCAATTCACCGAATGCCATCTGGCGGCGGCGCGCGGCGAGCTGGCGGAGTGGGAAGCGGACGCGATGGGCGCGCTGGCGCTGTTGATCCTGGCCGACCAGTTTGCCCGCAACATCTATCGCGGCAGCGCCCATGCCTTCGCCACCGACGCGATGGCCCGCGCCGTTGCCGGGCGCGCGCTCGCGCGTGGCTTCGACCGGACGTTCGACCCGGCGATGCGCCAGTTCTTCTATCTGCCCTTTCAGCATCACGAAGACGCCGCCGCCCAGGCGCGCGCCGTCGCGCTGTATGAAAAGCTGGTCGCCGATGGCGGCGATCCCAAAGGGCTGGACTATGCCCGCCTGCATGCCGGGCTGATCGCCCGCTTCGGCCGCTTTCCCCACCGCAATGCCGTGATGGGCCGCATCTCCACCCCCGAAGAGGTCGCCTATCTCGCCGCCGGCGGTTTCGCGGGCTAGCCACGCCTGCGCCCTTCCCCGTAGCGGCCCGCCCCTGTAATAGCGAGAAGATGGATTCCATCGACGCCCTGATCCGAAGCCAGGCTCTTCCCGCCGCCTACCGCGCTACGGTGGAGGCGATCCATCGCCCGGTGGCGGACCAGATCGCGCGCCGCCGCCGCATTTTGGGCCGCACGCTGGTGACGGGGCTGTGCGGCAGCCAGGGCTCGGGCAAATCGACCATGGCCGCCTTCCTCAAGCTGCTGCTGGAGGCCCAGGGCCTGACGACGGCCGTGCTGTCGCTCGATGACCTCTATCTGACCCTGCCCGAACGCGAGCGCCTCGCCGCCCAGGTTCATCCCCTGCTGCGCACGCGCGGCGTGCCCGGCACCCACGATACCGCCCTGGGCCTTCGGCTGCTGGACGCGCTGTGCAACGGGGCGGGCGAGATCGCGCTGCCCCGCTTCGACAAGGCCGAGGACACCCGCGCGCCCGAGCACACCTGGCCGCGCCTCCAGGCGCCGGTGGATGTGGTGCTGTTCGAAGGCTGGTGCGTCGGCGCGGTGGCCCAGCCCGACGCGGCCCTGGCCGCGCCGGTCAACGCACTGGAGCGCGACGAGGACGCCGACGGCGCCTGGCGGCGTTATGTGAACACGCGGCTGAAGACCGATTACGCCACGCTGTTCGCGCGCATCGACATCCTGGCGCTGCTGCAGGCGCCCAGCTTCGAGGTGGTGTTCGACTGGCGCTCGCTTCAGGAACGCAAGCTGGCCGACAGGCTGGCGCACACGGGCAAGACCGGCCGCAAGGTGATGGGCCCCGACGAGATCGCCCGCTTCCTGATGTTCTATCAGCGGCTGACGGAATATATCCTGCGCGAGATGCCGGCCCGCGCCGACATCCTGATGCCCATGCAGGCCGATCACCGCATCCGGGAAGTGACGCTGCGGGCGTGATCCGCCGCCGTCAGAGCGCGATCAGCGACCTGCTGCTGCGGCCCTCGGCCACTTCCATGTCCAGCACCATCGGGTGATGATCGGAGGGGCCCTTGTCCAGCACTTCCGATGTCGAACACACGATGCCGCGCGCGATGCAGCGGTCCAGGCGCAGCGCGACGATCTTGCCCGCCCGGTGGGTGCGCTTGCGCGGACCGATGTCGGCGAAGCCCTGGAAGCCGACCGGCCCCACCGCGTTGAAATCGCCGATGATGGCGGCCGGTCCCTCCATCTGCTCCATGATGTGGCGCAGCTGGAAGCGATTGAGGAACTGGCCGTGCGACAGGTGCACATTGGCGATGGTGATGCCGTGGAAGTTTATGATCTGCGCCAGCCGCGGCGGCACGCGCCCCGGCAGGATCGAGGCCGGCAGCCGGATCGAGGTCGAGGCGGGAAAGGGATGCGGACTCCAGCACGCCAGTCCATAGATGCGCTGCTGCATGGGATGGCGGTGGAAGAAGCCGCCCACCAGCGAGGGCAGCTCCATGATTTCTTCCGTCGCTTCCTGGAGCAGCAGCAGGTCCGGATGGGCGCTGTGGACCAGTCTGGCGACGTCCTCCACCCCCGCACCCACCCGGCGCAGGAGATTCCAGCTTACGATGCGAAGCCTGCCGGGGATCAGGGGTTGGTCGATAACGGAAGGGGAAGTGATGATCGTCATGTGCTCGGGGCGTTACCCTGCTACTATAAACTGACAAAAGTCCGAAGGGTTTCCAGCCCTGACCTTAACATAATGACAAATCGGTGCCCGGCAAATGTTTCTCATTCCCGCCGACACGACATTGATGGAGGTGCTGGGGCTTCTGCTGCACCTGGCGCTGGCGGGCAGCGTGACCGCCGACGTCCTGCTGAAGAAGAGCGATGTGCGCGCGGCGCTGAGCTGGACCGCCCTGGCCTGGTTCTCGCCCATTCTGGGCGCCCTGTTCTACTTTCTCTTCGGCATAAACCGGGTCAGCCGGCGGGCCCTCAGGCTGCGGCGGCGTGACACGGGCCATACCGGCGCGGTGGGCGTTTCCGGCCCGCCCGGCGGCGCCATGGCGCTGCTGGAAAAGGTCAGCGCCACGGTAACGAACGAGCCCCTGACCGCCGGCAATGCCCTGACCATATTCGAGGGCGGCGACCAGGCCTATCCGCAGATGCTGGCCGCCATCGCCGGCGCCCGTCATGGCATCGCGATGGCCTCCTACATCTTCCGCAACGACGCCGCCGGCCGCCAGTTCACCGACGCGCTGATCGCCGCGCACGGCCGGGGGGTTCAGGTGCGCGTGCTGCTGGACGGGGTCGGGGCCGGCTATATCTATTGTCCACCGCTCAGGCGGCTGCGGCGCGCCGGGGTGGCGGCGGCGCTGTTCCTGCACTCCTGGCTGCCCTGGCGCATGCCGTTCCTGAACATGCGCAACCACCGCAAGCTGCTGGTGGTGGACGGAGAGACCGCCTTTCTCGGCGGCATCAATATCGGCTCCGAGAACCTGTCGGCTCAGACGCGGCGCCGGCCCATCCGCGACGTGCATTTCCGCGTCGAGGGTCCGGTGGTGCACGCCGTGATGGACACGTTCGCGCGCGACTGGAGCTTCACCACCGGCGAAGCCCTGGACGAGGATTTCTGGTGGCCACAGCTTGCGCCCCGCGGCCATGTCCATGCCCGCGGCGTGCGCTCGGGCCCCGACGCCGACCTTTACAAGCTGGAGTCGATCCTGGGCGCGGCCCTGACCCTGGCGCGCAAGCGCGTGCGCATCGTCACGCCCTATTTCCTGCCCGACGCGCGGCTGCAATTCGCCCTGCAGCAGGCAAGCCTGCGCGGGGTCAAGGTCGAAATCATCCTGCCGCAAGTGAGCGACCAGCGCCTGCTCGACTGGGCGGTGCGCGGGCATCTGCGCTTCTTCCGCCATGTCAAGATCGACTTCTTCACCACCCCGCCGCCTTTCGACCACACCAAGCTGTGCACGGTGGACGGCAAGTGGTGCCTGATCGGCAGCTCCAACTGGGACGCGCGCAGCTTCCGGCTCAATTTCGAATTCGACCTGGAATGCGTCGACGATGCGTTCGTCGCCCGGATCGACGCGGTGATCGACGACCGGCTGGCGCGCGCCGCGCCCATTTTCCCCCACCTGCTGGCCGCCGAGCCGGTCTGGCTGCGCCTGCGCAACGCGGCGGCCCGGCTGGCGATGCCCTATCTGTGATCCTGGCCGCAAGCGCGTGCCGGACGCTCAGACATGCTGGCCGCCATTGATCATCAGCTCGGCGCCCGTGACATAGCTGGATTGGTCCGTACACAGATAATATATCGCCTTGGCGACCTCCGCCGGCGTGCCCAGGCGGCGCAGGGGAATATGCTCCACGATCTTCTCGGTGCCCGGCGACAGGATGGCGGTGTCGATCTCTCCGGGCGCGATGGCGTTGACCCGCACGTGCCAGGGACCGAAATCGGCGGCCATCTCCCGCGTCAGCGCCGCCAGCGCCGCCTTGGAGGTGGCATAGGCCGCGCCCGCGAAGGGATGGACCCGGCTGCCGGCGATCGAGGTGACGTTGACGATGGCGCCATGCGCCGCCGCCAGCTCGGCCTTGAGGCCCTGCGCCAGCCAGATGGTCGAGAAGAGATTGACCTCGAACACCTGGCGCCACAGCGCCATCGGGCTTTCCAGAACGCCCAGCCGCGCGGCGCGCCCGTCCGCGCCAACCGGTCCCTTGGGCGAGATCGCCGCGTTGTTGACCAGCGCATGCAGCCGCCCGCCGCCCTCGTCCGCGTTCAGCCGCTCGCGCATTTCCGCCACCGCGCGCAGCGTGTCGTCGGGATCGGCCAGGTCGACCTGGATATGGTCTTCGGGGCCGGCGGCCCACGGGCAATCCTCGGGAAAGGCATGGCGCGAGCAGGTGATGACCCGCCACCCGGCGCTGGAAAAGCGCTTGACGGTGGCGTGGCCGATGCCGCGGCTGGCGCCGGTCAGGATCAGGGTGCGTTTTTCCTCGCCGGCGGCGGAAGGTGTCGGGCTGGTTCCAGGCATGGCGTACCCTATCATCGCCATCCCGCCCTGTCGCGGGCCGCAGGCAAAGACCATGCATGCAGAACGGATGTTATTCCGGCGGCGGCCGTTCCAGTCCCGCCGGGTCCTGGTGAATGATCACTTCGGCGCCCGGAAAGGCGGCCAGCAGATCCTGCTCCACCTCGTCGCTGACACTGTGCGCTTCGGCCAGGCTCATCGCCGGGTCCATCTCGATATGCACCTGGATGAAGATGGAAAGACCTGCTTCGCGCGTGCGCAGGTCATGCAGGCTGCGCACCGCGCCGTGGCCCAGCACGATCCGGCGAATCTTCTCGCGCTCGGCATCGGGCAGTTCATGATCCATCAGCTGATTGAAGCTGACATGACCGACGCCCCAGGCGCCCCACAGCATGATGGCCGCCACCCCCAGCGCGATGAGCGGATCGGCCAGCGTCCAGCCGAACCAGGCGGCAAGCACGATCGCCACCACCACGCCCAGATTGGTCGCCAGATCGCTGGCATAGTGGGTGCGGTCCGACTGCACCGCCAGGCTGCCGGTGCGCGCCACCACATGACGCTGATAGATCACCAGCGCGATGGTCAGCGCGATGGAGACCGCCATCACCGCCAGCGCCGCCGTGGAATTGTCGATCGGCTCGGGCTCGGCGATGCGGCTCGCCGCCTGGATCGCCAGGAACAGCGCCGAGGCGGCGATGAAAGCCCCCTGGGCCAGTCCCGCCAGCGGCTCGGCCTTGCCGTGGCCGAAGCGATGCTCGGCATCGGCAGGGGTCAGCGCCTGGCGGATGGCCAGCAGATTGAGGCTGGAGGTGAACAGGTCCAGCGCCGAATCCGCCAGGCTTGCCAGCATCGCCACCGAATGAGAGGCGAAATAGGCCACAGTCTTGATCGCCACCAGCAGCACCGCCACCGACACCGAGGCCAGCGCCGCGCGGCGCATCAAAAGTCCGGCGCGTTGCAGGTGCAGCGCATCGGCGCTCACGGAAACAGTCTTTCCGTCGTCCAGGGCGCGCCCGGCTCGGCGCGGCGATAGACCAGCCGGTCGTGCAGGCGAAAGGGCCGGTCGCGCCAGAACTCGATCCTCAGCGGCGTGACGCGCCAGCCGGTCCAGTAGGGCGGACGCGGCACCCTGCCCACCCCATATTTCAGTGCGTACTCCGCGATGGCCTTTTCGAACACCAGGCGGCCTTCCATCGGCCGCGACTGCGGACTGGCCCAGGCGCCGATCTGGCTGTCCCTGGGGCGGGTGGCGAAATAGGCATCCGCTTCCGCGTCGCTCACCTGTTGGACCGGCCCCTTCACCCGCACCACGCGGCGCAAGCTCTTCCAGTGGAAGTTGAGCGCGGCATGGGGATTGGCCGCCAGTTCGCCGCCCTTGATGCTCTCGGCATTGGAATAGAACACGAAGCCTTTGGCATCCACGCCCTTCAGCAGCACCATGCGGACATTGGGTACGCCGTCCGCATCGGCGGTGGCCAGCGCCATGGCGTTTGGATCACTGGGCTCGGATTTTTCGGCTTGCCCCATCCAGGCGGCGAACAGCGCGAAGGGATCGGGCCCGCCCGCGATGCCGCCATCGTCCAGCGGGCCGCCCATCTCCATGCCGTCATTCATCGATGCCGTTCATCGCCGTTCGCTTCAGCGGCCAGACTATCAGAAAAGCATCGGGCAGACACAAGCAGGCGGCCGCCGCGCCATGAAACCCGCAACATCGCGCAGGCTTGGCACGGCTGCGCCGATAAGGCTAACGTGACGGCATGGCTTTCGCGCCAACCGGCCCCCTCCTGTTCCGCTCGGCGCTTTCTGCCGCCGCCTTCTGTATCATTCTGTCGATGGGCGGCTGCGCCAGCGCGCAATCGGGCAAGGAGCTTGCCGCCACCTTCGACAGCGGCCTGGCTGCTTATGACGCGGGCGACTATCCAAAGGCGTTCAAGATATGGTCCTCGATCCAGGACGAGGATCTGGCCGCGATGCGCAACGTGGCGATGATGCTGCGCAAGGGTGTGGGCACCGCCAAGGACCCAAAGAAGGCCGAAGAGGTTTATGAAGTGGCCGCCGAGGCGGGGCTTCCCACCGCCCAGGCCGACCTGGCCGACATGCTGCTGAAGGGCGAAGCGGGAAAACCCGACCCCAAGCGCGCGCTGCCGCTGCTGGAGGCCGCGGCCGCCGCCAACCATCCCATCGCCCAGTATGAACTGGCGCAGATGTTCGAGACCGGCCAGGGCGGGCTCGTACCCAAGGACCTGACCGTGGCGCGTCGCCTCTACGCCGCCGCCGCCGGGCATGGCATGAAAGAAGCCTCCGAGCGGCTGGACGCGCTTGGCGGGCCCCTGCCCGAGCCGCCCCCGGGTGCGACGAAGGGCGCGCCCGGCGCGCCATCAGCCTCCTCCGCCACGCTCAAGCCATCCACCGGGCCATAACGCCACGCTGGCGCGGCTCGAAACCCTCCCTATATTGGGGTGAAGGCTGGAATCGCCCCTCCCAGGGCGGCGGCCGGTCATGGAGAAGCAATGCGAGATCCTTACGAGGTCCTGGGCGTTTCCAGGACCGCCAGCGAAGGCGAGATCAAGAAAGCCTTCCGCGGCCTGGCCAAGAAGCATCACCCCGACAAACATGCGGGCGATGCCGACGCGCAGAAGAAGTTCCAGGAAATCTCGGGCGCGTATGACATCCTCGGCGACAAGGACAAGCGCGCCAAATTCGACGCCGGCGAGATCGACGCCTCCGGCAATCCGCGCGGCTTCGATCCCCGGGCCCATGGCTTCCAGCAGGGCAACCCATTCGGCGGCGGCTTCAGGGCCGGCGGCGGCGCGGGCGGGCGCGAATTCAAGTTCACCTGGGACAATGCCGGCGGCGAGAGCGCCGGCTTCGAGGACATCTTCGCCGACCTGATGGGCGGGGGCGCGCGGCGCGGCCGAGGCGGGCGCGCCCAGCGCGGCGAGGATTTCACCGCCGACGTCACCGTGAGCTTCGACGAGGCGATCGGCGGGGGCACCCGCCGGGTGGTGCTGCAGAATGGCGAGCAGCTGGACGTCAAAATTCCCGTCGGCGTGAAGGACGGCCAGGTGGTGCGCGTGAAGAGCCGCGGCGGCGCGGGCCGCGGCGGCGGCCCCAATGGCGACATCCTGCTGACGGTGCATGTGTCGCCGCACCCGTTCATGACCCGCGACGGCAACGACCTCCGCATGGACTTGCCGGTGACGCTGAAGGAAGCGGTGCTGGGCGGCAAGGTGCCCGTACCCACCCCGTCGGGGACCGTGGCGCTGTCGGTGCCGGCCGGCTCCAACAGCGGCACGGTGCTGCGGCTCAAGGGCAAGGGGGTGCCCGGCCGAGGCAGCGCCGCGGCCGGCGACTTCTATGTGCGCCTGGTGGTAAGCCTGCCCGACAAGCCCGACGCGGCCCTCAAGAGCTTTGCCCAGCAGTGGCAGGCCAGCTACGATCCGCGCGGCAAACTCCGTTAAGTGTCTGTTCCGTTTGGAACTTTTCCGGGACAAAAATTCCGCGCGGGAACTGGTCAATTCGGGCTAAATGACTATTGTGCGCGCGCAAACAGGGGAATAGGCGATGTCATTTGAAGGGCTCATGAAGGGCAAGCGTGGCCTTGTCATGGGTGTTGCCAACCAGCACTCCATCGCCTGGGGCATCGCCCAGGCCCTGCATGGGGCGGGGGCGGAGCTGGCTTTCTCCTATCAGGGCGATCTGTTCCGCAAGCGCGTGGTGCCCCTGGCGGAGACGCTGAACCCCGCCGCGCTGATCGACTGCGACGTCTCGGATCCCGCCTCGATCGACGCCGCCTTTGCCGAACTGGGCAAGGTGTGGGACCGGATGGACTTCCTGGTCCACGCCATCGCCTTTTCGGACAAGGACCAGCTCAAGGGCCGCTATATCGACACCAGCCCCGAGAATTTCCGCATGACGATGGACATCTCCTGCTACTCCTTCACGGCGGTGGCGCAGCGGGCCGAGAAGCTGATGACCGACGGCGGCGCGATGGTGACGCTGACCTATTACGGCGCCGAGCGGGTGATGCCGCATTATAACGTGATGGGCGTGGCCAAGGCGGCGCTGGAAGCCTCCGTCCGCTACATGGCCGAGGACCTGGGCAAAAAGGCGATCCGCGTCAATTCCATCTCGGCCGGGCCGATCAAGACCCTGGCCTTCGCCGGCATCGCCGACAGCCGCTATATCCTGAAGTGGAACGAATACAATTCGCCGCTGCGCCGCTCGGTGACGCAGAACGAGGTGGGCAACGCCGCCCTGTTCCTGCTGTCGGACCTGGGCAGCGCCGTGACCGGCGAGAACCTGCATGCCGATGCCGGCTATCACGTCGTCGGCATGAAGGCCGAGGACGCGCCCGACATCAATGTCGTCCAGAAGCTGGATGCGCCTTGAACTGAAGCCCCTTGAATTGAAAAGAGGGCTGACCCTCTGGTTCGCCCGCCATGGCCAGACCGCCGCCAATGCCGCGCACCGCTTTTCCGGCCGGGCGGACACGCCGCTGACCCCGCTGGGGGTTGAACAGGCCGCCGCGGTCGGCGCCATCCTGCGGCGCGAAGTCGGCCCCCGTCCCGCCCTCGCCTTCGTCTCCAGCCCGCTTGCCCGCGCCCGCCGCACGATGCAGATCGCCCGCGCCGCGCTCGACCTGCCGCCGGACGGCTTCGCCATCGACGAGCGGCTGGAGGAGATCGACCTTGGCGCCTGGGACCAACTGACCGACGCGCAGGCGCGCGCCCTGGACCCCGCCATGTTCGACCACCGCACCGCCGACAAGTGGAACGTCCGCGTGCCCGGCGGCGAGAATTATGCCGATGTCGCGGCGCGCGTCACGACCTGGCTGGAGGGCCTTTCCACCGACACCTTCGCCGTCAGCCACGGCGCCACCACCCGCATCCTGCGCGGGCTGCTCGCCGGGCTGGACGGCGCGGGCATGAGCGCGCTGGACGAACCGCAGGGCGTGGTCTTCCGGGTGCGGGGCTCCGACGTCATCCGCCTGGACCCGACTTCATCTTTCCCCTCCCCTTGAGGGGTCGGAAGGACGGGCGCGCGGTCAAGCGCGCCGCATCTTCCCCCTCCCCTTGCGGGAGGGGCAAGCCTTCGAGCCCGGCGAGAAGGCTTGGGGGAGGGGTAACGGCCGCAGCGCGCTACCCGCTGTCATTCCTGGCGAGCGCCCCGGACGCAACTCCATGGCCGGACCTGATCCGGCCATCCAACTTGTCGAACGTCTTTCATCCTGAGCCTGCCGAAGGATGAGCGCCCGCCCCTCCATCCGGTCACAGCCACCTCATATTTGAACCCGGCTTCAAATCGGGCTAATCGAACAGGGCGCAAGGAAGCCCGCCATGTCGTTCAACACATTCGGCCACATGTTCCGCGTCACCACCTTTGGCGAAAGCCACGGGCCGGCGATCGGCTGCGTCGTCGATGGCTGCCCGCCCGGCATCGAACTGACCGAAGCGATCATCCAGCCCTGGATGGAGCGCCGCCGCCCCGGCCAGTCCAGATTCGTCACCCAGCGGCGCGAGCCCGACACGGTGAAGATTCTCTCCGGCGTCTTCCAGGACGAGCGGATGGACAAGCAGGTCACCACCGGCACGCCCATCGCCCTGGTGATCGAGAATGTCGACCAGCGCTCGAAAGACTATTCCGACATCCGCGACAAGTTCCGCCCCGGCCATGCCGACTATACCTATGACGCCAAATACGGCGTGCGCGACTATCGCGGCGGCGGCCGCCAGAGCGCGCGCGAAACCGCCACCCGCGTCGCGGCCGGCGCGGTGGCGCGCCAGGTGCTGAACCATCTCTATGGCAAGGTCACCATTCGCGGCGCGCTGGTGCAGATGGGCACCGAGCGCATCGTGCGCGCCAACTGGTCGTGGGATGAAGTGAACGCCAATCCCTTCTTCTGCCCCGATGCGAAAGCGGCGGCGGCATGGGAAATCTATCTGGAGCATATCCGCAAGAAGGGCTCCTCCGTCGGCGCGGTGGTCGAGGTGGTGGCCGAAGGCATTCCCGCCGGGCTGGGCGCGCCGATCTATGGCAAGCTGGACAACGACCTGGCCAGCGCGCTGATGAGCATCAACGCCGTCAAGGGCGTGGAGATCGGCGACGGCTTCGCCACCGCCGCCATGACGGGTGAAGAGAACGCCGACGAGATGCGCATGGGCCCCTCTTCTGATGGAAAACCCGGCAAGCCCGTCTTCCTGGCCAACCATGCCGGCGGCATCCTGGGCGGCATCTCCACCGGCCAGCCGGTGGTGGCGCGCTTCGCCGTCAAGCCGACGTCATCGATCCTGTCGCCCCGCCGCACCATCGACCGCGCGGGCGCCGAAACCGACATCGTCACCAAAGGCCGCCACGATCCCTGCGTGGGCATCCGCGCCGTGCCGGTCGGCGAAGCCATGATGGCCATCGTCCTCGCCGACGCCGCGCTGCGCCATCGCGGGCAGATAGGCTAAAACACGTTCCTCTCCCCTTGAGGGAGAGGAAGAAAAATCACTGGGTTAGCGGAGCGACAGCGACGCTCAACCCACTGATTTTTCAGGTGAGGGGTGAGTTGGCTGCCATGACCCCCTCACCTAGCAAAATCCAGGCACTTGGCTCGCTAAAGCTCCGCCAAGTGCAGGATTTTACGTCCTCTCCCTCAAGGGGCTTTGCATATTTATCCGGAATCGCCAGCCATTTTTGTGTAGCGGCGGCTATTTTGTGCAGCAAGGATAGGGCTATCAGGCCGATGGCCGGGGACAGACGAAACGACCGTCTTGACATCACGAATGCCCGCCTTTGACCTAAAGCGGACATCGGCTCTGGCCCACGGCGGACTTTCAGATGCTGCGAACTTTTCTAGCAGGCATGCTAAGGTTGAAGCGGTCGGGGACTGAAAAGCTCTAGATGCTTCAGGAATTGGGGACAGCAGATGAACGGGATGAAAATCAGTTATTTCGGTGCTGCCGGCGCCGCCGTTTTGCTGGCACTTTCCTCATGCGCACTAATCGCCAACCCCGCAGATGACTTTCTAAAGCCGTTCCCGGCGCATCACGTGATCGCCAATATCTACTTTGTGGGTACGGAGGGTCAGGCGGACTATCTGATCACCACACCTGAGGGCAACATTCTGATCAATTCAGGCACGGAAAAGAACCCGCCCATGATCAGGGCCAGCATAGAAAGGCTGGGCTTCAAATATTCCGACACCAAAATACTTCTGATTAGCCATGCCCATAGCGATCATGACGCAGGTAGCGCTGAGGTCATCAAGGAAACGGGCGCCAAGTATGAGGTCATGGACAGTGATGTGCCGGTGGTTGAATCCGGCGGAAAGCTAGATTTCAATTACGATGAAACGATTGATGGAAGTCTCTATCCGGCGACGAAAGTAGACCGCGTACTGCACGATGGCGACACGGTTTCGTTGGGCGGCACGGTTCTGACCGCGCACAAAACGCCGGGTCACACCAAGGGCTGCACCACCTGGACCATGCAGGTGCAAGACGGCGGCAAGGCCTTAAATGTGACCATCGTGGGCAGCGCCATTGTGCAGAAGGGAGTTCCCCTGATCGGCAACAACAAATATCCAGACATCGCACAGGACTATGAAAAGACCTTCCGAGTGCTAAAGGCGCTGCCTACCGATGTCTTCCTGGGCGCGCATGGCGACTATTACAACCTCGATGCGAAATATCCGAAACTCAAGCCGGGCGCGCCCAACCCGTTCGTCGACCCCGCTGGCTACAAGGCCTATATCGCCAATCGCGATGCGGCATTCCGCAGGGAACTGGCGCGGCAACAGTAGGCAACAAGCAGGGATAACGTCCGCTTGTGGCGCAAAGCAGACATTGTCATCAGCATGCTGGCGAAGGCCGACAAAATTTACGCGCTATTATGGGACTTCAATGAGTTGCGAAATGCGGCAGCGCACGGGGATAATAAGCGACTGAGCGCTTGCAGAAAAAACCTCACCGCTACCTATCTAACAGTCGATCCAAATGCCACGCAGGACATTCGCGGCCGTGACGACGCCACGCCCCACCGCCGCCGGGCGGCGGCAGGGCACGCGAGCAGCGCAGTTATTTCATCCAGTCCCGCCGGATGCGTTCTTCCAGCGTGATGGTGATGGCAACGATGGAGGCGCCGACAAAAGCAGTCGCCAGCGACATGAAGATCGCCGCCAGATACGCCCCCGTGAATGGCATGGCGTCCAGCATCGGCGCGCCGAGTATCAGGACGATGGCCATCAGATAGTTCTTGGCGTTCCTGTCCGGCGTGTTGCCGATGGCGGCGATGCCGCCAAGGATCAGAAGCAGGGGCGCTGTCAGGGGACTGGTGAAGAAGGCGGATGCGATTGCCAGAAGAACGGCCAGCAGTCTTCCGACCGCGGAAATCCTTGCCATGTTTCCCTCCCTTTTTGTTTTTGACACTCCATGCTGAACAGCGGGATTTTAACACCGAATGCTTCGCGCGCCTAAGACACCGGCGGGGAGCGGCCGGCCTTCGACAGGCTCACCCTCCGACAAGCTCACCCTTCGACAAGCCCACCCTTCGACAAGATCACCCTTCGACAAGCCCAGGGTGAGGCCGGGCCATGACTGTGGCCATCGTCCCGCCGACGCGGCGCCCAGGCACCGAGGGCAAGTGGGCTGGCCGCCGCCAGATTTTCCAATCCCTACCGGTTTTCTGCGGTATAATGCGCCATGATCTCCCAGAAGGCCCGGTACGCCCTGCGCGCCCTGCTCTATCTCGCCGCCCACGCCGGCGACGAGCCGGTGCAGATCGCCGAGATCGCCGAACACGAACACATCCCCCGCAAATTCCTGGAAGCCATCCTGGCCGAACTCAGGAAGCCCGGCATCGTGCGCAGCCATCGCGGCCGCAACGGCGGCTATTCGCTGGGCCGCGCCGCCAAGGACATCAGTTTCGCCGACGTGCTGCGCGTCACCGACGGGCCGCTGGCGCTGAGCCCCTGTGTCTCCGTCATGGCCTATCGCAGGTGCGAGGATTGCTATGACGAGGCCATCTGCGTCATCCGCAAGGCGCTGCTGGCCGCCCGCGACTCCACCGCAAAGATATTGGAGGGCCGCGACCTGGCCACCGCCGCCGCGCAACTGAAAAAAGGCGGCGCGCTTTGATCCTTTCTCCATCCCCTTGCGGGGGAGAGCCACGGACGTGTGACTTTCCCCCTCCCCCTGCTGGAGGGGGAATCCTCCCCACCCCCAACCTTTCCCGGACATTACAACTAATCCGCCTCCCCTTCCCGCCATGGCAGACTGCGCCCGACGAACATGGAGCCGCGATGTCAGTCCACCCCTTGTCCACCCGCCTCGTGCCCCCGCCCGCTCCCGGCTTGCGCGGGATAGCGCCAGCCCCGTCCGCGCACCCAACCCGTTGCGCGCCCAGGCCGAACCCGCGCGCGCGCGCCGCTGGACAAACGGGAGGGGGGCGCAAAAATTCCGCCGCACAATTAAATTGCGCAAGGCCGCGCCTGTCCGCCGCCAGTCCGCCGCGTTCAGGATTTGTGGAAGGTCAGGGCCGCGCCGCCCGGCCCCACGCTGACCTGGGGCTCCGACGGCGGGCTGGCGCCGGTCTGCCGCTCGCGCACCGCCACGCAGTCCTGCGCCAGATGGCCCAGCCGGGCGAAACTGTCCGCCATCGGCAAGGCCTCCAGAAAGCAGTCGTCGAAATAGGTGAAGCGGTCCATCGACCCGCAGCCAAAGCTGGTGCGGTCGGGCCGCGCCGCGGTGATGACCACGCGGTTCTTGCCCGCCAGCGCCGGCACGAACTGGCCCGAGAAACAGGCGCTCATCACGATCACGCTGGGCTTGGCGCCGCAGGCATTGCCCACGATCGCCGCCATCTGCTCGGGCGGCAGGATCGACCGGTCCACCACGATGCCGCCGGGCGTGCCGTGCGAGGTGAAATAGATCAGGCACCCGCCTGGCGCGCGGTCCGACAGGTCCCACAGCCCGTCGGCAAAGCCGTGGATGCTGGTCTTGCGCGCGCCGCCATCGGGATCGACCGAGAACTGGATCATGTTGGCGGGCGAAAAGCCGATCTGCGCGAATGCCCTGGCCAGTTGCTTGCGGGCATTGTCGAACACCGCGCTGTAGCCGCCGTCATGGGCGTGGTCGTCGCCCGCCACGATCACGACCGCCCAGTTCGAATAGTCGGGGGGCGCCGCCGCCAGCGCCATGCCGGGCATCAGCGCCACGCCCGGCATCAGCGCGATCAGCAGGGCAAGCAGCAGGCGTGCCATCATCGGTTCCGGGAGAAGCCGGCCACCAGCTCAATATGCGCCGACCAGAGGAATTGGTCTATCGGCTGGACCGGGCCGGGGCTGAAGCCGCCCTGGATCAGGATGGCGGCGTCGCGGGCGAAACTGGCGGCGTCGCACGAGACATAGGCCACGGTGCGCACCTTGGAGGCCGCCAGCGTCTTTGCCTGGGCCTGAGCGCCGGCGCGCGGCGGGTCCAGCACCACCGCGTCGAAGCCGGCCAGCTCCGGCGCCGACAGCGGCAGGCGGAACAGATCGCGCGTTTCGGTGGTCACGGGCTTGAGTTTCGGGGCCTTGGCGGCGGCGGCCAGCGCCGCCAGCGCCGCGCCGTCCTGCTCCACCGCATGGACCTTCGCGGTCCGCGCCAGCGGCAGGGCAAAGGTGCCGCAGCCGGCGAACAGGTCGGCGACCGTCCGCGCCCTGGCGGTGATGGCGGCGACGCGGCTTTGCAGCGCCGCCTCGCCTTCGGCGGTGGCCTGCAGGAAGGCGCCGGGCGGCAGCGCCACCGGCACCGCGCCCAGCCGGACGGTGGGGGCCGCCGTCTCGAACACCGTCTCGCCGTTCATCGCCAGCCGCGCGATACCGATCCCTCCCAGGATCTTCGACAATTCGGCGGTCAGGTTCGCTGTCAGCCGCCGCTTCCAGCGAAAGCCG
Source organism: Hyphomicrobiales bacterium (assembly GCA_040255825.1). Taxonomy (GTDB): domain Bacteria; phylum Pseudomonadota; class Alphaproteobacteria; order Micropepsales; family Micropepsaceae; genus Rhizomicrobium. Next base: position 12,482 of record JBDZVS010000003.1, on the reverse strand, counting down.
CAGTCAAAGCCGGTGGCGGTCTCGGTGACATGCAGCTCCGCCGCCTCGCCTACCCCGAACACCGCCTCCAGCCGCTGGCGCAGGGCCCCCACCAGCGCGAACAGACCGGGGGTCAGCACCTCGCACTGGTGCATGTCGATGACGGTATGGGACCTGGCGGCATGAAACCCGACATGCAGCCCCCCCGGCAGGCTCTTGATCTTGAACACCGCGCGGCGGCGCGTGCGCGGCGGCACGATGAAAGGCGCCAGAACCTCAGCCTTCACGCCGGTCTGGGCCAGCGCCGTCTCGACCGCGGCCTTCTTATGCGCGGCATACGCGGCCGGCGGCATGTCCTGGAAGCAGCAGCCGCCGCAAGCGCCGAAATGACGGCAACGCACACGATCCTCATTCATGGGGATCGATTATACCGCACGCCGGCATGCCAAGGGCCCGGATCGCTACGCCAGCTTCCCCGCCAGATGGACGGCTTCCGCGCCTCGTCCCAATGCGCCCAATACCGTGGCGACGATACCATCGGCATCCAGCCCCGCCCGGGCATACATCTTCTCCGGCGTATCCTGATCCTGGAAGACATCCGGCAGGGTCATGGGGCGGCACTTTATGCCACGGTCCAACAGACCGTCATGGGCCAGGAAGTGCATGACATGCGCGCCAAAACCGCCCCTGCTGCCCTCCTCGATGGTGATCAGAACCTCGTGCTCGCGGGCCAGCCGGCGGATCAGCGCCGTGTCCAGCGGTTTGGCGAAGCGCGCGTCGGCGATGGTCGGCGACAGCCCATAGCCGGCCATGCGCTCCGACGCCAGCAACACTTCCTTCATGCGGGCCCCGAAATTCAGGATGGCGATGCCGGTACCCTCCCTGACGATGCGGCCCTTTCCTATCTCCAGCGGGGCCCCTTCCTCGGGAAGCGCGATGCCGATGCCTTCGCCGCGGGGATAGCGGATGGCGCTGGGCCGGTCGTCGATGCGCGCCGCGGTGGTGACCATGTGCACCAGCTCGGCCTCGTCCGAAGGGGCCATGACGACGAACTTCGGCAGCGTCGCCAGATAGACGATGTCGAACGAGCCGGCATGGGTGGCGCCATCAGCGCCCACCAGCCCGGCGCGATCCATGGCGAAACGCACCGGCAGCGATTGGATGGCCACATCGTGCACGACCTGGTCATAGGCGCGTTGCAGGAAGGTGGAATAAATGGCGCAGAACGGCCTCAATCCTTCGGAGGCGAGGCCCGCGGCAAATGTAACTCCGTGCTGCTCGGCGATGCCGACGTCGAAAGTGCGTTCAGGAAACACCTTCTGGAACTGATCGACGCCGGTGCCCGACGGCATGGCGGCGGTTATCGCCACGATACGCTCGTCCTTTTTCGCTTCCGCGATCAAGGCGTCGCCGAACACCCTCTGGTAAGCCGGAGCCTTGGGCGTCGGCTTGGCCTGTATGCCCGTCAGTACGGTGAACTTGGACACGGCGTGCCACTTGTCCGCCGCCGCCTCGGCAGGGGCATAGCCCTTGCCCTTCTGGGTCACCACATGCACCAGCACGGGACCGTTCATGCGGTCGCGCACATTCTCCAGCACGGGGATCAGATGATCCAGATTGTGGCCGTCGATCGGGCCGACATAGAAGAAGCCCATCTCCTCGAACAAGGTGCCGCCCATGGCCATGCCGCGGGCATATTCCTCGGTCCGCTGCGCCACCTTGAAAAGACCGCGCGGCAGAAGCCTTCGCGCCAGCCGCTTGGCGACATTGCGGATGCCGGTATAGGACCGCGAGGAAACCAGCCGCGCCAGATAGGCGCTCATCGCGCCGACTGGCGGGGCGATCGACATATCGTTGTCGTTCAGGATCACGATCAACCGGCTCTTCTTGGCGCCGGCATTGTTCATGGCCTCATAGGCCATGCCCGCGCTCATCGAGCCGTCGCCGATCACGGCGATGACGTTATTGCCTTCCCCTTTCAGGTCCCGCGCCACCGCCATGCCGAGTCCGGCCGAAATGGACGTGGAGCTATGCGCGGCGCCGAACGGATCATATTCGCTCTCGCTGCGCTTGGTGAAGCCGGACAGCCCTCCGCCCTGGCGCAATGTCCGCATCCGCGCCCGCCGGGCGGTGATGATCTTGTGGGGATAGGCCTGGTGGCCGACATCCCAGATCAGCCGGTCGCGCGGCGTATCGAAAACATAATGCAGCGCGGTGGTAAGCTCGACCACGCCCAGGCTGGAGCCGAAATGGCCGCCGGTCATGGAAACGATATCGATCAGATCGGTGCGCAGTTCATCCGCGAACTGGCGCAGTTGGGACTTGTCGAGCTTGCGCAGATCGGCAGGCTCATCGACCCTGTCCAACAGCGGCGTCTTGGTATTGGGTATGTTCATGTCCGGAAAATCTCCCGCCCGCCCCTACAAATCAAGCTGCTCAGGACTCGGCCATCCGGTCCGTCCGGGGGCCGTCTTCCGCCATCACGATCTTTTCCAATCGTCCCTCGGCCGACTTCAGCTTTTTCTCGCAATGCGCCTTCAAGGCTTGGCCCCGCTCGTACAAGGCGATGGAATCCTCGAGATCGACTTCGCCCTGTTCCAGGCGCGCGACGATCGCCTCAAGCTCCTTTAGGGCCCCTTCAAACGTCAGGTCTTCCACGGCACAGGATGGAGTGGATACGGGAATGACAACTCTCCAGACGGCTCCTGGTTTGCGGTGGGCCGAAGACCGCCGGGCGGGATATTCGCAAGTTTGCCGCGGCAAAACCAGTGCTGCGATTGCGAGGACAGCAATTTTCCCCTCATCTACGCCACTCGATTATAATAAAATTCCTATCAACGAAGTGCGCTGTGGCAATTTGGTCACGGTTTGGGAAGATGCGTGGCACGCAATTCAACCGGCGCCCGTCCCCGAACAGCAGGCAGTTGGGCGGCCTGGTTTTGCAGGGCCCGAACGGCGGGAAAATTCAGCAGTGATTCGACCCGCCGCAGCACGCCAAGGCCCGCATCCATGCCGTTCATCATCCGGCGGATGCTCCCGACGACACCAAGCGGCGCCGGATAGACCTTGAACACCATGGCGTCTGCGGAGACCTTGCCCAAGCTTGCGGCGAGATCGGCCGCGGTCCAGAAGCCCCCCAGCGAATCGACCAGGCCCTGCGCCTTGGCATCGCTGCCGGACCATACCCGTCCCTTTGCGGCCTGCCGCACCTTGTCGAGCGGCAGTTTCCGTCCTGCCGCCACCTTGCGGGTGAAGTCATCATAGATCACGTCCGCTTGATGATTGATGCTGGCCCATTGTTCATCGCTGAAGGGCTCAAGCGGCGAATCCATCAGAGTGTTGCGCCCCACCGCCACCTGTTCGGCGCTTGCGCCGATAAGGCCGATGGACTTTCCGAACGAGACCTTTCCCGTCAACACACCGATCGAACCGGTGATCGTGGCCGGCTCAGCCACGATCTTGTTGGCCGCCGCGGAGATGTAATAGCCCCCCGATGCCGCCACCGAGCCCATCGAAACCACAACCGGCTTGCCCGCGGCCCGCGCCGCCTTGACGGCATGAAGGATCTGATCGGAGGCCGAGACCGACCCACCCGGAGAATCCACGCGCAGAATGATGGCGCGGATATTCCCGTCCGCAGCCGCCTTGCGGATCGCATCGGAAAGGTCGTCACTGGCAATGCCGCTGGCGTCACCCAAAAGCGTATTCTTTGCCGTGCCGTCGCGGATTTCACCAGCCGCTTCCACGATGGCGATATTGGCCTTGGTGAAAGGCTGTTCCACCGCGCTTTGATAGTCGGTCAGCTTCACGTCCTTGGCGCCCGCACCGGCGCGGGCCAAAGCCGCCCCCTTGGCCTGATCGTCATAGCCGATACGATCGATCAGTCCCGCCTTGCGGGCATCCTCGGAAAATTGAGGACTGGCGTTCAAGGCCGCGCGCACCTGATCCGGCTTGAGATGGCGGGCCGCGGCGATGTCGGCAATGCCGGAATCATAGACCGACTGCATCAGCTCCGTAAGCTGTTCGCGATCGGGCGCCGTCATCTGTTTTTCCATATACATGTCGGCGGCGCTCTTGTATTCGGCGCGCTTGGCGATCTGTGGAACCGCTTCGATCTTGTCGAATAGGCCGCGCAGGAATATCTCACCCCCGCCGACCCCCGAAATGGAGAAGTCGCTCTTGGGCTGAACCCATATCTGGTCGGCAGCGCTGGCCACCAGATAATCGCCAAGGCCTGCCCCGTAAAATGCGCTGGCCTGGGCGATAATGAACTTGCCACGTTGCCGGAAACGGCGGAATGCGGCGGCGATCTCCTGGCCTTGAGCGCTCGAGATGGCGCCGTTGCCCAGCTTGACCAGTGCGCCCTTGACGCGGTCGTCGCGGCCCGCCGCATCCAACCCGAGGACCACGTCCATGACTGTCAGGCGCTTGGGCGCCAAGAGTGTGGATGGCGAGGCGTCGGAATCGGCAATGGAATCCCGCAGATCCAGGGCCAACACCATGTTGCCGGGCAACCCATCGCCCCGTGCCAACCCGACGAGCACCAGCACCACCAGCAGGATCAACAAAAGGAAGGCGAATTTGGCGATGCCGTTGAGCACCGAAAGAAAGGTGGCACGAATCCAGCCGAGCAGCGCGATCATGGAAAGGACCTTGGGGAGAGCGGACAGGCACAAGAGTAGACGAAAAAGCCCGGCCTCCAAAGAGGCCGGGCCTTCGCGCATTCTGTCATTTGGAATGGGGCGTCAATGTTTGGTGGCGTCGCGCACCACATCTTTCATGCCGCCGACGGCGTTCTGCACCTTGCCGGCAGCCTTGTCGGCTTTACCTTCCGTTTCCAGTTTTGCATCGCCGGTAATCTTTCCGGCTGTCTCCTTGATGGCGCCTTTTGCCTGGTTTGCGGAACCGGCAATCCTGTCCTTATCCATGTTGTCTCCTGAAGTTTGGGATGGCTGCGTTCGGAAAACGCCTTTGAAACAACGGCCTGGCCGGTCCGAGGTTCCCGTAACCGACTGCAAGACTGCGCGAAGTCAATGACGTAGAATAACCGGACAGGAGGCTAGCGATGCACAGACGATCCTTTTTCAAGACTTTGCTGCTGGCAGGTGGCGCCCATTTCGCTCTTGCCGTTGACGGAGCCTGGGCCACGACCTTCCAGGTCACCAAGAGCGACGCGGAATGGAAGAAGCAGCTGTCACCGGAAGCCTATCAGGTATTACGCCATCAGGGGACCGAGAGGCCCAATTCCAGTCCGCTCAATAACGAACATCGCAAGGGCATATTTTCATGCGCCGGCTGCGCGTTGCCGTTGTTTTCTTCGTCCGCCAAGTTTGAAAGCGGCACCGGCTGGCCCAGCTTTTACCGCCCCCTGCCTGATGCCGTGCAGACACAGACGGACACCAGCTATGGCATGGAACGGACCGAGGTCCATTGCCGCCGTTGCGGGGGCCACCTGGGTCATGTTTTCAACGACGGGCCACCTCCGACCGGCTTGCGTTACTGCATGAACGGCGTGGCCATGACATTTACGCCAGCCTGACCCTTTGGTTCTGGCATACTCAGAACAAAAAGCCGGCGGTCGTCCCACCGGCTTTTCACGTTCGCCACGGATGTCACTTCATTTCGACGAAGCGTCGCCATCCTGCTTGGGCAACGGCTTGGCCTTCTCCTTGGCCAACTGGACCATCTGATCATAGGCCGAGGCAAAACCATCCAGCGAGAAATTCAACGTGAACTCCTTGCCGCCGTCCGCAGTGATCTTGATATGGGCGTCCGGGCCAGACTTGCTGAGCGAGGCAATCGAGGCCGCGTCCATCGGCATCTCGACATAGCAGCCATTGCGATCGCAGCGCCGGTACTTGAGCGCCGGCGAGGTGAAGTTGTCCGTCTGGATCACCAGGCCCTTTGGGATAGACACTTCCAGCGGCACCGAGATGATGATGCCATTGCGGTCCAGGCTGGGCACATAGGCGATGGAAATCGCCAGCACCCGCTGGCCGGTATTTTTCTCCGCCAGCTCCTGATAGATGTCGCAAGGGCTGGGGCTGTTGATCGGGAAGCAGCGCACCGCCCACTTGCCCACCATCTTCACGTCGGGCGCCTGCGGGCGGGCGGGTGTCGATGCGGGAGTTTGCGCCAGGGCAGCCCCAAAACTCAGGACAAGACCGGCGGCCGCAAAAACACCGCGCGAAACAAGTCGGTTGGACATCATCATGACCACAGTCTCCAGAACCAGTTGTGGCGGTGCGCTTCAGCGCTCTTATAGGCGCTGCGGGCCTGGTGATAGCCCTTGAGCGACACGGTAACCTGCTGCTGCTGGCCATCCAGGCTTGCGAGCGCGATCTTCACGGTGTCGGCGTTGTCCAGCGTGTTGGCGAGCTTGTCGTCAAAATCGGCGACGGCGATACAGCCCACCGAGTTGCAGGTGCGGTAAGGGTACACCTTCGCCGGGTCCTTATCGACCAGAAGGCCCAAGCCTGGCTCAAGCGCCACACCCAGTGGCACGGTGAAGCCCAGGATAGGCTTCTTCTTGGCGTTGTCGACGGTGATCGTGACGCGCGCCAGCGACGTGGGCGTACCATTGGAGGTATCGACGACATCCGAGCTCATCTCGCAGGAGACGTCTTTCGTCGCCGCGGCGGGGCAGGCAAGCCGCCAGTCGTCAAAAGTCTGCGCCATGCCGGCCTTGGAATTGTAGGTGGTGACGCCTCGCAGCATCCAGCCCAGAAGAAGGCCGACCAGCAACGCGACACCGCCCCACACAAGGCGTTCGATCGTCAGGTGTTTCATCGTTTTGGATTCGCTTCAGTTTCTCTGGGCCGGTCCATGGATTCCACCCCCGAGGCAGCCCTGGGACCCAAGCCGGCGAAGCACCTAGCAGATCGCCGCAGCAAAGGAAACGGCCTCGCGGTGCTTTGGTGAGACCGCGACAGGCGCCAGGTGCCGCATGACGGCAAATTCATGGCGAAAATAGCCCTAGGAGCGCGTCAGAAGAACCGGATCGGCCCGCCAATATCGCGGCCACACGCGCTTAAGGCCTTCGATTTTGGGAAGATCGTTAATCCGAATATAGGGCGATTCCGGGTTCCGTACGAGATAGTCCTGGTGATAATCCTCGGCGGGATAGAAGCCCTTCAGCGGCTCGACCTTGGTGACGATGGGCTGGGCGAATATCCGGGACGCCTGAAGCTGGGCGATGTAGGCCCGGGCGGTTTGCGCCTGGACCGGGGTGGCAGCGAAAATCTCCGAGCGATAGCTTGGGCCGCGGTCTGGACCCTGACGATTGAGTTGGGTCGGATCATGGGCCACGGAGAAATAAATCCGAAGCAGCGTGCCGAACGACACGATCTTCGGGTCGAATGTGATCTGAACGGCTTCGGCATGGCCGGTCGTCTCGGTTCCCACCATCTCGTAATGGGCAGTCGCTGCAGAGCCGCCGGAATAGCCGGCCACCACCCGTTTCACGCCCTTTACATGCTCGAAAACGCCCTGCTGGCCCCAGAAGCAACCACCGGCCAGCACCGCAACCTCCGTGTCGGCCTTGTTGGCCGGATCCGTGGCGGGCGCGGGGATGGGCTTGTTCAGGTCGGCGGCAAAGGCGGCCGGCCCTGAAAGCAGGACCAGCGCGGAAAGCAGGACAAAGCCGGGTTTCATGGCAACCTCCTTCTTGCCTTCCTGTTCGCGCCAAAACCGTCCGGGTTACGCGAACTGCGCGGCGGCTTCCTTGATGGCGGCATAGACCATCGCCAGTTCATCCGCCGCGATGCAGTAGGGCGGCATCACATATATAGTATTGCCCAGCGGCCGCAGAAGAATGCCCTTTCCATGAAAAAAAGCGGTCAGCTCAGGGCCCAGGCCGGCCAGATACCCAGGATCATCGACCTTCAGGTCCAAGGCGGCGATGGTTCCGAGCCGCCGCACATTCTCGAAGCGCGGGTCGGCGCGGAACGCGGCCAGATTCTGCTCCTGCAGCGCGCAAAGGCCGCTTATCCGCTCCAGAACCGGCTCCGACAACCATACATCCAGATTGGCGCTGGCAGCAGCGCAGGCAATGGGATTGGCGGTGAAAGAACTGGAATGAAAGAAGGTATGGCCTCGATCCTTGGAGAAATGTGCGGCAAAGATGTCCGGCTTGCACAGTGTGGCTGCCAGGGGAATGCTCCCGCCGGTCAGCCCCTTGGCGAGGGGCATGATGTCAGGGATTACACCTGCCTGCTCGCAGGCGAACAAAGTACCGGTGCGCCCGAAGCCCGTCATCACCTCATCGACGATCAGCAGGGTTCCGGTCCGGGCGCAGATCTCGGCCATCGCGCGAAGCGCCTGCGGCCCGTAGAGGCGCATGCCGCCGGCGCCGCAGATCAGCGGCTCTACCAGCAGCGCGGCCGCACCCTTTGCATGATGCTCCAGTACCTCCATGGTGCGCCGCTCATGGCCGGGATCGGGAAAAGGGATGCGGGCCACATCGAACAGAAGCGGCGCATAGGCGGCATTGAACACGCCGCGCGCGCCCGCCGACATGGTGCCGACCGTATCACCATGATAGGCATGATTCATGGCGATGATCCGCGTACGGTTCATTCCGCGGTTCTTCCAGTAGCCCAGCGCCATCTTCAACGCCACCTCGACCGCCGTCGAACCACTGTCCGAATAGAAGACATGGCTCAGGCCGGGCGGCACGATGGATAATAGTTTGCGCGCCAGGTCTTCCGCCGGGGCATGCGTGAAGCCTGCGAAGATCACCTGATCCAGCTTCGCCGCCTGTTCCTGGATGGCGGCAATGATCCGCGGATGGCCATGGCCGTGGGTGATCACCCACCAGGAGGAGATGGCGTCCAGCATCCGCCTGCCATCGGCCAGCGTGAGCCAGGCACCCTCGCCCCGGATCACCAGCGGCGGTTCCGGCGCCAGGCCATGCTGGGTGAAAGGATGCCATACGGGAGAGCCGGCAATCATCGCGTGAAATCGTCTTTGTTGAAGGTCCTGGAAAAAACAGCGGCCAGACGGCCGGGGGCCAGCGGGGTGATAGGCGGCAGGCGGCCAAGCCGTTTCACCCCCGCCTTTTCCACAATGATGCCTTCGCTTTCCTCATTGGCTTCGCCGATAAATGCGATGCCGAGCAGCGGTATATCCCGTTTGCGGACAGCCTCGACGGAGAGCAGCGTGTGATTGATCGTCCCCAGGCTGGTGCGGGCGCACAGGACCAGCGGTATTTTCCAGCGGGCGAAAACATCGATGAACAGGGTCTGGCGGGTCAGCGGCACCATCAGCCCGCCGGCGCCCTCGATCACCACAGGCTCCTCAGGCGGCGTCAGCGCGGCCGCCGCGATCTCGATCCCCTCTTCCGCCGCCGATTGGTGTGGCGAGGCCGGCAGCTTCAGGCGATAGGCTTCCGGCACGATCCGGGCGCCCGACAGTTCGGCGACCACCTCGCTATCGGTGGGACCATCCAGCCCGGACTGCACCGGCTTCCAATAAGCCGTGCCCAGCAGGCCGCACAGGCCCGCCGAAAACACCGTCTTGCCGATACCGGTGTCCGTGCCTGTCACGACAATATGGCTCATGATGGCACCATCGCGTCGGCCAGGGCGGCAAACAGATCCTCGATCGCTGCCGCATTTACGTTCAGGGTGAGCGCGATGCGTAGCCGTGCGGTGCCTTCGGGCACGGTCGGCGGACGGATGGCGCGAATGTCGAAGCCCTTGTCCCTCAGCACCGCCGCCAGCCGCGTCGCCGCAGTGTCCGCGCCCACTATAACCGGCTGAATTTGCGAGCCGGACGGTTGGTGGCCCAGCTTGCGCATCAACGCGCCCGCATGTGCGATCAATTCCATCAGCCGCGCCCGTTCCGCATCGGCGCCGGCGCAGAATTCCAGCGCCGCGCGCACCACCGCCGCCATCAGCGGAGACGGCGCGGTGGAATAGATGAAGCTGCGCGCGCGATTGACCATGAAATCGCGATAAAGCCGCGGCAGACAGACCAGCGCGCCCGCCGCGCCCAGGCCCTTGCCGCAAGTGTGCAGAGAAACAATGTTGGGCGCGCCCTCCCAGGCTGCGGCCAGGCCCCGGCCCTGCGTGCCAAAGACGGCGGTGGCATGCGCTTCATCCAGTATCAGCATGGCGTCGTGCCGCGCCGCCAGCGCCATGAGATCGGCCAGCGGCGCGCGGTCTCCGTCCATGGAGTAAAGTGTCTCGACCGCGATCCAGGCACGGCCCTTTCCGCCCTGTCCTCGCCAGGCCTGAATGGCATCTTCGATCGCGGTAACGTCGTTATGCGCCACCTCGCGGACGGCGATGCGGGCCGGATCCAGCCCCGTGCGCAGCGATGCGTGGATCAGCGCGTCGTGAACAATCAGATCGTCCCGGCGCGGCAGAGTGGCGGCGATGGCTGCATTGGCGGCAAATCCGGTCGGGAAATAGAGCGCGGTCTGACTGCCAAAGAAGGCGGCAGCTTCCTCTTCCAGGGCCTCATGCTCGGGATGGTTGCCGCGCAGCAGGCGCGAGCCGCCGGCGCCGACCGGGACCCCCCGTTCCAGGGCGTCTTGTGCGGCCCGGAACAGGAATGCCGATTCCGCCAGTCCCAGATAATCATTGGAGGTAAAGTCCTTGCCGGACCTGGAAGCAAGCGTCCGCAGGCGCCCTCGCGCCGCCAGCGACTCCAGAACCTCGCGATGGGGGTCGTCCGCCATGTCGGGCCATCGATTCCACATGGCTCCGCAAAGGGCAACCACCGGGCCTGCCTCGCAGCCATGCGAAAAACACCAGAATCACATGAATGGAGCTATGGTTTTGCCATTGCGCACCTCAATATCCTTCGCGCCAGCTATAAGACCTGTCCTATTCTCACCGAGCTGCGCCGCCCGCGATTTGACTGAGTTCGCATTTCGCCAGACCGGACAGAAGGAAACGTCATGCACCAGATCGGCCACATCATCGGCGGTAAGCAGGCCTTCTCCACCGCCTCGACGCCAGTCTTCAATCCGGCGACAGGCGAGCAGACCGCGGTTGTTTCCTCAGGCGCCGCGGCCGACGTCCATGCTGCCGTTACCGCAGCGGCGGCGGCCCTCCCCGCCTGGGCCGCCACGACGCCGGCGCGGCGGGCGAAAGTGATGTACGAAATGCGGCGCATAATGGAGGCGCGCAAGGACGAATTGGCGTACGCCATCAGCGCCGAGCATGGCAAGACCCACGACGATGCGCTGGGGGAGATCGCACGCGGCCAGGAGGTGGTCGAGTTCGCCTGTGGCATCCCGCATTTGCTGAAAGGCAGTTTCAGCGCCCAAGTCGCGACAGGCGTGGACTGTTACGATCAGCGCCAGCCGCTGGGCGTCGTCGCCGGGATCACGCCGTTCAACTTCCCCGCCATGGTGCCGCTTTGGATGATGCCCATGGCGCTGGCATGCGGCAATGCCTTCATCCTCAAGCCATCCGAGCGCGATCCCACCGCCCCCAACCTGCTGTGGGAATGCTGGCGTGAAGCAGGACTGCCCGACGGGGTTCTCAATGTCGTGCATGGCGGCAAGGCCGCCGTGGATGCGGTCCTGGATCATTCCGGCATCGCGGCGGTCAGCTTTGTGGGCTCCACACCCATCGCTCAATATGTCTATACGCGTGGCGCGGCGGCAGGAAAGCGCGTCCAGGCACTGGGAGGCGCCAAGAATCACCTGGTGGTGATGCCCGATGCCGACCTGGACCAGGCCGCCGATGCCCTGATTGGGTCCGGCTATGGCGCAGCAGGCGAGCGCTGCATGGCGGTATCGGTCGCGGTTCCGATCGGCGAAAGCACCGCCGATGCCCTGGTGGCCCGGCTGAAACCACGCGTGCAAGCCCTGAAGATCGGCCCAGCGACGGATGCGTCCGCCGAAATGGGGCCGCTGGTGACCGGGGCCCATCGCGACAAGGTGGCCGGCCATATCGCGACGGCCGTGCGTGAAGGCGCCAAACTGGTCGTCGATGGCCGCGGCTTGCAACTGCAAGGCTATGAGAATGGCTTCTGGCTGGGCGGCACACTGCTGGACCGCGTGCAGCCCCGGATGACCGTCTATAAGGAAGAGATTTTTGGTCCCGTGCTGTCGGTCGTGCGCGCGCCGGATTATCGCGCGGCGGTCGACATGATCAATTCCAATCCCTTTGGCAATGGGACCGCCATCTTCACCCGCGACGGGGATGCGGCACGGGACTTCACGCAGGCGATCGGGGTCGGCATGGTCGGCGTGAACATTCCGATACCGGTACCAGTGGGGTATCACAGCTTCGGCGGCTGGAAGTCGTCCCTTTTCGGCGGTCATGGCGTCTACGGGCCAGAGTCGGTGCATTTCCATACCCGCCTCAAGACGGTGACTGCCCGCTGGCCCGCCGGAGTTCGCGGCGGCGCACAATTCACCTTTCCCAGCTAGTTCCGCCACCGCAAACCGCCTTTCCGCTTTGTGCTTGGGATTGCAAGCGGCCCTGGGCTAGAGCAAGTTGTGACCAGATTGAATCGGCAGCGTTGCGTTGCGGCGTGGTGAT
>JBDZVS010000009.1:0-94258 GCA_040255825.1 Hyphomicrobiales bacterium | reverse complement strand
TGGTGGAGGGGGTTGGATTCGAACCAACGTAGGCGTAGCCAACGGATTTACAGTCCGTCCCCTTTAGCCACTCGGGCACCCCTCCGGTTTATAGATTTCCCAACTGGTGCAATGGGTTGAATAACCTGATGACCGGCCGGCGCTGCTGCTCTCGCCCAATCTGGCCAAAAGGGCGAGTTTGAATAAGCCTCCAGGTAGGTGTGGCTGCGGATCGCGGGTTATTGTTCAGTCCGTCCGGGGTGTCAATAGGCCGTTCCGATGATCGAATTGCCCGGAATTCCACGGCTTTTCCGCACCCGCTTTACCGGCGGTTCCACTTCTTTATAAGCCTGCCATGCGACAGAAGAATTTCCGCAAGGGTTCCCACCCCACCGCCGCCCGGCAGGACGCCAACCAGACCCACCGCCACCGGCCGAAAGCACCGGAAAAGCTGGAAAAACGCGCGCAGCATGGCGGCTCGGGCAGCCACTGGTTTTACGGGTTGCATGCCGTGCGGGCTGCGCTGGCCAATCCCCGGCGCAGGCTGGGGCGGGCGGTCCTCACGTCCCGCGCCGCCCAGATGCTGGGCGAGCGCCTGCTGAAGCGGGTCGAAGCCCAGATCGTGGAGCCGGGCGTGATCGACCGCCTGTTGCCGCCGGGCGCCGTGCACCAGGGGGTGGCGCTGGAGGCCTGGCCGCTCAAGACCGGCGATCTGGGTGAAATCCTGGACAAGGCCGACGACAGCGCTCAAGGCGTACGCCCCCGAAAAATCGTTCTGGTGCTCGACCAGCTTTCCGACCCGCACAATGTGGGGGCCATCCTGCGCACCGCCGCCGCTTTCGGCGTCACCGCGGTGGTGGTCCAGGACCGGCACGCACCGCCCCAGTCCGGCGCGCTGGCCAAGGCGGCCTCGGGCGCGCTGGACCAGGTTGCCTATGTCGAGGTGGTGAACATCGCCCGGGCGCTGGACCAACTGGCCGAGCGCGGCTTCTGGCGCATGGCGCTGGAGCGGTCGCGCGAAGGACAAGGCGAAAACCTGGCCCAGGCAATTCCTCCGAAAGGCGAAAGCGGCGATGTGGCGCTGGTGCTGGGCTCGGAAGGGGCCGGCATCCGCCGGCTGGTGCGCGAGCATTGCGAGGCCGCCGCCTTCATCCCCATCGATGCGGCGGTGGAAAGCCTGAACGTCTCCAACGCCGCCGCGATCGCGCTGTATGAACTGAGGCGCTGAAGAGTCGGCCGGAACCCCGTTCTGACACGAATGTTATCTTTCGGAAGACAACCGGGAGGCCATCATGCGGTCCATCCTCCTCTGGGCCATCGGCATACCGCTGCCCATCATCATCATTCTCTGGCTGCTCACCGGCCACGCCTGAGCACCCGGCCATCCGTCACAACAGCGCCGCGATGCTGCTGTTGCCGGCATAGTCCTCGATCTGGACCAGCACCTTGTAGCCGTCCGTCATCGTCAGATGCCCGTCGGCGTCGCGCATCAGCGTGCCATCATTGCTCATGGTGCGGCTGCGCGCATCATAGGCGAAGCGCGGCACCTGACCGCGATATTCGCTGCGGATGAGCTTGTAGAGCGTATGAGCGTTGCGGGGTGAAAGATGGATGCAGCCGGCGCTGGCGCGGCGGCCCAGGCGGGCGATGCCGGCGCGGTCGGTACCGTGGATCGCCACACCGCTCAGCCGCCCCCGCCGCTCCCAATTGAGGAACATGGCATAGGGCATGGCGCCGTTCCACGCCCGGGAATGATACCGGCGATACATCCGGCCCGGATCGAGTTCGTAATAGCCGCCCGGGGTGCTGGTGAAGGTGCGGTGTCCGCGCGGAGAGACTTCGTGCTTCTCCCGCCCAGTGGATGCGGGCCAGTCATAGAGCAGCGTCAGCTTCCCGTCCTGCTTGCGGAACACATACATGCGCTGGGCCAGCGGTCCGCGCGCCGCCTTGCTGATGTAAAGAAACAGATCGAAATGCTTCAGCATCTCCGGCGTGAGATTTTTCCGCAATCGCTGGCTGACGGCGATGGCGCGGGCCGATGCCTTGCTCAGCGGAGCGACGTCCGTGGGCGGCGCGGGAATGACAGGCGGCGGCGCGCTGCTGGCGACATCGAACTCGGGCGCATGGGCGCTGGGCGCGCGCGGCTGGACCAGCCTGGGAGCGGCCGGCGGCAGGTCCGGCAGGATGGTGAGAGTGGCGGACGCCCCATAGGCGAGATCGATGAGCCGGGCGTTGACGGGATCATCAGGGCGGGGCGGAGCGATGGCGATCGTGACGGCGGCGGCTTTGCCGTTGGCGGGGGGCATCGCACCCTCGCCGAGCCGGACAACCTCGCGCGCCGTCTGCCAGAACCTGCCGGCGGCGCCGTTTGCAAGGCCGCTCAAATCCGGGTGCGCCGCATAGGTCGCGGCCAGGCCGAACAGGCCCGCCGACGCCAGGTACGGCCAGACCACATAGGACAAGGCCAGATACGATAAGATACGTGCTCGCGAACCAGTCATTGCGCCGGAGCTGGGAGATTCGGCGCAAACTATAGCGGCCGAACATCGCCATGTCCCGTTTTGGGACACGGGTTCTGTGGTTAACCTTGCTGCGGATCGGCGAAGCGATCGGTTTTGGCGAACCCACGCGGCGCCAGGCGGCCGGCCTGGGCACGGGCGCCCTTCCAGTCCTTGATCTCCGACGGCGTGAAGGTGCGGCCATTGGCGTCCTTCAGGCCCGTTTTCCAGGTGAAGGCGACGGCGTCGGCCAGTTCGCTGTTGTTGTAGCGCTGCAGATAGACACCTTGCCCGCGCGCCATTTCCGGCACCTCGGAAATCGGAAAGATCACCAGCTTGTGATTGCGGCCGATCACCGCGACATGATCGCCATCGACGCCGTGGCAGCAGGCCGCCTCGACGCCCGGCTTGAGGTTCATCACCGCCTTGCCCTTGCGGGTCATGGCGATGGCGTCATCCTCGGATGTGATGAAGCCGTGGCCGCTGGTGGCGGCGACCAGCAGCCTGCGGCCGGGCACATGCACGAACATGGTGACGATGTCGGCTTCCGGCGGCAGGTCGATGAAGGTGCGGATCGCCTCGCCGAGCCCACGACCGCCCGGCAATCTGGTCGCATCGAGGGTATAGAAGCGCCCATCCGTTGCCAGCAGCATGATGCGGTCGGTGGTCTGGGCATGGAGCCAGAAGCGGGCTTTGTCGCCCTCGCGGTACTTGTCGTCCTTGGATTGCTGCTGGTGGCCCTTGAGGGCGCGCAGCCAGCCCTTGGCCGAACAGACCACGGTGATCGGCTCCTGCGGCACCGCGTTGGCGCGTTCCTCGACATGGCTTGCCAGCGCCGTCATCTCGGCCACCGCGGCGGCCTTGGCGATCTCGGTGCGGCGGCGGCCGATTTCGGTCTTCAGGCCGAATTTGGCGTCGATCTCGCCAAGTTCGGCGACCAGCTTTTCCGACTTGAGCTTTTCGGAGCCCAACATGCGCTTGAGCTCTTTCTGTTCCTTCGACAGGTCGGAATGCTCGCGGCGAATCTCCATCTCCTCCAGCTTGCGCAACGAGCGCAGGCGCATGTTGAGGATGGCGTCGGCCTGGGTCTCGGTCAGCTTGAACGCTTTCATCAGCACCGGTTTGGGCTCATCCTCGGTGCGGATGATCCTGATAACCTTGTCCAGGTTCAGATAGACCGCGAGATAGCCTTCCAGCACCTCCAGCCGGGCGGCGATCTTTTCCAGCCGGTGGCGGGAGCGGCGCTCCAGCACCTCGCGGCGGTGGTCGATGAAGGCCAGCAGCATCTCGCGCAGGCTCATGACGCGGGGCACCAGCCCCTTGTCCAGCACGTTCATGTTCAGCGGCACGCGCACCTCCAGGTCAGAGGCGCGGAAAAGCTGCTCCATCAGGATTTCGGGATCGACGGCGCGGGATTTCGGCGTCAGAACGATGCGGACATCCTCGGCGCTTTCATCATGGATGTCGTCCAGAAGCGGCAGCTTCTTCTGCTCCATCAGTTCGGCGACGCGCTCGATCAGCCTGGATTTCTGGACCTGGTAGGGGATTTGCGTGACGACGATCTGCCAGGCGCCGCGGCTGCCCTCTTCCTTTTCCCAGCGCGCGCGCAGCCGGAACGAGCCCTTGCCGGTCTTGTAGGATTCGGCGATGGCGGCCGGGTCCTCGACCAGGATGCCGCCGGTGGGGAAATCGGGCCCGCGCACGTGCTTGAGCAGGGTGCGGTCCTGGACGTTGGGATTTTCGATCAGCGCGATGGTGGCCGCGATCAGCTCGCCCAGATTGTGCGGCGGGATGGAAGTGGCCATGCCCACCGCGATACCGCTGGCGCCATTGGCCAGAAGATTGGGAAACGCGGCGGGCAGCACCACCGGCTCACGGGTTTCGCCGTCATAGGTGGTGCGGAAATCGACCGCATCCTCGTCCAGCCCTTCCAGCAGGACCGCGGCTGCGCCGGTCATCCGGCTTTCGGTGTAGCGCATGGCGGCGGCGTTATCGCCATCGACATTGCCGAAATTGCCCTGCCCGTCCACCAGCGGATAGCGGACCGAGAAATCCTGGGCCAGGCGCACCAGCGCGTCATAGATCGCCTGGTCGCCATGGGGATGGAACGAGCCCATGACGTCGCCCACCACCTTGGCGGATTTCTTGAACGCGGAGTCGGGATCGAGCCGCAGCAGCCGCATGCCATAGAGGATGCGCCGGTGCACAGGCTTGAGCCCATCGCGGGCATCGGGCAGCGCGCGCTGGGTAATGGTGGACAGAGCATAGGCCAGGTAACGCTCGGCCAGCGCCTTGCTCAGGGGTTCGGAACGGATTTCGTCGGGTACGGCAACCATGCGCCGCTTCTATTACGATTCACAGTCAGGGGTGAATGACAATTGCATCCAGCCGCATCCTCGCCACCGGCATGTCCTTGCCGTGAGCGCGCAGCACCCGTTCCAGCAGGAAATGGCCGGTCAGCTTCAGTCCGGCGGCGATGTCGTCGAAATCGGGAACCGCGCCATTCCTGCCGGTCAGGAAAGCGGGAAGACGGAACAGCCGGCTGGCATAAATCCCGGCGCCGTCGCGGCTGACGGCGCGGCCCGAGCGCGGCGAGACATAGGCCAGGTCGTCCGTCGCGCCCGTGGCCGCACATTCCGACAGGTCCAGGCCGAAGCCCAGCGCCTCCAGCAGGCCCGCTTCCCAGCGCACATAGAGCGGCAGCCAGTGGGCGACGTCCTCGGTCACCATCGCATCCAGCAGGATGATGCCGGCATCATGGATATTGGCATGCGCCTCGCGCTCGGGCAGCGCGGCGGCGGCGATGGCGGTGAAAGCGTTCAGGCCCGCCAGTCCCTGGCGGCTCTCCATCAGGTTGCCGGCACGGGCATGGGCCAGCTCACAGGTGAAGCTGCCCAGATGTTCTTCCAGCCGCGCCCGCCAGTGGACATGCACGCTGTTGCCCGGTTGCAGCGTCGGCTTGACCCGGCGCGACGCCCCACCCCGCACCAGCCCCAGATAGCGGCCATGCGCGCGGGTCAGAAGCTCCAGGACCGCGCCGCTCTCGCCATGGACGCGGGAAGACAGAACGATGGCGGTATCCGACCATTCCATAGGGCGCTTATATCAAACTCCGGCTTTCTCCCCCTGCGGCGCGAAGCGCCGGGCGGGGGGAGATGCCCGCCTGCGGGCTTGCCCGCGTTGGCGGACAGAGGAGGGCCATCAGTCAGAAGGATAGTCCAGGCCGATCTCTTTGTAGTGGTCGGATTTTTCCGCCCAGTCCTCGCGCACCTTGACGAACAGGAACAGGTGGACGCGCCGGCCCAGCAATTCTTCCAGCTCGGTGCGCGCCAGTTCGCCGATCTTCTTGATGGTGGCGCCGCCCTTGCCCAGCACGATCGCCTTCTGGCCGTCGCGCTGGACATAGATCACCTGGTCGATGCGGACGCTGCCGTCCTTGCGCTCTTCCCACTTCTCGGTCTCGACCGCGCTGGCGTAAGGCAGTTCGTCATGCAGGCGCAGATAGAGCTTCTCGCGCGTCACCTCGGCGGCCAGCAGGCGCATGGGAATGTCGGCGGCCTGGTCCTCGGGATAGAGCCAGGGCCCTTCGGGCATGCGCGCGGCCACCCATTGGGCGACGTCGGCCACGCCCTCCGCCTTCAGGGCCGAGATCAGGAACACATCCTCGAACACCGCTTCGGCATGCAGCCGTTCCACCAGTGGCAGCAGCTTTTCGCGCTTCATGCCGTCGATCTTGTTAAGGACCAGCGCCTTCTTTCCGGCAGGCGAGGCCTTCAGGGTTTCCAGGATCGCCATCGTGTCGCGCGCGGCGGGACCGTTCTGCCGCTCCGTCAGGTCGGCGGCATCCACGATCAGCAGCACCGCATCGGCTTCCCCTGCCCCGGCCCAGGCCGAGGTCACCATGGCGCGATCCAGCCGCCGGCGGGGACGAAAGATGCCTGGCGTGTCGACGAACACGATCTGGGTTTCGCCCGCCAGCGCGATGCCGCGTACGGGCATGCGGGTGGTCTGCACCTTGGGACTGACGATGGCGACCTTGGAGCCCACCAGCGCATTTATCAGCGTGGACTT
The DNA here is from genome assembly GCA_040255825.1 of Hyphomicrobiales bacterium. Classification (GTDB taxonomy): domain Bacteria; phylum Pseudomonadota; class Alphaproteobacteria; order Micropepsales; family Micropepsaceae; genus Rhizomicrobium. Next base: position 87,710 of record JBDZVS010000009.1, on the reverse strand, counting down.
GCCGGCATTGGGCGCACCGATGATGGCGCAGAAACCGCAGCGCGTGGTCATGGCACCCCCGCCTGGGCCAGCAAGGCCGCAGCGGCGGCCTGTTCGGCCTCGCGCTTGGAAGACCCTTCGCCGCGCGCGGGCGGGTGGCCCGCGATCTTCACCTCCATCACGAAATGGGGCGCATGGTCAGGCCCGTCGCGCGCCACCAGCGCATAAACCGGCGCGCCGCTTTCGCCGCGGCCGCATGCCTGGCTCCACTCCTGCAGCCGCGTCTTGGCGTCGCGCCGGTCGGTGGCGATCTCGTCCAGCAGCGGCAGCCAGTGCCTTTCGATAAAGGCACGCGCCACATCCAGGCCGCCGTCGAGATAGAGCGCGGCGATCAGCGCCTCGATGGCGCTGCCCAGGATGGTGCCGCGCGCGCGCCCGCCGTCATTGGCCAACTCCGACTTGGTCAGGACCAGATCGGGCCACAGGCCAACCGCCTCGCCCACCCGCGCGCAGGTTTCCCAGCGCACCAGCGCGTGCAGGCGCCGGGTCAGCGGCCCTTCGGCTTCCTGTGGGTAGAGCACATGCAGGCGTTCGGCGATCACCAGCCCCAGCACCCGGTCACCCAGGAACTCCAGCCGCTCGTTGGAGTCGCGGCTGTCGACGCTGGCATGGGTCAAGGCGCGGCGCAAAAGTGCGGGATCACTGAACCGGTGCCCCAGCCTGTCTTCCAACGCGCTCATTTCACGCCAGGCATATCAGTCGATAAAGGAGAGGATGCGTGAATAGCGGATGGCGAAGGGCCACTTCCACACTTCCCAGATATGGGCGCTGCCGTCGGTGGAAAAGAAGCGGATGATCGCCTTGCCTTCCAGGTTCTCGGCGGGCACATACCCCACCTCCTGGCGGCTGTCGTCGGAATTGTCGCGGTTGTCGCCCATCATGAAGTAATGGCCGGCGGGCACATAATAGGGCTGGGTGTTGTCCAGCGGCCCATCGGGATCGCGGTCCAGCGTGAGATAGCTTTTGCCGTTCGGCAGCGTCTCGCGGTACTGCGGCACATGGTGTTCGATGCCGTCCACGGTCTCGACATAGTCCTGGACGCGCTGACGCGGCACGATCTTGTCGTTGATGTAGAGCCGCCCGCCGATCATCTGGATCTTGTCGCCCGGCATGCCGATCAGGCGCTTGATGAAGTCGGTCCTGTTGTCCTGGGGGAACTTGAAGACGATCACGTCGCCGCGCGTCGGCTTGAGGTCGGGAAAGCGGTCGTGCATCAGGTCGCCGAATATCCAGCCGCCGAAGGGAAAGGTATAGCGCGAATAGCCGTAGGAGAATTTCTCGACGAACAGATAATCCCCCACCAGCAGCGTCGCTTCCATCGAGGCTGAGGGGATGTTGAAGGGCTGGAACAGGAAGGTGCGGATGACGATGGCGATCAGGCCGGCATAGATCACCGTCTTGGCGAGTTCCCCCCAGGATTCGCCTTCCTTCTGCTTGGTTGCCATACGCTCGCTGTCCGACATGCTGCTGGAGTTCCAAAGTCGCGGGGACAGAAACGGGCCATGGCGGCCCCTGTCAAGGCGGCTGGGATTAATCTTTGACCGCCGAGATGATGACGATGGCCTGGGCCAGGGGAAAATCGTCGGTGATGGTCAGGTCGATCTGGACGGTGGCGCCGGGCGGCGTCATTTTTTCCAGTCTTTTCAAAGCCCCGCCGGTCAGCCGCATGGTGGGTTTGCCGCCCGGCATGTTGACCACGCCCATGTCGCGCCAGAACACGCCCTGATTCAGACCGGTTCCCAATGCCTTGGCGCACGCTTCCTTGGCGGCGAAGCGCTTGGCGTAGCTGGCGGCACGCTGCGCCCGGCGGTCGGATTTGGCGCGCTCGATGTCGGTGAAGATGCGATCCAGGAAGCGCTCGCCGTGGCGCGCGATGGTCTTTTCGATGCGGCGGATGTCGATCAGGTCGGAGCCCATGCCCAGGATCACAGGTTCCGCCTCCCTTCGACGGGCCGAGGGTGGGCAGAGCCGTTCTGGTGCACTGGTCGAGCCATGAGGATCAAGTGTCCAATTCCTCGCCACGGCCGATGTCCATCAGGCGGCGCATTTCGCGGACCGAGGCTTCGAGTCCCACGAAGATCGCCTCACCGATCAGAAAATGGCCGATGTTGAGTTCGACGATCTGCTGGATGGCGGCGATGGGGCCGACATTGTCGAAGGTCAGGCCGTGGCCGGCATGGACCTGGAGCCCGATCCCGACGCCATAATCGGCCGCATCGCGGATGCGGGCCAGTTCGGTGGCGCGAGCGGCGCCTGCCGCATTCGCATAGGCGCCGGTATGAAGCTCCACGACGGGTGCGCCCAGCGCCCTTGCGGCATCGAGCTGTTCGCGCGCCGGCTCGATGAACATGGAAACGCGGATATTGGCCTTGCCCAGCGCGGTGACGACCGGCTGAAGGCGCGCACGCAGGCCGACGCAATCGATGCCGCCCTCGGTGGTGCGTTCCTCCCGCTTCTCCGGCACGATGCAGGCGGCGTGCGGGCGGTGCCTGAGGGCGATGGCCATCATCTCGTCGGTCGCCGCCATCTCCAGGTTGAGCGGGATGGAGAGCGCGGAGGCGAGCGCGTCGATGTCGGCGTCGCTGATGTGGCGGCGATCCTCGCGCAGATGGGCGGTGATGCCGTCAGCCCCGGCGGCCTGGGCCAATCTGGCGGCGCGCACCGGGTCGGGATTGTCGCCGCCGCGCGCGTTGCGAACGGTAGCGACATGGTCGATGTTGACGCCTAGGCGGAGGTGAGTCATGGCGCACACCGGCTGTGGACATCAAACTGGATGTCATGATCCGCGAATGCGGGCCACCCAGGTGACACCACCTCCAGCCTTGCAGTTTTGGCTCGATATTTCATTCTTCGATTACCGCGTTGGGCCCAACTGGATGGCCCGCATTCGCGGGCCATGACACTGTGTCTCATGCCAATCCTCTCGACCCCGGTTTGACGGCCTTGGTGCCGCGCAGGTGCGGCGGCAGCCTGTCGGCCGGCCAGGCAGGCACTTTCCATTCCGCCAGCGCGATCAGCGGCACGCCGACCTTGGCCTTGCCGGCGCTGCGGTCGATCAGGCAGCAGGCGGCGACCGCCTTGGCGCCCATCTTCCTGATCGCGGCGATGCATTCGCGCGAGGAGACGCCGGTGGAGACGATGTCTTCCACCATCAGCACCTTCTGGCCCTTTTTCAGGGTGAAGTTGCGGCGAAGCTGGAACTGCCCGTCCACCCGCTCGACATACATCGCCGGCAGGCCGAGCTGGCGGCCCATCTCATAGCCCGGCACGATGCCGCCGATGGCGGGCGAGACGATGGCGGTGATCTCGTCCTTCACTTCTTCCTTCACCTTGGCGGCCAGCGCCTTGCACAATTTGGCGGTGCGTTTGGCGTCCTGGAACACCAGCGCCTTCTGCAGGAACTTGTCGGAGTGCAGGCCGCTGGAGAGGATGAAATGGCCTTCCAGCAGGGCGCCGGCCTTTTTGAATTCGTTGAGGACTTGTTCGACGTTCATAATGTTGTTCTTTTCCAATCCATTCTACGAAAGCTGGATTCCCGCTTTCGCGGGAATGACAAATGGGATTATGCCGCAATCTCCTCCGCTTCCCTGACGCGATCCACCGATTCGACGGCGTCGGACACGCGCAGCGCCCCCAGGATGTTCTGCAGATGGGCGACGTCGCGCACCTCCACGTCGATCACGAAGTCGAAGAACAGCGGATTGCGGCTGGCCACCTTGACGTTGGAGATGTTGCCGCCGTTGCTGGCGATCGCCGTCATCACCGCCGCCAGCGCGCCGGGATTGTTGTTCACCCGCACCAGGATGCGCGCCACCGACAGGCCGCCGTCGGCGCCGTGGCCCCAACTGACGTCCAGCCAGTCGTCCATGTCGGTGGCCTGCTCCAGCGCGCCGCAGTCGATGGTGTGGATCACCAGCCCCTGACCCGGCCGGTTCAGTCCCACGATGCGGTCGCCGGGGATCGGGTGGCAGCACTTGCCCAGGCGATAGGAGATGCCTTCGGTCAGGCCCTTGATCGAGATGGCATGGCCGTCGGCCGGGTGGGGTACCGGCTTGATCTTCTGCTTGCGCTTCAGCTCGGGGAAGACGGCCTGCAGCACCTCGTGACCGCGCAGGGCGCCGCGGCCGACATCGGCATAGACATCCTCGGCCTTGGGCAGGCGCAGCTTTTTGGCCACCTCCTCCATCGCCTTTTCGGTCAGCTCGCGGCCTTCGTCGCTGAAAGTCTTTTCCAAAATCTTGCGGCCGAACTTCACATGCTCGCCGCGCTGGGCGTGGCGCAGGAAGCGGCGAATCTCGGCGCGGGCGCGCCCGGTGACCACGAACTGCTCCCAAACCGGCGAGGGCGCGGAATCGCGCATGGAGATGATCTCGACCTGGTCGCCATTCTTGAGGGGGGTGTGCAGCGGCACATGGTTGCCGTTGATCTTGGCGCCCACCGCGCTGTTGCCCAGGTCGGTATGCACCGCATAGGCGAAATCGATGGGCGTGGCCCCGCGTGGCAGGGAGATCAGCGAGCCCTTGGGGGTGAAACAGAAGACCTGGTCCTGGTAAAGCGCCAGCTTGGAATGTTCCAGCGCCTCTTCGGCGGTGTCGCCCCTTTCCAGCAGGTCCACCATGTCGCGCAGCCAGCCATAGGTTGCGCTGTCGGGCAGGCCCTTGTCGGGCACCGCCTCGCGGTAGCGCCAGTGCGCGGCCACGCCCCGTTCGGCGATGTCGTGCATCTGCTGGGTGCGAATCTGAATCTCGACGCGCTGCTTTTCGGGCCCGATCACGGTGGTGTGGATGGAGCGGTAGCCGTTGGGCTTGGGGGTCGAAATGAAGTCCTTGAAGCGTTCGGGCACCATCTGCCAGTTGGTGTGGATGATGCCCAGCGCGCGGTAGCAATCCGCGACCGTGCCCACGATCACCCGGAAGCCGAAGATATCGGACAATTGCTCGAAGGACAGTTTCTTGGTCTGAAGCTTGCGCCAGATCGAGAAAGGCCGCTTGGCGCGGCCATAGACCCAGGCTTCCATGCCGTTCTCCGCCAGGTGGCGCTTGATCTGGTCGGCGATGCGCCCCACCCGGTCGCCCGAAACCATGTCGAGGCGGGCGAAATGGGTCACGATGGAATTGCGCGCCTCCGGGTCCAGTTCGGCGAAGGCCAGGTCTTCCAGCTCCTCGCGCATATTCTGCATGCCGATGCGCCCGGCCAGCGGGGCATAGATGTCCACCGTTTCCTGGGCGATGCGGCGGCGCTTGTCGGGCTTGTCGATGTAGCCCAGCGTGCGCATGTTGTGCAGCCGGTCGGCCAGCTTGACCAGCAGCACCCGGATGTCGCTGGTGATGGCCAGCATGAATTTGCGGAAATTCTCGGCCTGCTTGGTGCGCTCGGAGAAGACTTCGAGCTGGCTGAGCTTGGTGACGCCATCGACCAGATTGGCGATCTCCTCACCAAACTTTTCCCTGATGTCTTCGTAGGTTACCAGAGTATCTTCAATCGTGTCGTGAAGAAGCGCGGTGACGATGGTGGGCACGTCCAGCTTCAGGTCGGTCAGGATGGCGGCCACTTCCAGCGGATGGGCGAAATAGGGATCGCCCGAGGCGCGGAACTGCTTGCCGTGCGCCGTCATTGCATAGACATAAGCCTTGTTGAGCAGGTCTTCGTCGGCGCCCGGATCATAGGCCAGCACCCGATCCACCAGGTCGGTCTGACGCATCAGCCGGCGGCGGCCGCGCGGCGGTGGCGGACGGGGCGCGGGTTTTTCAGCCCGGGAAGTGGCGGACGCCTGGGTGGGCGGAGTCATGGGGCAAATATAGGCGCAGAAACGCGAAAGCCGAAACCTGGCAGTTCCGGCCTTGCTTGGTGAATGCTGGACGAAGCGCCCGCCCCTCGCTCAAACTCGGGGCGTTCGGCGCCCAATCGGTCCACCGGACCAATTTGACCCGGCTTCGCCGCTCGCCCTCACTCTTCGTAGTCAGACTCAGGTTCGGGCTGCGGCTCGGCGCGGCGCTGTGCCTCGGTCGTCAAGGCGCGCAGAAGCTCTTCCTCGGTGACCTGACGGTGCGAGGGATCCTCGCGGTCGTCGGTTTCGGGGCGGGCCTCTTCCGGCTCGTCCACCTCGGCATGCTTTTGCAGCGAGCGGATATAGTCTTCCTTGGCTTCCTCCGGCTTGATCAGCCGGGCGGCGATCTCGCGCAGCGCCACCACCGGATTCTTGTCGCGGTCGCGGTCCAGCATCGGCTCGGCCCCGCCGGACAACTGACGGGCGCGGAACCCGGCGGTCAGCACCAGGTCAAAACGGTTCGGGATCTTGTCGACGCAGTCTTCGACGGTGACGCGGGCCATGGGGATCCTTTGGATTCAACGGGTTCAACGGGCTGGCGGCCCCGAAAAGGCCGCTGCCCCGGGGAGATCGGGCGGGGCATAACAAAATTCCAGCCGCCCGCCAAGGGTTTCTCGGCGCCGCCTCAGCCGAGCTTTTCCGGCACAGCCGGGTCCGGGAGGCCGGCCAGCATTTCGGCGGCACTTTTGCCCGTCACCGGATGGCGCCAGCCTGGGGCGATTTCGGCCAAGGGCGCCAGCACAAAGCTGCGATCGGCCAGCCGGGGATGCGGCAGGTTGATGTCACCGGAGCAAACAATGCCGTCATGGTCTATCAGATCGAGATCCAGCGTTCTTGGCGCATTCGACGCGGAACGCATTCGGCCAAATTCAGTTTCTACCTCATGCAAAAGACCTAGCATTTGAGCAGGTTGCAGGCGGGTCCGGACGATGGCCACGGCATTGACGAAGGACGGGTCTGACGGGTCGGGCCAGGCCGGGGTCTTATAGAAGGACGACACGGACACAATATAAAGCCCGAGGGCCTCAAGCCGGCCCAGCGCGGCGGCCAGGGTTGCCGCGGGCGGGCCGCATTTCGAAGGCAGGTTCGCACCCAGGGCGATGACGATCATGGGGCGGAAGGGGCCGCGAACACGCAGCTGACGTGTGGCGGCCGGATTTTTTTGGCAGGTTTGTTGGAGGCCATGATGCTTTTCTATCCGTCCGAGAAACTCGCTCTGTTCATCGATGGCGCCAATCTTTACGGGGCGGCCAAGGGGCTCCAGTTCGACATCGACTACAAGCGGCTTCTGGAACTGTTCGCCCGCAAGGGCACGCTGGTGCGCGCCTTCTATTATACCGCAGTGGCCGAGGATCAGGAATTCTCGCCCCTGCGCCCCCTGGTGGACTGGCTGGATTACAATGGCTTCTCGGTGGTGACCAAGCCCCTGAAGGAGTTCACCGACGCCGCCGGCCGCCGGCGGGTCAAGGGCAACATGGACATCGAGCTGGCCATCGACGTGCTGGAGATGGCCCCGACGGTCGATCATGTGGTGATCTTTTCCGGCGACGGCGATTTCCGCCGCCTGGTCGAAGCGGTGCAGCGCAAGGGCAAGCGCGTGAGCGTGGTCTCGACCATCCGCACCAGCCCACCCATGGTGGCGGACGAACTGCGCCGCCAGGCGGACAATTTCATCGAGCTGGACGACCTGAAGGTCCAGATCGCGCGCGACGGCGCCAAGACGCCGCAGTTCGCGCAAAGCGCCTGAACGGTCCTGCGAAGATCACCTATGCTGACGGAAAGGCGTTGCGCGCCTTTCCCGGACCCGCTCTAACCCGGGCGCATGAAAGCACCCGATACACCTTCGCACGACTGCCCTTTGTGTCCGCGGCTGGTGGACTTCCGGCTGGCGAATCGGACGAAGTATCCCGACTGGTTCAACGGGCCGGTGCCCAGCTTCGGCCCGCTGGATGCGCGCCTTCTGCTCGCGGGCCTGGCGCCGGGGCTGCAAGGGGCCAACCGGACCGGCCGGCCCTTCACCGGCGACTGGGCGGGCGACCTGCTCTATGCCACCTTCCTCAAGCACGGGCTGGCGCGCGGCACCTATGACGAGCGGCCCGATGACGGGCTGGAGCTGGTGGACTGCCGCATCGCCAATTCCGTCCGCTGCGTGCCGCCGCAGAACAAGCCTTTACCAATAGAAATAAAGACTTGCCGGCAATTCCTTATATCGGAGTTGAAGACACTGCCGCGGGTAAAGACGATCCTGGCGCTGGGCAGGATCGCGCACGAGTCGGTGTGCGACGCGCTGGGCCTGCGCAAGGCCGTCTATCCCTTCCGCCACGGCGGGATATACGAGAATGTCGGCGGCAACATCGGAAAGTTTACACTTGTCTCGAGCTATCACTGCTCGCGCTACAACACCAATACGGGCGTGCTGACGACTGAGATGTTCGAGGATGTGGTGGCGATGGCGAAGAAGGCGGCGGGGATTTGATATCTCGGCCCACCTGTCATTCCCGCGAAAGCGGGAATCCAGTCAGACGATCTGTGGGAAAAGGTCCCGCCAGTCCGGATTGTCCTTCTCGATCAATTCCAGCTTCCAGGCCGCTCCCATTTCTTGATCTGCTTCTCCCGGCGGATGGCGTCGCGGACGTCGGCAAACTCTTCGAACCAGACCAGCATGTGAACGCCGTATTTCCGGGTGAAGCCATCATGCACCCCATCCCGGTGCTGACCGACACGCCCGGTCAGGTCGCTGGTCACCCCGACATAGAGCGTGCCGTTGCGCCGGCTGGCCAGAAGGTAGACGAAATAACGGTGTTCCTTCATCGGGCAGCCCTGGATTCCCGCTTTCGCGGGAATGACAACACGGGATGTAGGGCGCGATCTACCCGCGGTTCCTGAGCAGCCGCGCCTTGTCGCGGGCCCAGTCACGCTGTTTCTCGGTCTCGCGCTTGTCGTGCAGCTTCTTGCCCTTGGCGATGCCCAACTCGATCTTGGCGACGCCCTTGGCGTTGAAATACATCTTCAGCGGCACCAGGGTCATGCCTTCGCGTTGGGTCGCGGCGGCCAGCCTGGCGGCCTCACGCTTGTGGACCAGCAGTTTCCTGACCCGCTTGGGCTCGTGGTTGAAACGGCTGGCCTGGGTGTATTCGGGGATATAGGCGTTGACCAGGAACAGCTCGCCATCCTTGGCCTGGGCATAGCTTTCCGCGATGGTCGATTTGCCGCCGCGCAGGGATTTCACCTCCGAGCCGGTGAGCAAGATGCCCGCTTCCAACGTGTCGTCGATCGCATAGGCGAAGCGCGCCTTGCGGTTCTCGGCGATGATCTTGAAGCCGTCGTCTTTCTTCTTGGCCATGGTCCGGAACTATAAACACTCCATGGCCGACCTTCGAGCCGGCCATCCAGCTTCCTTTCCCGAAGCGCGAAGCTGGATGGGGAGCTCAGGGCCGCCCATGGAGCCAGAAAGAAAGAGACGTTCAGATCACTCCTGCCCCACCCATGGCGTTGCGGATGCGCTCCTGGGCAGGACCGGTCGCCTCCACCAGCGGCAGGCGCACCTCGGCGCGGCACAAGCCCAGCAGCGAGGCGGCATATTTCACCGGCGCCGGGCTGGGCTCGCAGAACATGGCGTCATGCAGCGGCATCAGCACGTCCTGCAGCTTCAGGGCGGCGGCGAAATCGCCCTTCATGCAGGCATCCTGGAAACGGGCGCAGAGGCCCGGCGCCACATTGGCCGTCACGGAAATACAGCCATGCCCGCCATGGGCCATGTAGCCCAGCGCGGTGCCGTCCTCGCCCGACAGCAGCAGCCAGTCCTGCCGCGTGGTGCCGATCGCCACCCGTTCCCGGCTGGGACGCATCAGGTTGGTGGTGGCGTCCTTGACCCCGATGATGTTCGGGTGGCTGGACAGGCGGGCCATCGTCTCCACCCCGATCTCGACGATGGCGCGGCCGGGGATGTTGTAGAGGATGATGGGGATGTCCACCGCGTCGGCGATGGCCATGAAATGGCGGTACATGCCTTCCTGCGACGGCTTGTTGTAATAGCCCGTCACCGACAGCACCGCGTCGGCGCCCGCCTCCTTTGCGAACCGGGTCAGCGAGATCGCCTCGTCGGTGGAGTTGGAGCCCGCGCCGGCGATCACCGGCACGCGGCCGCCCGCCTCTTCGATACACATCTCGATGACCCGCCTGTGCTCCTTGTGGCTGAGGGTCGGCGATTCGCCGGTGGTGCCGCACGGGACCAGGCCATGCGTGCCTTCGGCGATCTGCCAGGACACCAGCTTTCGGAAGGCGGCCTCATCGACCGCGCCGTCTTTCATGGGCGTGATCAGGGCGGTGATGGAACCTTTGATGCGATCGGTGACGGCCGTCATGGTTGCTCTCGATTCTGTGCGGTCACATTTGTGCCCGCGGCGGGTGCCATTATGGCTTGGGGACCGTCGCTTCGTTTAAGCTGGTCGCCGGGATTCAACAAGCCGTCCGACCGAGCCACCCGCCATGCCGCGCCTGCGTATCCTGCTGTTGTCCACCGCCCTGCTGCTGGGCGGCGGCTGGGCGCTGGCCGGCGCTGCTCCCGCGGTCGGTCCCACACCGCGGCCGTCGGGCGAACCAGCGCCCTTGCCCCTGCCACGCCCCCCGGTGGCGCAGCCGGTCGGCGCGACGCCGCGGACGGACGGCATCGACATCCGGCCAAGCCGGCTGCATGTCCTCAGTCCCGCCGACCACGACCTGTTCGCGCGCGCTTTCGACGCGGCCGATCATGGCGACTGGGTGGCGGCGCGCAATCTGGCGTCCCAGAGCGCGGCCGCCGGATCTTCCGACAGGATGGCGGCCACGGCGCGCCGGCTGCTGGAATGGCGTTACGCGCTGGACCGCGACAGCGGCGCGAGCTTTGCCGAGATCGACGCGGTGATGGATGATCTGGCGACGCAGAAGGCGGGATGGCCGCTGACCGGCACGCTGCAGGCCAGGGCCGAACAGGCGATGCCCGGCCCGGCCGATCCCGGCGCGATGTCTCCGGCCCAGGTCGTGGCCTGGTTCGGCGGGCGCGCGCCCAATTCCAGCATCGGCAATATCCGACTTGGCGAGGCGCTGGTGGCCACCGGCGAGGTCTCACGCGGCGCCCGACTGATCCGCCTGGGCTGGGAAGAGGGCAGCTTCGACACCAGCACCGAACTCGACATCGTCCAGCGCGACGGCGCCCACATCACCCCGGCCGCCGACCGGCTCAGGCTGGAGAATCTGTTGTGGAGCGGCCAGGTCACCGCTGCGCGGCGCATGCTGTCGCGGGTCGATGGAGCCGCGAAGAACATCGCGCAGGCCCGCATAGCTTTGCGCCTGGGCATCAAGCGCGCACAGAAAGAATTGGCTGCGGTCCGCGGCACATCCGATCCCAGCCTGCTGTTCGACTGGTCGCATGCCCTTCGCATGGACAATCGCGACAGCCAGGCCCATGCCATGCTGCTGCGGGTTCAAGCAGCCCCCATGGTGAAAAACCATGCGGCGCGCTGGTGGGGAGAATGCAATGCCCAGGCCCGTGACGCGCTGGCAGCGGGCGATCCGAAGACCGCGCTGGCCCTGGTGCGCCATTGTGGCTTCACAGAGGGCGTCCATTTCGCCGAACAGGAATTCCTGGCCGGCTTCGTCGCCCTGCGTTTCCTGAAGAATCCCGAGGTGGCGCTGGCCCACTTCCGCAAGCTGGATGCGGGCGTCAGCCGGCCGATCAGCAAGAGCCGGGCGCAATACTGGATGGGGCGGGCCTATGAAGCGATGAACCAGGATGCAAAGGCGCTGGTCCATTACCGAAAGGCCGCGGGCTGGCCGGAGACATTCTATGGCCAGATCGCGCTGGCCCATATCGATCCCGATCCGATGCTGCACCTGACCGCGAGCGCGGTCGAGGCCGCGCCGCCGGCCACGGTCGAGGCCGGCCCGCTGATGGACGAGATCAAGGTGCTGGCCGATCTGGGCCAGGGCACGACGCTGCGGCTGTTCGTCCAGCGCGCCGCCGACGGCGCCACCCCGGCGCGTCTCAAGCGGCTGATGATGCTGCTGACGGAGTGGGGATATCCCGAGATCGCGGTGCGGCTGGCCAAGAACGCCAGCTATGACGGCGTCACCCTGCCCGCCTTTACCCATCCGGTGATCGCGCTGCCCGCATATGCGGGTCCGGGCACGGAGCCCGATCCGGCCCTGGTGCTGGGACTGATCCGCCAGGAGACCGAGTTCAATCCCTATGCGATCAGCAGCGCCGGCGCCAAGGGGCTGATGCAGATGATGCCGGCCAGCGCCAAGGTGGCCGCGAAGCGGGCGGGCCTTCCCTATCGCCCCGAGGCGCTGCTGGACGACACCGCCTACAACATGCAGCTTGGCATGACGGAGTATCGCGGCCATCTGGACCGTTATGGCGGCTCGCTGGTGCTGGCGGCCGCCTCCTACAACGCCGGCCCCGGCAACACGCGCAAATGGCTGGCGGCAATGGGCGATCCGCGCGACGGCAGCGTCGATCCCATCGACTGGATCGAGCAGATTCCGTTCGGCGAAACCCGCAATTACGTGCAGAGGGTGCTGGAGAATACCGAGGTCTATCGCGCCCGGCTGGCGGGAAAGGACGTGCCGTTGGAGATTTTGAGCGATCTTTACGCGCCGTCACAGCCGCGTATGGCGGTGCTGACCGCGCCCGGCGGGGGCGCAAGCGCGCCGGTAAGCCGGGCGAATTAGCCCCGGCAGAAGTTCAGCCACTCGCGGGCCAGCCGCTGCGCTTCCGCGATCTGGGATGGCGCCATTTCTGCGGCGAGCTGGTTGCGCCAGCTCTTGGCGGCTTCGACGCCGCGCACGGCGGCGAGGTTGAACCATTTGTGGGCGGCAATCAGGTCCACGCCAACGCCCTGGCCGGTCGAATAGGCAAGACCGAGATTGTAAAGCGCGTCCGCCCGCCCCTCTTTGGCATCGCGCTCATATTGCGCGAGGCAATCCACATCGATGCACGCCACAACACACTCCCTTCGTCGTGCGAACACGCGAAGGCCCTTCGCGCGGCGGTGAATGGTGTGGGGCAAGAAGCTAAGACACGGTAAATGGCGCTTAGCCTTAATTGCTAAGGGGGATTAGCAAGCGTGAATCAAACCTTACCGGGTTGAACAGGCGGCGTTCATGCGGGCCGGTACGGTTCGCCGGCCTCATCCTTCGACGAGCTCAGGATGAGGATTTGTCTGCTCCCCCTTGCGGTCAGCCCGTCGGGATCGACAATCAGCGCGCCCGCTGGCCGAACAGGACCTTCTTTTCATCATCGGCGATGGGCCGGCGCATGTCGGCCGCCAGCGCCTTGCCGCGCTTGACGGCCGGACGCGCCCCGACCCGGTCACGCCATGCCAGCACATGGGGGAATTGGGCCAGCGGCACATGCTTGCCGGCGGACAGAACCCAGCTCCAGCACGCCATGTCGGCGATGGAATAGCCGCCGGCCAGGTATCTGCGGGCCGCCAGGCGGGTGTTCATCACGCCCAGCAGGCGATGGACCTCGTCGGTGTAGCGCTTTTGGGCGTAAGGGATTTTTTCCGGGGCATAATTGTTGAAGTGGTTGGCCTGGCCGGCCATGGGACCAAGACCGCCCACCTGCCAGAACAGCCATTCCTCCACCTGGACGCGGGCGCGCTCGTCCTGCGGGTAGAACCTGCCATATTTGCGGCCGAGATACTGGAGGATGGCGCCGGATTCGAAGACCGAGATCGGGCGGCCGCCCGGTCCGTCAGGATCGATGATGGCGGGCATGCGGTTGTTGGGCGAAATCTTCAGGAAGGCGGGAGCGAACTGCTCGCCCTTGCCGATGTCCACGAAATGGACCTCGTAGGGCACCCCCAGCTCTTCCAGCATGATCGAGATCTTGTGGCCGTTTGGGGTGGGCCAATAGAAGAGCCGGATCGGTTTGGGGGCCTTCCGGGCAGCCCGGCGCGGGGCCTTGGCGGATTTTCCGGCTTTCCTGGGGATGGCGGCTTTGCGGGTGGATTTGCGGGACTTTGCGAGGGCCATTGGGGGTGCCTTTGATGCTGCCGGGCAAGAGTTGGCTCCGCAGGGCATCATCCGCAAGCCCCAAGGGCGGTTTGGCCGCAAGCCCCAAAAGCGGCTTGGCCGCGGTACCCTCACGGGACCGCGGCCTTCGCTTTAATCATCGGATGCTCCCCGAGTGAATGATCAGGGGACCCGAGAAAAAGGAACTGACTTACGTCAATTACTTCTTCTTCTTCTTGGCGGCCTTTTTCTTGGTCGCCTTCTTCTTGGTGGCCTTCTTCTTCGCGGCCTTCTTCTTCGCAGCCATGTTGAACTCCTCTATCGTTTGTTCGGGTCCGAACGACTCGCGTCGCCCCCCAAAACGCAAACAATATGAATTACTTGCATTTTGAAATGCAACTGTGCCTTGACTTTTGAAAAGTCCGATTTTGCGGCCAATGCATGAAATCCCCATTTTGCAGGGGTTAAATGCATTATTCTGTATACGGACGAAATTTGCGCCGGACCGGCGCTTCCGGCCGCGGTCCGCGCATTTTGTGCGAATCACCCCTCGTCGGGCAGGTTGAGTCGGACCTTGAGGGCGGCATTCACCGCCGCCGGATTGGCCTTGCCGCCGGTCTGGCGCATCACCTGACCGACAAACCAGGCGGCGAGCTTCGGCTTGACCTTCACTTCTTCCACCTTCTCGGGATTGGCGGCGATCACTGCCTCGATCGCAGCATCGATGGCGCCGGTGTCGGTCACCTGCTTCATGCCGCGCGCCTCGACGATCGCCTTGCGCGGATCGCCGGTGCGCTCGTTCCATTCGATGTCCAGCACATCCTTGGCGATCTTGCCGCTGATCAGGCCCTCGGCGACCATCGCGACGATGTCGGCATTGGCCTTTGGCGTGACCGGGCCGTCGGCGATGGACAGGTTCGCTTTGTTGAGGCGGCCGAAATACTCGTTATTCAGCCAGTTGGCGGCGGCCTTGGCCTCGGCGCCGGCGGCCAGCATCGCCTCGAAATAGTCGGCGGTTTCCCGCTCGCCCACCAGGACGGCGGCGTCATAGGCCGACAGGCCCAGCTTCATCAGCCGCGCCTTCTTCTCGTCGGGCAGTTCCGGCAGGGACTTGCGGATCGCCTCCACCCAGGCCGGGTCGAGTTCCAGCGGCAACAGGTCGGGATCGGGGAAGTAGCGGTAGTCATGCGCTTCTTCCTTCGAGCGCATGGAACGGGTCTCGCCCGCCCTGGAATCGAACAGGCGGGTTTCCTGAACCACGGTGCCGCCGCTTTCGATCAGATCGACCTGGCGGCGCGCCTCATATTCCACTGCCTGGGCGATGAAGCGCATGGAATTGACGTTCTTGATCTCGCAGCGGGTGCCCAGGGTCTTGAAGCTGCCGGTGCGGCGGAACTCCTCATAGCCCCCCGTCTTGCAGACCGAGACATTGACGTCGGCGCGCATGGAGCCTTCGTCCATATTGCCGTCGCAGGTGCCCAGATAGCGCACGATGGCCCGCAGCTTCCTGAGGAAAGCGGCGGCTTCCTCGGACGAGCGCATGTGCGGCTTGGTCACGATCTCCATCAGGGCGATGCCCGAGCGGTTGAGGTCGACATAGGAATTGTCGGGGTGCTGGTCGTGCAGGCTTTTTCCGGCATCCTGCTCCAGGTGCAGGCGCTCGATCCCCACGGTGACGGTCTGGCCGTCCTTGAGGTCGATCAGCACTTCGCCCTCGCCCACGATGGGGTTCTTGTACTGGCTGATCTGGTAGCCCTGGGGCAGGTCGGGATAGAAATAGTTCTTCCGGTCGAACACCGAAACCAGGTTGATCTGCGCCTTCAGCCCCAGGCCGGTGCGCACCGCCTGTTCGACGCATTTCTCGTTGATGACGGGCAACATGCCGGGAAAGCCCGCATCGACGAACGACACCTGGCTGTTGGGCTCGGCCCCGAAGCGGGTCGAAGCGCTGGAGAACAGCTTGGATTCGGACAGGACCTGGGCATGGACCTCCATGCCGATCACGATCTCCCACTCGCCGGTCTCGCCCTTGATCGTCTTGGCTTTCGCGTTCATGCGGACCACCATCTGGCAGGGCTGTGGCGGAAATCGGCGGCCTCTTCCACCGCCCGCGCCGCACGCAGCAGGGTTCCCTCATCGAACGCCTTGCCGATGAGCTGGAGCCCCAGCGGCAGGCCGTTTGCCGTCAGGCCAGCCGGCACCGAAATACCGGGCAGGCCCGCCAGGTTCACCGTCACGGTGAAGACGTCCTGCAGATACATCTCCAGCGGGTCGGCGGTCTTGGCGCCCACCGCGAAGGCCGGACCCGGCGTGGATGGGGTCAGCAGCACGTCGCATGTCTCGAACGCCTGCTCGAAGTCGCGCTTGATCAGAGTGCGCAGCTTCTGGGCGCGGGCATAGTACGCGTCGTAATAGCCCGCCGACAGGACATAGGTGCCGATGAGGATGCGGCGCTGCACTTCGGCGCCGAAACCCTGGCCGCGGCTGCGCTCATAGAGATCGGTGATGTCGCGCGCGCCTTCGGCCCGCACCCCGAAGCGCACGCCGTCATAACGGGCCAGGTTGGACGAAGCCTCGGCAGGGGCGACGATATAATAGGTCGGCAGGGCGTATTTGGTGTGGGGCAGCGAGACATCCACGATCTCGGCGCCCTGCGCCTTCAGCCAATCCGCGCCCTTGCCCCACAGCGCCTCGATCTCGGCGGGGGCGCCGTCGATGCGGTATTCCTTCGGGATGCCAACGCGCAAGCCCTTGATCGGACCTTCCATCAGCTTCTCATAGTCCGGCACCGGTATGTCGACGCTGGTGGAATCCCTGGGGTCCACACTGGCCATTGTCTTGAGCATGATGGCGGCGTCTTTGACCGTCTTGGTCATGGGGCCGGCCTGGTCCAGCGAGGAGGCGAAGGCGACGATGCCGAAGCGCGAGCAACGGCCATAGGTGGGCTTCAGGCCCACGCGGCCGGTGACGGCGGCGGGCTGGCGGATGGAGCCGCCGGTGTCGGTGCCCGTGGCGGCCAGGCAAAGGTCGGCGGCCACCGCCGCGGCACTGCCGCCCGAAGAGCCGCCCGGCACCAGGTTGGCGTTGGAGTCCGACGCGCGCCAGGGATTTAGCACCGGCCCGAAGGCGCTCGTTTCGTTGGATGAGCCCATGGCGAATTCGTCCAGGTTGGTCTTGCCTAGCATCACCGCGCCGGCGTCCCACAGATTCTGCGTGACGGTGGACTCATAAGGCGGCACGAAATCGCCCAGGATATTCGATGCCGCAGTGGTGCGAAGGCCCCTGGTGCAGAACAGGTCCTTGATCGCCAGCGGCAGGCCCTCGAGCGCTCCGATTTGTCCGCTGGCGACGCGCTTGTCGGCGGTGTCGGCCATGGCCAGCGCTTTGTCGCCCGCCTCGGTGATGAAGGCGTTCAAGGGGCGCGCCGCCGCGATCGCCCTGACGAAAGCATCCGTCATCTCGCGGGAGGAAATCCTTTTGGCCCGGATGGCGTCGCGCGCCTGGGCCAAAGTCATGGCAATGGGATCGGAGGCCAGGTCGGACATTCGTTATTCCACCACCTTGGGCACGATGAAGAAATGGTCCTCGCCCTGGGGCGCGTTGGCCATCAGCGCATCGGCCTGACCGCCGTCGCTGACCACGTCCTGCCGCCATTTCAGCTTCTGGGCGACCACTGACGTCATGGGCGGCACGCCATCCACATTCACCTCCCCCAGCATCTCGACCCACTGGAAGATGCCGTTCAGTTCGGCGGCCATCGGTTCAAGGCGCGCATCCGGTACGGCGATTCGGGCCAGACCGGCGATGCGGCGCACGGTGTCCTTGTCGACGGACATGACGGTTCCTGCTGTGTTAGAAGAGCGGGACTTGCTAGCAAGGGGGGTGCCCGCTGGCAAGCATGCGAAAACCCACATGAGCGAAGGAGGCCTGAAAAAGCATGGGGTCTGGCGGCGTTATCGCGCTGGAAGAATTGCGCCTGCCGCCGGGCCTGCGGCTGCTGGGCGTGGACCTGGGAGAAAAAACCATCGGCCTGGCCCTGTCTGACCGGCTGCTGTCGGTGGCCAGCCCGTTCCAGACCCTGAAACGGGGCAAGTTCGGCGCCGACGCCGCCAGGCTGGACCATATAATAAGTGTGGAAGGGGTCGGGGGGCTGGTGGTGGGCCTGCCCCTGAACATGGACGGGTCGGACGGCCCATCGGCCCAGTCGGCCCGGGCCTTCGGCCGCAACTGGGCGGCGCGCAGTGACATCCCCCTCGCCTTCCAGGACGAGCGGCTTTCGACCAGCGCCGTCACCCGCACCCTGATCGAAGCCGATGCGTCGCGCCGCCGCCGCAGCGAAGTGGTGGACAAGATGGCCGCCGCCTACATCCTGCAGGGCGCGCTGGACCGGCTGCGGACTTTGAGGGGCGGTTCATGAGAACTGACGTTGCACCTGACCGGCTGCCCCACGGGCGCGACCGCGCCCCGGCCGGAGTCGGCCGCCCCCGCGGAGCCGCGGTGCGCAGCACCGCTGGCGTGAGCGAAATACAATGAAAGACGATGCATCGCCTGCCCGCTTTGTGTGGTTGCCGCCGGGGCTGCGGCCGCCGGTGGCGATGCAGTGGCGGCAGGAGCGCATCCTTTTGCTGGTGGGGGCGGCCGCCTTCTTCGCCGGCTATGACCAGAATGTTTTCGGGTTCGCCATTCCACAGATCCAGGCCAGCCTGCACATCGCCGAGAACCAGATCGGGCTGACGGTCAGCTATTTCCGGCTGGCGGCGATCGTGGCGCTTCTGATCGCGGCCAGCGCCGACCTGGTCGGACGGCGGCGGCTTCTTTTGGTCACGCTGTTCGGCCAGGGCTTCTTCACCCTGCTGACCGCCTTCGCGCCCGATTATAACAGCTTCGTGTGGGCGCAACTGCTGACGCGCGTCTTCGGCTATGCCGAGGAGATGCTATGCTGGGTGGTGGTGGCCGAGGAGATGGCGGCCGGCGCGCGCGGCTGGGCCAACGGCACCATGTCGTCGCTTTACTATGTGGGCGCGGGCATCGCCTCGCTGGTATTCTCGATGATCACCATCCTGCCCTATGGCTGGCGCGCGCTCTATTTCATCGGCGCCGGCGCCATCTTCCTGGTGGCGTTCCTGCGCCGCCGCCTGCCCGAGACGAAGCGCTTCACTACACAGGAACGCGGACGGAAAACCGTGTCGAAGACGGCCGAAACGCTGGCCTTGCTGCGCGGACTGGCGCGCGAATATCCCGGGCGCATCGCCACCATCCTGCTGGCCGCAGGCGCGTTCGGCTTTGCCGTCGCCGCCGCCACCGTGCTGCAGTCCAAATATCTCCAAACCTTTTATGGTTATGCCCCCTGGCAGGCCAGCGCCGTCACCATTCCCGGCGGGCTGATCGGGCTGGGCCTGGCGATCACGGCGGGGCGGCTGTCGGACCGCTGGGGCAGGAAGCCCCTGGCCATGGCCATCATCGCCCTGGCGGGCATCTGTTTCTTTCTCTTCTATGGCGGCGCACCGGGCTGGGCAGTGCCGCTGTTGTGGATACTGGCTTTTTTCGGCTTTTTCTCGGGCGACGCGCTGATCGCGGGATTTGCATTGGAAATCGTGCCGACGCACTATCGCTCCACGGTCTCGGGCCTGCGATATGTGGTCGAGATCGGCATGGGGGCCGGCGCGCTGGCGCTGGAAGGCGCGCTGTTCGACCGCTTCGGCGCCCATGGCCCGGCGATTCAGCTTTTGCTGGCGCCCATCGTGATCACGCTGATCGCCATCCTGTTCCTGCCGGAGCCGGCGGGAAAGACGCTGGAGGAAATGGCATGAAACTGCTGGCCGTGCTGCCGCTTCTTTTGCTGATGCTGACCTTCGCGCGATATGCGGCGGCGCAGACCTGCAAGAGAAGCCCGGCGGTGACCGGCAAATGCGCGGTGGTCACGGGCAGTTTGGGCCTGACGCGCGGGACGGGCGTGACGCTGGACACCGATGACGGCCGGCGCGTCCTGATCAAGGCGCCGCCCGAAAGCAATGCCGATATTCCGCGCGCGGTGATGCAGCGCTGGATGTACTGGCAAGCGCGGACAAGGAACATGGATACGCGGATCAAGGGCCGTTATGAACTGTGCCCGCTGCCCGGCCCCGGCGGCGCGGACTATGCCTGCATCGCCAGCGGCTCCCACATCACCGCCGACAAGTCCCCCACGAACGTATCCGACTGACACCCGACCAACCACCGGCGCTTGCAGGATTTTGCGCATGCGCCTATAAGCCCGGCTTTAATGACATCCCAGCCCGCAGCCCCCCTGCTCTCCTCCGGCCACCTGCTGGGGATCGAGGGACTTATCCCGATCGACGTCACCGCACTGCTGGACCTGGCCGAGACCTATGTGGTCCAGGGCCGCGCCGGCGACAAGAAGACCGGCCTGCTCAAGGGCCGGACCCTGATCAACCTGTTCTTCGAGGCCTCCACCCGCACCCAGTCCAGCTTCGAGCTGGCGGGCAAGCGCCTTGGCGCCGATGTGCTGAATATGAGCGTCAAGACCAGCTCGGTCTCCAAGGGCGAGACGCTGATCGACACCGCCGCCACGCTGAACGCCATGCGGCCCGATCTTCTGGTGGTGCGCCACCAGGATGCGGGCGCCGCCGAGCTTCTGTCGCGCAAGGTGGATTGCAGCGTCATCAATGCGGGCGATGGCGCCCATGAGCATCCCACCCAGGCGCTGCTGGACGCGCTGACCATCCGGCGCAGGCTTGGAGCGTTCGAGGGGCTGGTGGTCGCCATTTGCGGCGATGTGCTGCACAGCCGGGTGGCGCGGTCCAACCTGCGGCTTCTGTCGATGATGGGCGCGCGGGTGCGGCTGGTGGCGCCGCGCACCCTGCTGCCCGCACAGGCGGACCGTTTTGGTGTGGAGATATTTACCGACATGCGGGCGGGCCTGGCCGGCGCCGACATCGTGATGATGTTGCGCTTGCAGCTCGAGCGCATGTCCGGCGCCTTCGTGCCGTCGGTACGCGAATATTTCCACTTCTACGGCCTGGACCGGCAAAAGCTGGCCTGGGCCAGGCCGGGCGCGCTGGTGATGCATCCGGGCCCGATGAACCGGGGCGTGGAGATCGCCAGCGACATCGCCGACGATGTCGAGGTCAGCCTGATCTCCGAGCAGGTGGAGATGGGCGTGGCCATCCGCATGGCGGTGCTCGACGCGCTTTCGCGCGCGCGGGGGGGTGCGTGATGCACGCGAACCGTCCCATCGCTTTCCGCGGCTGCCGCCTGGTCGATCCGGCCAGCGGGACGGACGTCAAAGGCGGCCTTTTGATCGAGAATGGCCGCATCGCCGATGTCGGCCCGCGCCTGTTCAACGACGCCGAACCGACCGATCCGGAAGTGATCGACGCGCGCGGCCTGGTTCTGACGCCCGGCCTGATCGACGCGCGCGTTTTCACCGGCGAGCCGGGCAGCGAACATCGCGAGACCCTGGAAACCGCCAGCGCCGCGGCGGCGGCGGGCGGCGTTACCGCCATGGTAGTGATGCCCAACACCGATCCGGTGATCGATGAGCCTTCGCTGGTGGATTTCATCCTGCGCCGGGCCGCCGCGACCGCCAAGGTGCGGGTGCTGCCCTGCGGCGCCCTGACCAGAGGGCTGAAGGGCGCGGTGATGACGGAGATGGGGCTGATGCGCGAGGCCGGCGCGGTGGCCTTCGGCGACGGTGATCGCGCGGTCGCCAACGCGCGGGTCCTGCGCCGGGCGCTTTCCTATGCCGCCACCTTCGATGCCCTGGTGGTAGGCCATGCCGAAGACCCCGACCTGACGGCGGACGCCTCGGCCACCGAAGGAGAGTTCGCCACAAGGCTGGGGCTGCCGGCGGCGCCCGCGATCGCCGAGGCCATCACCGTGGAGCGCGACATCCGCCTGGTCGAACTGACCGGCGCGCGCTACCACTTCGGACAAATCTCGACCCGCGCCAGCCTGGAGATCATCGCCGCCGCCAAGGCGCGCGGATTGCCGGTGACCTGCGGGGTGAGCGCCCATCACCTGGCGCTGAACGAGCTGGATGTCGGCCAATACCTGACCTTCCGCAAGGTGCGCCCGCCGCTGCGCAGCGAGGATGATCGCGCCGCCATGGTCGAAGGTGTGGCCTCGGGCGTGATCGACACCATCGTTTCCAGCCATGAGCCGCAGGGCGCCGACACCAAGCGCCAGCCCTTCGCGTCGGCTGCCGCCGGCTCGGTAGGACTTGAGACTCTTTTGCCAGCCGCGCTGGCGCTGGCGCACAATGAGCAGGCCGGTCTGGCACGCGTGCTGGATGCGCTGACCGCCGCACCCGCGCGCATCTTCGGCCTGAGCGGCGGCACGCTGGCGAAAGGCGCGCAGGCCGACCTGACGCTGATGGACGTCGGCGAACCGATCCAGGTGGATGCGGAGAAGCTGCACAGCCGTGCCCGCAACACCGCATTCGAGGGCCGCAAATTCCAGGGCCGGGCGAAGATGACATTCGTCGGCGGGGCGTGCGTATTCGACGGACGATAGATTTTCGCGTGGAACCCTGCCATCGTGCCGGGCCATGAGCGGAATGACTCTCCTTCAATCGCTGTTGCTCGGATATCTCCTGGGATCGGTGCCGTTCGGCCTGTTCTTCACCCGCCTGTCGGGCGCGGGCGATATCCGCGACATCGGCAGCGGCAATATCGGCGCCACCAATGTTCTACGCACCGGCAAGAAGTGGGCGGCCGCCGCGACGCTTTTGTGCGACGCGGCCAAGGGCGCGGCGGCGGTGCTGGCGGCGCGGGCGTTGCTGCCGCCGGGAAGCGAGATTTTCACCGCGCTGGGCGCGGTCTTCGGGCACATGTTTCCGGTCTGGCTGCGCTTCAGGGGCGGCAAGGGCGTTGCGACCTTCCTGGGCCTGAGTCTGGCGCTCTACTGGCCGGTGGGTTTGCTGGTGGCGGCGGTCTGGCTGGCCGCCGCCTTCGTGTGGCGCATCTCGTCCCTGGCGGCGCTGATCGCGGTGGCGCTTTCGCCCCTGCTGTTCGTGCTGTTCCGGTACGACGACTATGCGGCGGTGGCACTGCTGCTGTCGGCGCTGATTTATTACATGCACCGAGAAAATATCCGCCGGCTTCTGAATGGCGAGGAGCCGCGTATCGGCGCCAAAAGCAAAAGCGCCGATGCCGCGACAACTCACTGACAGCCAGCGGCGCGACTGGCTGCGGCTGGCGCGTACCGACCGGATAGGGCCGGTTACCTTCGCGGCGCTGATCGGCCGTTTTGGCTCGGCGGGCGCGGCGCTGGAGGCGGTGCCGCACATGGCGCAGCGCGGCGGCGGCCGAAATTTCGTGCTGCCGGACGAAGCAGCAATCGGCGCCGAGATCGAAAAGCTCGAGGCGCTGGGTGCGCGGCTGATCTGTTCGTGCGAGCCGGATTTTCCACCGGGACTGGCGGCGCTGGACCCGCCGCCGCCCGTCATCAGCGTATTGGGCCATCCGCATCTGCTGAAAAAGGACATGGTCGCCATCGTGGGCGCGCGCAACGCCAGCGCCCTGGCGCGCAAATTCACCGATACACTGGCGCGCGAGCTGGGCTTTGCCGGATTGGTCGTGGCCTCCGGCCTGGCGCGCGGCATCGATGCCTCCGCACATGAAGCGGCGCTGGCGGTAGGTACGGTCGCGGTGGTGGCGGGCGGCGTCGACATCATTTATCCGCCCGAGAATGCGCGGCTCTATCACGCCATCCGCGAACAGGGCGCCATCATCTCGGAAATGCCGCCGGGCGAAGCGCCCCAGGCGCGGCACTTTCCCCGCCGCAACCGCCTGATCAGCGGCCTGGCGCGCGGCGTGGTGGTGGTGGAAGCGGCCGAGCGTTCCGGTTCCCTCATCACCGCCGACTATGCACTGGAACAGGGCCGCGAGATCTTCGCGGTGCCCGGCTCGCCTCTCGATCCCCGTGCGAAGGGCCCCAACCGGCTGATCCGCGATGGCGCGACGCTGACGGAAAGCGCCCAGGATGTGCTGGCGGTGCTGGCGCCGATGCTGGGCCGCAACTTCGGCGAACCCGACCGGGAATTCGCCGCGCCGCCCGGCGCGACATCGGACGCCGAGGCCGATCGCATCCGCGCCGCGGTGGAGGAAGCCTTGGGCCCCTCTCCGGTGGAGATCGACGAACTGATCCGCCAGCTCGGCGCGCCGGCGGGGGCCGTGCTGACGGTGATTCTGGAACTCGAGTTGGCCGGACGCTGCCTGCGACTGCCGGGCAACCGCGTGAGCTGGGCTTAGCCGTCAACCGGGTGGTCGGAAAGCTCGTTGTGGTCGCGGGTGATGAGCCGCGTTTCGACCCTGGCCAGTTCCAGCAGGTGAGCGAGTACCCCAAGCCCCTCGGCCTGGGCCATCTTGCGCATATTTTCCAGCAGGTCGCCCATATAGTGCATGGATTGTGGCAGCGAAACCGTGGGTCTGGCCGGTGTGGGAGCCTGAAATCCTGGTTTTGGCTGGTGAAGGCTCATGGCGAAATCGCGGAGCAGTTGCAGATTAACCATATGCAACTTCCCGGAGTAACGCAACCACAAGTCGTGTTATCCCACCGATACGGGGTTTGTATCAACCTATGGTTACGATTTCTTCCAGGCCCGGCGTTGACAGGGGCCCGAGCCTGCGATCAAGGTCCGGCCCGTTTGGCGGCAAAAGCCGCATCCGAAAGTTCCACCCTTGCAGGCCGGTCCGGCGTCCCCAAGTAAGGCCCCATCTTTTTATTCCAGAAGTTAGGTCAAAATTCCTAAATGAATGTCCTGATCGTCGAGTCCCCCGGCAAGGTCAAAGCTATCAACAAGTATCTGGGCAGCGACTACAAGGTCCTGGCCAGCTTCGGGCACATCCGCGACCTGCCTTCCAAGGACGGTTCGGTGAAGCCGGACGAGGACTTTTCCATGGTGTGGGACGTCGATGCCCGCGCCCAATCCAAGATCAAGGACATTGCGGCCGCCGTGAAGGGCGCCGACAAGCTGATCCTCGCCACCGACCCTGATCGCGAGGGCGAGGCGATCTCCTGGCACATCCTGGAAGTGCTGCGGGAAAAGAAGCTGCTGAAGGACCTGCCGGTGGAGCGGGTGGCCTTCAACGCCATCACCAAGTCGGCGGTGACAGAAGCCATCCAGCACCCGCGCCAGATCGACAATGACCTGGTCGACGCCTATCTGGCCCGCCGCGCGCTGGACTATCTGGTGGGCTTCACCCTGTCGCCGGTCTTGTGGCGCAAGTTGCCGGGCGCGCGATCCGCCGGCCGGGTGCAGAGCGTGGCGCTGCGCCTGATCGTGGAGCGCGAGCAGGAGATCGAGGCGTTCAAGGCCCAGGAATACTGGTCGATCGACGCCGACCTGGCCGCTCAGGCCGGCAATTTCCAGGCCCGCCTGATCCAGCTTGACGGCAAGAAGATCGAGAAGCTGTCGCTGGGCACCCAGGCCGACGCCGACAGCGCGGTGGCCGCGATCGGCGCCCAGAGCTTCAAGGTCGGCAGCGTCGAGGCCAAGCCGGTCAAGCGCAACCCCTCCCCGCCCTTCAAGACGTCAACGCTGCAACAGGAAGCGGCGCGCAAGCTGGGCTTCAACGCCAAACGCACCATGCAGATCGCGCAAGGGCTGTATGAAGGCGTGGAGATCGGCGGCGACACCACCGGCCTGATCACCTATATGCGGACCGACGGCATCACCATCGTGCCCGAAGCGGTGGGCGAAGCGCGCGAGGTGATCGGCAAGCTGTATGGCAAGCGCTATGTGCCCGGCAGCCCGCGCGCCTATGTCAACAGCAACGCCAACGCCCAGGAAGCGCATGAAGCGGTGCGCCCCACCAGCTTCGCGCGCACGCCCGAGGAGGTCGCCAGGTATCTCGATTCCGACGCGGCGAAATTGTACGAGCTGATCTGGAAGCGCGCCGTCGCCAGCCAGATGGAAAGCGCCGAGCAGGAGCGCACCACCGTCGATGTGGTCTCGGCCGACGGCCGGATCACCTTGCGCGCCACCGGCACCGTCACCCTGTTCGATGGCTTCCTGACGCTGTATCTGGAAGGGCAGGACGATACGGCGGATGAGGACGGCTCGCGTCTGCCCAAACTGGAAGCGGGCGACGCCACCAGCGTGGAAAAGGTCAATCCGGCGCAGCATTTCACCGAACCGCCGCCGCGCTATTCCGAGGCCAGCCTGGTCAAGAAGCTGGAAGAGCTGGGCATCGGCCGGCCCTCCACCTATGCCTCGATCATCTCCACCCTGCGCGACCGCGCCTATGTGAAGATGGACCGCCAGCGCTTCATTCCCGAAGACAAGGGCCGGCTGGTCACCACCTTCCTGAACAGCTTCTTCAGGCGCTATGTCGCCTATGACTTCACCGCGGATCTGGAAGAAAAGCTGGACGAGGTTTCGGCCGGCGACCTGGGCTACAAGCAGTTGCTGCGCGACTTCTGGACCGAGTTCGCGGCCGCGGTCGGCGAAACCAAGGACCTGAAGATCAGCCAGGTCATCGACGAGCTGGACCATGTCCTGTCGCCGCACATCTTCCCCGATCCGGGCGACGGCGGCGATCCGCGCAAATGCCCCGCCTGCGAGGATGGGCGGCTGAACCTGAAGCTGGGCCGCTATGGCGCCTTTGTCGGCTGCACCAACTATCCGGACTGCAAATTCACCCGCCCGATCGGCGCGACCAGCGGCGAAGGCGATGCCGGGCCGGTGGACATCGGCGAAGACCCGGAAACCGGCGAGAAGATCACCCTGCGCACCGGCCGCTTCGGGCCCTATGTGCAGCGGGGCGACGGCGACAAGCCCAAGCGCAGCGGCATTCCCAAGGGCACCGACAAGAGCGACGTCGACCTGGAAATGGCGTTGAAGTTGCTGGCGTTGCCGCGCGAAGTGGGCCAGCACCCGGAGGACGGCAAGAAGATCACCGCCAATTTCGGCCGCTTCGGGCCATATGTGGCGCACAACGGCATCTATGCATCTCTCGAATCGCCGGAAGACGTGTTCGAGATCGGGCTGAACCGCGCCGTCACCCTGCTGGCGGAAAAGAAGGCGCGCGGGCCGGGCCGGCGCGGCGCCCAGACGCTGAAGGACCTGGGCGAGGCCGGCGGTAAGCCCATCAAGGTATTGAAGGGCAAGTTCGGGCCTTATGTCAGTGACGGCGAGACCAACGCCACCCTGCCCGAAGGCACCGAACCCGACGCGGTGACCCTGGAGCAGGCGCTGGCGCTGATCGCCGAGCGCGCGGCGAAAGGCGGCAAGAAGCCCAAAAAGGCCGCCCGGGCGCCAAAAAAGAAGACGGCCGAGAAAAAACCTGCGAAGGCTGGACGGGAAGCCGCCGCGAAACCCAAGAAAAAGGCGGCGCCGAAGAAAGCGGCCGTCCAACCCAAGAAGAAGAAGGCCGCCGGGCCAAAGGTCAAAGAGCCAGAGCTGGCCGGCGAATAGGATTTGAAGAAAGACAAACACGACAAACACACGCCCGCCCCGCTGAAGGCGCGCGTGCTTGAGCTGCTGGACGAAAATCCCGGCGCCGACAAGCGCGACCTTGCCAGGCTGCTGGGCCTGAAAGGCTCGGACCGCATCCAGCTCAAGCGGGCGCTGAAGGAGCTGGCCACAGACGGCGTCATTGAAGGACGCAAGCGCAGCGGCTTCACCAAGAAGGGTGAATTGCCCGATGTGCTGGTGATCCAGGTCACCGGCCTGGATGAAGACGGCGAGATGCTGGCGGCGCCGCTGGCGTGGGACAGCGACGAAGAACCACCGATCATCTATGTGACGCCGCCCAAGACCGGCGGCGCGCCGGGGCCGGGCGATCGCCTGCTGGCGCGGCTGGAAAAGCACAGCGAAACCTATGAAGCCAGCATCATCCGCAAGCTGGAAGCGGCGACGCCGTCGCGACTGGTGGGCGTGGTGCGCGAAAGCCCGCATGGCGCGCGGCTGGCACCCATCGACAAGAAGGCGCGCGGCGAATACGCGATCGACAAGGCCGATCTGGGCGGCGCGAAGAACAATGAACTCGTTGCCGCCGAACCGGTCCATGGCCGCATCGCCGGCTTCTCCCGCGTGCGCGTTGTCGAGCGCATTGGCAGCATGGATAGCCCCAAGACCATCAGCCTGATCGCCATCCACGACCACGGCATTCCGGTGGAATTTCCCAAAGCCGTGCTGGATGAGGCGAAAACCGCCATCCCCATCAGACCCGAAGGCCGCGCCGACCTGCGCGCCGTCCCGCTCGTCACCATCGATCCGCCGGACGCGCGCGACCATGACGACGCCATCTGGGCCGGGCCCGACCCCGACCACAAAGGCGGCCATATCGTGCTGGTCGCCATCGCCGATGTCGCTCATTACGTCACGCCCGGCTCGGCGCTGGACCGCGAGGCGTTCAAGCGCGGCAACAGCGCCTATTTCCCCGACCGGGTGGTGCCGATGCTGCCGGAGGAACTGTCGGCGGACCTGTGCTCGTTGAAGGAAGGGGTGGACCGGCCATGCCTGGCGGTGCGCATGGTGTTCGATGCCCAGGGCCACAAGAAAAGCCACCAGTTCGTCCGCGGCGTCATGCGGTCCGCCGCGCGGTTGAGCTATGCCGATGCGCAAGCCGCCTTCGATGGCGTTCCACCCCATGGCATGGGCGCGCTGGTGCGGAACACGCTCGCGGACATCTGGGAAGCCTATCAGGCGCTGACCGTCGCGCGCGGCAAGCGCGATCCGCTGGACCTGGACCTGCCCGAGCGCCGCGTGGTGCTGGGCGCGGACGGGCATGTGCAATCCATCGCCTTCCGCGAGCGGCTGGAATCCATGAAGCTGATCGAGGAGTTCATGGTGCTGGCCAATGTCGCCGCCGCCGAGGCGCTGGAGAAGGCGCGCACGCCGCTGATCTATCGCGTGCACGATACCCCGTCGAAAGAGAAGCTGTTCGCCTTCGCCGATTTCCTGAAGACACTGAACATCGCCTTCGCCAAGGGCCAGGTGGTCCAGCCCGGCGTGTTCAACCGCATCCTGAAGGAGTCAAAAGGCATGCCGCACGAGGCGGTGATGAACGATGTGGTGCTGAGGAGCCAGGCCCAGGCCGTCTATGATCCCGCCAATATCGGCCACTTCGGATTGAACTTGGCGAAATACGCGCACTTCACCTCGCCCATCCGCCGCTATGCCGACCTGATCGTGCACCGCGCCCTGATCCGGGCCTTCAGGCTGGGCGATGGCGGGCTGACGGACAAGGAGATCGCCACCTTGCCCGCCACCGCCGAGCACATCACCATGACCGAGCGGCGGGCAATGGCGGCGGAACGCGATTCCACCGACCGCTATGTCGCCGCCTTCATGCAGGACCGGGTGGGCGAAAGTTTCGACGCGCGCGTTACCGGCGTCACCCGTTTCGGCCTGTTTGTGCGCTTGGCCGACAGCGGCGCGGAAGGACTGATCCCCATCCGGGCGCTGGGCGGCGACTTTTTCCGCCACGACGAAAAGCGACAGGCCCTGATCGGGGAACGCAGCCGCATCGTCTATGGGCTGGGCGAGGTGCTGACGGTCAAGCTGGTGGAGGCGGCGCCCATCACCGGAGGCCTGAGATTCGGCTTGGCGGATGGAAGAGCGGCCGGGGCCGCAGACCCGGCGTTATCACAGCGCAAGTCCGGCCGGCTGCATCGCGGCAAGCCCCGGCGCGACAAGGGAGAAAAACGCAAATTCAGGCCCAAAAAGCGCTGAAACCCGGCCTTCCCGCCGCCGGGGACCGGAAAAACTTGACAGAGCCGGGCGGCTTACGCCATCTACCGGCCCCTTGATCCGCCCCACCGGGGCAGGGCCTGTTTCCGGAGTTTGTCATGGCCAAGCCGACCACCGCGAAGATCCGCCTCAACAGCGACGGCGGCAGCGGCTTTTTCTATGTCACTAAGAAGAACACCCGGACCATGACCGAGAAGTTCTCGATCAAGAAATACGACCCGGTGCTGCGCAAGCATGTCGTCTTCAAGGAAGGCAAGATCAAGTAGCTGCTTTCCAAGTAGCTTTCCGGCGTCGGCGCCGATAGCCTTGCGCGCCCATGCAGCGCGCACTCTCACGACTTTCCTCTGAACATTTCGATTGCCTGATCGTCGGCGGCGGCGCCACAGGCTGTTTCATCGCCCGTGACGCGGCGCGGCGCGGCCTGTCCGTGGCGCTGGTCGAAGCCAACGATTTCGCCTCGGCCACCTCGGCCCACAATTCGCGGCTGGCTCACGGGGGCCTGCGCTATCTGCGCAACCTCGAGATCGGGCTGGTGCGCGAGTCGCTGCGCGAGCGCGGCACGCTGCTGAAGATCGCGCCGCACCTGGTGCGTCCCCTGCCCTTCCTGTTGCCGGTCACCGGCCTTGGCGAGCGGCTGAAGCTGGCGGCCGGCCTGACGCTGTATGATCTGCTGGCGGGGCGGCAATTGCCATCGCACCGCTGGCTCGGGCGCGAACAGGCGCTGGAACGCGAACCCGTGCTGGCGGACGACAAGCCGTCGGGGCGGCTGCGCGGCGCCTTCGAATATCACGACTCCCAGATGTATTCGCCCGAGCGCATCGCGCTGGAAAATCTGATCGACGCCGATGCCCATGGCGCGGCCATCGCCAATCATTTGTCCTGCGAAGGGCTGCTGATGCGGAACGGCAAGGCGGGCGGGGCGACGGTGCGCGATACGCTGAGCGGCGAGACGTTCGACATCAAGGCGCGCGCTGTCGTCGTGGCGGCAGGCCCCTGGGCCGACCTGTTCCTGGAAAAGGTCACCGGCCAGGCCTCCGCGCACAAGCTGGTCCGTTCCAAGGGCATCCATCTTCTGGTCCCGCTGATCTCGCGATCGGCGCTGGCCATCGAAGCGGGCAGCGGCCATCTGTTCGCCCTGCCCTGGCGCGGTCATACGCTGCTGGCCACCACCGACACCCCCTTCACCGGCGATCCCGGCGCGGTGGCGGTGGAGGAAGGCGACATCGACGCACTGCTGGGGCAGTTCAACAAATACCTGCCGGCCGCGGCGCTGACGCGCGCTCATGTCCAGGCCTTTTATGCGGGGCTTCGCCCGCTGGTCGCCGACGGCGAGGATGCCGGGACCTATAACCTCAGCCGTCGCGCCCAACTGGTGGACCATGCCGGCGAAGGACTGGAAGGAGTCTTCTCGGCGCTGGGCGGAAAATGGACCACCTCGCGGGCGTTGGCCCAGACCGTGACCGACGCGCTGGCCGCCAGGCTGGGCAGGAAGACCCAGCGCTGCACGACCGCCTCCGTGCCGTTGCCCGGCGGGCGCTTCGACGATTTCGACCTGATGCTGCGCGGCTTCAACAAGACCTGGCCGGGCATCTCTGCCTTGCGCCCCATGGCGCACATGCTGGGCGCCCGCTTGCCCGAGGCGCTGAAGGGCGCGCGTCTGGCCGACCTGATCCCGTTCAATGAGAGCGGCGACACGCCCGCACAGATTTCCTTTTCCTTGCGGCACGAAATGGCGTTGACGCTGGAGGACATGGTGATGCGGCGCACCTCGGTCGGCCAGTTCGGTCCGCCGGCGCAGGCCGTGCTGGAACGCATCGCCGGCCAGATGGGAACGCATCTGGGCTGGGACGCCGCGCGCCAGGCGAGCGAGATCGCCGCCCTGGCGCCAATCTACAGGATCGCGGCATGACCGCCTTTGCCGTCTTCAATCCCGCCTCCGACCGGGGGTGCACCGGCCGCAACTGGGCGCGGATCGAGGATGCGCTGGGCGGCATCTTCCCGTTGATGGAAGCGGCGGCGACGCATGGCCCGGGACAGGCGGCGCATATGGTGCGCGATGCGCTGCGCGAGGGCCATCTGGATATCATCGCGGTGGGCGGCGACGGCACGATCAACGAGGCGTTGAACGGATTCTTCGACCGGGGAATGCCCGTGTCGCGCGAAGCGGTGTTCAGCTTCATCAATACGGGCGGCGACATCGCCCGGGGGCTCGGTATCGAGCCGGGCACGATCGCCGGCGTAGCGCACCTGCACCGCTCGCGGATTCGGAAGGTGGATTTGGGCCGCGTCTCCTGTCTGTCCCCGGAGGGAGTTCCTGTGTCCCGGTTTTTCCTGGGCGAGGCTTCGTTCGGACTGAGCGGCGCGATAGCCGGATCGCTGGGCCGGGGGCGCATCGCGCGCCTGTTGGGGCGCCGCTTCGCCCGCCGCCTCCATACCATGCTGCAATTGCTTGCCTGGCGCGACTGCCGCGTCCGGCTGATGGCCCCCGACATCCATGGTCAGGGCGGATATGACGAGATCGCCGGCATCGCCGCGGTGGTACTGGCCAATGGCCGCAGTTTTGCCGGTGGATTGCCCGTGGCGCCGCAGGCCTCGGTCCAGGATGGGCTGTTCGACATGGCTGTCCTGGCGGGGGGCAGCCGGTGGGGAATCCTGCGCGCCCTGGCGGCGATCGGCAGCGGCGACCATATGGTCAGCCCCGGTTTTCGGATGCTGCGGACGGCCCGCCTGACCGCCGCCCCCACCGTCGATACCGAAGGCCCGGTCGCGGTCGAAACCGACGGCCAGAAGGCGGGAGTGCTGCCTGCCACCTTCGAAATCCTGCCCGGCGCGATGAATGTCCGCCTTTGAGCACGGATTGCGGTAATGTGGGTTCATGAACGCGACGCAGATTCGCAATGTTCTGCCCGACCCGGCCTGGCGGCGGCTGGAATCGGCTCTGGGCATGCCGGCCCTGCTGGTGACACCGGCCCGCGCCCTGGATGACATCGCTCCCGCGCCAGGACGCCTTCCCGCCAATGTGCTGGATCGGCTGACCGCCCTTCTGGGAACCGATCAGGTTCGCACCGGCCTTGCCGCGCGCGCCGATCATACGCGTGGCCTGGCAGCGCTGCTGCGGCTGCGCCAGGGCGATCTGGGCGGGGTGCCCGATGCGGTGCTTCGACCGCGCAAGGAGACCGATCTGCTGGCCGTGCTGCGAACCTGCGCGGAGGCCGGCATCACGGTCGGAGCCCCTTCCTCCGACGCACCGCATGTGGCGCTCGACCTTTCGGCGCTGGACGGGATGGACGGGCCGGACGTGCTGTCCGGCGAAGTGCGCGCCGGCGGCGGACTGGCGCTCGCCGACCTTCAGGCCAGGCTGGCAGAGCGCGGCCTGATGCTGGAAGGCGGCGACCCGACGTTGAGCGTGGCGGATTGGGCGCCCAAGGCCGCGCGGCTGCATGGCATCCGGCTGGCGACACCCCAGGGACTGGTAACGGTGGAAGACGATCCGGCGCTGGCCGGCGTACTGACCCGGTTCGGCATCGTCGCGTCGGCCGCGCTGGCGATCCGTCGCCGGCCGGCAGGGATGACGCCGCAAGGCTGGCGTTTCGCCGATTTCGCCGCCGGGCTGGCCGCACTGCGCGAAGCGACACGCGAATCCATCATCCTTCTGGCGCCGAGCCTGGCGGATCAGGCGCAGACTGAATTGTTCGACAGTCTTCAGCCCGGGCGGGGACCGCTTGCGCGATTGGGGGCGCGTCTGCGCAAGGAGGCGGCGACCGGCGCGATGCTGACCGCGCATATGACGGGAAGCGGCCGGTCGCGATTCAAACCGATCGCGGCGCGGCTGGGCGGGCGGCCCGCGCCGGTCCAGCCCCCCATGGCTGTCGCGTCACTGCGCGCGGCCCTGCTGGAGCACGGCGCCGCGCTGGATCGGATCGGGGTCCGGGCGAGCTGGGCGAAGCTACCAGGGCTTTATGCCGCCGCGCGCGCGGCGCTGGAAGCGGCGATGATCCAGCAGGCGCCGCGCGAAGGGGCGCGGGGCTTGGCGCTGGCGTCGCTGGATGAACCCGATGCCCATGGCGCGCAACTGACCATGACATGGGTCTTCGCCAGGAAGCTGGGAGACGAGGCCGCGCAGGCGGCAGCGATCCGCGCCCAGGCGGCCGCGGCATTGGCGCGGGAACGCGAAGGCCTGACCGAGGTGGTTCGCGCCGCCATCGGCGACACGCTCGATCCTTCCAGGATCGTGGCGCCCGGTTAGGCCGCGTCGAGCGCCGCGCGCACTGCGTGGGCAGCGGCGGCCATCGCAGCGGACGCTTCAGGCAGAACGGTTTGCAGATAGATGAAGCAGTGTACCAGCGCCGGATAATCCGCCACCTGGACCGCAACCCCCGCCGCACGCAGCTTGTCGGCATAGGCCAGGCCTTCGTCGCGCAGCGGATCGTAGCCGGCCAGCATCACATAGGCGGGCGGCAGGCCGGAGAAGTCCACGGCACGGAGCGGAGAGACAGCCAGATCGTTGCGGTCCGCACCGGGGGGCAGATAGAGCGCATGGAAATGCTCGATCAGCCGCCGTTCCATGAAATAACCGCTGGCGAATTCCCTGAGTGAGCGCGTTTCTTCGCCAACCTGGGTATGGGGAAACATCAGCAACTGACAGCCGAGGGTCAGGCCGCCACGTTCGCGCAGCTTCTGGGTCACGACCGCCGCCAGCAAGGCGCCCGCGCTGTCTCCACCCACTGCCAGGCGGCCAGCGTCCAGGCCGAGGGCGGCCGCTCCCTGGCCGATCCACAGTGTGGCGGCCAATGCATCGTCCACCGCCGCCGGATAGGGATGCTCGGGCGCCAGTCGATAGGCCACCGACACGACACCGAAGCCCCCTTCCGCCGCCAGCTGGCGGCACAGCCCATCATGGCTGTCCAGCCCGCCCACCACAAAACCGCCGCCATGGAAGAAGATCAGCCCCGGCATGGGCTTGCTGGCAGCGACGGGCGTGTAGACGCGGGCGCGGATTTCGCCGCCGGGACCGGGAATGAGAATGTTTTCGACGCGGCCGACGGGTACGTCCTTCGGTCCGGTCATTTGCAGCATTCCAGTGAAGGATTGGCGCGCCAGGACAGGCGGCAGCTCCCATACGCGGGGGCGCACGATGTCCCCGGCGCGATCCAGGAAGGCTTTTACCTGCGGGTCGAGCGGCATGAAACCCCCGGTAAGGAGAACCATGCTAACCTTTTGAACCCGCCTTTGGCCATGACCCGCCCTGCAACAGATGCGCAGCGCCAGGCAAGGCGGGAATCAATTCTAATGGATGCTGATGCGGCCCTGCGGATCGACATGGCCGGAACTGATGTCTCCGAGCATGACCAGCATCAGGAACCAGAACTGCGCGCGTTCGTGGGCGCCTTCCGCTTCCAGTGTCATCACCGCGCGGCTGGCATACTCGGCAGCCTCGGGCCCATGTTCGGCGGCGAGGTCCGATGCGAGGCGATAAAGATCTCCGGTCGACATCATCATGCGTCAAGCATGACAGGCCCGCATGAATGGCGGCTTAACCGCCGTCGGCCCACGCCGGAGGAAAATATCTGCCAATTTATTCAGATGCTTGGCTTTGAACTACACGTGCGATGCGTGATTTGCTATATACCCCGTCCCTGAAGGCGTGGTTTTGAGTGCGCGATAAAAGCATTCTCCTGGTCGTCGGCGGTGGCATAGCCGCCTACAAGTCACTGGAGCTCGTGCGGCGGCTGGCCGAGCGCGGCGTGGCCTCGCGCGCGATCCTGACGCGGGCGGGCGCGCAGTTCGTCACACCCTTGTCGCTGGCCGCGCTGACCGGCGAACCGGTCCACCAGGACCTGTTCAGCCTGACCGACGAGGCGCGCATGGGCCACATCGAGCTATCCCGCAGCGCCGATCTGGTGGTGGTGGCGCCGGCCACGGCGGACCTGATGGCCAAGATGGCCAATGGGCTGGCGAACGACCTCGCCTCGACCACGCTGCTGGCCACCGACAAGCCGGTGCTGATGGCTCCGGCCATGAATGTGCGCATGTGGCAGAGCCCTTCGGTGCGCCGCAATTTCGAGGCCCTGAAACGGGACGGCGTGCTTTTCGTCGGTCCCGATGACGGCGAGATGGCCTGTGGCGAGTTCGGCCCCGGTCGCATGGCCGAGCCGCTTGAGATCGCGGCCGCCATCGAGCGGGTGTTGGGCGGCGCGGGCACGGAGCGGCCGCTACACGGCATTCATGCCCTGATCACGGCGGGCCCGACTCGCGAGCCGATCGATCCGGTACGTTTCCTGACGAATCATTCCAGCGGCAAGCAGGGCTATGCCATCGCGGGGGCGCTGGCGCGGCTGGGCGCGCGGACCACGCTGGTCTCGGGACCGGTGTCGCTGGCGCCGCCGCCCGGCGTGACGGTGACGACGGTAAACACAGCACGCGAGATGCTGGCCGCCTGCGAGGCCGCCCTGCCCGCCGATGTGCTGGTGATGGCGGCGGCGGTGGCGGACTGGCGGCCCGACACGGCGGCGAACAGCAAGATCAAGAAATCCGCCGCCGATTCTCCTGAATCGCGCGCCACGCCGCAGCTCAAGCTGGTGGAGAATCCCGACATCCTGGCTACCCTGGCGGCGCATCCGCGCCGCCCGCGCCTGGTGGTCGGCTTCGCCGCGGAGACCGATAATGTGGTGGCCAACGCGACGGCCAAGCGCGGGCGCAAGGGTGCCGACTGGATCATCGCCAACGACGTCTCGGGAAACGTCATGGGGGGCGAACGCAACCGTGTGCATCTGGTCAGCGCCACGGGCGTGGAAGACTGGCCGGAGATGACGAAAACCGACGTGGCCACACAACTGGCTGCGCGCATCGCCGCGCAATTGAAGGGGGACCCTGACGCACCATGAAACTTCTGATCAAGCGTCTGGAGCACGCCAACGACCTGCCCTTCCCCTCTTATGCAACTGCGGGTTCGGCGGGCATGGACCTGATAGCAGCCATCGAAGACGAGATCGTGCTGGCGCCCGGCGCCCGGGCCGCCGTGCCCGCGGGCATCGCCATCGAACTGCCCCAGCGTTTCGAGGCCCAGGTGCGGCCGCGCTCCGGCCTGGCGCTCAACCACGGCATCACCTGCCTCAACACGCCCGGCACGATCGACAGTGACTATCGCGGCGAAGTGAAGGTGATCCTGATCAATCACGGTGACAGGCCGTTCCATGTCACGCGCGGCATGAAGATCGCGCAGATGGTGGTGGCGCGTTGCGAACAGGCGGTGCTGTTCGAGGTTGATGCCCTGTCCGAAAGCGAGCGCGGCGCGGGCGGCTTTGGCTCGACCGGCATGATCGGCACGGCGAAATCCTGATGCTGAAACTGTCGCGCAAGACCCTGCTGGCACTGGAAGCGGTGATCGACATCGCCTTCAACGCGCGCCCCGAGCCGGTCCAGGCCAAGGAAATCACGGCCCGCCAGGGCGTACCCCAGCGCTACCTGGAACAGGTGATGCAGCAGCTCGTGCGCGCAGGCATCCTCAAGGGCGTACGCGGGCCGCGCGGCGGCTACCGGCTGGCGCGGGAGCGTCGGCGCATTTCCGTGGGCGATGTGGTGCGGGTGGCCGAAAGCATCGAGGACGGCGAAGAGCGCAGCACCCCCCGCTCGGACCTGGGCCAGCGCATCGTCGCGCCCTTCGTGCAGACGCTGCAGGAAGAGCTTATGGTCCGCCTGGACTCGGTTTCGATCGAGGACCTCTGCCAGAGGGCCCGCCATGCCGGCGTGGATCCCGGTGCGGAGGCCAGCGCCGATTTTACGATCTGAAATTCAAGGAGGACGGCCATGCAGACAGGAAAGCCGGGACGTGGGCGCATCTACGATTCCATCACCCAGACCATCGGCGACACGCCCCTGGTACGGATGCATCGCATGCCAAGGGAAGCGGGCGCCAAGGCCGATATCCTTTTGAAGCTGGAATTCTTCAACCCCATCGCCTCGGTCAAAGATCGTATTGGCGTATCCATGATCGAAGCCATGGAAAAACAGGGCATCATTACCCCCGGCAAGTCGATCCTGATAGAGCCGACGTCCGGCAATACCGGTATCGCCCTGGCTTTTGTCGCCGCCGCCAAGAATTACAAACTTATCCTGGTAATGCCGGACAGCATGTCGCTGGAGCGGCGCAAGATGCTGCAACTGCTGGGCGCCAGGCTGGAGCTGACCGAAGCCTCCAAGGGCATGAAGGGTGCAATCGCCCGCGCCCATGAGCTGGTGGCGGAAAACCCGGACGCGGTGATCCCCCAGCAGTTCGAGAATCCCGCCAACCCGGAAGTCCACCGCACCACCACGGCCGAAGAGATCTGGAACGACACCGAGGGCAAGGTGGACATCGTGATTTCGGGCGTGGGCACCGGCGGCACGATCACCGGCGTCGGCCAGGTGCTGAAGGCCAGGAAGCCTTCGGTGCAGATGATCGCGCTGGAGCCGGAGGATTCCGCCGTGCTGTCGGGTGGCCCGCCCGGCCCGCACAAGATTCAGGGGCTGGGCGCGGGCTTCGTGCCGGCCATCCTGGACCGCAAGGTAATCGACGAGGTCATCACCATCTCGAACGAGACCGCGCTGGAGACGGCGCGCCAGGCGGCCCGCGAGGAAGGCATTCCGGTGGGCATCTCGTCGGGCGCGGCCATCGCGGCGGCGCTGGAGGTGGGGGCCCGGCCCGAGAATGCGGGCAAGACCATTGTGGCGATCATTCCGTCTTTCGCCGAACGCTATCTGTCTACGGCATTGTTTGAGGGGCTTTAGAGAGTGGCCAGAAAGTCCGGTCGGTCGGTGCAGATCGCATCCAGACCGCAGAGGCGGCGCATCTCGTCAGCGTCATTGACGGTCCAGGCGCCGACCTTCAGGCCCTTTGTCCGCGCATACGTGACATTTTCGGGCGAAGCGTCGAGATAGCAGGCAAACCAGCCCTGCGCTCCCGCGGCGGCGACAATATCGATGGCGGCACGGACGTCGCCCGACAGCTTGTCGGTGGTGAACCAGCAGGCGGCATTCGTGTCATGGGCTTTCACCGCCAGCAGCGCCCGCCAGTCGAAGCCGACGAAGATCGCGCGGTCGAGGAATCCGGCGGCCTGCACCACGTCATAGGCGGCGTCGGCCAGCAGCGCGGGATCGGCGCTGTCCTCGCTGTCGCTGCATTTCAGTTCCACCATCAGGGTGAAAGGCCGCGGCGCGGCGGCCGCAAGCGCCACCACCGCCTCCAGCTTGGGCACCTTCTGGCCGTCCACCGTCTGCAACAGCGGATGGCGGCAGGCATAATCGCTGCCAGGGCGCGGCCGGCCGATGTCATAGTCCTGCAACTGCGCCAGGGTCAGGTCCATGATGCGCGGTCCCGCAGCCGTCAGCCAGACGCCGTCCCTGCGCGCCACATCCTGCATCAGCCGGAAGTCGTGATGCACCACCGGCACGCCATCGGCGGACAATTGCACATCCAGTTCCGCGCCATCGCAGCCACGTCCAATGGCATCGGCAAAGGCGGCCAGCGTATTCTCGGGCATCAGGGCGGCGCCGCCGCGATGGGCGATATTGAAAGGACGTTGCATCATGAACCCCACACAAGTGTCATGCCATACCAGGCGCCGCCATTGACAGACGGAAAACACGGGCGTAACCGGGCGCGCCGCTTTTAACCAAGCCCCACAGGAGGCCGCATGACCCGTTTCCCGTCTCGCCCGCGCGGCACTGGCGGCGCCATTTCGGGACTGCGATAGCCGCGCCTTCGGGGCGCCGCTTTTGACCCTCCCGGGCCTTCCCGCGGAGGGTTTTTCATTTTCCACGCGTTTCCCTGAACCATGACCGAGCCTGAAATCACCGAAGCCGCCGATCCCGGTCCCTTCATCCCCGGCTTACCGGTCGCCGGCGGCCGCCACGGCGCCTGGCGAGCGGAACTGCGCGAATTGCTGCGCCTGGCGGTGCCGCTGGCCGCCACGCAGCTGGCGCAGATGGCGATCCTGGCCACCGACACGCTGATGCTGGGCCATCTGAGCAAGGAGGCGCTGGCGTCCGCGGCGCTGGGCAACGCCGTCTATTTCTTCGCCTGGCTTTTGGGCTGCGGCCCGGCCAATGCCGTCTCGCCGGTGATCGCTCACGTGCTGGGTGAGCGAAAGCCGGGGGATGTACGTCCCGTCGTGCGCATGGGCCTGTGGGCGGGGCTGATGATGACGCCGCCCCTGCTGGTGCTGCTGCTGCTGACCCATCCGATCATGCTGCTTGTCGGGGAGGCGCCGGCGCTGGCCGAAGGCGCCGGCCTCTTCACGTCGACGCTGTGTTGGGGCCTGCCCTTCGCCATCGGCTTTCAGGTGCTGCGAAACTATGCCACCGCCCTCTCACGGCCGGCGGCGCCCATGATCGTGGTGCTCCTGGCGATCCTGTTCAACGCGATGGGCGACTGGTGCCTGATCTTCGGCCATCTCGGCCTGCCGGCGCTGGGCCTGAGAGGCGCCGGCCTGGCATCGGCGCTGTCGAACCTGTTCAGCTTCGCGGCGATGCTGGCGATCATCTACCTGACGCCCGCCTTGCGCGCGCACCGCATCCTGAAGGGGTTCCGCCTGCCGCATTGGGCACACCTGCGGGAAATCTTCCGGCTGGGGGTGCCGATCGGCCTGACCACGATATTCGAGGCAATGCTGTTCAACGCCGCCACCATCCTGATGGGATTGTTCGGCACCACCGCGCTAGCGGCGCACCAGATCGCCATCACCATCCCTTCGATCACCTTCATGGTGCCCCTGGGCGTGGGGCTGGCCGCGACGGTGCGTGTCGGACTGGCGGCGGGCGCCGGAGACATGGCCGCGGCACGGCGCGCCGGCTTCATCGCCATCGGCGTGGCGATGGCATTCATGGCCGTCACCTCGGCGCTCCTGCTGGCCTTTCCCCGGCAGATCGCGGGCGCCTGGTTCTCCAGCGACACCGCAAATGCGGACGCCATCGCCCTGACGGTCGTGTTCCTGCACGTCGCCGCCGCCTTCCAGGTGGTGGACGGCTTGCAAGTCAGCGCGGCGATGGCCTTGCGCGGCCTGAAGGATGCGCGGGCGCCGATGTGGATCGCGGGCGGCAGCTATTGGCTGGCGGGTTTTCCGATGTGTATTGCGCTGGGGTTCGGGCTGAAGATGCGGGGACTGGGCATCTGGCTGGGCCTGGCCTTCGGTCTTCTGGTGGCGGCGGTGCTTCTGGTGTGGCGCTTTGCCTGGCTTTCCCGCAAACAGAGCCTGTCAGAAAAGGTGCGCGGCCGCGAAGAGCAGGCTGGCGGCGATCAGCGCCAACAGGATCAATAGCGCGACACGGGCCGGACGCGCGCGCCGCTCCTGCTCGGCGGCGATGGCACGGGCGGTGTCCGGGTGCAGGCGCATGCCGCCCTCCGCCACCATCTGCGACAGTTCTTCGGCGTTCTTCACCAGTTGCGGCAGGTCCTGGGCCAGTCTGCCGAGCGCACCCAGGCTTTCGGCGGCGCGGCCCAGCGCGGCCTCGGGCCCCATCTGTTCATGCACCCATTTCTCGGCCACGGGACGGGCGGCCTGCCAGATATCGAAATCGGGA
This sequence comes from Hyphomicrobiales bacterium, assembly GCA_040255825.1. Lineage (GTDB taxonomy): Bacteria > Pseudomonadota > Alphaproteobacteria > Micropepsales > Micropepsaceae > Rhizomicrobium. The sequence goes on along the minus strand of JBDZVS010000009.1, from coordinate 46,590 downwards.
TCGAGCGCCCGGCACACGCCTTCCACCACAACCATCGTCTTTTGCAGCAGCACCAGCTGCGGCTGGGCCTGCATGTCGAAGCGGCGGGTGGTCTCGAACAGTTGCGCCAGCAGCCGGGCGATCGAGACATCGCGCGCGCTTCTGCCGAAGATGGGCTCGCCGATGGCCCGCAGCGCCTGGGCGAAAGTCTCCATCGAATGGCTGGGCGGCACAAATCCGAATTCGTAATGCAGCTCGGCCACGCGCCTGTAGTCGCGGCGCAGGAATCCGGCCAGCGTGCCGGCCATGAAGCGGCGCATGCCCGCGTCCAGCCGGCCCATGATGCCGAAATCCACCGCCACCAGTCGGCCGCCGGGATCGATGAACAGGTTGCCGGGATGCATGTCGGCATGAAAGAAGCCGTCGCGCAGCGCCTGGGTCAGAAAGCTGCGCATCACCAGCACCGCCACCTGCCCGGGATCGCGGCCCGCCGCGGCCAGTGCCGCCGGATCGCGCACCGAGATGCCGTCGATCCACTCGCTGGTCAGCACCGTCTCTGCGGTGCGGGACCAGTCGATATGGGGGACGCGAAACTCGGTCTCCGCCCGGGTGCGTTCATACAATTCGCTGGCGGCGGCGGCCTCCATGCGCAGGTCCAGTTCCAGCGCCACGCTGGCGGCCAGGGTCTCCACGATGGCGCAAAGGCGCAGGCGCCGTGCCTCGGCCGACAGGCTTTCGGCGGTGCGCGCGAACCAGGCCAGGGCGCCAAGGTCGCGGGCGAATCGCTCGCGGATGCCTGGCCGCAGAACCTTCACCGCCACACGCACCGGCGGCGCGTCCGCCGCCGTCAACTGCGAGGTTTGGGCGCGATGGACCTGGGCGATGGAGGCGGCGGCGATCGGCGCACCGAAGCTGGAGAAAAGCTGCTCGACCGGCTTGCCGAAAGCCCGGGCGATCGCAGCCCGCGCCTGGGCCTCGCTGAAGGGTGGCAGGCGGTCCTGCAGATGTTCCAGAGCCTGGGCCACTCTCTCGCCAACCACATCGGGCCGGGTCGCCAGCATCTGGCCCAGCTTGATGTAAGCCGGTCCCAGTCGTTCCAGCGCGCGCGCCAGCCGCGGGCCCGCATCCGGCTTTTTGGCGCGGAACGCCAAGAGCGGGCCGCCCAGCATGACGGCGGCCTGCGTCAGACGAAACAGGCTGGAGACAGGATTCATGGGGCCATGGACTCGGGAACCACGGTTCAGATACGCCAGGCCGAATGCATGGCCGCGATGCCGCCGGAGAGATTGCGCACCTTGACTCGCGAAAGCCCCGCCGCGGCGATCATGGATGCGAATTTCGCCTGGGACGGAAAGCGGCGGATGCTTTCGGCCAGATAGCGATAGGAATCCTCGTCCTTCGCCACCCATCCACCAATTTTGGGCAGCAGCTTGAAAGAATAGGCATCGTAGAGCGCATCGAGCCCCGGCACCGCGACCTTGGAAAATTCCAGGCAAAGGAAACGCCCGCCGGGCTTGAGCACCCGGCGCGCCTCGCTGAGCGCCGCGTCGATATGGGTGACATTGCGGATGCCGAAGGCGATGGTGTAGCTGTCGAAATGCCTGTCGGGAAATGGCAGCCGCTCGGCATTGCCGCAGACCCACTCGATGGCGCTCTCGCCCTTTTCCCGCGCCCGGCGCACGCCCTCGCCCAGCATGTCGGCGTTGATGTCGCACACCGTTATGGCGGCGTCACCACCACGGCTTTTGGTCATGTCGGCGATGCGGAAGGCGATGTCGCCGGTGCCGCCCGCCACGTCCAGCGCGCGCCAACCCGGCTGCGGATTGAGCCATTCCACCATCGCGTCCTTCCAGATGCGGTGGATGCCGGCGCTCATCAGATCGTTCATCAGGTCGTAGCGCGCCGCGACGGAGGAGAAGACCTCTTTCACCAGGCCTTCCTTGTCTTCCTCCGGCACCTCGCGGAAGCCGAAGCTGGCGGTTTTGGGTTCGCTCATATCCGTCTTATACACTGTCATCCCGATCAAGCGATGCGGTAGCATCGCACAGAACCCGGGGGCTATTTCGCGGGTGGCGCGATGGGTCCCGGCTCGCGCGCCGCCCGGCGGCGCTGGCCGGGATGACAGGTTATGTGGAATGCCCGAGCTGCCCGAAGTCGAGACCGTTCGCCTGGGGCTTCAGCCCGTCCTGGAGGGGCACATCATCACCTGCGCCCGGACACGGCGGGGCGACCTGCGCGTCCCCTTCCCGCGCGATTTCGTGGAACGGCTGGAGGGACGCGAGGTCATGCGCCTGTGGCGCCGGGCCAAGTACATCCTGGCAGACCTGGATAGCGGCGAAACACTGGTAATCCACCTGGGCATGAGCGGGCGCATGTCGGTTTATTCGGAAGGCAAGCCCCGCAAGCTGGGGCATTACTTATATGACGTGGCCCCCGCGACGGCAGGCCAGGACAAGCACGACCATGTGGTGTTCGAGACCGACGCGCCGGCGAAAATCGTCTTCAACGATCATCGCCGCTTCGGGCTGATGACCCTGGTGGACACCACACATCTGGAAGAGGACAGGTTGTTCAAAGACCTGGGGATCGAGCCGCTGTCCGGCGGCTTCAACGCCGCCTATCTGGTCAGGGTGCTGGACGGCAAGAAGACACCGATCAAATCGGCATTGCTGGACCAGCGGCTGATCGCGGGGCTGGGCAATATCTATGTCTGCGAGGCGCTGTTCCGGGCGAGGATATCCCCGAAGAAGATGGCGGGGACGATTTCGCGCGACCGCCTGGCACCGCTGGCCGCTGCCATCAGGAAGGTGCTGAAGGACGCGATCGCGGCGGGCGGATCGACCCTGCGCGACCATGCCCAGGCCACCGGCGATCCGGGCAATTTCCAGCACCATTTCCTGGTCTATGGGCGGGAGGGCAAGCCCTGTAAGCTGGGTTGTCGGGGCACGGTGAAGCGGATCGTGCAGGCGGGGCGCAGCACCTTCTATTGCCCCTCATGCCAGAAGTGAACTCTGGCTCCCTTCCCCCTACGGTGCGAAGCACCAGGAAGGGGGAAGGTGTCGCAGCGAGCTGTCCGCTATGGCAGCGTAAGCTGCCGTGCGGATGCGAGCTGCGACGGATGGGGGTTAAATAGATGAGCGTAGTTCTGACAAAGACCGACGGCCCTGTCGGCGTCGCCACACTCAACCGACCCGAGGCGCTGAACGCGCTGAACAACGATCTGCTGGATGCGCTGGCGGCGGCGCTGGAGGCCTGGGACGCCGATCCGAATGTGCGGGTGATGATCGTCACCGGATCGGACAAGGCTTTCGCGGCGGGCGCCGACATCAAGGAAATGGCGCCCAAGACCTTTTCCCAGATGCACGCGGAAAATCCGTTCGGCCGGCAGATGGATCGCATCATCCGCATCAGGAAACCCGTGATCGCGGCGGTGGCGGGGTTCGCCCTGGGCGGGGGGTGCGAACTGGCGATGGCGCTGGACATCCTGATCGCGGCCGACACCGCCAAATTCGGCCAGCCCGAGATCACCCTGGGCATCATGCCGGGACTTGGCGGCAGCCAGCGCGCGCCGCTGGCCATGGGCAAGGCGAAGGCGATGGATCTGTGCCTCACGGGGCGGATGATGGATGCCGCCGAAGCCGAAGCCGCCGGGGTCGCGGCCCGGGTGGTGCCGGCCGAACTTCTGATGGACGAAGCCATGAAGGTCGCCCGCAAGATCGCCGCCCAATCCCTGCCTGCCGTGATGATGGTCAAGGAGGCGATCAACCGGGCCTATGAAGGCTCTCTGTCCCAGGGCCTTGGTTTCGAGCGCCGGGCCTTCCACGCCCTGTTCGCCACGGCCGACCAGAAGGAGGGCATGGCCGCCTTCTCCGAGAAGCGCAAGCCGGCCTTCCGGGACAAGTAACCTGGGATCGCCAGTTCCGTTGACCTAGGGCGCTTTGGGGGGTATATGCCCGCCTCTTTCGCGAAAAGCCTGCAAGGACGACCCATGCCCAATATCGCCTCCGCCAAGAAGCGGGCCCGCACCACGGCCAAGCGCACAGCCATCAATACTGCGCGCAAATCCCGGGTTCGGGGCTTCATCCGCAAGGTCGAGGACGCGCTCACCGCCGGCGATGCCGCGGCCGCCCGGGAGGCGCTGAAAGCGGCGGAGCCCGAGATCATGCGGGGCGTCTCCAAGGGCGTGATGCACAAGAATACCGGGGCGCGGAAGGTTTCGCGCCTGGCCGGCCGCGTCGCGAAACTGTCGAAATAAGGCGAAAAGCGGAATCTTCCGCAATCCTTGACGATTACAGTCCAGATCGGGCCCGGATGCCAATCCGGGCCTTTTTTATTTGGTCCGTGTGCGGACCTTAACCAAGAGGTGGCGATTTCGGCACTGCACCATCACAAGGTTCCGGCTAAGCCACTGAACTGGAAAGACGACTCCAACAATGGAATTTTCCGCATACGGTACAACCGCTTAGCGGGGTTCACAAAAACGAAAAAATTTTCGAATCGCGACCCTGTTCGCAATTTGTCCCCTTGATGCGGACGGCGGCTTGGACGTATCCTCATCTTCCGATGGGGCGGACCTGAGGCGATGGCGAAGTATTCATCAAGCAAAATCACAGTATTCGCTCTCCCCTTAAGGTATCTGCGCAGATCCTGCCGGCAGAGTAGACACTAACTTCTCCAAATCATGACATCCCAATGCTGGGCGATGACCCCGGCAACGGCGGAATTTTCTCTCGGTGGTTCTCATGGTCCTTTCCTCTTCATCCGAATATGCCGGTGACGTGACTCCAGATCAGGCCTGGGAAACCCTCAAGGCCGATCCGCGCGCCCAGTTGATCGATGTACGCACGAACGCGGAGTGGAACTTTGTCGGACTGCCGGACCTGTCCGCGCTGGACCGCCGGGTCCATTGCGTGGAATGGCAATCATTCCCCTCCGGCACACCCAATTCCCAGTTTGTGGATCAGGCGCAGGCCGCACTGGCGAAGGCCGGCGCGGGGCCGGACAGCCCGGTGCTGCTGCTGTGCCGCTCCGGCGGGCGCAGCCGCGCAGCCGCCATCGCGCTGAGCAAGGCTGGCTTTCGGACCTGTTTCAACATCGACGGGGGATTTGAGGGCGACCGGGATCAAGAGGGCCATCGCGGCAGGGTCGGGGGCTGGAAGGCCGCGGGACTGCCCTGGCAGCAGAATTAGGCGGAAATACCGGATTCAAGGAGGCATCACAGCCTTGGCAGCAGGCAGACGGCGAACGCCGCAAAACCGGACACAAAGATGTGCCGGAACAGCAACAGGGGTTCCTCTGGGAGCCAGGAAAGAGCGGGTATGACAATGGTGCAGACAACAGGGAAAATGGTGCCTCCGGACTGGCGGGCGGCGTGGACGGCCGTGCGCGAGCGCATGCGGCGCGAACTGGGCGATCCGGTATTCGAGGCATGGATCAGCCCGCTCAGCCTGGAATCCTTTGATGCCGACGACCTCAGGATCGGGGCTGCCAAACCCTTTGTACGCAACTGGGTCGCCAACCACTATGTTGGCCGCATCGAAAAGGCATTCCTGGCGGAAGGATTCCGTCCCGCTTCGCTGTCGATCGTCGTCACGGCCACGCCGGCGCCCGCGATCGGCGGCGCCATTCCCCGCGGCGCCCAGCACCAGGAGCGCCCAGCCGCCAGCGTCTCCTATCTGCCGCCGCGCAGCGAAAGCCGCGGCGCGACGACCGGTGATGACGACAAGGGCCTGTGGAACCGGATGCTGCATCCCCAGCAGACCTTCGACAGCTTCATTCCCGGTCCGGTCAACATGTTCGGCCACGGCGCCGCGCGCGCCTTCGCCGGCGGCGAGCAGGCCGACATTCCCCTGCTCTACATCCATGGCGGCTTCGGCTATGGCAAGACGCACCTGCTGAACGCCGCGGCACTGGAATTCCGCAAGCGCGGCAAGCGCACATTGTTCCTGCGCGCCGAAGACTTCATGCGCCATTTCCTGGGCGCGCTTTATCGCAAGGACACGCTGGCCTTCAAGGAAGAGTTGCGTACCGCGGAAGTGCTGATCATCGACGACTTGCAGCATATCTGCCGCTCGGCCTCGACCGCGGCGGAGTTCCTATACACCGTCAACGCCTTCGCCGACCTGCGTCGCCGGGTGGTGATCGCCGCCGACCGCCCGCCGCATGCACTGGAAGGCGGGCTGGGCGCCGATGTGAAATCGCGCATGGCCGGCGGCCTGGTGGTGGGCCTGGACAAGCCCGACCGCGACACACGCCTTGCCATCCTCAAGGCGCGCGCCGCCGAATTCACGCGCCACAAGCCCGAAGTGGTTCTGCCGGACGCGGTGCTGGAGCGCATCGCCGACCTGGATGACGCCTCCCCGCGCGAGATGATCGCCATCTTCACCAAGCTGGCGACCTATGCGGACCTCACCAAGAAGCCCGTGACGCTGGAAGTCGCCGAGGAAGCGGTCGGCCTGCGCGGCAGCCCCGGCGTAAAGACCTCGATCGAGGACATCCAGCGCAAGACCGCCGAGTTCTACAAGCTGGACGTGAAGGACTTCCATTCGCCGCAACGGGCGCGCCGCGTGGCCCGTCCGCGGCAGGTCGCCATGTACCTGTCGCGCAAGCTGACCACCCGCTCGCTGCCGGAAATCGGCCGCCGCTTCGGCGGACGCGACCACACCACGGTGCTGCATGCCTGCCGCCGCATCGAGGCGCTGATCGTGGAAGACGCGATGTTCCGCCAGGAAGTGGACTTCCTGTCCCAGATGCTGCAGAGAAAAGGCGACCTCTAAAAGTCCACGGCGCTAGTGCTGCTGCCGCGGCCAGCCTGTTTGCGGCCGACTATCGGTGGGAGACCTGGCGGCTGATCACGCCGCGCAACTCCCGCGCCAATCTGATCCTGGCCCGTTTCGCCGTCTTCGGCGCCGCCGCCGCCGCCAGCCTGGCGCTGATGGGCCTGGCGGCGCTGGTCCAGTGTCTCTATGGCGTGCTGATCGGCAGCGCTGCGCTGGCGGCGCCACAGGGTCCCTTTCTGCTGCCGCCGCTGGGCACTTTCGCGATCGGCTGGTGCGAATTGATGGTACTCACCGGCATCGTGGCGGTGATCGCCATTGCCTTCCGCGCCGCGTTGGGCGCGCTGATGACCGCCATGGCCTTCAGCTTCGGCCAGTGGGTGGCGATGGCGATCATCCACCCCTGGGCCGTGCCGTTGTCCTGGTACGCCGCCATGCCCATGCTGTCGGCCTATATCCTCAGGGCATTCGCGACAGGCCAGGACCTGGCGCCCGGCATCGCGGCGAACGGTCTTCAGGTATCGGCCGCGGCGCTGTCGCTGCTGGGCTGGATGCTGCTTCTGGGCGGGTGCGCGGTGGGCCTTTTCCGGCGCCAGGAACTGGCCCGCGAATAAGACCGGAAAAGGCCCGTTTTGCGGGGAAAATCCGCGCCCTTCCGGGTGCCTTTTCCTTCCCCTTTTGCGCTCTTTTTGGTATGTTTCCTGACTTGAGTCTTGGGGCCTCAGTGTCGCGGTTTTGTGACATCGGGCGGCTCTCCCAAACACAAGAAAACGGGTCTTTACGGGCCTCTTCGGGAGGTCCGGCCCAAAGGGCAACACCGGGTAACAAGGCGGCTGAGAACCCATGAAGATCAACGTCGAACGCGGCGCGTTCCTGAAGGCGCTGAACCATGTGCAGAGCGTGGTGGAGCGCCGCAACACCATTCCTATCCTGTCCAATGTGCTGATCGAGGCGGGCAAGAGCGAGTTGAAGCTTACCGCCACCGATCTCGATATCGAGATCGTGGAATCCCTGCCAGCCGATGTGCTGCGGTCCGGCTCGGCCACCGCGCCGGCGCACATGCTCTACGATATCGTGCGCAAGCTGCCCGACGGCGCCCAGGTCCAGGCCGAGCTTCTGGCCAGCGAAGGCGGACGGTTGGCGGTGTCGGCCGGCACCTCGCGCTTCGAGTTGGCCTGCCTGCCGCGCGAGGATTTCCCGCAGATGTCGGCGGGCGCCCTGCCCCACAAATTCCGTCTGGCGGCCGATGACCTCAAGCGCATCATCGACAAGACGCGCTTCGCCATCTCGACCGAAGAAACACGCTATTACCTCAATGGCATCTATCTGCATGCCGCCAAGGATGCCAAGCCGCCGGTCATGCGCGCGGTGGCGACCGACGGCCATCGTCTGGCCCGCTATGAACTGGAACTGCCGGACGGCGCCGGCGACATGCCCGGCGTGATCGTTCCACGCAAGACGGTGGGCGAGCTGCGCAAGCTGCTGGACGATGCCGATGGCGCCATCGACGTGGCGCTGTCCGACACCAAAATTCAGTTCGGCTTCAACGGCGTGGAACTGACCAGCAAGCTGATCGACGGCAATTTCCCGCCCTATGAGCGGGTGATTCCTTCCGGCAACGACAAGGCTCTGTCGCTGGAAGCGAAAGAGTTCGCCCAGTCGGTCGATCGCGTCTCCACCATCAGCGCCGACAAGACGCGCGCGGTGAAGCTGAACCTCAACAAGGACAAGGTCACTCTGTCGGTGGTCAATCCCGAAAGCGGCACAGCAACGGAAGATGTGGGCGCAGCCTACAGCGCCGGCGCACTGGAAGTCGGCTTCAACGCCCGCTACCTGCTGGACATCACCAGCCAGATCGAGGGCAAGGAGGTTCGCTTCCTGCTGTCGGATGCCGGCTCGCCCGCCATCATCGAGGATGCCGAGGACACGCGTACCTTATACGTCCTCATGCCTCTCAGGGTCTAGGATTGACGTCAGCGCCACACACGCGCCCATCGGGCGAGACTTGCACCGTTTCCAGGCTGGCGGTGATGCGCCTGCAACTGACCAATTTCCGCTCCTATGCGCGAGGCGAGCTGACCGTCGAGGGTGCGCCGGTGGTGCTGGCCGGCCCCAATGGCGCGGGCAAGACCAATGTGCTGGACGCCATTTCCCTTCTGTCGCCAGGGCGAGGCCTGCGGGGAGCGAAGTTGGCGGAACATGCCCGCAAGGGCCCGGCAGCCGGCGAGGAGACGCTCTGGGCGGTCGCCGCCACGGTGGCCCGCGGCGATGCCGAGCATGAGATCGGTACTGGCATGATCCAGGGTTCTGCCTCCCGTCATGTCCGCCTGAACGGCGCGCCGGCTGCCTCCTCGGCCGACCTCGGGGATATCGTGCAACTCATTTGGCTTACGCCGGCAATGGACCGGCTGTTCATCGAGAGCGCCTCGGGCCGCCGTCGTTTCCTGGACCGGCTGGTGCTGGGCTTCGATCCGGCCCATGCCCGCACCAGCACCCGCTATGAGACGGCGATGCGCGAGCGGGCGCGCCTTTTGAAATATGGCCCGCGCGATCCGGGCTGGCTCGACGGGCTTGAGAACGAGATGGCCGAGGCGGGCGTTCAGATCGCCTGCGCCCGCGCGCGCGTAGTAGAACAATTGTCGGGCGTGCTGGCAGAGCGGGGCCATGCCGGCGCTTTCCCGGCCGCCGCGCTGGCCTTGAGCGACGAACTGCATCTGTCCAGCACTGAGGACATGCGCGCGGTCTTCGGCGCCGGACGGATGCGCGACGCCGAAGCCGGCCGCACGCTGTCTGGCCCGCACACCACCGATCTGAATGTGCGCCACACCGCCAGGCGGATGGACGCGCGCGACTGCTCCACCGGCGAACAGAAGGCGCTGCTGGTGTCCATCATCCTGGCCAATGCACGCGAGCTGGCGCGCGCGCGGGGGGGCATGGCGCCGCTTCTGCTGCTGGACGAGATCGCCGCCCATCTGGACGCGATGCGCCGCGCCGCGCTGTTCGAGGAGATCGCCGCCCTGTCGGCCCAGGCCTGGATGACCGGCACCGATCTGTCGCTGTTCGAGGGCGCGCGCGCGCAGGTCTTCGAGGTCCAGGCCGGCCGTTTCGCCCGCCAGGGGGCTGCATGATCCGCCGGTGGCTGAAAAACCTCGCCGCCAGCGCGAAGCGCCGCCGGCCCATCAAAATGGACGTCGGCCAGGTGATGGCCAACGGGTCCATCCTCGTCATTGCCAGTTAGTTTCAGGTGCCGCTATGTCCGAACCGAACATGAATCTCTACAACGCCGACAGCATCAAGGTGCTCAAGGGGCTGGACGCGGTGCGCAAGCGCCCCGGCATGTATATCGGCGACACCGACGACGGCTCGGGCCTGCACCACATGGTCTATGAAGTCGTCGACAACGCCGTGGATGAGGCGCTGGCCGGCCATGCCGACCGTATCGATGTGGCGCTGAACCCGGATGGCTCCTGCACCGTCCGCGACAATGGCCGCGGCATCCCGGTGGGCATCCACAAGGAAGAAGGCGTGTCGGCAGCCGAGGTCATCATGACCCAGCTTCATGCCGGCGGTAAGTTCGACGAGAATGCATACAAGGTCTCAGGCGGCCTGCACGGCGTGGGCGTCTCTGTGGTCAACGCCCTTTCGGAATTCCTGGACCTGCGTATCTGGCGCGACGGCAAGGAGCATTACATGCGCTTCCGCCTGGGTGTGCCGCAGGCCCCGCTCGCCGTGGTCGGCGAGGCCGGCGGCATGAAAGGCACCGAGGTCACTTTTCTGCCGTCGCCCGCCACCTTCACCAAAACAGAATTCGACTATGCCACGCTCGAGCATCGGCTGCGCGAGCTGGCCTTCCTGAATTCCGGCGTCACCATCGTTCTGGCCGATCGGCGCGGCGTGGAACCACGCGAGACATTGCTGCATTACGAAGGCGGCCTGAAAGCGTTTGTCGCCTATCTGGACCGCGCCAAGCAGGCGCTGATCCCTGCTCCGGTGATGATCCAGGCCGAGCGCGACGGCGTCATGGTGGAGATCGCCATGACCTGGAACGACAGCTATCACGAGAGCACGCTGGCTTTCACCAACAACATACCCCAGCGCGACGGCGGTACCCACGTCGCAGGCTTCCGGGCAGGCCTGACCCGCGTGGTCACCAAATATGCCGAGGAAATGCCGCAAGCGAAAAAGGACAAGGTGGCGCTGACCGGCGACGATTGCCGCGAGGGACTGACGTGCGTGCTTTCGGTGAAGGTGCCCGATCCCAAATTCTCGTCCCAGACCAAGGACAAGCTTGTCTCCAGCGAGGTGCGCCCCATTGTGGAGGGTGCCATCATCGATCAGTTGACTGCCTGGTTCGAGCAGCATCCGGGTGAGGCGCGAACCATCGTGGGCAAGGTGGTGGAAGCGGCCGCGGCGCGCGAGGCCGCCCGCAAGGCACGCGAGCTGACACGCCGCAAGGGCGCGCTGGACGGCGCCTCCCTGCCCGGCAAGCTGGCCGATTGCCAGGAACGCGATCCGGCCAAGAGCGAGCTTTTCATCGTTGAGGGCGACAGCGCCGGCGGCAGCGCCAAACAGGGCCGCAACCGCGCCAACCAGGCGGTCCTGCCGCTGCGCGGCAAGATCCTGAACATCGAGCGCGCGCGCTTCGACAAGATGCTCTCATCCGACAGCATCGTCTCGCTGATCACCGCGCTGGGCACCGGCATCGGGCGCGAGGAGTTCAACGCCGACAAGCTGCGCTATCACAAGATCATCATCATGACGGACGCCGATGTGGACGGCGCTCATATCCGCACCCTGCTGCTGACCTTCTTCTACCGGCAGATGCCCGAACTGATCGAGCGCGGCCATGTTTTCATCGCCCAGCCACCGCTCTATAAGGCGGCGCGCGGAAAGTCCGAGCGTTATCTGAAAGATGAAGCCGAACTTCAGGACTATCTGATCGACGAGGGTGCGTCCGGTGCAGTGCTGACGTTGCACAACGGCACCGAGATCAGCGGCGCGCATCTGCATGAGTTGATCGTCCATGCCCGCCAGGCGGTGGCAGCGCTGAACGGCTTCCCCCGTCATTATCCCCGCTTCGTGCTGGAGCAGGCGGCCATCGCCGGCGCCCTGAACCCCGACACCTTGAACGATGCGGACAAGGCCATAGACGCTGCGCGCACCATCGCCCGGCGGCTGGACACGCTGAGCGAGGAGTATGAACGCGGCTGGCATGGGGAACCCTCGGGGGACGGCGGCCTGCGCTTCTGGCGCGATCTGCGCGGCGTGCGCGAGGTGGTGGCCATCGACGGCGCGCTGATCGCCAGCGCCGATGCACGCCGGCTCGATCGTATGGCGGGCGAGATGCAGGTAAACTATCTGCGCGCGGGCAGCCTGCGGCGCAAGGATGAGACGCGCGATATCCGCAGCCCCTCCCAGCTTCTGGAGGCGATCTTCGAATGGGGCCGCAAGGGCCTGTCGCTACAGCGCTACAAAGGCCTGGGCGAGATGAATCCCGAGCAGTTGTGGGAAACCACGCTGGACGAGAATGCACGATCCCTGCTGGCGGTAAAGGTGCAGCATGCCGACGAGGCCGACGAGCTGTTCGCCAAGCTGATGGGCGATGTGGTCGAGCCGCGGCGCGAGTTCATCCAGGACAACGCGCTCTACGCCGCCGTGGACATCTGACGGGACCGGCGCATGGGGTTCCGTTTCCAGAAACGCATCTCCATCCTGCCGGGGGTGCGCATCAACCTGTCCAAGTCGGGCGCATCGGCCAGCATAGGGCCCAAAGGGGCGGATGTGAATATCGGTCCGCACGGTGTGTCGACCAATGCCGGCATTCCCGGCACCGGTCTGTCGTACCGCTCGAAGCTGGGCACGCACGGAAGCTGGTTCGGCGTGGCGCTGCTGGTGGGGGCGCTGGCCTTCTGGGCCGGCCGCCATATGGATCAGTGGACGGGCGACGTGCCGGCGCCGGCCGCGGAGGCGACACAGACCGCTTCCAAGGCCGCCCCGAGCAAGCGCCATCGCACCAGTCTTCAGGAACGGATCGCCGCGCTCCAGCCGGGCACGGTCTACGTCCGGCGCGGCGGCTCGGTGGTGCGCGAGGCGGCGAAATCCTCCGCCGATGTACTCAAGCACGAGGCCAAGGGCGCGGCGGTGACCCTTCTGGAAAAAACCGATGACGGCTGGGCGAAAGTGAAGGACGGCGGCATCACCGGGTGGATGCGGGCCTCGGTGCTGGGCAACGAAGCGCCCGAGCCCTAACTTTTCGCGTTCCGCCTGCGCATCGCCAGCGTCCTGAGCCGCAGGGCATTCAGCTTGATGAAGCCCTGGGCGTCCTTCTGGTCATAGGCGCCCTGGTCGTCCTCGAAGGTCACCAGCTTCTCGCTGTAGAGGCTGTAGGGCGAGGAGCGGCCCACCACGGTGGCGCTGCCCTTGTAGAGCTTGACCCGCACGCTGCCGGTGACGAATTCCTGGCTCTTGTCGATGGCGGCCTGCAGCATCTCGCGCTCGGGCGCGAACCAGAAGCCGTTGTAGATCAGCTCGGCATAGCGCGGCATCAGCTCGTCCTTCAGGTGGGCGGCGCCGCGGTCCAGAGTGATGCTTTCGATGCCGCGATGGGCGGCCAAAAGGATGGTGCCCCCGGGCGTCTCATAGATGCCGCGCGACTTCATGCCGACGAAGCGGTTTTCCACCAGGTCCAGCCGGCCGATGCCGTTGGCCCTGCCCAGCGCGTTCAATTCGGTCAGCAGGGTGGCCGGCGACAGTTTCTCGCCGTCGATGGAAACGGCGTCGCCTTTTTCAAAGCCGATCTCGATGACGGTCGCCTTGTCGGGTGCCTCTTCCGGGCTGATGGTCCGCATATAGACGATGCTCTCGGCCTCCCTGGCCGGGTCTTCCAGCACTTTGCCCTCGGATGACGAGTGCAGCAGGTTGGCATCGACGCTGAAGGGCGCCTCGCCGCGCTTGTCCTTGGCGATGGGGATCTGGTGGCTTTCGGCGAATTCCAGCAGGCGGGTGCGGCTGGTCAAATCCCATTCGCGCCACGGCGCGATCACCTTGATGTCGGGCTTCAGGGCATAATAGCCCAGCTCGAAGCGCACCTGGTCGTTGCCCTTGCCGGTGGCGCCGTGACAGACGGCGTCGGCGCCCGTCTTCTGCGCGATCTCGATCTGCTTCTTGGCGATCAGCGGCCGGGCGATGGACGTGCCCAACAGATACAGCCCCTCATACTGGGCGTTGGCGCGGAACATGGGAAAGACGTAATCGCGGACGAACTCCTCGCGCACATCCTCGATGAAGATGTTTTCCGGCTTGATGCCCAGGGTGATCGCCTTCTGACGGGCGGGCGCGATCTCCTCCCCCTGGCCCAGGTCAGCGGTGAAGGTGACCACCTCCGCCCCGTATTCGGTTTGCAGCCATTTGAGGATCACCGACGTGTCCAGGCCGCCCGAATAGGCCAGCACCACCTTCTTGACGCCCTTCGCCACTATCCACTCCATTCCGGGCCGATTTCCAGCATTTGCGCGGGGTTTTTCGGCCTCATTTTCCGGACCCCCCAGGTTTATCCCCCTGCGGTCCGCGCCTCCCGACGGCGGGCGGCGGCGGCCTTGATAAAGGCCGGGGCCGAAAGGTCAAGCGGATCAGGAATGGGCGTCGATCCATTCCTGGCCGCGGCGGAGCAGGCCCGAGGGCAGGTCCGTTTCCAGCGTCTTCAGCAGATCGACCAGGCTGACCTTGCGCAGCCGGTCGCGCCAGGCACGGTCGGCCTCCCACATCACCCGGGCAATGGCGCAGGGCTTTGCGTCCGTACACAGACTTCTGGCCTCGCCCGCCGTCAGGCAGGGATTGTTGCGGCGGATATTGGTGCAGACAAAGGTGTTGGCCTTGCCCTCCACCGCTTCCACCACATCCAGGAAGGTGATCCGGTCCGGCGCGCGGGCCAGCCGGTAGCCGCCCGATGGGCCCAGGGTGCCTTCCACCAGCCCGGCTTGCGACAGGGCTTGCAGCGCCTTGCCGAGATATTCCTTGGGCACGCCGTGGAAATCCGCCAGGTCGCGGGTTGGCATATGCCGGCCCGGCGCCAGCCCGGCCAGGATGGCGCAGCAATGCAGCGCCCATTCGACCGGACCACGCAACTGCATCAGGCTTTCTCCGTCACGAAAGGCCGGCCGCGGACAGGCCCATCATCGCGTCCATCGCACCCGGCTGGCTGCGGCTGGCGATGGAGATGCGGTTCCAGCCGTTGATCGCCACCACGGCGAAGATCAGGGCGGCCGTTTCCTTTTCGCTGAAATGCATCCGCACCTCTTCATAGATTTCGTCGGGCACGCCGTCCTCGCCCAGGCGCGTCAGCGATTCCGTTAGGGCCAGGGCGGCGCGTTCAGCCGGCGTGAACAGTGGCGATTCCCGCCAGATCGCAAGATGGTGCAGGCGCAAGGGGCGCTCGCCATGGATGGTCGCCTCCTTCACATGCATGTCCAGGCAGAAGGCACAGCCATTGATCTGCGAGGCGCGGATGTGGATCAGGTCGTGCAGCCTTTCGTCCAGCCCGTCCTTCTTTCCGGCTTGGCTGAAGGCGTAATAGGTCTTGTAGAGGTCGGGCATCAGGGCGGCGGCGTTGAGGCGTTGGGTCATGGGGAAGTCTCCGGTTTTGGCGATTGCGGATATATAATATCCTTGAGGATAGTCAATATCCGTAATTTGACTCCCGGTCGAATTCATCTTCCGGACAGGATTCGGAGGGCGCCGCCGGGGCCGGTCAACGCTTCAGCAGCCAGAACAGGAGCGTCAGTACGGCGCTGACGATCAGGCAGGTGACGATGGGGAAATAAAATCCCCCATGCCGGCCTTCGATCACGATGTCGCCGGGCAACCGTCCCAATCCCAGCCGGATCAGCCACGGCCACAAAAGCCCGGCCGCCACCAGCACCAGCCCCAGCAGGATCAGGAAACGGTTCATGGGCGAAGGCTAAAGCAAAATTCGATCAAATTGAATCGAGGTTTGCTCTAGTTTTTGTTTTGTCGCGCAACTTCCCTGCGAACCGCTTTGCGGTTCTTGGATCGCGCTCCTGGTTTTTGTTTTGTCGCGCAATTTCCCTGCGAACCGCTTTGCGGTTCTTGGATCGCGCTCCTGGTTTTTGTTTTGTCGCGCAATTTCCCTGCGAACCGCTTTGCGGTTCTTGGATCGCGCTCCAAGCCACCCCGCGATGAAACCGCAACGGTGCCTCAAGGGGAGAGGCAAGTCAGTGCGGCACCCGGTGAAGCCGGGACGACTGCGCCTGCTCCATCGCTTCGCGGGCGAGCCGCGCCGACGCGCGTTCCTTGACGCTTTCGCTCTTGAGCTGGCCGCAGGCCGCCATGATGTCGCGCCCGCGCGGCGTGCGCACCGGACTGGCATAGCCGGCGCGGTTGACCACTTCGGCGAATTGCTCGATCCGGTTCCAGTCGCTGCATTCATAAGGCGCGCCGGGCCAGGGATTGAAGGGGATCAGGTTGATCTTGGCGGGAATGCCCTTCACCAGCCGCACCAGTTCCTTCGCGTCCGACAGGCTGTCGTTCACGTCCTTCAGCATCACATATTCAAAGGTGATGCGGCGCGCGTTGGAGGCGCCGGGATAGGCCCGGCAGGCATCCAGCAGTTCGGCGATGGGATATTTCCTGTTGATCGGCACGATCACGTCGCGCAACTCGTCGCGCACGGCATGCAGCGAAATCGCCAGGCCGCAGCCGATCTCGGCGCCGGCGCGCGGGATCATCGGCACCACGCCGGCGGTGGAAAGCGTCACGCGCCGCTTCGACAAGGCGATGGCGTCGCCGTCCATGGCGACGGCCAGCGCCGCCTTGACGTTGTCGAAATTGTAGAGCGGCTCGCCCATCCCCATCATCACGATATTGGTGACCTTGCGGTCGGGTGCCGTGGAGGGCCAGTCCTCCAGCGCATCCTTGGCCAGCATCACCTGGCCCAGAATCTCGCCGGGCGTCAGGTTGCGAACCAGCTTTTGCGTCCCGGTGTGGCAGAACCGGCAGGTGAGCGTGCAGCCGACCTGAGACGACACGCACAGGGTGCCGCGATCTTCCTCCGGGATATAGACGGTCTCGAACTCGATGCCGGGGCCGGTCTTCAGCAGCCATTTGCGGGTGCCGTCACGGCTGACCAGGGCGGTAACGACGTCCGGCCGCGCCAGGGTGAAGCTGCTTTCCAGCAGGGCACGGAAATCCCGGGCCAGGTTGGTCATGGCGGCGAAGTCCCGGGCGCCGTGGACGTAAATCCAGTTCCACAACTGGCCTGCCCGCATCGACAACTGCTTTTCGGACACGCCGGCGGCCGCCAGCGCCGCCTTCAGCGCAGGCTTGTCCATGCCGATCAGGGCGGGCCTGGGTTCCATCGCGGGCGCGAGTCTATCACATGCCGCAGGCGGAATGCGCCTTGTCCAGCGCGGCGGAGAATCCGGTCAGGGAATAGGTATCGGTAGTGTGGGTGCCGCGCTTGGAAAGACCCTTGGCCACGGCGGTGACGCCGCCGCGCATATCGTCGATCAGCTTGTCGTTGTCGCCCAGCGAGTGCAGCCAGCCGCTGCCGTCCTCCTGCACATTGCGCATGAAAAAGGTAAACTTGTCGCCGCCAACCCCCAGACTGGCGCCGCTGGTGCCTTCCTTGGTGGGATAGCCATAGACGATCTGCGGCTCGGCCTTGACCTTGCGCGACGGCCAGTCGCTGACCATCAGGAAGATGGGGCCGCGCTTGGCGCCGCGCGGTTGGACCGCGCGCGGCTTGGACAGGATGTAGCAGGTCTTCGACGCGCCATTGCCGGCCGTATAGGCGGACCAGCTGTCGAACACGCCCAGCAGGGTGGCGGATTCGGCGGCAGCGGCGGGACCGATCGCCAGGCAGAGGCCTGCCGCGGCGAGGATCAGATTACGAAACATGACGACTCCGCGAGACTCGAATGGCCCGCTTTTATGAAGGAAATCGGGCGTGATTATGGTGCCGCGAGCATAGGGGCTGGCCGGCCGGCACTCAACCGCCGAAATGTTCCGGGTGATTCTCCGCTACTCGCGAAGGCCATAGCCGCGCGAATAGAGCCGAAGCACCCACAGGAACATCGCCACCGCCAGCAAGGTGGTGAAGCCATAGCCAACCGCAGCCGGCGTTTCCGAAAAGCCGATCATCGAATGGCGGATACCGTTGATGAAGTAGAAGAAAGGATTGCCCCAGGCCAGGAAGCGCAGCCAGGGCGGCAGCATTTCCACCGTGTTGAACACGCCGCCCACCATCGACAGCGGCGTGATGAAGAACACCGTCAGCACATTGAGCTGCTCGAAGCTCTTGGACCACAGCCCGATCACGATGCCCATCAGGCCGAAGATCATCGACACCGCCACAACCCAGTACAGGAAGGCGGGGATGGACTGGATCGCGGTGGCGCCGAAGGCGAGGCCGATCAGCAGGATGCCGATGGCGGTGACGGTGGAGCGCACCACCACCACGGCGAGCGTGCCGGCGATCATCTCGGTATAGGACATGGGCGAGACCAGCGTCTCTTCGATGAAGCGCAGGAAGCGGGCGAAATAGATCGCCGAGCTGGATTGCAGGAAGCTGGCATTGACGATGCTCATCATCAGGATGCCGGGCAGCACGAAGCGGATATAAGACACGCCGCCGATGGCGGAAATGCGCCCCCCCACCACGAATCCGAAAATGAATATGAACAGCAGGGCGCTGATCCAGGGCGCGACGAAGGCCTGAATCGGCACGCGCATCATGCGGCTGACCTCGCGCCGCACGATGGTATAGAGGCCGATCCAGTTGATGCCGGTCTTGGTTCCGCTCATCGCCTCCTCGATCCCTATTGGCCTGCGATATGATCGGCGGTGGCGCCGGTCGCGGCGAGATAGGCATTCTCCAGCCCGCCGGGAATGCCGGCGATCTCGTCCTTGGTGCCCTGGCGTACGATCCGGCCATTGTTGACGATGGCGATGTCGCGACACAGCCGCTCGACCTCTTCCAGATAGTGAGAGGTCAGGAGGATGGTGCGGCCGTCGGCATTGAACTCCTGCAGATAGCGCCACAGGACGCGGCGCAGCTCGACATCGACGCCGGCGGTGGGTTCGTCCAGGATCAGAAGCCGCGGATCGTTGATCAGGGCGCGGGCCAGCACCACCCGCCGCTTGAGCCCGCCCGACAGCTCGCGGAACGCTTTCTTTTCGTGCGGGCCCAGTTCGAACCGTTCGATCAGATAGTCGGTGCGCGCCTTGCGCTCGCCCCGGCCCATGCCGAAATATCCGCCCATCCAGTCCACGATCTGGCGCGCCGTGGCGAACGGATCGACGTTGAATTCCTGGGTGCACAGGCCCACCAGGCGGCGCGCTTCGCGATAGTCCTTTACCGCGTCCACTCCGAATATCTCGATGGCACCACTGCTCGGCTCGGCGATGCCGGTGATGCAATGGATGGTGGTGGACTTGCCGGCGCCGTTCGGCCCCAGGAAGCCGAAAAAATCCCCTTCGTTTATCGTGAGGGACAGCGAATCGACGGCGACATTGCCGCGGCGATAGACCTTGCGCAGGTCGCGGATGGAAAGAGCGGGTGTGGGCACGGGAAAACTCTGCTCGCGGGCCCCTTTATATGGAGCCTGGTCCGCTTTTGCCAACCGGGTCCGCTCAACTTTCGCGGGGCCGGGCCAACGGTGCGCCCCAGGTGTGCGGCGGCGGCACCTCGGCCCCCTCCCCGCCCGCCTTGACGGGACGCTGGCCATAGCCACCCAGGCTGAGCATGCGGTCGTAAAGCACGATGGCGCCCGCCATGCCGACATTGATCGAGAAGCGCGTCGGAATGCGCACCACGAACGCGCACGCCGCCAGCATCCTGGGCGACAGCGAGAACCGTTCGGCGCCGAAGACATAGGCCGCGCGCGCGGGATGACGAAAGCGCGGCAATTCCACCGCGTCGTCCGTGATCTCGACCCCCACCAGGCGGCAGCCCATCGGCAGGCGCAGATCCTCGAAGCGGGGAAAGGAATAGAAGGGCAGCGCGCCCTGTGCGCGGCTGGTGTCGGACTGGGCATCCGACAGCTTCAGGCGCGGCGCCACAGAAAAGAAAAAGCTGGCGTCGAAGGCATGGGCGATGCGCACCAGGTTGCCCAGATTCATCGGCTTGGAGATGCCGTCGACGCCCACGCCGAAATAGCCGCGCATGATTCTTTATCCAACCCCCTCTGTCGCAGCTCGGTCTGCCTGCGGCAGACACAGCGCTGCGACACCTCCCCCTTCCAGGCGCTCCGCGCCGAAGGAGGAGGAATACTCAGCTCGGTTCTAGCACGAAAGCGGAAGTACGCTACGGCTTGTGCGGCTTGGCGGCCGCAGCGGCGGCGGCATCGGCCTTTCCCATCTCGGGCGTATAAGGCACCACCGCGTTGATGATGCATTCGGGAATGCCGGCGACGTCATGGGTGATGACGCTATCTCCCTTTTGCATGCAGGACAGGCCGCCCGTTCCCCGCGACCGGAACTCCAGCCCCATATGATACTGAAGCCCCGTGCAGCGGCCCATGAAGCTGAGCTTGAATTTGCGCCGCGCCTTGTCGGTGACGATCAGGGCACGATTGCCGGGGACGGGCGTATAGTCCCAGATGTTGGCGATCCGCAGGCAATCCGGGCGCGGGGCGCTCGCCGGCGCCTGCGCCGCGACCGGTGACACACCGGCCAGAGGCGCGGCGACCAGCAGAGCGCCTCCCAGAGACATCGTGACGGCGATGGATATCTTCATGCACGGCTCCCGTCCTGATCATATCGGCGCCGCGGGAAAAATGACATCCGGGAAAGGATTGTCGCCGCCATCCCGCGAAGAATAAGACCCTTGGGCGGCAGATAGCCATAACGGCGAACGGTCCGGTTCGATCCCGGGCAGCGGCGGTCATGGCCGCCCCAGCGGTGTCCATGATATACGTCCTGCCTGCCCGAGCGGGAGAAGGGTCATGGAAATACTGGGCTGGGTCGTCTTTGGCGCCATCGCCGGCTGGATCGCCAGCGCCATCATGGGCCGCCAGGGCAGCGGGTGCTTCGTCAATATCGCGCTGGGCCTGGTCGGGGCGCTGGTGGGCGGTATGCTGTTCCGCCTTCTGTCCGGAGGCTTCTCTTACGAAGAGCACAATGTCTTCGTGTCGATGCTCGTGGCGGTGATCGGGGCGGTCATCGTGCTGGCGATCTGGAGCGGGCTTTCCGCCCGGCGCTGACGCGATATTTTGCGACGCGCATGAGACTTGCTTTCAAACATTGCGCGTGAAACGCGACGCCATACGGATTAGAGAATCGTTCCGCAACGTCGCTACCGGATCGTCATGCGTCGTCTTGTCCTCGGCATCCTCGCATGGCTGGCGAGCGGCGGCGCGGCCCTTGCCGTGACCGACGAGATTCAGGTTTATACCGGCGATATCGTCGCGCCCGGCGTGCTGGGGCTGACCTGGCACAACAATTACACCCCGGACGGCCTGAAGACGCCCGACTTTCCCGGCGGCCTGACCGACAACCATGCCTATAGCAGCGTGACGGAATGGGCCTATGGCGTCACCGACTGGTTCGAGGCAGGGCTCTACCTGCCGCTTTATTCCAACACGGCCGGACAAGGATGGACCTATAACGGCTTCAAGCTGCGCGCCCTGTTCGTGCAGCCGGACAATGCGCAAAAGGATTTCTATTACGGCGTGAATTTCGAGTTCAGTTGGAACGAGAAACAGTGGGACAGCCAGGTCAACACCGGCGAGATCCGGCCGATCGTCGGCTGGCGCTTCGGCAACGGCTTCAGCATCACCTTCAACCCGATCCTGGACAACAGCTACAAGGGTTTTGCCGCGCTGGAGTTCGTGCCCGCGACCCGGCTGGATTATGCCATCAACGCCCGCTGGACCATCGCGGCCGAGGAATATGACGATTTCGGCACCCTCAGCCACTTCCTGCCGGCCGACCGGCAATGGCACCAATTGTGGGGAACGGTGGACTACACCGGCGATCCCATCGGAGTCGAAGCCGGCGTCGGATTCGGCCTTACTCCCGCGACGGACGACCTGTCCTTCAAGCTGATGTTCATGAGCGACCTGACCGGCAAGGACGGCCTGCTGGGTGGCTGAGGACGTAGCGGCCGAGGATGCAACAGGCGCCCACCGTCTTTTTCACGGCAGGCGCCCGAGGCAGGCTCACTCGGCGCATCAGTAGTCGCGGCGGTCGCGGTAACGCTCCCGATAGGGATGGCCGCAGCGGCGTTCGTAGGCGCGTCGGTCGTTGCGCCAGACCGGATCGCCCAGATTGAGATCGCAGGGATCCGTCGCGCCACCAATCACCGCGCCGCCAACCGCGCCGGCCGCGGCGCCCAGGGCTGCATTGCCCGCTGCCGCACCGATGGCGGCGCCGCCGGCCGCGCCGAGCAGCGCGCCCGAAGCGGCGCGATCGCCGGGGTCGGTGCCGCAACCGGCAAGGACAAGGGCAACGGCCAGCGCCGCACCCGGCAGAACAGACTTCATCAGCATGTTGGGCTCTCCTTGCTGCAATGTGCCGGAAACGATTGGGTGAAGGGTATCGTTCCGCGGCCGAACCCGATGGAACCGCCGATGGCAGAAACAAGGCGAGGGTTCACCCGCCGGGGCGCGCGACGGCCAAAGTGAAAGGATTGAATTTTCGCCGCGCCATCGCCACCCACGCCAGCGCGCTCAGATGGGGCTCGCGAAAATAGCGCCGCGCCTGGGCCGGATCGGTGTCGAGACGAAAGCCGGTATCGCTGTCGCGGTCGCTGGCGAAATAGCGGCCGAAGGGATCGCGATTGCCTTCGACGACGCGCATCAGACGCGCATAGTCCTGCGTCTGTCCCGTCAGCGCCATCACCAGGGCGGCCTGGGCGGTCCCTTCGGTCCATACTGCGCCGCGCGTTTCGCTGTAGGCGAAGCCGCCGTCCACCGCCATCCGGGCGCGCGCCGTGCCGAGCGCGGCGCCATAGCGCGCCACGCCGCCCGGCAGCGCCAGCAGCGGCCAGAGCTGGGCATCGAGCGCCAGGAAACGGTTGGGCGTCTTGCCGTCCAGCCCAGTGCCCGCAGCGAAACAGCCGCGCTTCCCGTCCCACATGGCGGCGACGAAATCGCGCGCCTGCCGCGCGCGCAGCGCCCAATGCGCGTCATGCGTGGCGTCGGCCAGCCGGGCGAAGGCGGCGGCGAGATCGACATTGTGCTCGGTGGACTTCCAGCTGTTGCGCCGGGGCCTGGGCTCGCCGCCGAAGGTGCCACCGGTGAATCCGGGCGCGCTGAAGCTTTTTTCAAGATAGGCGGCGATTCGTTCGGCGCCGCGCAGATATTGGTCGCCGGCGCCGGTGTGATGAAGACCCAGCAGCGCCAGCATCGCCCAGGCCAGGTTGCCGCTGTCGCTGCCCGCCTGATAGCCGTCTTCCACCCAACCGCTCTTGTCCTGCCAGCCGCCCAGCTTGACGGGATTGGCGACGGGGCCGGCCAGATAGGCATTGCGCAGGCGGCCATCCTTCCAGAAGCGGTCATGGGCCAGCGCCGCCAGGATGGCATCGCCGATGCGGCGCGCGTGCGGAAGGTCGCCGCAACCGATCAGCGCCAGCGTCGCGGCGGCGTTGTCATAGAGGAAGGCAACGTTGCGAAGCGCCTTGTCGGTGGCCTCAGGATAGGAGGCGACAAACACCGCACCGCGATCGCTTTTGGGCCCGGCCTTGTCCACCTGCCGCGCCAGCACGGCGCAGGAATCGGCCCAGGCGGCGCCGGACAACAGGAGCCAGGCGATCAACGCGGCTGCCAGTCTCACTTGTAGCCCTTGGCCTCGCTGCCCGGCACGAAGGGCGAGAGCTTGACGATGCGGCAGCGCTCGCCGGGAAGGCCGATATTGTTCACCGCGACAGGGTCGCCCTTGCTGACGCAGGCAAACTGCGACTGCACCGCCACGATGGCGCCGGGCCGGATATGGATGCAGGTCGTCTCGGCCCGCACGGCGTTGCGCGGGCCTACGCTGTTGGCGAGATAAATGTCATGCGGCCCGACCGGGCGGGCATTGTAGGCGGTATTGTGCGAGGCGCGCACGCAAGGCGGATTATCCGGCGCGCCGGCCTCCGCCGCCAGCGGCACCGCGAGAACCATCGCCGGAACAAGAACCGAAATGCGCATGAGGCCTCCTTCCCACGGAGGGCTATCGGGCGGGCTTGTGCAGATAGATTTCACCGCCGGACTGCCGGAACTCCGCCGACTTCTTCGCCATGGCGGCGCGGATTTCGGCGGTGCTCATGGTGTCATTCTTGCCTTTCGCCGCGTCACGCACTTCCTGGCTGATTTTCATCGAGCAGAATTTCGGCCCGCACATGGAGCAGAAATGCGCGATCTTGGCGCCTTCGGCGGGCAGCGTCTCGTCGTGATAAAGCTGCGCGGTCTCGGGATCGAGCGCCAGGGCGAACTGGTCGCGCCAGCGGAACTCGAAGCGCGCCTTGCTCATGGCATCGTCCCAGACGCGCGCGGCGGGATGACCCTTGGCCAGGTCGGCCGCGTGGGCGGCGATGCGATAGGCGATGACGCCGGCCTTCACATCGTCGCGGTCGGGCAGGCCCAGATGTTCCTTGGGCGTGACGTAGCAGAGCATCGCCGTGCCGAACCAGCCGATCATCGCCGCGCCGATGGCCGAGGTAATGTGGTCATAGCCGGGCGCCACGTCGGTGGTCAGCGGCCCCAGCGTGTAGAAAGGCGCCTCGTCGCAGGCGGCAAGCTGGCGGTCCATATTCTCCTTGATTTTGTGCATCGGCACATGGCCGGGCCCTTCGATCATCACCTGGACGTCGTGTTTCTGGGCGATGCGGTTCAATTCGCCCAGCGTGTCGAGTTCGGCGAACTGGGCGGCGTCGTTGGCATCGGCCGTCGAGCCAGGGCGCAACCCGTCGCCCAGCGAGAACGAGACGTCATATTGCTTGAGGATTTCGCAGATGTCCTCGAAGTGGGTGTAGAGGAAATTCTCCTTGTGATGCGCCAGGCACCATTTGGCCAGGATCGAGCCGCCGCGGCTGACAATGCCGGTGACGCGGTCCGCTGTCAGCGGGATATGCGCCAACCGCACCCCGGCATGGACGGTGAAATAGTCCACGCCCTGCTCGCACTGTTCGATCAGCGTGTCGCGGTACAATTCCCAGGTCAGTTCCTCGGCGATGCCGCCGCATTTCTCGAGCGCCTGATAGATCGGCACCGTGCCGATGGGCACAGGGCTGTTGCGGATGATCCATTCGCGGATGGTGTGGATGTGACGGCCGGTCGACAGGTCCATCACCGTGTCGGCGCCCCAGCGGATCGACCACACCAGTTTTTCCACCTCCTCGGCCACGCCGGAGGTGACGGCGGAATTGCCGATATTGGCGTTGACCTTGGTCAGGAAATTGCGGCCGATGATCATCGGCTCGGTTTCGGGATGGTTGATGTTGGCGGGAATGATGGCGCGGCCCTTCGCCACCTCGTCGCGGACGAATTCGGGCGTGATGTGGTCGGGAATGGCGGCACCGAAGCTGTTGCCGTCGGCCAGCGCGCTACGACCCAGATTTTCGCGCGCGGCGATGTATTTCATCTCCTCGGTGATGATGCCGGCGCGCGCATAGTGAAGCTGGGTGACATTGCGGCCCGGCTTCGCCCGCAACAGCTTCACGCCATTGCGCGCGAACTGCGGCACCGACAGCTTCTCGCCCGCCTTCAGGCCGTCATCCTCGGGCCGGCGGTCGCGGCCGGCATATTCCTCGACATCGCCGCGCGCCCGGATCCAGTCGCAGCGCTTCGCCGCCAGACCTTTGTCGATGTCGATGGCGACGGAATCATCCGTATACGGACCGGAGGTGTCGTACAGCCGCACCGGCGGCTCGCCGCCCGACAGCGGCACCTCGCGGAACGGTACGCCATTCACCAGCAGTTTCCGGGAGCCGGGCAGCGGGCCGCGGGTAATGCCAGGAGAAATTGAAAAAGGGGACTTGTCGAGAATGGGTTTGTTCATCTGGCCTCTCCCTACGCCGGTCTTCTTCGTCAGGAAGGGGGGCCGGATCAGGTTCAAAGGGATTCGCGGGATTGCGATCTCAGCCGGCTCGCCGCCGGCACCCCTGGGAAGCGCCCAGCTTAACGCCCCGGCCTAGCCCGCGGCAAACTGTTTGAACTCGGCAATCACCGCCTTGACCGCCGCCGCCACGATCTTTTCCCCCGCCTCGGCGCTGGCCTGGCTGGGATCGGAGCCGATGCGCCCGTCCGGGAACCGGCGGCGGTAATCCTCGGCGTCCAGGATGGGGCCGGTGGGGGCGATGCGCGGGCTCATCGCCACCTGCCTGGCCGCCTCGGGATAGGCGAACCAGGTGACCGAGACTTCCGACGGCGTGGCGTGGCTGCCCTCGCCCACCGGGAACAGCTGGCGGCAGACATCCATCACGCCCGGCAACTCCCACCAGTTGCGCAAGGCGCAGCGCAGCGGCGGATTGTTGTGGCCGTGCCGGTCGAAGGTGACCGCGTGATAGATTTCGGAAAAGGCGGCGGTGACTGTGGCGATGTTGCCGCCATGCCCGTTCAGCCAGTAGAGCTTTTCGAAGCCGTGGCGCGAAAGGCTTTGGGCCCAGTCGATCATGGTGGCGATCATGGTCGAGGGTCTCAGCGTGATCGTTCCGGGAAAGGCCATGTGATGCTGCGCCTGGCCGACATTGAAGGTGGGCGCAACCAGGATGGACGCCTCGTCGCCCGCGCGCCGGCCGATGATCTCGGGGCACAGGGCGTCGGTGCCCAGAAGCCCGTTGGGGCCGTGCTGCTCGGTCGAGCCGATGGGGATGAGGATCGCCTTGGAGCGGGCCAGATAGGCCTCGACATCCGGCCAGGTGGAAAGCTGAAGCTGCATCGATCCTTCAATCCGGTTCGCGTCTGGAAACCTGGTGGGTTGCGGTTGATAGGGGATCATAGCACCATGGCGGCAGAGGAAAGCCCAAAAGAGCAGCAATATGTCGGACAATGTGATCGCCGTGCCGGCGGACTGGAAAAAGCGCGCCTTCATGGACACCGACACCTACCGCGCCGCCTATGCGCGCGCGCTGTCCGATCCCGACGGCTATTGGCGGGAACAGGCGGGCCGCCTGACCTGGACCAAACCCTTCACCAGGGTCAGAAACGTCTCCTGGGACCCTGACAATCTGTTCATCAAATGGTTCGAGGACGGCGAGCTGAACGTCGCCGCCAACTGCATCGACCGGCACCTGGAGCGGCGCGGCGACCAGACCGCCATCATCTGGGAAGGCGACGACCCGAACGACAGCAAACACATCACCTATCGCCAGCTTCATGGCGAAGTGTGCCGCTTCGCCAATGTGCTGAAGGCGCATGGCGTCAAGAAGGGCGATCCCGTCACCATCTACATGCCGATGATCCCGGAAGCGGCCTATGCCATGCTGGCCTGCGCCCGCATCGGCGCGCCGCATTCGGTGGTGTTCGGCGGCTTTTCACCCGACAGCCTGGCCGGGCGCATCACCGATTGCGACAGCCGGATCGTGATCACAGCCGATGAAGGCGTGCGCGGCGGCAAGGCGATCCCGCTGAAGGCCAACACCGATGCGGCGCTGGAAAAGGCGCCCGGCGTCACCACGGTGATCGTGGTCCGCCGCACCGGCGGCAAAGTCGCGATGAAGCCGGGCCGCGATCTCTGGTACCACGAGGAAGCGGCCAGGGTGTCGGCCGACTGTCCGGCCGCGCCGATGAACGCCGAAGACCCGCTGTTCATCCTTTACACGTCCGGCTCGACCGGCAAGCCCAAGGGCGTGCTGCACACCAGCGCCGGCTATCTGCTGTGGTGCGCCTATACCCATCATTACGTCTTCGACTATCACGATGGCGACGTCTACTGGTGCACCGCCGATGTCGGCTGGGTGACGGGGCACAGCTATATCCTCTATGGGCCGCTGGCCAACGGCGCCGTCACCCTGATGTTCGAGGGTGTGCCCAACTATCCCGATACTTCCCGCTTCTGGCAGGTGATCGACAAGCACAAGGTCAACATCTTCTACACCGCGCCCACCGCCATCCGTGCCCTGATGCGCGACGGCGAGGGGCCGGTGAAAAGGACCAGCCGCGCGTCCTTGCGCCTGCTGGGCTCGGTGGGCGAGCCGATCAACCCGGAAGCCTGGCTATGGTATCATCGGGTGGTCGGCGACGAGCGTTGCCCGGTGGTGGATACCTGGTGGCAGACCGAAACCGGCGGGCTGATGATCAGCCCCCTGCCCGGCGCCACCGCCCTGAAACCCGGCTCGGCCACCATGCCGTTGCCGGGCGTGGTGCCGGAAATCGTCGACGCCGACGGCAAGGTGCTGGACGGCGCGGCCACCGGCAACCTGGTGATCGCCCAGTCCTGGCCCGGCCAGATGCGCACCGTCCATGGCGACCATCAGCGTTTCGTGGACACCTATTTCAAGACCTATCGCGGCAAGTATTTCACGGGCGACGGATGCCGCCGCGACGAGGACGGCTATTACTGGATCACCGGCCGCGTGGACGATGTGATCAACGTATCGGGCCACCGCATGGGCACCGCCGAAGTGGAAAGCGCCCTGGTGCTGCACCAGGACGTGGCCGAGGCGGCGGTGGTGGGCTTTCCCCACGACATCAAGGGTCAGGGCATCTATGCCTATGTCACGCTGATCGCGGGCGTGACGCCGACCGAGGCGCTGAACAATGAGCTCAAACAGTTCGTGGGCAAGGAGATCGGGGCCATCGCAAAGCCCGACGTGATCCAGTTCGCGCCCGGCCTGCCCAAGACCCGCAGCGGCAAGATCATGCGCCGCATCCTGCGCAAGATCGCGGAGGGCGATACTTCAAACCTGGGCGACATCTCCACCCTGGCCGATCCATCGGTGGTGGACGACCTGGTGAAGAATGCGCGGAAATAATTTCCCCCTCCCCTTGCGGGAGGTGCAGCCTCGGCAAGAAACTGGATGGCCCGCAGGCGCGGGCCATGACGGTTGGGGGCGGTTCAGCCTCGGCAAGAAACTGGGTGGGGCGACGTCGCAGGCAGCGCAAGCCGCGCCCGGCGGCATGGTCTTGGGCTTGGGGCGCCCCGTCCTTCTCTGCGCGCAACCGCTGACGCGGTTTCGCGCCCCCTTCCGCAAGTGGCCCTTTCCGCAAGTGGAAGGGAAGAAGCAATGACATGTTAGTTTTTCTCTATCTTCTGGCCGCGATGGGGCTGGCCTATTGGGCCAAGCTGCACGGCCGCAATCCGGCGCTGTGGTTCGTGCTGGCGGTGGCGATCACGCCGCTCGGCGCCAGCATCGCGCTGATGGTGGCCGACCGTATTGGCTTCCGTGTCTGATCCTCCGCGCTGGTCCTGTGGTCCGGGGTCCGCCCCTATCGTTTGAAGTTGAGCGCGATGTGGCTGGTTTGGGCGGGTATGCGCCAGGCCTGCCGGGCATCCATCAGATAATACCCCGCTGCGGCCGCGCCCAGCATTAGGGCGCAAAGCAGCAGCAGGACGAGCACCCCGCCGGGGTCAGGGCGCAGGCCGGTTCGTTGCGTGTCGGGTTTTATCCGCATGGATAGGCAAACGGGTTCCCTCAAGGGGCCGTTCCCGCCACTCACGGCAGATTCGGAACCGCGGACTATGACTGCCCGACGCCGACGCTGGCGGCATAGCCATCCATGGCCGCGGCCAGGTCGATATCCTTTTGCGTGACCCCGCCCGCGTCATGGGTGGCGAGCGTGACATCCACGCGATTGTAGACGTTCGACCATTCCGGGTGATGGTCCATCTTCGCCGCCATCAGCGCCGTGCGCGTCATGAAGGCAAAGGCGGCATCGAAATCGACAAAGGTGAAGCGGCGATGGATCGCCTCCCGCGCCTTGGCCAGCTCCCAGTCCGGCAACCGTTTCAGGGAATTCTTCAGTTCGTCAATTGTCAGCTTCGCCATCGAACACCCTCAGGGGATAATCCTCCTCCACCCGATAGACGCTGCCGTCGCTGGTCAGCCGGCTGGAATAGAGGTGGAAGGATTCCACGCCAAAGCGGGCGCTGGTGTAAAGCGCATTGTGGATCAGCCATTGGCGCAAGCGGTCCATGTCGGGATGGCGCAGCCGCGCCAGGGTGATGTGCGGCGTGAATTTGTGCCCACTTCCACCATAGGAGTCCTGCGGTTGGCCGACGCGGCGGATGGCGTTGTCGACCTTGCGCTGCAAGTGATCGAGTTCCGGGCTGGGCCGCAGCCCCGCCCACAACGCATTGGGCTTGCGGTTGCCGAACTGGCCCACGCCATGCAGTTCCAGTTCAAAGCTCGGCGCGTCGATGCCGTCCAGCGCATCCTCGATCGCGGCCCTGTCGCGGCCGTCCACCTCGCCGATGAAGCGCATGGTCAGGTGCAACTGCTCGCGCGTCTGCCAGCGGGCACCCGGCACTCCGCCCTGAAGCAGCAGCAGCGAGCCCGCCACCGCATCGGGAATGGACAGGGCGACGAACAGTCTCATGCCTGCGCGCCCCGCAGCGGCAGCGCCCGGCGGAACACCGCCACCACCGCGCCATAGAAGATCGCCGCGACCAGGATCGCCGCCGCCAGCGCCGCAACGTCGCCGAAGCGGCCCGCCAGGTCCACGCCGATCCAGGCCCCCGCGCCGCAGGCCAGCGCCGCCAGCAGCGAGGCGGGCAGCGCGCGGATGAAGATGGCTTCGATCGCCAGAAGCGCGCGGCTGCGCCCATACCAGGTCAGCACCGCAACATTGATCCAGGCGCCGAAGGCCGTGCCCAGCGCCAGGCCCGCGACGCCCAGATTCAGGCCCCAGACGAAGACGATCTTCAGCGCGATGTTGCTGACCAGCGCGATCACCGTGCTGCGCGCGGGCGTCAGCGTGTCGTGGCGGGCATAGAAGGTCGCCTGCACGATGCGCAGCATCGCCATCGCGGGCAGGCCAGCGCCATAGGCCATCAGCGCCCAGCCTGCTAGCCGCGCCGCGTCGGGGTTGAAGGCGCCATGCAGGAAGACGGCGCGGATGATGGTGCCGGGGATCAGCAGGAAAGTGACCATGAACGGCAGGGTGAGCAGAAGGCTCATCGCCGCGCTGCGGTTCTGGACGGCGGCCGATCCGGCGCTGTCGCCTTTGGCCAGGCGGGCCGACATTTCCGGCAGCAGCACGGTGCCCAGCGCAATCCCCAACACGCCCAGCGGCAACTGGTTGATGCGGTCCGCATAATAAAGCGCGGTGCGGCTGCCGGTGGGAAGCAGGCTGGCCAGGACCGTGTCGATGAAGGGCGCGATCACGATGCTGGCAGCGCCGAAGGTCACCGCGCCGTAGGCGACGAAGAATTCCCGGATCTGCGGCGTCCAGCGCGGCCAGGTCAGCTTCAGCCACAGCCCGTCGCGCGCGCCGGCCCACAGGATGAAGATCAGTTGCGCCACGCCGCCCGCGAACACGCCCCAGGCCGCGGCATAACCGGCATTGGGGAAATGGCGCCACAGCAGCAAGGCGGCGATCATCGCCAGGTTCTGGAGGTTGGACCAGAAAGCCCCGGCCCAGAAGCGGTCGATGGCGTTCAGCATCGCCGACAGTTGGACCGCCACCAGCGTCATGATGAGGTAGGGAAAGGTGACGCGCGCCAGCGACACGGTCAGTTGGAACTGCTCGCCCGACCAGCCCGGCGCCAGCACGCGGATGATGGCGGGCATGAAAATGGTCGCCAGCACCAGCAGCACGACCTGGGCCGCCATCTGCCAGGCGAACACCGCGTTGGCGAAGTGCGCCGCCGCCTGCTTTTCGCCCCTGGCATGCAGCGCGGCATAGCGCGGCAGGAAGGCGGGATTGATGGTGCCCTCGCCGAAGATGGCGCGGAAATAGTTGGGAAACAGGAAGGCGACCATGAAAGCGTCGGACAAGAGGCCCGCCCCCAGCGTCCAGGCCAGCAGCGCGTCGCGGGCAAAGCCGGTGACGCGCGACAGGAGGGTGAAGCCACCCACCGAGAGAAGCTTGCGGAACATCAGCGCGGCGTCACTTCTGCGTTCGGGGCTTCAGGAGTTTTTCGACCAGGGGAAGGATGTGTGAAACGATGACCCTGACGCCCTGGGGATTGGGGTGCATGCCGTCGGCCTGGTTGAGCTTCGGATTCATCGCCACCCCGTCCAGAAAGAAAGGATAGAATAGCACATCATATTCCCGGGCCAGCCGGGGATAGATGGCGTCGAAGGCCTTCACATATTCCGTCCCCAGGTTGCCGGCCGCCTTCATGCCGGTCAGCAGCACCCGCACATGCGCGGCTTTCAGCTTTTTCAGGATGGCGGCCAGATTCTTTTCGGTCTCGGCGGGTGGAATGCCGCGCAGCATGTCGTTGGAGCCCAGTTCGATGATCGCCGCCTGGGGATGGTCGGCCAGTGACCAGTCCAGGCGTGACAGGCCGCCGGCGCTGGTGTCGCCGGAGACGCCCGCGTTGATCACCTCGGCGTCGATGCCCTTCTTCTTCAGCGCCGCCTGAAGTTGCGCCGGAAATTCGGTACCGGGCGGCAGGCCATAGCCCTGGGTGAGGCTGGAGCCCAATGCCAGTATCCTGATGGGGGCGGCGGCCGCTCCCGGCACGATCGGGATCATGCTAAGGAACAAGACAACAAGGAACCAAGTGACGGTACGCGGCATCTTCTTCAGGTTGGTATTCCAGGCGCCATGAACGATCCCCAGATGGACAATCGCCCGTACGCTGGTGAATTGCCAGCCCTGCAACTCAGCGATGTCAGGCTGACGCTCAAAAGCTTGGCCGGGCCGGTGGACATATTGTCCGGCATCGACCTGACGGTGGAGGCCGGACAGACCGTGGCGCTGACCGGGCCCTCGGGGTCGGGCAAATCCTCGCTGCTGATGGTGGCAACCGGGCTGGAAAAGCCCACCAGCGGCCATGTGACGGTGGCGGGCACCGACATCACCCGCATGGGCGAGGATGCGGCGGCGAAATTCCGGCTGGGGCGGGTGGGTATCGTGTTCCAGTCCTTCCACCTCATCCCCACCATGACGGCGCTGGAGAATGTCGCCGTGCCGCTGGAGCTGATGGGCCTGCCTGACGCATTCGACCGGGCGGAGCGCGAATTGCGCAAGGTCGGCCTCATTCTGCGCACCGACCATTATCCGGGCCAGTTGTCCGGCGGCGAGCAGCAGCGCGTGGCGTTGGCGCGTGCGCTGGCCCCGGACCCGCGGATTCTGTTCGCCGACGAGCCCACCGGCAATCTGGACAGCGGCACGGGCGCGGGCATCGCCGACCTGATCTTCGCACTGAATGCCGAACGGGGCGCCACTCTGTTCCTGGTGACGCATGAGGAAAGCCTGGCGCGCCGCTGCGGCCGCGTGCTGCGCATGGCGGATGGGAAAATCGCGTCGGACAGCGCGAGCGCGCCATGAGCCGGTTGCGGCTGGCCCTCGGCTTCGCGCGGCGCGAGTTGCGCGGCGGCTTCGCGGGCTTCCGCATCTTCTTCCTGTGCCTGGCATTGGGCTCGGCCGCGATCTGCGGCGTGGAATCGCTCGCCGAGGCCTTCCTCACCGGCCTTCAGGACCAGGGTCAGGTGCTTCTGGGCGGCGATGTCTCGGTGCGGCTGGTCCATCGCCCCGCCGACGCCGCCGAACGCGCCTTTCTGGACGCCCAGGGCCGCGTCTCGGAAACCGTTTCGATGCGCGCGATGGTCTATGCGCGGGACGGCCAGGGCCGCCAGCTTGTGGAGCTGAAGGCGGTCGACGAACGCTGGCCGCTGTTCGGGAGCCCGCGCTTTTCCCCGCCGCAGAAACTGTCGGACGTGATCGCCTGCGAGGATGACGGGGTGTGCGGGGTGGCGGCGGAGCAGGCGCTTTTCGACCGAATGGGTGTGGCGCGCGGCGACCTGGTGCGGCTGGGCAACGCCACATTCCGCCTGATGGGCGCGCTCACCAAGGAGCCCGACCGCGTCTCCACCGGATTTTCGCTGGGCCCGCGCCTGCTCTTGTCCAGCAAGGGGCTGGCGGCAACCGGTCTGCTCTCGCCTGAAAGCCTGGTCAACTATACCTATCGCGTGGCCCTGAAGCCGGGCGTTTCCATTGCCGGCTTTCGCGCCGCCGCCACCCGCGCCTTTCCCGATGCCGGCTGGCAGATCCGCGACCGCCACGACGCCGCCCCCGGTATCCGCCGCTTCGTCGAACAGCTCACCATGTTCCTGACTCTGGTGGGGCTGGTGGCGCTGGGCGTGGCGGGCGTGGGCGCCGGCCAGGCGATCATGGCCTTCCTGGACCGCAAGCGTGCCGACATCGCCATCCTGAAGGCGATGGGGGCAGGCGGTGGATTCGTCTTCCTGACCTTCTTCCTGCAGGTGATGGCGGTGGCCGTGGCGGCGACGGCGCTGGGCGCGGCCATCGGCGCGGCCCTGCCCTTCGCCGTGGTGTGGATTTACGGCGAGGCGCTGCCGGTACCGCCGACCTTCGGGCTCTATCCCATGCCGATCCTGCTGTCGCTGGCCTTCGGGCTTCTGTCGGCGGTGGCTTTCGCGGTGCCGCCGCTGTCGCGGGCGCGCGACGTGCCGCCGGCCAGCCTGTTCCGCGATGTCGTCTCGCCGGCGCGGGCCCAGGGGCAGAATTTCTATCGCGCCATTTCCGCCGCCGCCGCGCTGGGCGTGATGGTGCTGACCCTGCTGGTGGCGCCCTCGCCGCTCTTTGCCGCCGAATTCCTGCTGGGGGCGGTGGCGGCGCTGGCGCTGCTGCGGCTGCTGGCGGAGGGCCTTCGCCGGCTCGTCGCCGCCCTGCCACGCGCGCGCTCGCCGCTGCTGCGGCTGGCGCTGGCCAACCTGGTGCGGCCCGGCGCGGCCACCGGCGGCATCGTCACGGCGCTTGGCCTGGGGCTGACTCTGCTGGCCACCGTCACCCTGCTCAGCGGGACCATCAACCACCAGGTTTCCGGCGCCCTGCCGGCGCGCGCGCCCAGCTTCTTCTTCGTGGACATCCAGCCGGGTGAGGCGCAGGCCTTCGACAAGGTGATTCACGACTTCTCGGGCACCAGCGACTATCAGCGCAGCCCGATGATCCGTGGACGGATCACCGCGCTGAACGGGGTGCCCGCCGCCAAGGCGACCGTCGCCCCCGACGCCAAATGGGCGCTGAACGGGGACCGGGGCATCACCTATGCCGCAACGCCGCCGCCCGGCACGGTGATCACGCAAGGCAAATGGTGGGCGCCGGACTATCGCGGCCCCACCCTGATCTCGCTGGACGAAGCCATCGCCAAGGGCACCGGCCTGAAGATCGGCGACACCATGACCCTGAATGTGCTGGGGCGGGAGTTCAAGGGCACCATCGCCAGCCTGAGGAAGGTGGATTTCACCAATGGCGGGCAGAATTTCGTGCTGGTGCTGTCGCCCGGCCTGATCGACAAGGCGCCGCACGCCTTCCTGGCCACTGTGCGGGTGACGGACGACCAGGAGAACGCGCTTTACATGGCCGTGACCGACCGCTTTCCCAACATCTCCACCATCCGGGTCAAGGACGCCATCGCCCAGGTGCAGGGCCTGCTGTCGTCGCTGGCGGACGGGGTGAGCGCGGCCAGCCTGGTGACCATCCTGGCGGGCCTGCTGGTGCTGGCGGGCGCCATCGCCGCCGGGGCGCGGGCGCGCATCTACGACGCCACCATCCTGAAGGTCCTGGGCGCGACGCGGGCGCGAATCGCGCTGGTCCACCTGATCGAATACGGGATTTTGGGCACCGCCACGGGGATCATCGCGCTGGGCGCCGGGACGCTGGCGGCCTGGGCGATCGCATGGTCCATCCTGGACGTGCCCCTCAGCTTCGACGCGCGGGCGGTGGCGGTCACCGTGCTGGGCGGCGCGGCGGCAACGCTGATTTTCGGGATGCTGGGCGCGCTGGCTGCCCTTTCGGTACGCCCGGCAAGGCGACTTCGATCCAGTTAACCCCCTCCGGCTTCGACTTTCCCTTCGCTCCTCGGCCCATCCTCCCCCTCGCGCGCGAAAGCGCACAAGAGGGGGAGGTGGTGGCAGCGATGTGCTGCCGGAGGCAGGCCGAGCTGCCACCGGAGGGGGTCAAAGTTCGCCGACGGAGGGGGTTTAAAGTTAAAGTTCCCCGCCTTGATACCGCCACAGGAAACCACGATATAATGGCGGGCAAAGGGAGTAGAAGATGGCTGATTTCGACAACAGGGTTTTGCGCGGCGCCACGACCGCCGGCACGATCGACACGGGCCTTCGGGCATACATGCTCAAGGTCTACAACTACATGACCGGCGCGCTGGCGCTGACCGGCGTGGTTGCCTATGTCGTGGCCCATTCGCCCGCGCTGCTGAACCTGTTCTACCAGACCGCGATGACCACCAACGGCGTGGTGTTGCAGCCCACCATCCTGGGCTGGGTGGTGATGCTGGCGCCGCTGGGGCTGGTATTCTTCCTGTCCTTCCGGGTCATGCATATGAGCCTGGGCGCCGCGCAGGCGACCTTCTGGGCCTATGCGGGACTTGTTGGCGCGTCGCTCTCGTCGATCCTGATCGTCTATACCGGCGCCAGCGTCGCCCTGACCTTCTTCGTCACCGCCGCCACGTTCGGCGCGATGAGCCTTTGGGGCTATACCACCAGCCGCGACCTGACCGGCTTCGGCAGTTTCCTGTTCATGGGCCTGATCGGCCTTTTGATCGCCGCGCTGGCGAATATGTTCTTCCGCTCGCCCGCCATCGACTTCGTGGTCAGTGTGCTGGGCGTGCTGATCTTCACCGGCCTGACCGCCTGGGACACCCAGAAGATCAAAAACACCTATTACCAGGTCGGCCATGACGGCACGATGGCCGGCAAGATGGCCGTGATGGGGGCGCTGAGCCTCTACCTGGACTTCCTGAACATCTTCCTGTTCCTGCTGCGCTTCCTGGGCAACCGCCGGTAGGAAGACACGCGAATGACGAAAGAAAGCCCGGCGGAAACGCCGGGCTTTTTGTTCGGTCAGTCCTTCAGCGCCTTCAATATCTTGCGGTCGAAAATCCTGAGAACCAGGGGCAGGTCGTGGCCGCGCTTGAGCACCAGGCCGCCATGCGCGATCACGCTGTACTGGCCCTGGCGGTGCTTCAGCCGGGGCCGCTTTTCTATCCGGTAAAGCGGCATCTCGCTGGCGCGGCGGAAGATCGAGAAGACCGCCGCATCGGGCAGGAAATCCAGCGCGTAATCGCGCCACTCCCCGGCGCTGACCATGCGTCCATAAGTTGCAAGAATGCGGTCCAGTTCGCGCCGGTCGAAATAGGTCGGCACCGCGCCGGGGGCGACTGTCTCGGTCCGCGCCACTGCCGGGGAGGCAGCGGCGCGGTGAAGCGTTATGGGTTCTTCCGCCATCAGGATGGATGATGGGGCCGGAACCTGCGGGCCGCAAGCGCCGAGTGACTTTGCATGCGTGCATTTGTGACCGGAATGTCATGCACACATGCCCTGAAAAGGTCACGATTGAACCATTGCGCAGCCGCTTTCACAGGCGAACCTTTGTTCGTCGGTTGGTTGCGATTTTGAGCGGGGCCGGATGAACAAGCCCCCCAGCCCCTTTCCGGGTCCGCGCGATCCAGCCAACCGGCAACTTCCCCAAATCGAAACTTTTGCCAAGGCGGGCCCCGGCGGGACCGGCCTGTGGCCGCGAATCAGCGTCCCAGGGTCTTCAGGAATGCGCGCATGATCGCATCCAGCTGGCCGAAGATGCCGCCGACCGCGCCCGTGAAAGTCATCACCATCACCCCATAAGGCAGGGAAATATCGGGGTGTTCGCCCAGGATGTGCGACAGGGCGACCGCCGTCATGCCGCAGGCCGCGCCGCAGGCAAGCCCCCCAAGCGAGCCCTTGGCAAAGCCCGCCGCCAGATCCCTGGCATAGAGAAGTCCCGCGGTGCCGGCGATCATCATCGCGCCGAACAGCAGGAAGTGGGTTTTGAGCCAGGGCTTGTAGTGGCTGGCTACGACCAGGGCGGCCTCGAACACGACCCCAACCAGGATGGCCCGGCTGAGGAGCTTGCGGTCAATGATGCCTTTCATGCCCGGAGCCTACCTTGCTGGAGAACGGGGTAAAGCCAAATTACGGGTCGTCCGCATGGGTCGCGACAGGTACGGTGCGCCGGGCTGCTTGCCGGAAGGAAGCCTTTTCTCTAAGCAGTTCCGCCATGACCGAAACGGTTGCCATGGGCCAGGAGGGCGCACAGGCAGGGGCCGGCGATCATCTCTTCGTGCGCGACCTCTGGTACATGATCGCCCTCTCCGCCTCGCTGAAGCCGGGCCGGATGCGCCGCGAGATGCTGCTGGGCGAGCCGGTGCTGCTGGGCCGGGACCGGGACGGCGCGGCGTTCGCCCTGCGTGACATCTGTCCCCATCGCGGCGTGCCCCTGTCGGCGGGGAAGATCCTGGCCGGCGGCAAGGTGCAGTGCCCCTATCATGGGTGGGAATTCCGCAAGGACGGCGTGTGCAGCCTGATTCCCTCCCTGGTCCCGGACCAGGAGTTGGACTGCACGAAGATAAAGGTCCGGTCCTATCCGGTGCGCGAGGATGCCGGCCTGATCTGGGTCTATGTCGCCAGCAAGCCCGGCGCGGCGCCGAAAAGCGAACCTCCCAAAATCGACGTGCCGGTCAAGAAGATCAGGTGGCACGAGACGCAGCTGTTCCGTTGCTCCATCGACCATGCCGTGATCGGGCTGATGGACCCGGCCCATGCCGCTTACGTCCACGATCACTGGTGGTGGAAGCGCAAGCCCCGCCTGAAGGAAAAGCATTACGCGCCCCTGCCCACCGGCTTTGTGATGACGGCGCACAAACCCTCCAAGCCGGCCTATGCGCTGTTGGGCGAAGTGACCACCGAGATCACCTTCGAGCTGCCCTCCACCCGTTTCGAGACGGTGCAGGGCAAGCTGTTCGGCAAGCCGTTCAAGGTGGTGGGCCTGACGGTCTGCACCCCGCGCGACGCGGAGAATACCGACATCATCCAGGTGTTCTGGTTTCCCTGGTGGCTGAGCTTCATCCTGCCCTTCTTCTGGCTGCTTGGCCCTACCTTCATCGGAGACGACCGCAAGATCGTGGAATTGCAGCGTGAGGGGCTGAAGTTCAATCCCAACCTGATGCTGATCCAGGACGGCGACCAGCCCGCCATCTGGTACCACCGGGTGAAGAAGGCGTGGATCGAGTCGACCGAAAAAGGCACGGAATTCGCCAACCCCGTGCGGGAGCGGGTGCTCAGGTGGAAAAGCTGAGGGCGACAAATACAATGGGAAGAATATCGCGCCGAGGACTTTTGGGAATCGCAACCGGCGCGCCATTTTGGCTGTCCATTCGACCCGCAACGGCCGGCGCCGTGCCGGTGGATGAAAGCGGATTCCAGAAAATCGGCGGCATCGACCAATGGATCGCAATCCAGGGGCAGGATAGACGCAATCCGGTTATCCTGTATCTTCATGGCGGACCGGGCGAGGCGCTATCACCTTTTCTCAAAGAGTTCGCCCCTTGGGAGCGAGATTTCACGGTCGTCAATTGGGATCAGCGCGGCGCCGGGAAGACCTATGAAAAGAACGGCAAAGCAACGCCCGACGTCACGATGAACCGCCTCGCCGATGACGGCATCGCGCTAACGCGTTATGTCCTAAAGCGTCTCCACAAACCCAAGCTGATCCTGGTTGGCCAATCCTTCGGCACAATTCTGGGGCTGATGGTGGTGAAACGCGCGCCCGAACTTTATTACGCCTTTGTCGGTACAGGCCAGGTCGTCAACAATGCCCTGACGATGAAATATCGCGAACGCTGGGCGCGCAAGGAGGCGCTGGCGGCGCATGACATCAAGGGGCTCAAAGCGCTTGATGATGTGCGCTCGCTTTCCGTGAATAACTGGAAGCGAATAGCGGCCTCGCGCAAATGGATAATGTCGCCATCCGACCAGGCCTATCTGAAAATACAGACCAATTTCCTTGGTTCGCCAGATCATCCCAAGCCGCAGGCGAAAGCCTGGGCCGAGGGCTACAGGTTCGAGGCGAGCAAGGTAGGCGAAGCAGGCATCGCCTTTAACGCGATGAAGGTCGCAGCCTCGTTGCCGGTGCCTTATGTGTTGATCCAGGGCCGCGAGGACCATGTAACACCATTTGCGGCCGCCAAAGCTTATTTCGATAAGGTACAATCACGAGGCAAAGTCTTCGTTCCAATTAAAGGCGGGCACTATGCCTGCTTCACCAACGCAGGCGCCTTTATGGACGCCTTGAACAAATATGTCCGCCCATTGGCGGTCTAAGTTTTCGCGAATCGCCGGGATTTTGTGGGCAAAGCGGCGGCGGGCAGCTCTGCGCGATTCAGGGGTTGCGGTAGCGGCCCCAGCCGTCTAAACGGTCCCCTTAACCTGCAATCCGGCCGGCCGTTGGGCGCATTCCTTGCGCCCGTCTCAGCATGCTCATGGGTGGTCCGTGCGCGCTCCGCGCCAGCGGGCCATGACAAGGTCTAACGATGCCCAAAAGAACAGACATCCACACCGTCCTGATCATCGGCGCGGGACCCATCGTCATCGGCCAGGCTTGCGAGTTCGATTACTCCGGCGCCCAGGCCTGCAAGGCGCTGCGCGAGGAAGGCTACCGGGTGGTGCTGGTCAACTCCAACCCCGCCACCATCATGACCGACCCGGAGATGGCGGACGCGACCTATATCGAGCCCATCACGCCGGAGTTCGTCGAGAAGATCATCGCCCGCGAACGGCCCAATGTGCCCGAAGGCAAGGTCTTCGCGCTGCTGCCGACCATGGGGGGCCAGACGGCGCTGAACACCGCTCTCAGCCTGCGCAAGATGGGCGCGCTGGACCGGCACAATGTCGAACTGATCGGCGCCACCGCCGACGCCATCGACAAGGCCGAGGACCGCGAGCGCTTCAAGCAGGCGATGGGCAAGATCGGCCTGGAAGTGCCCAAGGGGATCACTCTGAAGGGCCAGCTTCGACAGAAGATGGACCAGGATGGCAAGCCCATGTTCGACGGCGCGGGTAATGCCGTGACCGAACTGGCGCCGGAATCCTTCAGCAAGGCGCTGGCGGCGCTGGACCAGGTGGGACTGCCGACGGTGATCCGCCCCAGCTTCACCATGGGCGGCACCGGCGGCGGCATCGCCTACAACCGGGAGGAATTCTTCGCCATCGTCGAATCCGGCCTCGAGGCCAGCCCCACCCGCGAGGTGCTGATC
Source organism: Hyphomicrobiales bacterium (assembly GCA_040255825.1). GTDB lineage: Bacteria > Pseudomonadota > Alphaproteobacteria > Micropepsales > Micropepsaceae > Rhizomicrobium. Next base: position 5,677 of record JBDZVS010000009.1, on the reverse strand, counting down.
GAGGAATCGGTGCTGGGCTGGAAGGAATTCGAGATGGAGGTGGTGCGCGACAAGGCCGACAACGCCATCATCATCTGCTCCATCGAGAATATCGACGCCATGGGCGTGCACACGGGCGATTCCATCACCATCGCCCCTGCCCTGACCCTGACCGACAAGGAATATCAGCGCATGCGCTCGGCCTCGATCGCCGTGCTGCGCGAGATCGGGGTGGAGACTGGCGGCTCCAACGTGCAGTTCGCCGTCAACCCCAAGGATGGGCGCATGGTGGTGATCGAGATGAACCCGCGCGTGTCGCGCTCGTCGGCGCTGGCGTCGAAAGCCACCGGCTTTCCCATCGCCAAGATCGCCGCCAAGCTGGCGATCGGCTATACGCTGGACGAGCTGAAGAACGACATCACCAAGGTGACGCCGGCCAGCTTCGAGCCGACCATCGACTATGTCGTCACCAAGATTCCGCGCTTCGCCTTCGAGAAATTCCCCGGCGCCGAACCGCTTCTGACCACCGCGATGAAGTCGGTGGGCGAAGCCATGGCGATCGGCCGCACCTTTGGCGAAAGCCTGCAAAAGGCGCTGCGCTCGCTGGAGACCGGCCTGACCGGCCTGGACGAGATCGCGCTGTCCACCGACGCCACGGAAATCCGCGCCGCGCTGGCCCGCGCCACGCCCGACCGCCTGCGCCTGGCCGCCCAGGCGATGCGCCACGACTTCCCGTTGGAGGAGATCCAGCGCATCACCGGCTATGATCCGTGGTTCCTGGGCGAGATCGAGGCCATCATCCGCACCGAGCAGCGCATCCAGAAAGACGGCCTGCCAAGGGACGCCGCCGGCCTGCGCCGCCTGAAGGCGATGGGGTTCTCGGACGCCCGGCTGGCCAAGCTGACCGGCAGGAAGGAAGCCGATATCCGCATCGCCCGCCACGCGCTGGACGTGCGGCCCTGCTTCAAGCGCATCGACACCTGCGCCGCCGAATTCCAGGCGCTGACGCCCTACATGTATTCGACCTATGAATTTCCGGTCGGCGGCCGGGCGGTCTGCGAGAGCAATCCCACCGACGCGAAGAAGATCATCATCCTGGGCGGCGGACCCAACCGCATCGGCCAGGGCATCGAGTTCGACTATTGCTGCTGCCATGCCGCCTTCTCCCTCTCGAAGGCCGGCTACGAAACCATCATGGTCAACTGCAACCCCGAGACGGTATCGACCGACTATGACACCTCCGACCGGCTCTATTTCGAGCCGCTGACCCTGGAAGACGTGCTGGAGATCATCCACAAGGAAGAAGAAAAGGGCACGCTGGCCGGGGTGATCGTGCAGTTCGGCGGCCAGACGCCGCTGAAGCTGGCCAATGGGCTGCGCGATGCGGGCGTGCCAATCCTGGGCACATCCGCCGACGCCATCGACCTGGCCGAGGACCGCAAGCGCTTCCAGGTATTGCTGCAGGACCTGAACCTGAAGCAGCCGCGCAACGGCACCGCCATGACGGCGCAGGAAACCATCCGCATCGCCAACGAGATCGGCTATCCGGTGATCCTGCGCCCCAGCTATGTGCTGGGCGGCCGCGGCATGGTGATCGTCTCGGACGAGGCGGATGTCCGCAGGCAGGTGGAATCGGGCGAGCTGTTCCGCATCAGCGGCGACAATCCGGTGCTGATCGACGGCTTCCTCAACCGCGCCACCGAGGTGGACGTGGACGCCATCTGCGACAAGGACGGGGATGTCTTCATCGCCGGCATCATGGAGCATATCGAGGAAGCAGGCGTGCATTCCGGCGACAGCGCCTGTTCGCTGCCGCCGCGTTCGCTGTCGCCGGCGCTGATCGCCGAGATCGAGCGCCAGACCGAGGCCATGGCGCGGGCGCTCAATGTGCGCGGCCTGATGAACGTGCAGTATGCCATCCAGAACGGCGACATCTTCGTGCTGGAGGTCAATCCCCGCGCCAGCCGCACCGTGCCCTTCGTCGCCAAGGCCATCGGCCAGCCCGTGGCGGCAATCGCCAGCCGCGTGATGGCGGGCGAGACGTTGAAATCGATGAAGCTGACGAAACCCGCGCCCACCCATGTCGCGGTCAAGGAAGCGGTGCTGCCCTTCGGCCGGTTTCCCGGCGTGGACACCATCCTGGGGCCGGAGATGCGCTCCACCGGCGAGGTGATGGGCACCGACACCAGCTTTGCGCGCGCCTTCGCCAAAAGCCAGATCGGCGCCGGAACCCGCCTGCCCCCCGCCGGCACGGTATTCTTTTCCGTGCGCGATGCCGACAAGGACCTGATCGCGGCCCCGGCGCGGGACCTGGTGGACATGGGCTTTTCCCTGATCGCCACCCGCGGCACCGCGCGGGTGCTGGAAGCGGCCGGTCTGCCGGTCGCGCTCATCAACAAGGTGCTGGAAGGACGGCCCCATGTGGTGGATGCGTTGAAGAACGGCGAAATCCACCTGGTGTTCAACACCACGGAGGGCCAGCAGGCGCTGGCCGATTCCTCGTCCATCCGCCGGGCCGCGCTGACGCTGAAAGTGCCCTATTACACCACCATGGCGGGCGCCGTGGCGGCGACCCAGGCCATCAAGGCACTCAAGACGGGCTCACTTGAAGTCGCCCCCCTCCAGTCCTACTCTTTGTGACGCACGGCCGGATGGTTTTCCAGAAAATCCGGCAATTACAGTGCCTTAGTGTCTGACCCTCTCGCGGCAGCCGGGAAGCAACGGCGGCGCGAGAGATTTTTTTGCCCTTTGGGCAGGACGGGAAGTGCCATGGAAAAGATTCCAATGACGGCGGCGGGGTTCAAGGCCCTGGAAGACGAGCTGAACCGCCTCAAAAATGAGGACCGTCACGAAGTGATCAAGGCGATCGCGGAAGCGCGCGCCCATGGCGACCTGTCGGAGAATGCCGAATATCACGCGGCCAAGGAGCGTCAGAGCTTCATCGAGGGCCGCGTGATGGAACTGGAGGACCAGATCGGCCGCGCCGAGGTGATCGACATCTCCAAATTGTCGGGTAACAGCGTGAAGTTCGGCGCCACCGTCACCCTTGTGGATGAGGATACCGACGAGGAACGCAAATTCCAGATCGTGGGCGATGTGGAATCCGACGCCAAGAAGGGACGCATCTCGCTTTCGTCCCCCATTGCGCGGGCGCTGATCGGAAAATCCAAGGGCGATACGGTGGAGGTCGCGGCGCCGGGCGGCGCCCGCTCGTATGAAATCCTGAAAGTGGAATTCATCTGACCGCATCACCAAGCCCAGGGCGAGAGTTGCGCCGCGATCCTCATGCCGGGAACGAGGCGCGTCACCAAACGCCCGGAATGAACCGGCTCGTGCGCGCGCGATAGGCGGCGTATTCGGGGAACGCCTCGAGCAGGACCTGTTCCTCGAAATGGCTGCGCGCCACCTGCAACGCGATCACCAGCGCCAGGAGCAGCAGCGCCCAGGGCTGGCGGAACAGGATCGCATAGCCGGTCAGGCCGATGATCTCGGCGACATAGAGCGGGTGGCGCACGCGGCTATAAGCGCCTGCCGTCACCAGCACGCGCGCTTCCGGCATGATCGAAAAGGCCTTGCCCAGGCGTGATACGATCGCCACCGAGGCCGTGAAGCCCACGATCAGCAGCGCGTCCGACAGGATCAGCAACGGCAACGAGGGCCGGACCGGCGGCAGGTACAGGATCGCCACGCCCAGGAAGGTGCCGACAAAGCCGCACCCCCTTGCCAGCAGGCTGGAGGAGCGGCGCACCGGCACGCTGCGGGCGACCAGCAGCCAGACCAGCAGCAGGTTGAAGATCGCCGATGCGAACAACGCGAAGAACAACAGCGCGCCATGCCAGGTGACATGGCCGCCGGTCAGGCCGGCCCCCAACGCCACCAGGCTGGGCCGGAGCCGGATCGCCGCGCCGCCGAACCAGACGATCAGCGGGAAGGCCATCAAGAGATCGTAGATTTTGGTCTGGCGAAAAGCCTCGAGCCTCATTGCGGTGTCTTTGTCGGTCGCACGTGCGACGCTCCTCGCTCCGCTCCGGGCTGCCCGATGTTCATTTTGTCTGGTCGCACGGGCGACGCTCCTCGCTTCGCTCCGGGCTGCCCGATGCTCATTTTGTCGGTCGCACGGGCGACGCTCCTCGCTCTGCTCCGGGCTGCCCGATGCTCATTTTGTCGGTCGCACGGGCGACGCTCCTCGCTCTGCTCCGGGCTGCCCGATGCTCCCGGATCGCCGCGCCAGGAGTGCCACAAGCTCCGCGACTTCGGTGAATATGCCGTCCGGCGACAAGGCAAGGAGCGCCGCCCGCAGCTGGGCGGCGAATTCGTCCCGCCGCGCGCCCAGCCGGTCCAGTGAGCAGGCCGACATCGAAAAGGCGCGCCCGATGATGTCATCGACTGTGATGGCCTGGCGGATGGTGACCGACAGCCAATCCAGTTCGGTGAAGGCGGAGGCAAACAGGAACGGTTCATAGCGGCGATGACCGCCGCTGCGCTCGCCCTTGCGACCGAACGGCCGCCCGACGTCATGGAGAATTTTGAACCAGCGATTCTCTTCCACCGGCGGATGGGAATCGTGGAACAGCGCCACGCCGCCGCCCGGCGCCACGATCCTGTCCAGCATATCCAGGGTCGCGGCGCGATCCATCCAGTGGAACGATCGGCCCATTGTCACCAGCCGGAACGGCCCCATATCCGCCGTCAGGTCGGAAGAACCGCCCCGGACCAGCCGCAGCGTCACCCCGGCGGACCCGGCCGCCTCGCCGGCCGCGGCCAGCATCGCCGGCTCGGGGTCCATCGCCGTCACCGCCAAGCCCAGCCTTGCGAACGGCACCGCCAGCATTCCGGTGCCGGTGCCCAGGTCCAGCAGCGCGTCGCCCTTTGTCAGACCCGCCAGGCCGACCACCCGCGCCACCAGCCGCTCCGGATAGGGCAGCCGGAATCGCTCATAGAAAGGCACGGTGCTGCGAAAAGGGCGCGGTTCAAAGGGGATAGCCACGGTTCTGGTTCGGGAACCTTTTGGACTTTGCATTGTTGTTCATAGGCTTATACTGCTCCCCCAGACATTTTCGAACGGAATCCATGGCCACGATAGCGCTGGTTGACGATGACAAGAACATTCTCGCCTCGGTGAGCATGTTGCTGGAGCAGGAAGGCTATCACGTCCGCACCTTCACCGATGGCGCCGCGGCGCTGACCGCGCTGACCACCACCCCGCCGGATCTTGCCATCCTGGACATCAAGATGCCGCGCATGGACGGGCTGGAACTGCTGCGCCGGCTGCGCCAGGCCAATGAGGCGCTGCCGGTGATCTTCCTGACCAGCAAGGACGAGGAGATCGACGAGCTGATGGGCCTCAATGCCGGGGCCGACGACTATATCCGCAAGCCCTTCTCCCAGCGGCTGCTGCTGGAGCGGGTGCGCGCGGTGCTGCGCCGGGCCGAGAATAAGCCGGCCGCCGCCGCCGGCGAGGCCGGCAAGAGCGAAGCCCTGGTGCGCGGCAAGCTGGCGCTCGATCCCCAGCGGCACGAATGCACCTGGGACGGCAAGCCGGTGCGCCTGACCGTCACCGAGTTCCTGATCCTGCAGGCGTTGGCCCAGCGGCCGGGCTTCGTCAAAAGCCGCGACAGCCTGATGGACGCGGCCTATGACGATCAGGTCTATGTCGACGACCGCACCATCGACAGCCACATCAAGCGGCTGCGCAAGA
>JBDZVS010000002.1:418161-676937 GCA_040255825.1 Hyphomicrobiales bacterium | reverse complement strand
ATCACCACGCCGCAACGCAACGCTGCCGATTCAATTTGGTCACAACTTGCTCTAGCCGCCCGATTTGGAGTCCGATCGGGACTCCAGGGCGGCGATCCGCGCCGCCAGCGCCTCGTTTTCGGCGCGGGCCGTGGCCGCCATCGCCTTGACCGCCTCGAACTCCTCGCGGGGAACGAAATCCATGTCCGCCACCAGCCGTTCCAGCCGCTGGCGCACAAAGGTGTCGATCTCCGCGCGCACGCTCTGGGCCATGCCGGCGGCGTCGGTGAAAGCCTTGGCCATGCCATCCAGGAAGGGATTGTCGGTCTGCGCCATCGGAAAAGCTCCTTCTACGGGCTCTATATGAACAGCCCCTACATCCGGCACAAGCGGTCTTGACATTGGGTTCCAAAGCAGCCCGTCTAGCGCCATCTCATGATCCAGGCCCTTCTGCCCTATCCCCATATCGATCCCGTCCTGGTGCAACTGGGACCGCTGGCGATCCGCTGGTATGCCCTGTCCTATATCGCCGGCATCGTGCTGGCCTGGTGGGGCATCGTGCGGATGCTGCGCCGCAAGGCCCTGTGGGCCCACCCGCCCTTCAATGGCAAGCCCCCGGCGAGCGAGGACGAAATCGGCGACCTCATGGTGTGGGCCACCTTCGGCGTGATCCTCGGCGGGCGGCTGGGCTGGGTGCTGATCTATGGCGTGGTCCTGTGCAGCGTGACCCCGGACTATGGCGGCTTCTGCACCGGCCTGCCGATGGATTTCCTCCATCACCCGATCCGCATCATCGCCGCCTGGGAAGGGGGCATGTCCTTCCATGGCGGCCTCCTGGGCGTGGCGGTCGCGACCTGGCTGTTCTGCCGCCGGCACAAGCTGAAGCTGCTGCCCATCGCCGACCTGGTCAGCGCCTTCGCGCCCATCGGCCTGTTCTTCGGGCGCATCGCCAACTTCATCAATGACGAATTGTGGGGCCGGCCCAGCGACGTGCCCTGGGCGATGATCTTTCCGCGCGGCGGCAACATTCCGCGCCACCCCAGCCAGCTTTACGAAGCGGCGCTGGAAGGCATCCTGCTGCTGATCATCATGCAGGTGGCGCTGCGCGTGTTCCGCGCCAACGAGCGGCCGGGGCTTCTGGCGGCCATCTTCTTCCTGGGCTATGGCACTTTCCGCTTCATCGTCGAATGGTTCCGCGAGCCGGACAGCCAGTTCATCGGCCCGATCAGCATGGGCATGGCCTTGTCGGTGCCGGTATGGATCGCGGCCGGGCTGCTGTTCTGGCTGGCCTACCGCAAGCCCGCCAAGGCATGAGCCTGAAGGGCCGCATCGCCGCGCTGATCGAAGCCCAGGGGCCCATGTCGGTGGCCCAGTTCATGGCCATCGCGCTGATGGACCCGAAGGACGGCTATTACGCCACCCGCGATCCCTTTGGCGAAGCGGGCGACTTCATCACGGCCCCCGAGGTCAGCCAGATGTTCGGCGAGATGATCGGGCTGTGGCTGGTGCAGGTGTGGGTGGACCAGGGCCGCCCGAAGAATCCGCGCCTGGTGGAGCTGGGACCGGGGCGCGGCACGCTGATGGCCGACATCCTGCGGGTGGTCCGGCAGGCGGCCGGTTTTCTGGAAGAGCTGGATGTGGTGCTGATCGAGGCCAGCCCGGTGCTGCGGGCGGTGCAGGAGCGGACCATCGCCGGAAGCGGCGCCGCCGTGCGCTGGCAGGCCCAGTTCGCCGGCCTGGACGAGCGGCCCCTGCTGCTGGTGGCCAATGAGTTCTTCGATGCCCTGCCGCTGCGCCAGTATGTCAGGACCGATCGTGGCTGGTGCGAACGCATGGTGACTGCCAAGGGGGGCGAGCTGCGCTTCGTCCTGGCGCCGGTTCCCACACCGCCGTCCGCGATCCCGATGGGTCTGGAGCGTGTGCCCGAGGGCGGCATCTATGAGACCTCGCCGGCCGCCCTGGCCCTGGCCGAGGATGTCGCCGCCATCGTCGCGCGGCGGGGCGGCGCGGCGCTGCTGGTGGACTACGGCTATCAGGCGCACAGCGGCTTCGGCGAAACGCTGCAGGCGGTGGGCGGGCATCGATTTGCCGAGGTGCTGGACCGGCCGGGCGGTCACGACCTGTCCGCCCATGTCGATTTCGCCGCGCTGGCGGCGGCCGGCCGCAAGGGCGGCGCGGCTGTCGCCGGTCCCCTCACCCAGGGCGCCTTCCTGGCCGGGCTGGGACTGGCCGAGCGGGCCGAGCGCCTGGCCAGGGCCAATCCCGCCGCCGCGCAGGATATCGCCGCGGCGGTGGAGCGCCTGACCGGTCCCGCCCAGATGGGGACCCTGTTCAAGGCGTTGGCCTTCCTGCCGCCGGCTTTCGACACCGCGCCCGGCTTTCCGGCGAAAGGACCAGCATGATCGAACGGCTGACGGCGGCGTCCCTGAATCTGCCCGGCGTGGCGCATGGCTTCTTCCAGCGTGAGGGCGGAGTGTCCGAAGGCATTTATGCCTCGCTGAATTGCGGGCCCGGATCGCGCGACGACCCCGAATCGGTGCGGGAGAACCGCCGCCGCGTGGCCGTCGCGCTGGGCGGCGCCGAACTGATCACGCTGAACCAGGTGCACAGCGCCATCGTCCATGCCCTGCCTTTGGAGGCCGGACGCGCACGACCGGATGGCGACGGCATGGTGACCGCCACGCCGGGGCTGGTGCTGGGCATCCTGACCGCCGATTGCGTGCCGGTGCTGCTGGCCGACCCGCGGGCACGGGTGATCGGCGCGGCCCATGCCGGCTGGAAAGGAGCCCTTGGCAGCAAAGAAGCGGGAGGGGTGTTGGAAAACACCATCGCCGCCATGGAGACGCTGGGTGCGGACCCTGCGCACATCCACGCCGCCATCGGCCCCGCCATCACCCAGGACAACTACGAGGTCGGTTGGGACTTCCGCGACCGTTTCCTGGAACAGGGCCTTCGCAACCGGCGCTTCTTCGTACCGTCGGGCAAAGAGGGCCATTACCGCTTCGACCTGAAGGGTTATGCCGCCCACCGGCTGGACGCGGCCGGTATCGGCGCGATCGAAACGCTGCCGGCCTGCACCTATCCGCCGCAGAACGGCTTCTTCAGCTTCCGCCGCGCCACCCACCGGGGCGAGCCCGACTATGGCCGCCAGGTTTCGGCCATCGTGCTCACGGCCTGATTCCAGGCGACTTTCCTGATAGTTTTTCAGGTGGCTGGCAGCGGCGATGCGCGCGGTTGCGGGGGCCGCCCCCAGTCGCTAAAAGCCCGTCATCCAAATGACACGGGGGCGCGCCCTTTGCGGGTGGGCCGGCAGCAGCGGGGCCGAGCGCAATGACGGATCTGAACGGTTCGCGGGGCATGCGCCTCATCGCCGGCAATTCCAACCTTCCCCTTGCCGAGGCCATCGGCCAGCATCTCAAGCTGCCCTACGTCAAGGCCCAGGTGCGCCGCTTTGCCGACATGGAGGTATTCGTCGAGGTCCAGGAGAATGTCCGCGGCGAGGATATGTTCGTCATCCAGTCGACCAGCTATCCCGCCAACGACAATCTGATGGAGCTTCTGATCATGATCGACGCGCTGCGCCGCGCGTCGGCCCGGCGCATCACCGCAGTGATCCCCTATTTCGGCTATGCCCGCCAGGACCGCAAGGTTGGCCCGCGCACCCCCATTTCCGCCAAGCTGGTCGCCAATCTGATCACCCAGGCGGGCGCCAGCCGGGTGCTGACGGTGGACCTGCATGCCGGCCAGATCCAGGGCTTCTTCGACATCCCCACCGACAACCTGTTCGCCATGCCGGTGATCGTGAAGGACATCAAGGACTATGCCGGGGCCAGGCTGCCGATGGTGGTTTCGCCCGATGTGGGCGGGGTGGTGCGCGCCCGCGCCCTGGCACGGCGGCTGGGCACGGACCTGGCCATCGTCGACAAGCGCCGCGAGCGAGCCGGCGAATCCGAGGTGATGAACATCATCGGCGACGTGAAGGGTCAGTCCTGCGTGCTGATCGACGACATCGTCGATTCCGGCGGCACCATCTGCAATGCCGCCGAGGCGCTGCTGAAGAACGGCGCCACCGAGGTCTATGCCTATGCCACCCACGGCGTGCTGTCGGGCGGCGCGGTCGGCCGCATCAAGGCATCCAAGCTGAAATCGATGGTGATAACCGACTCCATCCAGGCCACGGCGGATATGCGCGCCTGCCCCAATATCCGCAGTATCTCAATCGCGCCGCTGCTGGGCGAGGCGATGCGGCGCATCAACAATGAAGCGTCGGTGTCGAGCCTGTTCGACTAAGACTGACTGCCTATACCAGCGCGCCGGCGACGGCGCCCTGGATCACCACCACCAGGACCCAGTGCAGCCCGTCGATCGCCGTTGCGGTCCAGGGCTTTTGCTGAAACTGGTGGTTGATGATGGTGCTGGTGGCCATGAAGCCCACCCCCAGGGTCAGCCCGGCGATGGCGCCGAACCCGGCCCCCGTCACGCCCAGATGGTCCAGGGTCTGGTAGACCACCGCGGCCATCACCACCTCGCCCACGAAACAGACCAGCAGCGGCACCACGGGCATCTTCTTCTGGTCGGGCGGACAGGGCGGCATGGCATGGGCGTGCTGCCAGGCCTTTCCCAGGCCGGTGTACCAGGCGGCGCCGAAAAGCCAGGAGGCCAGCGCGGCCAGGATGATCACGACTAACGGATTGTGCACGGCTACCCCCCGAATTGACCGTCCGGGCACAGGCTAGCACGGCCTAAACCTGCGTCCAGACAGCCCAACTTGCTCTTGAGGCCCCCTTCGGCTAAAAGCCACGCCTTTCCGCCCCGCGAGCAGCTCGGGCGGCCTCCCGAAGGATCAGGAAAATGGCGCAGGTTCAAGAGCTTAAGGTGGAAGCGCGCACGGGCACGGGCAAGGGCCCGGCGTATCAGGCGCGCCGGAAGGGCCTGATCCCGGCCGTGGTGTATGGCGGCAAGGCCGAGCCCGAGAATGTGAACATCGACGGCCACGCCCTGTTCCTGAAGATCAGCGCCGGGCATTTCCTGACCACCCTGTTGACCCTGGACATCGCCGGCCGGAAGACGCGCGTCATTCCGCGTGACGTGCAGATCGATCCCGTCACCGACTTTCCCGTCCATGTCGATTTCATGCGCCTGGGAGAAGGCGCCACCATCCGCCTGGCGATTCCGGTGCGCTTCAAGGGCCAGGAGACTTCGCCAGGCCTGAAGAAGGGCGGCGTGCTGAACATCGTTCGCCATGAGATTGGCCTGATCTGCCCGGCCGAGACCATTCCCAACACCGTCGATGTCGATGTGTCGGGCCTGGACATTAACGAGTCGATCCACATCGCCTCGCTGAATCTGCCGGAGGGTGTCAAGCCGGTAATCCGGGACCGCAATTTCACCATCTGCTCCGTCGTGGCGCCGACCAGCGTGCGCGAGGAGCTGCGTGCGGCTGCCACCGCTGCCGAAGCGCCCGCCGCCGAGGCTGCCGCCGCGCCCGCCGCTGCCGCGGCCGCGCCCGCCGCCGCATCCGCCAAGAAGTAAGACAGTCGCACGCCGGAGGGAGGCGCATCCCTTATGGATACGCCTCTTCTTGTCGCCGGCCTGGGCAATCCCGGATCGCAATATGCCAGGAACCGACACAATGCCGGTTTCATCGTGGTGGACGAGATTCACGCCGCGTACGGCTTCGGGCCGTGGAAGGCCAGGTTCGCCGGTCTTCTTTCCGAAGGCAGGCTGGCGGGGCGCAAGACATACCTGCTCAAGCCCCAGACCTATATGAATCTCAGCGGCGACAGCGTGGGGCCCACGCTGCGCTTCTTCAAGCTGCCGCTGTCGGCGCTGGTGGTGATCCATGACGAGATCGACCTGGCCGCCGGCAAGCTGAAGGTGAAGACCGGCGGCGGCGATGCCGGACAGAACGGCCTGAAATCCATCACCGCCGCTGTTGGGGCAGACTATCGCCGTGTGCGCGTCGGCATCGGTCATCCCGGCCAAAAGGAGATGGTGACGGGGCATGTGCTGGGCAATTTCGGCAGGGACGAGATTCTTTGGCTGAAACCGATGGTCGAGGCGATGGTCCAGGCCGCGCCGCTGCTGGCAAAGGATGACGACGCCGGATTCATGAGCAAGGTGGCGCTGCTGACGGCGCCTGCGAAGAGCAATCCGCCGAAACCCGGCGCGCAAGATTTGCCTTGATCGCTTCATTGACAACAAAGATGGGCCGCCGGGCCGGTTCGTACGCCGTCGCTACGAGCCGCTTCGCGCGCTGTCCGGCCATGACGAGGTTCTAAGCTATGGGATTCAAGTGCGGGATCGTGGGCCTGCCCAATGTCGGCAAGTCCACCTTGTTCAATGCCCTGACCGAGACCGCGGCGGCGCAGGCAGCCAACTATCCTTTCTGCACCATCGAGCCCAATGTCGGCGACGTTGCGGTGCCCGATCCCCGGCTGGAGACATTGGCGAAGATCGCCGGCAGCGCCCAGATCATTCCCACCCGGATCACCTTTGTCGACATCGCCGGGCTGGTGCGTGGGGCCTCGAAAGGGGAAGGGCTGGGCAACCAGTTCCTGGCCAATATCCGCGAGGTGGACGCGGTGGCGCATGTGCTGCGCTGCTTCGAGGACGGCGACGTTACTCATGTCGAGGGCAGGATCGATCCCATCGCCGATGCCGAGACGGTGGAGACCGAGTTGATGCTGGCCGACCTGGAGTCGCTGGAAAAGCGGGTCGTGCCGCTGGAGAAGAAAGCCAGGAGCGGCGACAAAGACGCGAAAGGGGCGCTGGCGTTGATGATGAAGGCGCTGGCGCTGTTGCGAGAGGGCAAGCCCGCGCGGCTGGCCGATCTGGCGCCGGAGGAGCGTGGCCTCTACGCCCAACTGGGACTGATGACCGCCAAGCCGGTGCTGTATGTGCTGAATGTCGAGGAAAGCGCGGCGGCCGGCGGCAACGCGATTTCGGCCAAGGCGGCGGAGATGGCGGCGCGGCAAGGCGCCAGGTCGGTGGTGATCTCGGCCAAGATCGAGGAAGAGATCGCCCAGATGCCGGTGGAGGAGCGCGGCGATTTTCTGGAATCGCTGGGGCTGGAGGAGCCGGGGTTGGACCGGCTGATCCGTGCGGGCTATGACCTGTTGGGGCTTTTGACCTTTTTCACCGTGGGGCCGAAGGAAGCGCGCGCCTGGACGGTGACGGCAGGCGCGCGCGCGCCTCAGGCCGCCGGTGTGATCCATACCGATTTCGAGCATGGCTTCATCCGCGCCGAAACCATCGCCTATGACGATTATGTCGCCGGCAAGGGCGAAGCGGGCGCGCGCGAGGCAGGCAAGTTCCGGCTGGAGGGGAAGGATTACGTCGTCCGGGACGGCGACGTGATGCATTTCCGGTTCAATACGTAGCCCAGGAATGCGGCCTCCCGAGGGCTGAACCGATGGCCGGAGCGGTTTGGTCGGTGCTTCAATTTTTTCGGTTCGCCTCAAGGAGGCGGGCGGGCGCATTTATGTCTTAGCCATTGACAGCGTCCCCATAACCGCGTGGCCGCTCAGAGCAGCAAAGCGGCTGGCGAAGAAGGCCGCGCTGTCCCCCTGACTTGACTTCTTTCGCCATTATAATATATATACCCATAAATCTGGAGGCTATGATGCTTGCCCTTAAACTGAGGAAGGTTGGGACTTCGACCGGTCTCGTCCTGCCAAAAGAGATGCTTGGTCACCTCCACGCCAAGGAAGGCCAAGAGGTCTACGCGGTGGAGACACCGACCGGCTATACGATTACCACCCTTGATCCACGCGTTCAGAAGCAGGTCGAGATCGGGGAGGCCTTTATGGACCGCTATCGGGACGTGTTCGCCATTCTGGCGAAATGACGGAACCTGTCTGGGTCGAGAAAGAGGCCCTTCTCCTTCTCCATACCAAGGGGCTCGCCCGTTTCGGGGGCGTTGAGGGGATACGCGACGAAGGATTGCTGGACTCGGCGTTGGCGCGACCTTGGAACGCGTTTCACTATGATGGACTGATAGACATCGCCGGGCTGGCGGCGTCATATGCTTTCGGGCTGGCGAAAAACCACCCCTTCGCCGACGGGAACAAGCGGATCGCGTTTATGGCGGTTGGCTTGTTCCTTGGAGTCAACGGATGGGAATTGGATGCTGATCCGGTCGAGGCGATTCGGGCGGTGGTGGCGCTGGCCGGGAGCGAGATCGGGGAGACGGAGTTTGCGGCTTGGCTCAGGCTGCATATCAAGCGCATCTAGTAGAACGGAATCCGGGCCCCGGAAGGGTGAGCGCGGGAATGACGCGGCCAACTGCGCCATATAGAAGCCTGTTTGGCTCCCGTCGTGCCCCGCGTAAATCGCATTGGCACTAAACTGGCACCGGCCTAGTCTCCCGCCCAGAAAAACCCAGCATTTTTGCGGAAAAAACGTCAGATTGCATGCCTGAGAAGCTCTGTGAGGCCGGGGCTAACGTAAGCTGGCTTCGATATTGCCGCCATCGACGGTGACGATGGCGGCGGTGGTCTTGGCGGCGCTGGCGAGATAGACAAAGGCGTCGGCCACGTCCTGGGCCGTGACTTCGCGCTTCAGCAGATTGCCCGCCATGTAATCGGTCTCGGACAGGCCGCGCGCCTTGGCTCGGGCCGCCACCATGTCATCGGTCAGCAGGCCGCTGCGGATGCGGTCGGCATTCACCCCATTGGCGCGGATGCCGTCCTTGCCGTGATCCAGCGCATACTGCTTGACCAGGAACAGGGTCGCGGCCTTGGGCAGGCCATAGGGCCCGAAATCCCTGCCCGGATTGACCGCCTGTTTCGAGACATTGAACAGCAGGCAGCCATAAGTGCCCTGTGCCCGCATGATGCGGATGGCGTTCTGCGCCACCGCCTGGTGGGCCCAAAAATTCAGCTCGAACGACTTGCGCAGCGTCTCGTCGTCCACCGTGCCGATGGCACCGGTCCACGCGGCGCCGGCATTGCTGACCACGATGTCCACGCCGCCGAACGCGGTCACCACAGCATCGAACGCCGCGCGCACCGCTTTCGGGTCGGTGACATCGCAGGCCACGGCCAGCGCCTTGCCGCCGATCTGTTTCGCCACGGCCCGGGCGGCGTCACTGTCGCGGTCCAGCACCGCGATTTCGGCGCCTTGCTTGGCGAACGCCAGCGCGGTGGCGGCGCCGATGCCGCTGCCGCCGCCGGTGATCACCACGACCTGGCGGGCCAGGGGCTTTTCCGCCGTCTTGCCCAGCTTGGCCTGTTCCAGCGACCAGTACTCCATGTCGAACATGTCGGCTTCGCCGATCGGCTGGAAGGTGCCGATGGCTTCGGCGTCGGTGATCACTTCCACCGTATTCTCGGCGATGTCGGCGGCGATGGCGGCGTCTTTGGCGGACGCGCCCGCGCCGAACAAGCCAATGCCGGGCACCAGGACCACGCGCGGCAGGGGGTCCAGCTCGGTCTTTTTGATCGCGCTGGCCGCATTGTGGCGGGCGAAGTAGGCGTGATAGCGCGCGACATAGCCGTCCAGGGCGGCGCGCACCTCAGCGGCCCATTCATCCAGCTTCCCGGCCTGAGGGGCGGGCACCAGCAGCGGCCAGTTCTTGGTGCGGATAGTGTGGTCGGGCGTCACCACGCCGATCTGGGAATAGCGCGCGACCTCGGCGCCGTTGACGTAATCGAGGATGGCGGCGTTGGAACGGAAATCCAGGATCTGCCGCTTGACCGTGCCCGCTTTGGCGTCGCGGGAAATCGCCAGCGTCCCGCGCAGGATGGGCGCAATTTCCGGCACTGTCGCCAGCGCGGCCGGCAGTTTCGCGGCGGCGCGCGCTTTCCTGTGCTGCGCCAGCCGTTCCTCCGCCGCCGTCACGAATTCGAGCATGCGGTCATAGGCCTGGCGCGCGCTGTCGCCCATGCTGAAGACGCCGTGCCTGAGCAGGATCAGGCCTTCAACATTGGGATCGCGGTCGAAGATGTCCGCCACCGCTTTGGCCAGGGCGAATCCCGGCATCACATAGGGCACGTAAGCCACACGGTCGCCATAAATCTCGCGCGCCAACGCCTCGCCGTCGGGCTGGTCGATCAGCGACAGCACCGCGGAAGAGTGGACATGGTCGATATATTTGTGCGGCAGGAAGGCGTGCACCAGCGTCTCCACCGACGGATTGGGCGCGGATGCATCCAGCAGGTTGATGCGCTGGAAATTCACCATCGCCGCGTCGGACAGCGCATCCAGCCTGCGCAGCTTGCGCAGCGGCGCCAGGCGCACGGCCGGCAGACCGGCGGGCTCGATATTGCCCATGTCCCAGCCCGAGCCCTTGACGCAGAGCGCCTCGACATCCTCGCCGAGCTGGTCTTTCACTACCGTCTTGACCGAGGTGTTGCCGCCGCCATGCAGCACCAGCTTCGGATCGGAGCCCAGCAGCCGGGTGGTATAGATGCGCAGCGCCAGGTCCTCGTTGACGCCCTCAGCGCCATAACGGGCCACGAAACCGGCGGCGTCTCGATCCGACCATCGAGATTGCATGGCCCCCTCCTTCAGGATTGCGGGAAAAGGCCCTTCAGCCCTTCCGGCGTGGCGGGGCAAGTGCCGCGTTCGGTGATCAGGCCGGTCACCAGCCGCGCCGGGGTGACGTCGAAGGCGGGATTTGCGGCGGGGCTTCCGGGGGCAGCGATGTCCACCGTCACGACTTTTCCGGCCGGGTCGCGGCCGGTCACCTTGAGCACTTCGTCGGCGCCCCGTTCCTCGATCGGGATGTCGGCGCCACAATCCAGTGTCCAGTCGATGGTGGAGCTTGGCAGCGCCACATAGAAAGGCACCTTGTTGTCGTGCGCCGCCAGCGCCTTCAGATAGGTGCCGATCTTGTTGGCGACATCGCCATTGGCGGTGACGCGATCGGTTCCCACGATCACCAGGTCCACCTGGCCGTTCTGCATATAGTGACCGCCGGCATTGTCGGCGATGATGGCGTGGGGCACGCCATGGCTGCCCAACTCGAACGCGGTCAGCGACGCGCCTTG
The DNA here is from genome assembly GCA_040255825.1 of Hyphomicrobiales bacterium. Classification (GTDB taxonomy): domain Bacteria; phylum Pseudomonadota; class Alphaproteobacteria; order Micropepsales; family Micropepsaceae; genus Rhizomicrobium. The sequence goes on along the minus strand of JBDZVS010000002.1, from coordinate 665,964 downwards.
GCCGCGGGGCCGCGTTTCGTCCACCCACACCTGCAGCGGAATGCCCGCGTCATGGGCCATGTAGATGGGTGCCAGCGCGGTGCCATAGTCCACTGTCGCCAGCCAGCCGGCGTTGCAGTGGGTCAGGATGTTGACGGTCCGGCCGGGCTTTTGCGCCGCCACCTGCTCGATGATCTTCAGGCCGTTCCAGCCGATCGCCTCGCTCATCGCCACATCCTCGTCGGCGATTTTGGCGGCTTCGGCCCAGGCCAGCGCCACGCGCTTTTCATGCGGCTGGTTCAGCAGCGCGCCGCGCATGCGCCACAGCGCCCATTTCAGGTTGATGGCGGTGGGGCGGGTCTCCTCCAGCATCGCCAGGGTCGTCTGGATATTGTCGTCGGAGGCATCCTCGCGCACTGCTAGCGCCAGGCCATAGGCGCCGACCACACCGATCAGCGGGGCACCGCGCGTCTGCATCGCCTTGATGGCGTGCGCCGCTTCGCCAGCCGAACGCAGCGTCAGGGTGATGAATTCGTGCGGCAGGCGCGTCTGGTCGATGATGCCGAAGGCATCTTCGCCGATGGGCCAGACCGAGCGGTAGTGCTTGCCCTGAATTTTCATTTCGACCCCATCTTCATGCGGAACCTTCAGGGTTGCGCGGGCGCCGTCGCCTTCATAGACGGGAGCTGGCTGATGCGGTCATACCATGCCGCCAGCCCGGGGCGCGACGCCTTCCAGTCAAGGTCGGGCAGGCGGAACACGACATAGCCGATGGCGCAGGCCACCGCGATCTCGCCGATGGTGGGCGGATCGGTGAATTTGGTGTGTTCCAGCACATCCAGCGCGGCATGGATCGCCTCCATCTGGCGGGCGCGGTTGGCCTGCGGCGGTGGATTTTCGCGCCCCAGCACGATCCAGGCCACGGCGGCGTCGGCCAGCCCGTCGCCCAGCGCCTGAAGCCCCAGCGCCTTCCAGCGGCCGGAATTGTTCTGGAAAACGCCGCTGCCGGGAAAGAATTTCCCGCCGCCGGCGTGATTGAGGTATTCGCAGATCACCGGGCTGTCGATCAGCACCGAGCCATCGTCCAGCACCAGTGCGGGAATCTTGCCCAGCGGATTGACGCGGCGGAAATCAGGGTCCTGCACCGGCAAAGTGCGGACGATTTCCAGCTTCAAGCCCAGCTCATGGGCAATCACCCGGCACTTGCGGGCGAAGGGCGAGGCGGTGTTGCCGTAGAGTTTCATAATCAATGCCCCTCGAACGACACCAGGGTGCTCACCGGCTTGCCCAGGGCGCGCAGCTTATCGGCGCCGCCCAATTCCGGCAGGTCGATGACGAACGAGCAGCCGATCACCTGGGCGCCGGCGCGCTCCAGAAGCTTGATGCCGGCAAAGGCGGTGCCCCCCGTGGCGATCAGGTCGTCGATCAGCAGGACCTTTTCGCCCTTTTCGAGGGCGTCGGTATGAATCTCGACGCGGTCGGTGCCGTATTCCAGGTCGTATTCCTCGCCGATCACGGTGTGGGGCAGCTTGCCTTTCTTGCGGACGGGCACGAAGCCGACAGACAACTGGTGCGCCACCGCGCCGCCCAGGATGAAGCCGCGCGCTTCCAGCCCCGCTACCTTGTCGACCTTCATGCCGGCATAGGGCTGCACCAGTTGATCCACCGCGGCGCGGAAGGCGCGCGCATGGCCCAGAAGGGTGGTGATGTCGCGAAACATGATGCCCGGCTTGGGATAGTCGGGAATGGTGCGGATGGCGGATTTGATATCCATACCTCAGAACTCCTCCATGGCCGGGCAGCGAGCGGCGGAGCCGCGAAGCGCGACCCGGCCAACCAACTGGGCCACAAGTTGGATGGCCGCCTCAAGGGCGGCCATGGTGAGCGGGGTTTTCATTTCTTCAACACCCGGCCGGCGACCGCGTCCAGCCTGGCGATCATCGCCGGGTCGCGTTTTTCGGGCGCGGTGATCAGGGCAAAGTCCAGCACGGTTTCGGGCCGGTCGGGACAGGTGGACGGCTGGCGGTCGGGGCCCAGCTTTGGCGCCACCGCCATGATGAGCCTGCGCGCATTCTCCGCGTTGGCGTGCATCACCTTGATCACCGCCTCGACCGTCACATGCTCGTGCTCGTCGTGCCAGCAGTCATAGTCGGTGACCATGCAGACGATGGCGTAGGGCAGCTCGGCCTCGCGGGCCAGGCGCGCCTCGGGCATCGCGGTCATGCCGATCACGCTGCACCCCCAGCCGCGATAAAGGAAGCTTTCGGCGCGAGTGGAGAATTGCGGCCCCTCGATGCAGATATAAGTGCCGCCCTCGCTGTGATCGATCTTCTGCTCGCGCGCCGCCAGGGTCAGCGCGCCCGACAAGCGGGGACAGACCGGATGGGCCATGGGCACATGCGCCACCAGGCCGGGGCCGAAGAAGCTGCGCTCGCGCGCGACGGTGCGGTCGATGAACTGGTCGGCCATGACGAAGGTGCCGGGCGGCAACTCTTCGCGCAGCGAGCCGCAGGCCGAGACGCTGATCACGTCGGTAACGCCAAGGCGCTTGAGCGCGTCGATATTGGCGCGATAATTGATCGATGTCGGCGTCTGGACATGGCCGCGGCCATGGCGCGGCAAAAACACCATGTCGACGCCGTGGAAGCTTCCGGTGAGGAGCTGGTCGGATGGGGCGCCGAACGGACTGTCAACCGCCTGCCATTTGGCGTTTTCCAGGCCCGGAATCTCGTAAATTCCCGATCCGCCGATGATGCCGAGGATTGTTCTGGCCATAAAAAAGGGACGCCGGAGTTGCCGGGCCTTTTAGCACAAAAGCCCCGCTGCAAAAGCAAAAGGGCGCGAGCCTTGCGGCACCGTGCCGGTTTCACCTGGGTGGCCCGCTGTCGCGGGCCATGACAACTGCGCTTTTAAGCGCCCCGGTTTTTGTGACTTGAGCAGGAGCGCGAGCCGATGTGGACAAAGACGCCCATGAGGCGAAGCGCAACGAACTCAGGGCACAATAGAACCGCGCTTAATGGGCGTCCTTCCAAACCTTGCGGTAAGCCGCGAAGAAAACGCCGGCCAGCACAATCAGGAACAGCAGCACGCCGAAGCCGGCCCGCTTGCGCTCTTCCATCTTGGGCTCGGACGCCCAGGCCAGGAAGGTCGTCACATCATGGGCTTCCTGCTCGATGGTCGCCTTGGTGCCGTCGGAATAGGTGACGGAATTGTTGCTGAGGGGCGGTGGCATCGAGATGTTCCACCCCTCGAAATACGGGTTGTAGTATTTGCCGTCGACGACCTTGAAGCCCTTGGGCGGGGTCATGTGGAAGCCGGTCAGGATCGAATAGACATATTCCGCGCCGCCCTCGCGCGCCTTCACGATCAGCGAAAGGTCGGGCGGAAGCGCGCCGCCATTGTTGGCGCGGGCGGCCTCCTCGTTCGGGAATGGCGAGGGGAAATGGTCGGCCAGGGTGGCCGGACGCATCAGGGGCTGGCCGTTTTCGTCCGTGATGTTGCCCTTGTCGTCGGGGCCGGCCGGAACCTTGACCGAAGCGGCCAGGGCACGAGCCTGAGCCTCGGTGAATTCCGGGCCGCCCGGCTCGGCCAGATTATGGAAAGCCAGGTGCTGGGCGCCGTGACAGGCGGCGCAGACTTCCTTGTAGACCTGGAAGCCACGTTGCAGGGCGCCGCGATCATAGGTGCCGAAGGGCCCTTCAAAGGAGAAGCTGACGTCCTTGGGGTGCAGCCGCGTGGTGTTCATCGTCTCCTGGGCGGAGGCGGTGGTGACGAGCGCGGCGGATGCCGCCAGGCCAAGAGCAAAGCCGAGAGAGGTCTTATTGAGGCGCATGGTGTTTCTCACTCGGCAGGAGTTGCGGCGGCGTCGCCCAGCACCGACTGCGCGATGGAGGCGGGCAGCTTCTTTGGCGTCTCGATCAGGCCGACGATCGGCAGGATCAGCCAGAAGAAAGCGTAGTAGTAGAGCGAGCATATGCGCGCTACCCAGACCAGCGGAATGCCGACGATCGTGGCATCGACGCTCTGCGAACCGCAATAGCCCAGGATCACGCAGGCCACCAGGAAGGCCCAGAAGAACTGCTTCATCAGCGGCCGGAAGCGGCAGGAGCGCACGCGGGAGGTATCCAGCCAGGGGATAAAGACCAGCGTGACGATGGCGCCGCCCATCACGATGACGCCCATCAGCTTGTTCGGGATGGAGCGCAGCATCGCATAGAAGGGCAGCAGGTACCATTCCGGCACGATGTCGGGCGGGGTCACCAGCGGGTTGGCCTGCTGGTAATTGTCCGGGTTACCGAAGAAGTTGGGCGCGTAGAACACGAACACCGCGAAGAGGATCACGAACAGGATCAGATAGAAGGCGTCCTTGACCGTGTAATAGGGGTGGAAGGGCACCGTGTCCTGCGGGCTCTTCACGTCGATGCCCAGCGGGTTGTTGTTGCCGGGCACATGCAGCGCCCAGATGTGCAGCACCACCACGCCCGCGATGATGAAGGGCAGCAGATAGTGCAGCGAGAAGAAACGGTTCAGCGTCGCATCGCCCACCGCGAAGTCGCCCCACAGCCAGGTGGCGATGTGGCCGCCCACCACCGGGATGGCGCTGAACAGGTTGGTGATGACGGTGGCGCCCCAGAAGGACATCTGGCCCCAGGGCAGGACGTAGCCGAAGAAGGCCGTCGCCATCATCAGCAGGTAGATCAGCACGCCGATGATCCAGATCAGCTCGCGCGGCGCCTTGTAGGAGCCGTAATAAAGGCCGCGGAACATGTGGATGTAGACGGCCAGGAAGAACATCGACGCGCCATTGGCGTGCACATAGCGGATCATCCAGCCGTAATTGACGTCGCGCATGATGCTTTCGACGGAATCGAAGGCCAGGTTCGCATTGGCCACATAGTGCATGGCCAGCACGATGCCGGTGACGATCTGCACGCCCAGGCAGAAGGCCAGGATGCCGCCGAAGGTGTACCAGATGTTCAGGTTGCGCGGGGTCGGGAAGGTGTGGACCGTGTCGTGCAGCAGACGCGGCAGCGGCAGGCGCGTGTCGATCCACTTCTCGAAGCCGGACTGGGGATTATAGGTCGAAGGGCCTGACATATGCGTTCTCCTCAACCGACCTTGATCTTGGTGTCGGACGTGAAGGTATAGGGCGGCACGTCCAGATTGCGGGGCGCCGGGCCTTTGCGGATGCGCCCGGCGGTGTCGTACTGCGAGCCGTGGCAATGGCACAGCCAGCCGCCATACTCACCCTGCGGCATCTGCGGGGTCGAAACGGTGGGGGTGCAGCCCAGATGGGTACATACGCCGATCAGGACCAGCCATTCGGGCTTGGTGGCGCGATTGGCGTCGGTGGCGGGGGCGCCGGCCGCCAGGTTGGCGTTCTCGGCCAGCGGATCGGGCAGGCTGTTCACGTCGACCGCCTTGGATTCCTCGATCTCCTTGGGCGTGCGGCGGCGCACGAACAGGGGATGGCCGCGCCACTTGTAGACCACCTGCTGGCCCGGCTGGATGGCGGAAATATCGACCTCGATCGACGCCAGGGCCAGGGCCGCCGCGGACGGGTTCATCTGGTCGATGAAGGGCCAGGCGGCGGTCGCCACACCCACGCCGGCCATGGCGCCGGACGCCACATAAAGAAAGTCGCGTCGCGTGCCCGCGTCACTGGTCGTTGCTGCCACTGGGTTCACCCTTAGAATTCCTGGACGGACGACCGGCCGGAAACCGGTCGCAGGTCCGCACTATTGCCACAAACAAGCGCGGGAGGGGTAATGACGCGGTGACGCGCCGGGCCCCGCTTCCCACCGCGCCTGTCCGTTTTCGCGCGGTAAAATAGAGAGTCGATTTTCGAGGGTCTTGCGGCACGATGACGCAGAAAATGCCTTTCCCGCCCGTATCTTGCGCCCGGATGCCCCTTGCTCATGCGCCTGGCCCTGTATGAACCGGATATTCCCCAGAACGCGGGCGCCCTGATGCGGCTGGGCGCCTGCCTGGGCGTGGGCATCGACGTGATCGAACCCTGTGGGTTCCTTTTGACCGACCGCGCCCTGAAGCGGGCCGGAATGGACTATCTGCAAAGCGCCGATGTGCGCCGGCATGACTCGTGGGAGCGGTTCCGCAATCACCTTCGCCCGCCGGCGCGGCTTGTGCTGCTGACCACCGGCGGCGATATCCCCTATACCAGCTTTGGATTTGGCCCCGACGATGTGCTGCTGCTGGGCCGGGAAAGCGCCGGCGTGCCGCCAATGGTGCATGAAAGCGTCGACGCCCGGCTGGTGATTCCGCTGAAGCCGGGCTTCAGGTCCTTGAATGTTGCCCAGGCCGCCGCGATGGTGCTGGGTGAGGCGCTGCGTCAGACCGGCCGGTTTTCCGCCTCGGAGAAGGAGTTCCCGTGCACTTGACCCTGTTCGAGCCCTCCTGGCTGTTCGCCCTCGGCCAGGTGCTGATGATCGACCTGGTGCTGGCGGGCGACAATGCCGTGGTGATCGGGCTGGCGGCGGCGCGCGTGCCCGTCCATATGCGCAAGAAGGTGGTGCTGTGGGGTCTGGTGGCGGCGGTGGTGCTGCGCATCGCGCTGGCGGCCATCGCGGTTGAGCTGATGGCGATCATCGGCCTGACCCTGGCGGGCGGCATCCTGCTTCTGTGGGTGTGCTGGCGCATGTGGCGTGACATCGCGCAGGGCGCCAGCAAGGACGCCCATGCCATCGATCCCAACGCCTCGATGCGCCAGGCGATCATCCAGATTGTGCTGGCCGATGTTTCCATGTCGTTGGACAATGTGCTGGGGGTGGCGGGCGCGGCGCGCGACCATCTGGACGTGCTGATCATCGGCCTGATCCTGTCGGTGGCGCTGATGGGGGCGGCGGCCAATGTCATCGCCCGGTTGCTGCATCGCTATCGCTGGATCAGCTATGTCGGACTTCTGATCGTGCTCTATGTCGCGCTGTCGATGATCTGGGAGGGCGGCCACCGCGTCGCTGACGCTGTTATTTAGTCTAAGCGTCCAACCGCAGGAGGAGCGCGGTAGCATCGTCGCTTTTCTTGAAACGGGGGAAGCGATCGCCGCCGGCGTCGTCGGCTTCGATGGCGCGCAGCTCCGCCCCCAGCGGACCCAGTCCCCGGTCCAGCGCCGCCTTCATCAGGCCATCGGCATCGTAGGCGCCATAGTCCGAAATCAGGGCGAGAAAGCCGTCAGAGGCCAGCAGCAGATGCGTGCCCGGCTCGGCCTCGAGGATGCGCCGTCCGGCATGACCGGCGGCGGCGGGTTCGGGCGAGAATAGCCAGTTGCCGTTTGTATTGACGCGATTGCGGGCGGCGCGCAGATCGGCCAGGAACTCCCGGCGGCTGAGGCCGTGGGCGGGCGAAAGCCGTTTTTGCCGGGCCAGATCGCGCGCGCGTGCCGCCTCGGCGGCGCGGCTTTGCGGATTTTCGCCCACGACCTGGACGGGCTTGCCTTGCCGTTGAACCAGCGCGGCACAATCCCCGAACCAAAGAAGCTCGATGGAAGCACCGGCCCGCCTCCCCTGCGCACGCGCCAGCACGCTGGCGGGGGAGGCGCCCGTAGCAGTGCCCTCGCCGCGAAGGGCGGAGGGGGCGATAAAAGCCAACATCATCGAGGCGCAGGGGGTCTGCCACACATCCTGCGGCGGGGCGCGGCGCAGCGCCTCGAAACTCCTGCGCGCGTCGCTCAATGCGCCGCGCAGCGCCTTGCGTGCGCCCGCGCCGCCGCGAAGATGCGCCAGAACACGCCGCACGCCGAATTGCGCGATCCAGGCCGCATCGCTGGGACCGGGCATCAGCCCCTCGCCCAGCATGGTGGCGCCATCCATCACCAGCGCGGCATGGGCGTCGTGACCGAAGGCGTCTTCATTGGGTTTTGCCGTGTCGCCGGGCAAGGACAGGCAATCCAGCACAATGAACGTCATTTGCGGACCATCACCGCCAGCCGGTCACGCAGCGCACCCTCGTCCGCGGCGAAATCGCCGCCCACCCACCATTCCTCCAGCGCCGCCAACACCTTGCCCACCTCGGGTCCTTCCGGCACGCCGGCCGCCATCACATCGCGGCCGGTAAGCGGAAAGCGCGGCGCCTGCCAGTTGTCGGCCATGGTCAGCAGCAGGCGCCACGGCATGGCGCTGACGCCGCGCGGGGCGCCCGCCCATTGCAGCAGCACCCGGTCGCGAAAGGCCTGCGGGCCGATGCGATAAAGAATCCGGCGCGCCTGGGCCGCGGAAAGCCGATCGCCTGTCGCCTGGTCGCCGCCGGGCATCGCCAGCAGCCGCGCGCGCTGGGCGTTGGAGAGGCGCAACCTGTCGGCGACGCGGGTGATGATCCGGCCGTCGTCCGGCAACAGCGCCGCCAGCCGCAGAATTGCGTCGGGCGCCAGGTGATCCTGGACATCGATCTGCGCCAGCCGTTCCAGCCGCGGCAATTGCAGCGCGCCCGGCAGCAGTTCCGGCAGAATCCCCGTCGCCGCCATCATGCGCAGAGCCGGCGCGGGATTGGCTGCTTCCAGCAGCTTCAGCAACTCCTTGGCCACGCGCTCGCCGGACAGGGAATGGAGGCTGTCCCTGGCCTGGGCGGCGGCGCGCAGAGCATCGGCATCGATCTCGCCTTTGCCGTACCAGGCGTGAAAGCGGAACAGGCGCAGGATGCGCAAATAATCCTCGGCAATGCGCGTCTTCGGATCACCCATGAAGCGCACGCGGCCGGCGATCAGGTCCTCGACGCCGGTGGCATAGTCGAAAATCTCGCCGTCCAGCCTTGCATACAGTGCGTTGATGGTGAAATCGCGCCGCGCCGCATCCTCGGCCCAGTCCTCGGTGAAGGCGATCACGGCATGGCGGCCATCCGTCTCCACATCCCGGCGCAGGGCGGTGATCTCGAAAATCTTGCCGCCCACCAATGCCGTCACCGTGCCATGCTCGATCCCGGTGGGAATGGCCCGGATGTCATGCGATTTCAGCCGCGCCAGTACTTCCTCGGGCCGCATGGGCACGGCGATGTCCACGTCCGCAACCGGCACCCCAAGGATGGCGTTGCGAACGGCACCACCGACAAACCGCGCATCGCCCAGCGCCGTCATCACCTGAATGGTCTGGGGCGTTGTCATCCAGGGATGGAGAGAAGGGTCAATCCGCACGGTGCGTCCGGGGATGTCGGTCTGTCCTCATGGCGCGCTTATAGCACCGATGCGTTCGGTCAGGCTGATGATGATGGCGGCGGTGGCGCCCCATATCTCATGGCGGCCCCAGCGATAGGCATAGAAGCTGCGGCTTCTGCCCTGCCAGACCCTGCTTTCACGCCGCCGGTTGGCCGGGTCCATCAGGAAGGCCAGCGGCACCTGGAAAATCTCGGCCACCTCGCGGGTATCGGGGGCCAGCGCGAAACCGTCGGCCAGGATGCCCACCACCGGCTGGATGTCGAAGCCGGTGCCGGTGAGATAGCGGTCCAGGTAGCCCGCCACGGTCACGAAGCCCGGCGAGATGCCGGTCTCCTCTCTCGTTTCACGAAGCGCCGTCTCGATGGGGGAAAGATCGGCAGGCTCGCTGCGTCCGCCGGGGAAACTGACCTGGCCGGAGTGGCGCGCCAGATGCTCGGTGCGGCGGGTCAACAGCAGCGCCGGCTCGGGGCCGGGGATCAGAGGCAACAGAACCGCGGCCCGCACGGCCGAAGCCGGCGGAGTGATGTCAGAATCGTCATGCGCGACAACGGTGGCGGGAACCTGCGGCAGACAGGCACGCAGGCTGGCCAGCAACACCTCGTTTCCCGGCAGGATCATCACACCGGAATACACCGGCGAAGCGGCGGCGCGAAGCGGCCGCAAAAGCCTGCCGCGATCACGCCATAATCCCGGCGATTATGCTGAAAGTTAAAGGACATTCCGGCCGTCGGGGTTGCACCCCCTCAGCGGGACGGTGCAACATGACGCCCCTGCCAGCAAGCCAGGACCAGATGAACGCCATCGAACTCGAGGACAGCGCAGACAGCGGCGCGCAGGAGCGCCTTGCCGCCGCGGCCGGCATGTTCGGCCGCGCCCGCCAGGCGCTGACATCAGTGATCTTCGGCCAGGACGATGTGATCGAACAGACGCTGATCACGCTTCTTTCGGGCGGACATGGGCTTCTGATCGGGGTGCCGGGCCTGGCCAAGACCAAGCTGGTGGAAACGCTGGGCACCGTGCTGGGGCTGGATGCCAAGCGGGTGCAATTCACGCCCGACCTGATGCCTGCCGACATCACCGGCACCGAGGTAATGGAAGAATCCATCAGCGGCGAGCGCGCCTTCCGCTTCGTCCGCGGTCCCGTCTTCACCCAGCTCCTGATGGCGGACGAGATCAACCGCGCCTCTCCGCGCACCCAGTCGGCGCTGCTGCAGGCGATGCAGGAAAAGCATGTGACGGTGGCAGGCGTGCGCCACGACCTGCCGCGCCTGTTCCACGTGCTGGCCACCCAGAATCCGCTGGAGCAGGAAGGCACCTATCCGCTGCCCGAAGCCCAGCTCGACCGTTTCCTGCTGCAGATCGATGTCGGCTATCCCGACCTGGAGGCTGAGCGGCGCATGGTCCTGGCCACCACCATCGGGGTGGAGCAGCAGCCGGTGCGCGTCTGTGGGCCTGACGACCTGATCGCCGCGCAGACGCTGGTGCGCCGCATTCCGGTGGGCGAAAAGGTGGTGGACGCCATCCTGTCGCTGGTGCGCGCGGCACGACCGGACGGCGGGGCAACAAAAAACGCGGTCAACGAGATGATCGCCTGGGGCCCGGGCCCGCGCGCCAGCCAGGCCTTGATGCTGGCGGTGCGCGCGCGCGCCCTGCTGGACGGACGCCTTGCGCCTTCGACCGATGACGTCGTGGCCCTGGCCCAGCCGGTGCTGCGCCATCGCATGGCGCTGAACTTCTCCGCCCGCGCCGAGGGCCAGACAACGGCTGGCGTGATCGCGCGGCTGTGTCATGACCTTTTTTGACCATGCTTCGACAAGCCCGGCATGGGGATTTGGGCAAGCCCCTCACCCTGAGCCTGTCGAAGGGTGAGATGACCGCTTCCAACCGCTTGAAAACGAGAGCAGCTTGAATTTCTCCGCGCTTCAGCACGAAGCCGACGGCCTTTCCGCCGGCCTGCCGCCGCTGATGGTGGAGGCCGACCACCTGGCTGCGTCGGTCAGCCTGGGCGTGCATGGACGGCGCCGCGCCGGCATGGGCGAGACCTTCTGGCAGTTCCGCCGCTACGCCTCCCACGACAGCGCCGCGGCGATCGACTGGCGCCAGTCGGCGCGCTCGGCCCACATCTTCGTGCGGGAGCGCGAATGGGAAGCGGCGCAGACCGTGTGGTTCTGGCGCGACGCCTCGGCCGGCATGAATTTCCGTTCGGCGGGCATCTCCAAGCGCGGCCGCAGCGACCTTCTGGTGCTGGCGCTGGCCGCGCTTCTGGTGCGCGGCGGCGAACGGGTGGGGTTTCTGGGCATGGAGGGCGGGCCCGCCGCCTCACGCCTGGCGCTGGCCCGCATCGGCCGCGCGCTGTTCGCACCCGCCACCCAGGCGCTGCCGCCGCGCCTGCCGCTGGCGCGCGCCAGCCAGCTTGTCTGGTTTAGCGATTTTCTGGAGCCAGGGGCGCTGGAAACCGTGCGCCGCCTGGCGCGCGAAGGCATCGCCGGCCATCTGGTGCGTATCGTCGACCCGGCGGAAGAGGATTTTCCCTATACCGGCCGCACCCGCTTTGAGTCGCCGCGGGGCGATGAGGATGAAATCTTCGGCCGCGCCGAGCGGGTGCGCGAGCCGTATCGCGCCCGCTTCGCCGCCCATGGCGAAGAAATCGCCGCCACCGCCATGAAGCTGGGCTGGTCGGCCACCGTCCACCGCACCGACCATGCGCCGCAGGGCGCGCTGATCGCGCTTCATGCCGCGATCGGCGGCGGCTGACACGATGTTCTCGTTTTTGCCGGTAAGTTTTGGAGCGCCACGGGAGCGTCGGCGTGAGCCGGAGCGACCAATTCAAAAACAAGAGCGTCGGCGTGAGCCGGAGCGACCAGTTAAACCAGTTAAACAAGAACGTCGGCGTGAGCCGCAGCGAGCAATTAGAGAAGAAGCCTGATGCTCTCTTTTCTACCCATAAGCTTTGGAACGCCGCTGATCCTGCTGGGGCTGCTGGCGCTGCCGGTGCTGTGGTGGCTGTTGAAAGTCACCCCGCCCCTGCCGCGCCGCACGCTGTTCCCGCCGTTCCGGCTGCTGCGGGACCTGAAGGACGAGGAACAGACCCCCGCCGCCACGCCCTGGTGGCTGCTGCTGCTCAGGCTGCTGGCGGCGGCGCTTCTGATCGTGGCGCTGGCCGATCCGCTGCTGGGCCGGCCGCCGCAACTGGCCCAGCCCGGGCCGCTGGTGCTGGTGGTGGACAATGGCTGGACCGCCGCCAAGGACTGGCCGGCGCGCCAGAACCTGATCGCCGATCTGCTGCACAGTGCGGCCGGCCGCCCGGTGGCGCTGATCCCCACCGCGGGCCCCATGCCCACCGGCCTTCTCAACCAGGGCCAGGCCGAAAGGCTGGCGCGCGAACTGCAGCCGATGCCGTGGCCCGGAGATCGGGCGCGCGCCGCCGAGGCGCTGGGGCGGCTGCGTTTCGACGCCAGTCCCGCACTCTACTGGCTGAGCGATGGCATCGACGACGCGCAAAGCCGGACCCTGACCAGGGCACTGGGGCGCTATGGCGTCTTCAGCGTATTCGCACCGGCGCACCTGCCGGTGGCGCTGGCGCCGGTGACGCGCGACGCCTCGGGCTTTCGTGTGACCGCCATCCGCGCCCGGACCGGCGCCGCCCAGGATGTGGAAGCCGCCGCGATCGGCGGACGGGGCGAAACCCTGGCGGCGACCAAGCTTCATTTCGCCCCAAGCGCGGCCGAGGCGAGCGGGCATATCGCCCTTCCCATGGAGGTGCGCAACGAGACGGTGCGCCTGGCCATCCCGGCCGAGGAAAGCGCGGGCGCGGTGCAGCTTCTGGATAAGGGAGCGGCCCAGCGCAGCGTTGGAATCGTCTCAGAAGGCGGCAATGGCGAGGAGCAGCCGCTGCTTTCGGACGTCTATTATCTGGAACGGGCGCTCTCGCCCTATGCCGGGATTTCCAAAGGCAATATCTCCGCGCTGCTGGCCAAGAAGGTCTCTGTGCTGGTGCTGGCCGATGTGGCGAAAATCTCCGGCAGCGACTTCGAGAAGGTGAAGGACTTCGTCGCCCATGGCGGGGTGCTGATCCGCTTCGCCGGCCCGCGCATGACCGCCGGCTCGGACGCGCTGGTGCCGGTGCCGCTGCGGATCGGCGGGCGTTATCTGGGCAGCGCCATGGCGTGGAGCGCGCCCCAGCATCTTGCGCCCTTTCCGCCGCTGTCGCCGTTCAACGGACTGGAGATTCCGCCCGAGGTGACGGTGACGCGCCAGATCCTGGCCGAACCGTCCGCCGACATCGACAACCATGCCTGGGCGCGGCTGGCCGACGGCACGCCCCTGATCACGGCGCGCGCCGATGGGCAGGGGTGGATCGTCCTGTTTCACGTCACCGCCAGCCCGAGCTGGTCTTCGCTGCCGCTATCGGGGCTGTATGTGGAGATGCTCAAGCGCCTGCTGGCGCTGTCGGCGGGCACGCCAGCGCGCGACCTGGCGGGCTTGACCAGCCTGCCGCCCGTGTCCGTGCTGGACGGATTCGGGCAGACGGTTTCGCCCTCGGCCGAGGCCATGCCGATCTCGGCGAAGGAATTTTCGCGCACGCGCGTCTCGGCGCAACACCCGCCGGGACTTTACGGCGCCCATGAGGTGGAAAGCGCCCTCAATATCGTGCGCGCGAACGACAAGCTGGTTCCGCTCGATGTCGCGGGCGTGCGGCCCTATGGCGCCGAATATGCGCGGCCGCTGGAAGCCTGGCTGCTGGCCGCCGCGATGCTGCTGCTTCTGGCCGACAGCGTCATCGCGCTGGGCCTGCGGGGCTTTGGCCTTCGCAAGCTGCGCTGGGCCGGATCGGCGCTGGCGCTGCTGCTGGTGCTGCATCCCCATCCGGCAAGCGCCGACGATACGATGGCGATGAAGGCGGCGCTGGACACGCGCCTTGCCTATGTGAAGACCGGCGTTGCCGATGTGGATGCGATGAGCCAGGCGGGCCTGACGGGCCTGGGTCTGGCCTTACGCGCCCGCACATCCTATGAGCCGCTGGAGCCCATCGGCGTGGACCCGGAAAAGGACGATCTGTCCCTCTATCCCCTGCTCTACTGGCCGATGGACCCGCGCGAGAAGAATCTGTCGCCGCAGGCCCTGTCCAAGCTCGCCGATTACATGCGCCAGGGCGGCACCATCTTCTTCGACACGCGCGATTTCACCCTGGGCGCGGTGCGCGGCCCCAATTCGCCCGGCGAACAGACGCTGCGCCGGCTGACGGCGGGCCTGGACATGCCGCCTCTGGAGCCGATCCCGCCCGACCATGTGCTGACCAAGACCTTCTATATCCTGCGCGACTTTCCCGGCCGCTGGAGCGGCGGCCGGCTGTGGGTGGAGAAATTGCCGCCGGCGCCTCGGGACAGCGACCCGGCCGCACATGCCCGTTATGTCGCGCCGCCCGCGCGGGGCGGCGATGGCGTCTCGCCTGTCATCATCGGCGGCAATGACTGGGCGGCGGCCTGGGCCATCGACAGCAGCGGCCGCTTCCTGGCCACCCCCTCGCCCGGGGGCGAGACCCAGCGCGAGATGGCGTTCCGCTTCGGAATCAACCTGGTGATGTACGCGCTGACCGGCAACTACAAGACCGATCAGGTGCATGCTCCAGCTTTGCTGGAGCGGCTGGGCCGCGAAAACGAACTGCTTGGCCGGAGGCGGCCATGATGCATGTCGCGTTCGCGCCTGTCATTCCACTATGGCTGCTGGCGACCCTGGCGGGTTTGGCCGTAATCGTCATCGCCTATGCCTTTCTGGCGCGGGCGCGCGCCGCCTGGGCGCGGGCGCTGGCCTTCGCCATCCTGCTCTTTGCCTTATCGGGACCGCTTCTGGTGAAGGAGCAGCATGCGCCACTGGACGATGTGGCGGTGATCGTCACCGACCGCTCCCAGAGCATGCAGATCGGAAACCGCGGCGGCCAGGCCGCCGCGGCCCTGGCGCGGATCCGCGAGAAGCTTGCCGCCCAGCCCGGACTGGTGGTGCGCGAGACCTCCGTCACCACCACGCCATCGGGCGAGAACAACGGTACTCAGGCTTTCGCGGCCCTGAATTCGGCCATCGCCGACGTGCCGCCGGGCCGGCTGGCCGGGGCGATCATGATTACGGACGGCGAGGTGCATGACGCGCCGCCGCCGGGCAACATGCCCTTCAAGGCGCCGCTGCAGGTGCTGGTCGCCGGCAGGCGCGGCGAAAAGGACCGCAAGCTCACCGTGCTGACGGCGGCGCGTTTTGCCATCGTCGGCCATCAGGCGCAGATGCGCCTTCGGGTGGACGACCTTGGCAGCCCGAGCCAGGGCGGCCAGGCGCGCCTGACCCTGCACATCGACGGCAAGGACTTCGGCACCAAGCTGGTGCCGGTGGGCCGGGACACCACCATCGGCGTCCCCATCAGTCACGAGGGCGAGACCCTGGTGGAGATTTCTGCCGCCGCCGGTCCCAACGAGCTGACGCTGGAGAACAACCGCGCCGTGGTCACCGTCACCGGCGTGCGCGACCGGCTGCGCGTACTTCTGGTGTCGGGCGAGCCGCATGCGGGCGAGCGGGTGTGGCGCAACCTGCTGAAGGCCGACCCGTCGGTCGACCTGGTGCACTTCACCATTCTCAGGCCACCCGACAAGCAGGATTCCACGCCCATCTCGGAACTGTCGCTGATCGCCTTTCCCACCCGCGAACTGTTCAGCGAGAAGCTGAAGTCGTTCGACCTGATCGTGTTCGACCGCTACAGCGAACGTGGCATCCTGCCGCTCACCTATTTCCAGAACATCGCCTCCTATGTCGAAGACGGCGGCGCGCTGCTGATCTCGTCCGGCCCGGAATTCGCGGGGCCCGAGAGCATCTATCGCACGCCGCTGGCCGCCGTGCTGCCTGCCCAGCCGACCGGCGAGATCGTGACCGGCGGCTTCACGCCCATGGTCACCGAGGACGGCATGGCCCATCCGGTGACGCGGTCGCTGCCCGGCCGCAACGCCGACGGCAAGCCGCCAACCTGGGGCCGCTGGTTCCGCATCATAGGGGCCAACAGGATTTCCGGCCACACGGTGATGACCGGTCCCGGCAACCGTCCCCTGCTGGTGCTGGACCAGGTCGGCAAGGGCCGCGTCGCCGAACTGATGAGCGAGCAGACCTGGCTGTGGGCGCGCGGCTTCGAGGGCGGCGGACCGCAGGCCGAACTGCTGCGCCGGCTGGCACACTGGCTGATGAAGGAACCGGAGCTGGAGGCCGAGAGCCTGACCGCGACCATCGTGGGCGGCGACATCGCCATCACCCGCCACACCATGGCCAAGTCCACGCCGCCGGTGACGCTGACCATGCCGTCGGGCCGCAAGCAGGTGCTGGCGCTGACGAACACCGAGCCGGGCATCTGGCGCGCCTCGGCCAAGGCGGGGGAGCTGGGCCTTTATCGCGTCACCGACGGCATTCTTTCCACCGTCACGGCGGCTGGGCCGCTCAATCCCAAGGAAGTCGCGGACATGCGCGCCACCGACGCGGTGCTCAAGCCGGATGCCGAGGCGACCGGCGGCAGCGTGCACTGGCTGGCCGACGGCCTGCCGGACATCCGCCGCGTCGATCCGGGCGACGACGCCAGCGGCGCGGACTGGATCGGTCTTCGGGCCAACGGGGCCTATCGCGTCACCGCGCTGGAGCAGCAGAAGCTGATGCCGCAATGGCTGGCGCTGGTGCTGATCGTGGGCACGCTGCTGCTCGCCTGGAGACTCGAAGGCCGATAGAGCAAATTGTATCCGGATTGAATCCCGGATTGGATCTAAGTCACGACGACCTGATAGTCCCGCCCTTCCCACGCCTGGCTGTCACGCCAGAAGAACGTGAACTGGATGCTCTGGCCCGCCGTCAGCGACGCAACGGGAAGATCGACGATGTGAAGCCCGAGCCCGCTGTCACGGGTCTGCGCGTCCCGAACGTCTTTCCAGCCGTCGATCGCCCAATGCACCAGGGCCGGCGCCTTCAAGGCGATGGTCAGCGATTTGCCGGCCTTCAGGCGTGACGGATGGGCGTTGGGGCCCCACAGGGCATAATCGATCCTGGGACGCCTGCCCCGATAGCGCGCCCAGGTCGCCGAGGGGCGGTCCACCGCATGCCCCGCCACACGGCTATAGCAAAGCTTGATGAATTCGCTGTGCGCCCACACCAGCGGCATGGCCGATCCGCAAGGCTTGCCCGGCTCCAGATGTTTGGCGGCGATGGGATCGCGATCCCAGACCTGTTCCGGCAGCAGGCCGAGTGGATTGCTCATCGCCGCCATGTGTTGGAGATAGGCCATGGGGTCCTGGCCCGCCGCCAGCGCATAATGCCCGCGCTCGCCCGTCAGCAGCGGCCAGCCGCGGCCCATTCCCGTCCCGTCAAAGGCGCTGCCGTCTTCATGCTCGCCATAGCCATCGCTGTTATAGCGGTGCCAGACCGGGCCCGAGGGCGTATCGACCTTGAGCAGCGCATCGACCGCCTTCAGGCTGTCGAGGATCGACGGATCGTCCGCCGCCCTGAGCCCGTAGCGGACCAGTTGCAGGAAATCCGTCGAAATCTGTGAAGAGGCCGGCAGTCCCGGATCGTGGGCCAGGTTCTTGATCAGCACCAGCCGGTCGTGGGCCGCCCGTTCCAGCCCATCCAGGGGAACGGTGCGGATATAGTGGCCGGCGATTCCGAGCCGGCGCGCCAGGGGCGTGTCCCTGGCAAAGGCCCAGTCTTCCAGCGAGGCGTTCCAGAAATCGGCCAGGCGCAGGGCCATGTCCCGCGCCGCGCCATCGAGGAACCGGCTGCCCTCCACCAGCGCCGAAACGGCGACCGCCAGGGTGAAGGTGTTGATGCCGGCGTCCTCTTCCCAGCGGTCCTGATCGGTCGTGGGCCCCTGGCGCGCGATGAAGCACAAGGCACGCCGGATCATGTCGGCGACCGGAATGGCGTTGAGGGCGCCATGATCGCGCAGCAGCGCCGCCAGAAGGACGGGGAACGCCGCCTCGTCCAACTGGATTCCCCGCCAGAAAGGCGTGCCGCCCAGCCACTGGTTCTGGAACCAGTGGCCGTCCTCTTGCTGGGTGGCGATCAGATAGCGCAAGGCGTCGCGCGCGCTATGATGGGCGCCCATCGCCACGAAAGCGCCGGCGGTCTCGACCAGATCGCGCGCCCATACCAGGTGGTATCCGCCGCGGCTGAGGCTGGCGTCGCCCCAGGGCACGGACAGGCTGGCGATGGTGGCGCCGCGATAGGTGCGGTCCTCGTGCACCTTCAGCACCACGGCGGACAGCGCCAGCATCCGGTCGATCCTTGTCGGCAACGGCGGGCGGGGGCTTTCGGCCAGCCAGGCGTCCCAGGCGCGGCATTGGGCGCGCCATTCCTGCTCGAAATCGTCCATGAGACTGGCGAAGGCCAGCGTGGCCGCCGCGCCCTTGCTGGTGGCCAGCCCCAGGGCGAGCGTCGCCTGCGCGGGCAGTTCGCCCATCAGCGAGACGGCACCGGGGCCGGCGCAGTCATACTCCCAGCTCATCCGGCCATTGCGATGGAAGTCCTGCCAGCCGTCGCTTTCCTCCAGGAACCCGACCGAACAGCGCTGCCAGGCATCCGTCCCATCGGGCGCGGCCGCGACCAGCGCCAGGCCATAGGGGCCCTGCTCGGCCCACAGCAGCTTGCGGCCATTGTGCGTGCCGGCGAAGGCCATGTTGTTCCAGGCGTCATCGCCCAGGCGCGCGGCCAGCAACGCATAAACTCGCAAATCCTTCGCGCTCTCCAACCGGTAGCGCAGCAACAGCACATCGCGCCGCTGGGACGGGCAGATGCGCAGGGTGAAAGTGAATTCGCGATGGCGATGCACCACCTCGACCGCGGGCACGCCGGGCTCGGCCAGTGTGACGCTGTAGGCGCCCAGCCGGCGCAGCTCGACCCAGAAACCGGCATCGTCAGCGATGATGAAGCCCAGATCCTTGATCTGCGGGATGTCGATGCGTGGATAATAGACTTCCGTCACGATGCCTTCGGCAAGCGTGAACCACAGCCGGGACGATCCCAGGCTGGTTCCGACCATATCCTTGCGGGCGCTCGCCCAGGTCGGGTGGGGACGGTCGGCGGCGGGTGCCTTCATGGCATCAGGCTAACCCGCCTTCCGGCGGCCGGCGCAATTACATGTTTGAGAACTGCTTCTAAACCAGCGATGCTTTGTAGAGCGTCACCAGATTGGCCCAGGCCCGTTCGCCTTCGGCCTGGTTGTAGGCCTGTCCGCCCGGCACGCACCAGCCGTGATTGGCGGCATAGACCTCCACCGTCGCCTTCTTGCCGGCCGCGGCGAATGCGGCTTTCAACGCATCCTTCACCTTGGGGTTGGATGCGTCGTCATTCTGCGCCTGGCACACCAGATAGGCGGCGTTGGTCTTGGCGATCAGAAGATGCGGGCTGTCGGGCTTGTCGGTGACAAGGCCGTTGCCGCCATGAAAGCTGCCCACCGCGCCGATACGGCCCGGCACCGCCGCCGCGGTGCGGAACGACAGCGCCCCGCCCATGCAATAACCCTGCACGCCCGCTTTCTTCGCCGTGTCGGTCTGGCCCTGCGCGTCAAGAAAGGCCAGATAGGCCACCGCGTCGCGGTCGATGCCGTCATCGGTCATTGCGGCGCGATAGCCCGACAGCCGTGCGCGCTGCTCGGAATTGCCGAAGTCGAAATTGTCGCCGATCACCGGCGCCCTGGCCGAACGGTAGAAGGGATTGACCACGAGGACCGTATAGCCCTGGCTGGCCAGCCGCTCGCCCATGTCGTGGAACACCGGGCGAAGGCCCATGATGTCGGGCCAGACCAGCACTGCAGGCCACTTGCCGTCACCCCGGGGATGGACCAGCACGGCATCGCATTCGCCATCCGCCGTCTTCACCATGACATCGCTGGCCGTCACATTCGACTGGGCGATGGCATTTCCCGCGGTGCCCGCCAACGCGGCCGTCATCAGGCCGAAGGTGCGCCGCGAAAGCCTGGAATCGGTGACAAGACCCGGATGAATGAATTCATCGCACATGCCGTTCCTCCCCATCTCGCGGCCCCTTTGCGGCGGGCCACCCGCCGGCCGCCAAGGAAAGCCCATAATTGTGACGGGATTCAGCCGCGTCAGCCGACGGCCGTGCCGGCGGCGCAGACCGGACCGACGATCCGCGCCCGACGCACCTGGCCGGACAGGGCCGGCATCTCGCCCGCTTTCAGCGACAGGCCGAGGATGCGGTCCGGGTCCACCGGTCCGGGAAAGACGACCCGGCCGGGCGGCAAGCGCGCGAACCCCACCTTGGCATAATAGGGCTCATCCCCGACCAGAAGGATGGCGCGCCACGGTCCCTTCCTGGCAGCGGCGATACCGGCCTGCATCAGCCCGATGCCCATGCCGCGTCCGCGCTGACATGTCTCTACGGCTAGGGGGCCCAGAAGCAATTCTTCCCGGCCGCTCACCATGATCGGCCAGAAGCGGACCGACCCGCGCAGGATACCGTCCTCGATAGCGACAAAGGAGAGATCGGCAAGCGGATCGACGCCCTCACGCAGGCGATAGGCGGTCTTGGCGAAACGGCCCGGCCCGAAGCTGGCGGCATTCAAGGCCTCGACGGCGGGCGCGTCGCTGCCGGTCTCCGGGCGGATCAGCCAAGCGGGCGCGGCGGCACTGGACATGGGTGGACCCGAAAGCGGCGGCCCCTTCGCTATTGCGCCACCATGCAAAAGGCAAGCATTTCACCACCAGGGACTGACCGGCGCGGCGCCCGCCAGTTCGGCCAGCCGCCGAAGGGTCGCGGCCGTGCAGCCGGGCGGCGGCCGGCGCGGATCGGCATACCGGGCCTCGATGATCTCCAGGCTGGGCCGGAACGCTATGGCGGCCCCGGTCACGCGGTAGAGCGCGATCACATTGCTGGCGAAGCCCGCCGGCGCCGTGTAAAGCCCAAAGAATTGCGCCGTTCCGCCTGTCAGGCCCACCTCCTCGGCCAGTTCGCGCAGCACGGCCGCGGCCGGCGTCTCGCGCCGCCCGACGCCGCCGCCGGGCAGTTGCCAGCCGGGCATGTAGCGGTGGCGCACCAGAAGGATCCGCCCCTGCCCGTCGAAAACCGCGCCGACCGCGCCGAACGCCACCGGGTGGGTCAACGCCTTGAACAGAATGAACAAGTTCCATGCGGCCCGCCGGATCATCCGGGCAGCCGCCGATTTTCCCCGCCGCCGTAACGCTTGGATAAGGCAGGCCCGCCTATCCTTGCATGGTGAGGCGGCAAGGACCCGGCGATGCCCGGCACCAATTTCGAGAAGCTTTCCGTGCTTGTCGTTGATGACAACCCGCACATGCGGGCGGTCCTGCGCACGCTGCTGGACTGCGCGGGCATCCAGCAGGTCCGTGAAGCCGCGGACGGCAGCGAGGCCCTGAAGGCGCTGGGAGAGTGCACGATCGACCTGGTCCTGACCGACATGGTGATGAAACCCATGGACGGAATCGCGTTCACCCGCAAGGTACGCAATGCCGACGGCAGCCCCAACCCCTTTCTGCCCATCATCATGATCACCGGCCATGCCGACCGCGCGCGCGTGATGCAGGCGCGCGATGCCGGCGTCACCGAGTTCCTTGCCAAGCCCCTGACCTCGCGGAACCTGTTCGCGCACATCGCCGGGATCGTCGAGCGGCCCCGCAGCTTCGTGCGGTGCGCCGGTTATTTCGGTCCCGACCGGCGCCGCCGCAACGCTGAGAATTTCGCCGGGCCATGGCGCCGCAAGGACGATTTCGAAAAGGTGGAGCTGTGAGCGCGGACCCGCCGGAATTCATCGATCCCGACAATTATCCGCAAATGCTGGATGTGGTCGAGGGCACGCGCATGTTGAAGGCGCTGCGCGCGCCCGCGGTTCTCGCCAGGGCAGGAGAGGCGATGCGGGCCGCCGCCCTGCCGATCCGCGCGGCGATGCAAAGCTATGTCGAGGCGCTGGCCGAGGCCAGGGGCGACATCGCGCGGGTGACGGCGCTGGCGCGTGAGATAAGCGGGCTGGCGGATATCGCGGGCCTGCCGGTCACCGGGCGCATCTGCGAAAGCCTTTGCCGCCATATGGACGAGGCGCGCGGAGCCGATCCTGCCATCGTTGCCCTGCATGTCGACGCCATCCTGTGCGCCGCGCGCGAGGAGCCGCAGGGCGCGGGCGAGGAGGTGGCGGGCAGGCTGGCCGCACTGGTGGCGATCCACCGCGCCGGTCCGTGATGCGAGGAGCCGGAACTTAAAAGCCGTTTACACCTCCAGCCCGCTGAAAACCGGCCAATTCACCGCTCCTTAAGTCCTGGTCTTAATAATGACCGGGCTGATAACCGGGCCCTCCTTTCCATGCTTCAAATTGGCGGCATCGTCGTTCTTTTCGCCTGCGTGTTCGGCGGCTACCTGATGACCGGCGGGTCGCTGGAAGTGATTTTCGAAGCCCTGCCGCACGAGATGCTGACCATTCTGGGGGCCGCCCTGGCCGCCATGCTGATCGCCGGCTCGATGTACAATGTGAAGAAGATCGCCGGCTCGCTGGGCAAGGTGATCAAGGGCCCCAACTGGAAGCCCAAGGATTATACCGATCTTCTGTGCCTGCTTTTCCTTCTGACCAAGACCATGAAGTCCAAGGGCCTGATCGCCCTGGAAGCGCATATCGAGAAGCCGTCGGAATCCTCGATCTTCAAGCGCTATCCCAAGATCATGAAGGATCATTTCGCACTGGATTTCATCTGCGACACGCTGCGGATGATGACCATGAGCCTGGAGGACCCCCACCAGGTCGAGGCGGCGATGGAAAAGCAACTGGAAAAGCACCATCACGAGGCCCTGGTCGGGGCCAACGCGCTTCAGTCGATGGCCGACGGCCTGCCGGCGCTGGGCATCGTGGCGGCGGTGCTGGGCGTGATCAAGACCATGGGGGCGATCAGCGAGCCGCCGGAAGTGCTGGGCGGGATGATCGGCTCGGCCCTGGTCGGCACCTTCATGGGCGTGTTCCTGGCCTATGGCATCGTCGGGCCCATGGGCAGCCGCCTGAAGGCGGTGATAGACGAGGAGGCGCTGTTCTACCACGTCATCCGCGACATCCTGGTGGCGCATCTGCACGGCAACGCGGCGCAGGTGTCGGTGGAGATCGGCCGCGGCAGCGTGCCCTCCGAAGCCCAGCCCAGCTTTCAGGACCTGGAAAACGCGATCAATTCGATCCCGCCGGACGGCGGCTGAGCGCCGAAATCGCCAGGGCTAAAATCGCCAGGGCCAAAATCTTCAGGGCCAAAATCGTCAGGGCCGGTATTTTTCCACCCGGGCACGATAGGCGTCGCCCGCTTCCGACAGCGACACGAAGAACATCGCCAGCGCGCCGGCGAAGATGCCCAGCGGTACCGACCAGGTCACGTCCACATCGGTGCCGAAGACGACGATCGCCGTCACCAGCATCCCCGTCAATTGTGCCACGCTCTTCGGCATGAACCGCTCCAGACCCAAGAGGCGCTTTCTAGGGACAGGTTGTGCCAAAACGAAGCAACTCCTTTTGTAAAGGTTAACGGCAGTCGATCATGCGCCGGCGCGCGGCACAAGCAGCCGAGCGATCCAGTCACAACTTTTGGCGATGCGCCGTCAGCAGGCGGCGGAGGCAGGGATGAAGCCGCGCGCCGCCAGCCGGTCGCGGATCTCCTGGCCGTGTTCGGCGTCGCGCGCTTCCACCACCATGCCCAGCGTCGCCGATTTGGCGGAGATGCCGGTCATCATCCGGTTGTGGGAGACTTCCAGGATATTGCCGCCCGCCTCGCCCACCACCGACGCGACCTGGGCCAGAAGGCCCGGGCGGTCCTCGATCTCCAACTCCAGGGTCATGATGCGGCCCTCGCGCGACAACTCGCGCAGGATCACGTTGGACAGGAGCCGCATGTCGATATTGCCGCCCGACAGCACTACCCCCACCTTGCGGCCGGCGAACAGCGAAGGATTCGCCGCCAGCGCGGCGAAGGCCGCCGCCGCCGCGCCTTCCACCACCGTCTTTTCGATTTCCAGCAGCATGGCCAGGGCATGCTCGATCTGGGCTTCGCTGACCAGCAGCATGTCCGTCACCAGCGCGCGGCAGATTTCGGTGGTCAATGCGCCGGGCCTCTTGACGGCGATGCCTTCTGCGATGGTCTGCTGTGAAGGCGCGGCGGATGCTGCCGCGCTTCGGAAAGCCTGTGCCATGGCGGGATAGAGCGCGGTCTGCACGCCAAAGATGTCGATGGCGGGCCTAAGCGCATTTGCCGCCACCGCGCAGCCGCAGATCAGCCCGCCACCGCCCACAGGCACCACCAGCGCGTCGAGATCGGGGACGTCTTCCAGCATCTCCAGCGCCACGGTGCCCTGGCCGGCGATGACCTTGGCGTCGTCGTAAGGGTGGATGAAGGTCAGGCCCTGGCCTTCCGCGATGGCGCGGGCGGCGGCGTCGGCTTCATTCAGGTCATGGCCTTGCAGGATCACGCGAGCGCCGAAGTCGCGCGTGTGCTTGACCTTGGTGAAGGGGGTGGCCTGCGGCATCACGATGGTGGCGGGGATGGAAAGCCGCCCGGCGTGATAGGCGACGCCCTGGGCATGATTGCCCGCGCTCATCGCCGCCACGCCGCGCATTTTTTCCGCGGACGACAGGGCCAGCAGGCGATTCAGCGCCCCGCGCTCCTTGAAGCTGGCGGTGAACTGGCGATTCTCGAATTTCAGATACACCTCACAGCCGGCGATGTGCGACAGGGTCTGCGAATGACGGGTGGGGGTGCGCACCAGCGCGCCCGCCGTGGCGCGGCCGGCGGCCTTTACGTCGTCCAGGGTCACGGGCAGGGAAGGCATCGATGCTCCGGCAGGCGGGTGCGGAAACTATGGCCCATCGCGGCGCGCCCTCACAGTGCGGATAGCGGGTGGACAGGCATGTGCCGCAAACGGGCCTGCGCCGGCATGCCGGCAGCAGCAAAGCGCTGCGGCATGGGCGCGGGATGAATCTTCGTTTGCGCCATTTTTCGCCCTCCCCCTCCCCCGAGGCGCTGGACAGGGGGCGGCAAAAGCCGGCCGCGCGGCCTATAAAGGACGTGCCGTGGCCGCGCCGCTATGCGGCGCTGCGCGAAAGTCCCGTGCTTTCGCTCCGGTCCTGTGTCTGTCCCGGAGCCAGGACCGGCTCGCCGCCCCGCGCGCGGGCATAACGGGCGAACATGCTGCGGAACTCATCGGCGGTGCATTCAAACAGCGCGGCAAAAGCGGCGAAGACCTCCGGTTCCGGCGCGCGTCCCGCGTCCAGATAGACATCGAAGATCCTCGGCAACGCCTGGAACATGGCGGCCTGCTTTTCCAGAAATTCCTTGCGGTCCATGGCAGCCCTTCTTTCGCCGCCGGTCCCTTTCCACGCCGGCAGGCGATCACCCTCACATACAAATGATTATACACAAGCCTGGGCTTGTGGGCCGACATTGTGTCGCAGTGAAATAAGACCCGTTCCTGCGCGCTGCGCCTCAAGCCGCGGCCCGGAAGACGCTGGCGCGCGGCGCGCTTGGCATTTCGTCTGACCGCCCTGGGGGCACATCGATGGGTCTGCGTTTTCGCCTGCCGCGCGGGCCTCACTGCGCTGTTGCGCGGCGCGCTTGGCATTTCGTCTGACCGCCCTGGGGCACATCGATGGGTCTGCGTTTTCGCCTGCCGCGCGCGCCTCACTGCGCTGTTGCGCGGCGCGCTTGGCATTTCGACTGACCGCCCTGGGCGGTCAGTCGAAATGGTAGCACCGGAGAGATTTGAACTCCCGACCAAGGGATTATGATTCCCCTGCTCTACCACTGAGCTACGGTGCCGCCTGTCCCAGGCGCCTGGGCGCGGGAGGCGCGCATGTAGGGGGGCCATGCCCGCCCTGTCAAGATTGCCGCGCCCCGGCCGGAAAGTCTTGTATTTCCAGCTGCATGCGCCGCGCCGGTCCGAACGCGGTGACATCGGTCGCAACCGGCAGGAAGCCCAGCCTTTCGTAAAAGCCTTCGGCGGCGAGGTTGGCCACCGCCTCCAGCCGCGCGGCCCCCCGTTGCCTCAGCCGCGCGCAGGCATCGGCGACCAGCGCACGGCCGATGCCGCAGAGCCAGTGGCCGGGCTCGACGAACAGGCCGTCGAGGACAAAGACGCCGCCGCGCCCGGGCAGGACGACAGCGAAGCCCTGCGTATGGCCATCACGCTCGGCCACCCGGACATGGCCATCGGCCAGATGAGCGCGCGGCAGGTCGATCACATCGGGATTGTCCAGAAGGCGGCGGCGATATTCCTCGCGGGCCAGGCAGGCGCGACGCTGCAGGTCCTCAAGCGCCAGGCGCTCGTCCACGCGCCCCTCTCGAACCGACAAGGCGCGGATCGGCAAGTCGTGGATGATCACGCAGCGGCCGCGCGCGGAGCCGCGATCCAGCCGCCGCCCAGCACCCGGCTGCCATCGACGTCATAGAACACGCAGGCCTGGCCCGGCGCGATGGCATCCTCGGGCGCGGCCAGTTCGACGCGCGCGGCATTTCCCGGCAGCGGCGTGACGGTGGCGGCGACCGGCGGGCGCATGGAGCGGACTTTCACCTTGCACGCGAAGGGCGCGTCCCGGCGCGCCAGCCAGTTCACATCGTGCAGGGTGATGGCCGACGAGGCCAGCGCGTCGCGCGGGCCCACCACCACGCGCGCATTGACCGCATCCAGCTTCAGCACGAACAGCGGCTCGTCCTTGCCCGACAGCCCCAGGCCCTTCCTCTGGCCGACGGTGAAACCGGTGATGCCGTCATGGCGGCCCAGCACCCGGCCGCTCTGATCGACGATCTCGCCCGGCCGCACCGCATCGGGACGGATGCGATCGACAATGCCGGTGTAGCGGCCTTTTTGTCCGGCCGGGGTCGGCGGCACGAAACAGATGTCCTGACTGTCGGGCTTGGCGGCGTTGACCAGGCCCAGATCGGCGGCGATGGCGCGCACCTGACGCTTGTCCATGTCGCCCAGCGGAAAGCGCAGGTAATCGAGCTGATCCTGGGTGGTGGCGAACAGGAAATAGCTCTGGTCGCGGGCGGCATCGGCGGCGGCATGCAGTTCGGCGCCATGCGCGCCTGCAACCCGGCGCACATAATGGCCGGTGGCCATCGCCGCCGCGCCCAGTTCGCGCGCCGTATTCAGCAGATCGGCGAACTTCACCTTTTCGTTGCAGCGGACGCAGGGAATGGGCGTCTCGCCGCGTGCATAGGTGTCGGCGAAATCCTTGATCACGCTTTGGCGGAAGCGCGCCTCGTAATCGAGCACATAATGGGCGATACCCAGCTTTTCCGCCACGCGGCGCGCATCGGCGATGTCGGCCCCGGCGCAGCAGGCGCCCTTGCGCGCCGGCTGGGACGAAGACGGATAAAGCTGCAAGGTGATGCCGATCACCTCGTAGCCCTGGCTTTTGAGCAGGGCGGCGGTGACGGACGAGTCCACGCCGCCCGACATCGCGGCGACAACGCGGCTTCCCGGCTTCAAGGCGCTTTCCATGGCGGTGCTATAGGGCCGCCCGCCCGGAACCGCAAGAAAGGCCCGTCTCTGGTCTTAATTGCCCGAAACCGGCAGATAGTTCAGCAAGGATATCTGATTCAGGCTGGAGGTGACCGCCAGCGCCGCCTGGAGCTGGGTCTGGTTCATCGACAGCTCCGTGGCGGCCTTGGCCATGTCGGTGCCCTGGATCTTGTCCGCGAAGCCGGAATAAAGCGTGTCCATCGTCGCCTGCTGGGCCGCAGCCTCGGTCAGCCGGTTGCTGATATAGCCGTTGGCAGCGCTGATCTGGTTCAGGCCGCCGGCGACCTGGGCGGCGCCGGAAACGGCGGAGGTGAGAAAGGCGTCCTGCGCCTGGCTCAGGCCGCCGCCGGCGGCGAAGTTGCCGGAAGGACCGCTGTCAAAGCTGGCGATGTCCTTGAAAGCCTGCATCAACCGGGTGCCGATGTCCGAGGCGGTCAGGCCATAGCTGACATTGACGCCGTCGGCCACCTGGACCGACTTTTTGAAGTCGCCATTGGCGAAGGCCTGGGCAGTGTCGGGCAACGCCACCAGATCCGACAGCGTGCCTATCGTCATCGGCTGGGTGTCGGTGCGGCCGCCGGAATAGATGTAGTCGCCATTGGCGTCCTTGGCGTTCAGCACCGCGACCGCCTGGTCGAACAGGCTCTGTACCTGTGTCATCAGGCTGGTGGCGTCGTTGTTGCCCAGTGCGTCGTTGACGGTGGTGCGCAGCTTCTGGGCGATGTCGGACAGGCTGGAAAGCTGATCGTCCTGAAGATCGACCTGGGTCAGGGCCAGGGTCGTGGCCGTCTGGTAGGCGCTGTTGCGTTGGGTGGCCGAGATGGTGGCGGTGAGAATCTGGGCCTGGCTGCCGAAGCCGGCATAGGTGTTGGCGTTGACGCCCGAGGCGATCTGGGTCTGGGTCTTGTCCAGCGCGCCGGCGGCCTGCTGGATCTGGCGCAGGAACTGGGCGGTCTGGGTGCCGGTGGCGACGCGGTCGATGCTCATGCCTACTGGTCCTTACTGAATCTGCAGCAGCGTGTCGTAGAGCTTGCCCACCACCGTCAGCAGGCGCGCGCCCGCGGCATAGGCCTGCTGGTAGGTGGTCAGATTGGTCAGCTCCTCATCCAGGTTGACGCCCGAATTGGAGGCAAGCCGCGACTGGGCCTCGGCCAGGCGATCGTCCTGGGTGGTCTGGTTGGCGGTGACGCTGTTCGATTGGGTGGAGACGTTCTGATAGAAGCTCGCCACATAGTCGGAGAGCGAGGCGGTCTGGGCCGCCATGGCGCCGGCGGCGGCGAAGCTGCGGCTGGTGTTGAGGATATTCTGCATCGCCAGGGCGCCGGAATTGTCGCCCGCGCTCAGGACCACATCGCCCACCGTGCTTGCGGGGGTGATCTGGGGCTGGCCGAAACCCAGCATCGCCGGATTGCCCGCCACCTGGGAGGCGACAGCGAAACCGGCCGCCTGGCCTGCCCGCGCGCCGCTGCCCAGGCCGAACAACTGGCTGAAGGACATGCCGGTGCCGCCGCGCAGGGTGGAATCGCTGGTGACGTTCAGCGTGCAGTCCGAATAGAGCGGCGAATTGGCGGCGGAGAGCGAGCCGTCCGGGTTCAGGGTGAAGGTGACGGCCCCGCCCATCGCGGTGCCCAGCGCGTTGACCACGTCACCGACGGTCATGCCCGCCGTGGTGGTGACCGAGACCTGCTTGACGATGTCGCCGTCCTGGCCCTTGAGGTTCAAGGAGATCACGCCGCCCGCGGCCAGGCCGCTGGCGTCACCCGCCGAAAGACCGGTGGCGGCCAGCGAGGGGGTCTGGGCCTTGAACACATCGTTCAGGCCGAAGAACTGGGAAAAGCCTACCCCGCCGCGCGAGGACGGATCGGCGGGATCGTCCTGCACCACCAGGCCGTTGCCGCCGGCGGCGGTCAGCGAAAGCGCGCCGTTCGAGAAGCTCGCGCTGCCGCTTGCGCCTAGCGCGCCGTTCAGCGCGGCGACGAAGCTGCCCATGGTGGCGCCGGTGGCGCCCACCACGCTGCCATTGACCGAGATGGTGCCCGCCCCGAAATCCACATCGACGCGCTTGACCAGCTTGCCGCTGGCGTCGGTGACCGCCAGCGTGGTCTTGCCGCTGAAGTTCAGGCCGTCGCCCGCCAGAAGGCCGGTATTTCGGCCACTGAGGCTGGAAGGCGCCGGATAGGCGGCGTTGGCGTTGGCCTGGGCGTTGAAGGCCTGCGCGGTCTGCTGCGCCATCTCGCCCAGGCTGTCGGCAAGCCCCCCCAGCACCTGGTCGCGCATGTCGATCAGCCCCTTCAGCGAGCCGCCCGACAGATGGGAGTCGAGCGCCTGGGGCGCGCCGATCGGCTGGCCGGTCTGGGGGTTGATGTCCTGCATCGTGATATTGCCATAGGACCCGTTGGCCGACCCGCCGCCATAGCTGAGCTGCGCATAGGTGTTGCTGACCAGGTTCATGCCGTCGCCGGTGGAGACGATCACGCTGCCGTCGGACTGTTCGCTGGAGCGGATGTCCATCATCTGGGACAGCTTGTTGAGCGCAGTGTCGCGCTGGTCGAGCAGGGCCGAGGGCTCGTTGCCCGAAGCGTTGGCGCTGCGAATCTGCTGGTTGAGGTCGTAGATCTGCTTGATCAACTGGTTGGCGGGGCCGATGGCATTGACGGCCTGCTGATCGACCTGGGTGCGCAGCGAGGAAATGGTGGCGCTGACATTCGCGAAGGTCGAAGCCAGGTTGTTCAGCGCCGACATCACCGCGGTACGGCTGGCACCGGCGGCCGGAGTCTGCGAGGCGGTGGCATAGGCGGAGGCCAGGTTGCCCAACTGCGTCGCCAGGGACTGGTTGTCGCCCGGCGCACCCAAAAGACCGTTGAGCTGGCTGAAAAAGCCGGCCTGGGTGTCGTAATTGGCGGCGCCGGCACCGGCGGAAAGCACTTCCTGGCTGAGATACTGGCTGGCGACACGCTCGATCGAGGCGATGTCCACGCCAACCAGTTGCCCGGCCGCCGCCAGCGTCTGCTGGTTGACCACGCGACGCGCATAGCCTTCCGTATTCAGGTTGGCGACGTTGTTCGACACGACGCCCAGCGCGGTGCTGTTGGTCTTCAGCGCGGTGAGGGCGCTTGCGGCGATTCCGTTCAGGCTCACGCTGTCATGGTCCGATGCTGTGTTGCCGGACCGGCCGTCGCAAGCCCCGTGCCATCCCGCACAGGCGTCTTTTGCCCGGAAAGGCCGGCTTTTTCCCGCCCGCGGCGCGGCCGGTCCGGGCGGCAGAGTTTGCCGCACCGGCATCTGTTGCCCGTCCTTTTCCGCCGCGCATCGCCGGGCGGAAGCGGAAAAAATCAGACAAACCGGGCAGACAAGCCGCTGGCCTGACGCTTGCTATGCCCGATGGCGGATCATCATGGGTTTCACCGTGCCGGGTATGGCAGCAGCGAGAATCAATGGCCATACAGGCGTGGGCCACGCCCATGCGGCGGCGCTTGTCCATGCCCATTCCCAGGCCGCGGCGAAGGACGATAGCTTTGCCGACATGCTGGCGGCCGCGACGCCGCAGGCGCAGGCGGACGACACGCACGCTGATAAGACGCAGGTCGGCAAGGCATCATCATCTCCGGACAAGACGGCGGCAGCCGACGAATCCGCGATACAGGACAACGCCGCGCAGGGCGCGGAGGTGGCCGACGCGGATGCGGACAAGACCGTTGGCGGCGAACCGAAAATCGGAGACACACCGGACAACAACGGCGCCGCAAAGAAAGACGACAGCCGTCGGAACGATCCGGTGGCGGCGGAAATGCAGCAGCAACCGCAGCCGCCGCAGGCATTGTCTGTTGTGGCAGTGAGCGCGGCGCAGCAGCAGCCCGCGCCGCAACAGACCTGTGATAATGACGACAAGGCCGTCGCGCCGCCCGTGCAAGGCCCGGCGCCGGTCGCGCAGGCGGCGCAGGCAAGCCAGCTTTTAATGCAGCAGCCCGTCACCGGCGGGAAAGATGCCGCGCCCCCAAAGGAATTCAAGAAAGAGTCGGGCAAGGGCCCGGCGCCACAGGACGCCGATGTGAAGACCGCCACCACGGCCGATCCGAAACTGGCGAAGCCGGGCGCTGCCCAGGCGGCGGCAAGCCTTGCCGATACCAGGCCTGGCAGTGCTCTGCCTGCCGCTGCCCAGCCTGGCAATGTCCAGCCTGGCAATGTCCAGCCTGGCAATGCCCAGCTTGCCGATGCCCAGCCTGGCGCGGCACCAGCCGATACGGCGCGGCACGGCAACGCCGACGCGAAGGACAATACCCGCAAGATCGACGATGGCGGCAAGCAGGCGGATACACAGACCCAGGTTTCCCCATCCCAGGCGCAACCGGTGCAGGCACAGCCGGCGCCAGCACCCGCCGCCGCCACCTCCATCATCGCCGCCGCCACGGCCACGCCTGTCCACCAGGCCACGGCCACCACGATGACGGCCGCACCGGCGCCAACGCCCATGCCACAGCATATGGACGTCGGCCAGCAGACCTTTGTGCCCAACATGGCGGCGCTGGGTGTGGCCATCGCCACGCGCAGCCTGTCGGGTTCGCGCCAGTTCGACATCCGCCTGGACCCGCCCGAACTGGGCCGGGTCGATGTGCGTCTTTCCATCGACTCCACCGGCAAGGCCAGCGCCCACCTCTCCGCCGACCAGCAGCAGACGCTGGACCTTCTGCAGAAGGATTCCTCCGGCCTGACCCGCGCCCTGCGCGACGCCGGGCTGGACGTGGCCCAGAACGGGCTGAACTTCTCGCTGCGCCAGCAGGGCGGCGGCGGCGACAGAAGCGGCTTTTCCTCGCGCGGCCGCCATGGCGGCCATCAGCCGCTGTCGGCCATCGCCCGCATCGGCGCCACCCACACCAGCATCCCGCTTTCCGCCGCCGTCTTCCACGGCGTCGCCGACGGGCGGCTCGACATCAAGGTTTGAGGCCAAGCATGAGCGTTCCTCCCGTTTCCTCCACTACCGCCGGCACCGCCGCCACCGGCGCCAGCAACGCAATGAAGCAGTTGTCGGGCAATTTCGACACCTTCCTGACGCTGCTGACCACCCAGTTGAAAAACCAGGACCCCACCAGCCCGATGGATTCCAACCAGTTCACCCAGCAACTGGTGCAGTTCAGCCAGGTCGAGCAGCAGATCGACACCAATACCAACCTCAAGGCCCTGATCGCCCAGGGCCAGACCCAGGCCGGCACCACCGCCGCCGCCTATCTGGGCAAGACGGTCTCGGTCACCAACGGCCAGGGCTCGCTGAGCGGCGGCGCCGCAAGCTGGGCCTACACGCTGGACAACGCCGCCGCCATCGTGGGGCTGACCGTCACCGACGCCAACAATCGCGTGGTCTATGCCAGCGCGGGCGAAACGGCGGCGGGACCGCACAGCTTCGCCTGGGACGGCCGCGACAACAACGGCAACGCCCTTCCCGATGGCGCCTACAAGCTGACGGTCACCGCCAAGGATGCCGCCGGCAACGATGTCGCCAGCTCGGTGGCGAGCGGCGGCGTGGTCAGCCAGATCGACATGACCAGCGGCACCCCGCAACTGGTGATCGGCAAGATGGAAATCGGCGTCGCGGACATCGCGGCAGTCGGCAACTGAACGAACGCAAACCCGGCGCCGAGAAGCGGCGCCCCACCGGACGGATCGGCGGGCGAAGCCCAAGGCTCCACAAAGGACTTGAACAATGTCTCTCTTCGGCTCCCTGAATATCGGCGTCGCCGGTTTGGCCGCCAACAGCGCGGCGCTGTCCGCCACCTCCTCCAACATCGCCAACGTCAACACCGTCGGCTACAAGGAGGCGACCACCAACTTCTCCACCTTCCTGAATTCCAGCGGCCTGGCGGGCGGCGGATCGGCCGGCGTCACCGCCGTGATCGGCCAGGACGTCACCACTCAGGGCCTGCCCATCACCACCACCTCCTCGACCGACCTGTCGATTTCGGGCAACGGCTTCTTCGTGGTTTCGCCCAACACCACCTCGCCGGTGCAGGAATATACCCGCGCCGGCAGCTTCCGGCCCGATGCCAGCGGCTATCTGCTCAATTCGGCGGGGCTTTACCTGCGCGGCTGGGCGCTGGACAGCCAGGGCAACATTCCCACCAACACCGGCGATCTGTCGCTGATCAACGTCTCCAGCGTGCTGGGCAAGGCCGAGCCCACCGCCAATCTGGGCTTGCAGGCCAACCTGCAGTCCAGCGCCCCGGTGGACGGCACCTATGCCGCCGGCGACATGGCCGCGGGCACGGTGACGCCCGACTTCCAGCGCACCATCAATGTCTATGACAGCCAGGGCGGCACCCAGCCCCTGACCTTTTCCTTCATCAAGACCGGCGCCAACACCTGGGGCTATGAAGTCACCTATGCGGGCGATCCGGCGAACGTCTCGAGCACGGGTCCGATCTTTTCGGGCACCATGCAGTTCAACTCCGACGGATCGCTGGCCACCGCCGATGCCGCATCGGCGACGCCGACCGGCACCGTCTCGCTGAACATTCCCTGGAGCGCCTCCACCGGCCTGGCGGCGCAGACCATCACCCTGAATCTGGGCACGGTGAACGGCTCGGGCGGGGTGACGCAGTACGACTCCACCTCCACGCTCAATGCCTCGACCGCGGACGGCAAGCCGTTCGGCACCGTGAACGGCGTGACGGTGGCCAAGGACGGCACGGTGACGGCGCAGTTCTCCAACGGCCTGTCGCAGGACATCTATCGCATTCCGATCGCCACCTTCGCCAATCCCAATGGGCTGACGCAGGTGTCGGGCAACGCCTATATCGCCAACAAGTCGTCGGGCGCCGCCGACATCAATGTCGCCGACTCCGGTTCGGCCGGCGGCATCGCCAGCCAGTCGCTGGAAGGTTCCACCGTCGACCTGGCGACCGAGTTCACCAACCTGATCACCACCCAGCGGGCCTATTCCGCCTCTGCCCGCATCATCACCACCACCGACCAGATGCTGCAGCAACTGGAACAGTTGCCCACGAGCTGACGACATGCGGGAAAGGCCCGTGAATCGGGCCTTTCCCGCACCATACGGATCAATTTGACGGAACGCCTTATGTCTTCGTTTACCACGGTCCTTGGCCTTTTCTTAAACGCGCCGGCGCTAGTTTCTCCTCCGGTTTGGTCGGGAGAATAAGATGGAAGAGCGCAAGGGACGCGTAAGCTACGTCATCGGGCCCGATGGGTCGCCGCTGACGCTTGCCGATCTGCCGCCGCCCTCGACCCGACGCTGGGTGATCCGCCGCAAGGCCGAGGTGGTCGCCGCCGTGCGCGGCGGCCTTTTGAGCCTGGACGATGCCTGCAAGCGCTATACGCTGACGGTGGAGGAATTCCTCGCCTGGCAGCATGCCATCGACCGTTTCGGCCTTGCGGGCCTCAGAGCAACAAGGGTCCAGCAATATCGGAACTGACCGCAAGCGGCGGCTGCGCAGGCTCGCGTAAACATTCACTTAAGAGCGCGCGCGCAAATTGCCCTGCCGGGCGCGCTCTTGCTTAAGCCAAATTTTACCCTGCAGGCGGCAATGTTTGCCTAGCAGGGAGCGGGGCCCGAACGCCTTCCTCCAATGTCGCCAGGAGGACAGGTCTTGCCGGATTTCTTCAAAGCGGTCGGAGCGGCGCGGTTCGGCGTCATGGCCGGCGTAGCCGCCGTGCTGACCGCCTTCTTCCTCTATATCGCCGGCGCCATCACCGAGCCGCCCAAGACCATCCTGTTCTCGGGCCTGGAAGCGCGCGACGCCGCCGCCGTCACCGCCAAGCTGGATGCCATGGCGGTCAAGTATGACGTCAAGGATGGTGGCACCGTACTGGTCCCCGCCGATCAGGTGACCAAGCTGCGCATGGCCCTGGCCCAGGACAATCTGCCGGCCGCCGGCGTCGGCTATGAGATTTTCGACAAGTCGGACGCATTCGGCACCACCGCCTTCGTCCAGAACATCAACCGGCTGCGGGCGCTGGAAGGCGAACTGGCCCGTTCGATCCAGACCATAGACGGCATCGAGGCGGCGCGCGTGCATCTGGTGATCCCAGAGCGGCAGATCTTCAGCCGCGACGACCAGAAGCCTTCCGCCTCGGTTGTGCTCAAGACCAGCGGCCGGCTGGATCGCGGCCAGGTCCAGGCCATCCAGCATCTGGTGGCGGCCGCCGTCGCCTCGCTGACGGCCGATCGCGTCGCCATCGTCGACGATCACGGCAACCTGCTGGCCGGTGGCGACGACAAGTCCGGCCCCAACGCCATGGCGCGCGGCCAGGACGAGGACACCACCAATTACGAAAACAATCTGCGCCAGCGCATCGAATCCATCGTCGCCAGCGTGGTCGGGCCCGGCCATGTCCAGGTCCAGGTCGCCGCCGACATCAACTACAACCATACCCAGACCACCAGCGAGACCTACGATCCCGACAGCAAGGTGGTGCGCTCGACCCAGACGGTAGAGCAGAACGCCTCGGACAACAGCGGCGGCGGCGCCAACGCGGTGTCGGTCTCGACCGCCCTGCCGGGTGGGGCGGCGCCGGCCGCCGGGGGCGATGCCAACCGTTCCACCTCGGGCCGCACCGAGGAAACCACCAATTACGAAATCTCCAAGAAGGTCACCACTTCGACCGTCGATGGCGGCGAGGTCCGCAAACTGTCAGTGGCCGTCGTCGTCGACGGCACGCGGACCGGCGAAGGTTCGGGCACCTACAAGCCGCGCACCCCTGCCGAGATGGCGCAGATCACCGCGCTGGTGAAGTCCGCGATGGGATTCGACCAGGCCCGCGGCGACCAGGTGCAGGTCACCAACATGGCTTTCGCCCGCGTCGACACGCTGGAGGGAACGCCGGCGCCCAAGCCGCTGCTGGGCCTGGATGGCGCCTATTGGTTCAAGATCATCGAAGCGGCGATCATGTGTTTGACCGCGCTGCTGATCGGGCTGTTCGTGGTCCGCCCGCTGATCAACCGCATGTTCGCGCCGCTGACGCCATCCCAGCCGGCCCAGCCCGTCCAGATCGCCGGCAGCGCTCCGGTCGCCGGCAGCCTGCCCGCGCCCGCTTCCGCGCCGGGTGCGCCGGCGGACGCCGCGCCTGTCGCCCTGCCCGCGCCGCATCCCACTATCGACACCAGCCGCATCGAGGGGCAGGTGCGCGAGTCGGCCATCCGCAAGGTCGGTGAAGTGGTCGAAGCCCATCCCGAGGAAGCGTTGGCCATCATCCGCACCTGGCTGCACCAGCCCGCCTGATACCAGAGACTGAAAAATGGCCAAGCCCGCCAAAGCCAATGTCAAGGAAGACCTGCGCAGCCTAACCGGCGCGGAGCGCGCGGCCATCATCATGCTGTCGCTGGGCGAGGAGCATTCCTCCCGCATCTGGCAGATGATGGACGAAGACGAGATCAAGGAAGTCTCGCAGATCATGTCCAACCTGGGCACGGTCTCCGCCACACTGGTGGAGAAGCTGCTGGTGGACTTCGTGTCGCAGATGTCGGGCACCGGCTCGTTGATGGGCTCCTATGAATCCACCGAGCGGCTGCTGGCCGGCATCCTGCCGCCCGAGCGGGTCTCCACCATCATGGAGGAAATCCGCGGTCCCGCCGGCCGCACCATGTGGGACAAGCTGGGCAATGTGAACGAGACGGTGCTCGCCAACTATCTGAAGAACGAATATCCCCAGACCGTCTCGGTAGTGCTGTCCAAGATCAAGCCGGAACATGCCGCCCGCGTCCTTGGCGCCCTGCCGGAGGAATTCGCCCTGGAAGTGGTGCAGCGCATGCTGCGCATGGAAAGCGTGCAGAAGGACATACTGGACAAGGTCGAGCAGACCTTGCGCGTGGAGTTCATGTCCAACCTGGCCCGCACCGCCAAGCGCGACGCCCATGAGCAAATGGCGGAAATCTTCAACAATTTCGACCGCCAGACCGAGAGCCGCTTCATCACCGCGCTGGAGGAGCGCTCACGCGACAGCGCCGAGCGCATCAAGGCGCTGATGTTCACCTTCGAGGATCTGGGCAAGCTGGACCCCGGCTCGATCCAGACGCTGCTGCGCAATGTGGAGAAGGACAAGCTGGCCCTCGCGCTGAAAGGCGCCACCGACGGGCTGCGCGACGTCTTCTTCTCGAACATGAGCGAGCGCGCCGGCAAAATTCTGCGCGAGGACATGGAAGCGATGGGCCCGGTGCGCCTGAAGGACGTCGACGAAGCGCAGATGCGCATGGTCAACGTCGCCAAGGACCTGGCCAACAAGGGCGAGATCATGATCGCCGGCGGCAGCGGCGAAGACGAGCTGGTGTACTGATGATGAAGAACGCCGCCAAGTTCACCTTCGACACCGAATTCCTGCCGGAGGGCGATCGCGTCGCCCCCACCGCCAAGGCGCGCCAGCGCCGCACCCTGACCAACGAGGAGTTGGAAGCGATGGCCCAAAGCGCCCGGCGCGAGGGCGAAGTCGCCGCCGGTGCGCGCGCCGTCGAACAGCTCGACCGCACCATCGCGGCGCTGACCGTGTCGCTGCGCGCCGCGCTCGATTCCAGCCACGCGCAGATCGAGGCCGTGCGCGCCGATGCCGCCGCAATCGCCCTGGCCATGGCCCGGAAGATCGCATCGGCCGCCATCGCCGCGCTGCCCGTCGCCGATGTGGAGATGGCGCTGCGAGAGGCGATGCACCAGGCCGTTGCTGAGCCGCGCATCACACTGCGGGCGGGAGCGGAGGTGGTCGAGGCACTTGCCCCGCGCATCGCGATGATTGCCCATGAAGAGGGCTATGATGGCAGGCTGATGCTGGCCGCCGATCCCGCCATGACCGGCGCGGACTGCCGCATCGAATGGCGCGGCGGCGGCGCCGAACGCAGCGAGGCGGTTATCGAGGCCGCGCTGGACAGGCTGATCGCCGGCCATTTCCCACATCCGACAAACGACGAGCTGAAAGGATAAGTCCATGGCGACCGACAATGTCGATCTGCCCGATCTCTCCGGTGAAAGCGGCAGCGCCGCCCCGGCCCTGCTGGACAATGACGCGCAAGGCGAAACCGCGCCCAGGCACGCCGCCCAGGACCTGGAAGCGGTATTCGACGTGCCGGTCACCGTCTCGGCGGTGCTGGGCAAGTCGGCGATGGAGGTCAGCCAGCTTCTGAAGCTGGGCAAGGGCACCATCGTCGAGCTGGACCGCAAGGTGGGCGAGGCGATCGACATCTATGTCAACGACCGCCTGGTGGCGCGCGGCGAGGTCGTGCTGGTCGAGGACCGGCTGGGCGTGACCATGACCGAGATCATCAAGGCGGGGCAGTCGTAACGGGTTCATTCCCCATGCTTCGACACGCCCGGCATGGGGCATTTGGTTTTCTTCTCGTCCTGAGCCTGTTGCAGGGCGAAGGGTGAGGAAGCAGGAGAAAGAAAATGCGTCTTCTCATCGTCGGCGGACTTCAGGGCCAGATCGGCCTGGCCACCAGGATCGCGATGGACAAGGGGGCCAAGGTCACTCATTCCGGCAGCATCGACCAGGCGCTGTCGATCCTGCGCAGCGGCGCGGGCGCGGACCTTGTGTTCTGCGATGTGGCGCTGGAGATCGGCGCCCTGGTGCGGGGGCTGGCGGCCGAGCGCATCTGCACGCCGGTGGTGGCCTGCGGCATCGGCACCGACACCAGCCGCGCGGTGGCGGCCATCCGCGCCGGCGCCAAGGAATATCTGCCCCTGCCCGCCGATCCCGAACTGATCGCCGCGGTGCTGGCGGCGGTGGCCGACGAAAGCCACCAGCTTGTCCATGAGGACGAGGCGATGGGCGCGGTGCTGGGCCTGGCCGACCAGATCGCCGGCAGCGAAGCCTCGATCCTGATTACCGGCGAAAGCGGCACCGGCAAGGAGGTGATGGCGCGCTACATCCATCGCAAGAGCCACAGAGCCGACAAGCCCTTCATCAGCGTCAACTGCGCCGCGATCCCGGAGAATCTGCTGGAATCGGAACTGTTCGGCCACGAGAAGGGCGCCTTCACCGGCGCCATCGCCCGGCGCATCGGCAAGTTCGAGGAAGCCAATGGCGGCACCCTGCTGTTGGACGAAATCAGCGAGATGGACGCACGCCTGCAGGCCAAGCTGCTGCGCGCGATTCAAGAACGCGAGATCGACCGCGTCGGCGGCACCAAGCCGGTCAAGGTGGACATCCGCATCATCGCCACCTCCAACCGCGACCTGGCCGAGGCGGTGCGCCACGGCACCTTCCGCGAGGACCTTCTGTATCGCCTGAATGTGGTGAACCTGCGCCTGCCGCCGCTGCGCGAGCGGCCCAAGGACATCCGGGCATTGTCACAGCACTTCGCGCGCAAATATGCCGAAGCCAATGGCGTGCCGTTTCGAGCGCTGGCTTCGCAGACCGAGCGGCTGCTTCTGGGTCATCCCTGGAAAGGCAATGTGCGCGAGCTGGAGAATACCATTCACCGCGCCGTGCTTTTGGCGCAAGGCCCGGAGATCGGGCCGGAGGCCATCCGCCTGCCCGATGGAACGCAGGTGGGCGCCCAGCCGGCCATCGCCGGCGCGGCCGGGGCATACGCGCAGGACAGCCAGGTGCAGGGCGCCATGGCCCAGGCGGGAGCGGCCACCCGCTCGCTGGTGGGGCGCACGGTCAGCGACGTGGAACGTGACCTGATCCTGGACACGCTGGACCATTGCCTGGGCAACCGCACCCATGCGGCCAACATCCTGGGCATCTCGATCCGCACCCTGCGCAACAAGCTGCGCGAATATTCCGATGCCGGGCTACCCGTTCCCGGTCACGGCGAACAGCGGATGGCAGGGTGAGGCGCGACCGGCACAGCCGGTCAAATCGATCCGGTGGATCGATTTGAGCGCCGAACGCCGCGAGCTTGAGCGAGCGGCCGGGCGAAAACACCGGCCGGGAATGACAGCAAGAGTTGAAAACAGATGAGTGACGTCACCGCCGGTTCGCAGACTTCGGGTCTGGATTTCTCGCCCGCCAAGGTCATGGACTTCATCAGGAAGTCGGACCTGGGTCTGGCCATCGGGATCATGGCCATCCTGGTGGTGCTGATCCTGCCGCTGCCGACCTGGCTGCTGGACGTGTCGCTGGCCTTCAGCCTGTCCTTTTCCATCCTGATCCTGATGACGGCGGTGTTCGTGAGAAAGCCGCTGGAGTTCAGTTCCTTTCCCACCATCCTTCTGATCACCACCATGCTGCGGCTGTCGCTGAACCTGGCGTCCACCCGCCTGATCCTGGGTCACGGCAACGAGGGCACCGCCGCGTCCGGCTATGTGATCCAGGCCTTCGGCAAGCTGGTGATGCAAGGCAATTTCGTCATCGGCCTGATCGTCTTCATCATCCTGGTCATCGTGAACTTCGTGGTCATCACCAAGGGTTCGGGCCGCATCGCCGAAGTCGCCGCCCGCTTCAGCCTGGACGCGATGCCCGGCAAGCAGATGGCGATCGATGCCGACCTGTCGGCGGGCCTGATCGACGAGAAACAGGCCAAGGAACGGCGCAAGACCATCGAGTCCGAGAGCAACTTCTTCGGCGCGATGGACGGCGCGTCCAAGTTCGTGCGCGGCGACGCCATCGCCGGGCTTCTGATCACCGGCATCAATATCGTCGGCGGCATCATCATCGGCGTCGTTCAGCACGGCGTCAGCTTCGCTGACGCCTCCCAGACCTATACGCTGCTGACCGTGGGTGACGGCCTGGTCAGCCAGATGCCCGCGCTGATCGTCTCCACAGCCGCCGGTTTGATGGTGTCGAAGGCGGGTGTCGAGGGCGCCACCGACAAGGCGCTGATGGGCCAGTTGTCCTTCTATCCCCAGGCGCTGGGCATGGCCGCGGCGGTGATGGGCGTCGTCGCCCTCTTGCCGGGCATGCCGCACCTGGTGTTCGCCGGCCTTGCCGCCGCGACCGGCGCCCTGGCCTGGTACGCAAGCAAGCAGAAGAACCAGCGCGTGGCCGAAGCGGCGGCCCAGACCGCCGCCGGCGAAAGCCCGCCCAAGGAGGAGCCGATCTCGTCCGCCCTGGCGCTGGACCTGCTGCGCGTGGAGCTGGGCTATGGCCTTTTGCCGCTGATCAACGACGTCCAAGGCCATCGCATCACCGACCAGATCAAGGCGCTGCGCCGCCAGTTGGCGCAGGAGATGGGCTTCGTCATGCCCGCCGTGCGCATCCTGGACAACATGCAGCTTGGCGCCAACGAGTACCGCATCCGCATCAAGGAATTCGACTCCGGCAAAGGCGATCTGTTCCCCGGCTCCTTCCTGGTGATGGACCCCAAGGGCCTGCCCATCGACCTGCCCGGCACCCATACCACCGAGCCGGCCTTCGGCCTGCCCGCGACCTGGGTTTCGGGCGCGCTGAAAGAGGAAGCGGCGTTCCGCGGCTTCACCGTGGTCGATCCGGGCACGGTGCTGACCACGCATCTGACCGAGGTGCTGAAGTCGCACATGGCCGAGCTTCTCTCCTATGCCGAGACCAAGAAGCTGCTGGACGACCTGCCGCCGGACAACCGGAAGCTCGTGGAGGAGATCATCCCCTCGCAGATCTCGATCACCGGCGTGCAGCGCGTGCTGCAGACGCTTCTGTCCGAGCGTGTGTCGATCCGCGACCTGGCGGCCATCCTGGAAGGCATCGCCGAGGCGGTGGGCCATACCAAGAACGCGCTCTATATCACCGAGCATGTGCGTACGCGGCTGGCGCGCCAGCTCTGCAACGCCAACCTGTCGCCCAATGGCTATCTGCCGCTGATCGCCTTGTCGCCGGCCTGGGAACAGGCCTTCGCGGAAAGCATCGTCGGCCAGGGCGAGGAGCGCCAGTTGGCGATGGCGCCGTCGCAGCTCCAGCGGTTCATCGCCCAGGTGCGCGAGGCCTTTGACGACGCCGGCGCCAAGAACGA
Source organism: Hyphomicrobiales bacterium (assembly GCA_040255825.1). Classification (GTDB taxonomy): domain Bacteria; phylum Pseudomonadota; class Alphaproteobacteria; order Micropepsales; family Micropepsaceae; genus Rhizomicrobium. Next base: position 623,440 of record JBDZVS010000002.1, on the reverse strand, counting down.
GGTGCCGGTGCTGCTGACCTCGCCCCAGATCCGGCCCTTCGTGCGCTCCATCGTCGAGCGCTTCCGCCCCGCGACAGTGGTGATGAGCCAGAACGAGATCCATGCCTCGGTGCGGCTGCGCACGCTTGGGCAAGTTTGAGAGTGTCCATGTCCGCGCAAGCCGCCCCCTCCGCCACGCTGATTTCCTTCCCGCGCCCGCGCGCCCATATCGGCGCGGCGCTCAAGCGCCACCGCCTGCCGGAGGGCCTGGCGGCGGCATTGGCGCGCGAATCCGAAGGCTTTGCCGAGGTCAGCGCGCACGCGGCGCTGGCCTATGCGCTGGACCAGCGCATGATCTGCGCGCCGCTGGACCTGGAGCGGGCGCAGGGCATCCTGCTGATGGGCGCGGCCGGAGCGGGCAAGAGCGCAGTGGCCGCCAAGATCGTACATGCCGCCAGGCTGATCGGCCGCAGGACAAGCCTGGCCCGCGCCGACGGTGCACTGGGCCTGTTCCGTACCGCCACCAACCCGCCCGGCGTGCTGATGGTGATGGAGGCCGACGGCTTCAATCCGTTGAACGCGCGCGCGGCCTGCGCCTTTTCGGCGCTGGGCGATGTGCCCGGCGTGGAAACGGTCGGAGTGGTCTCGGCACTGTCAGACGCAGAGGATGTGGCCGACCTGGTCGCCACCTTTCATTTCAAGCGGGTGATCGTGACGAACCTGGACCGCACCCGGCGGCTGGGCGCGCTTCTGGCCGCCGTCACCTCGGGCGCGAAACTGGCGCACGTCAGCACCGGTCCGCAGGCCGACGATGGGCTGGAAACGCTGGAGCCGGGCGCGCTGGCGGCGCTTTTGCTCGACGGGCCGGCGCACTGATCGAGAGACGATCCAAGAAAACGATCCCTGGGCGCGCAGGATTTTTCGGCCTGAGCAGGAGCGGAGGCGCGATGTGGGCAAGACGCCCATGAGCGCCTTCGCGACGCACCCAGGACGCAAAAGACTAGCGCCGCTTGCCGCCGGCGCGATTGTCGATAGCGAAAGGGCCCGGCCCCATGCCGACGATCAGCAGCAGTCCGCCGGCGATGGCAAAGTCGCGCGCGAAGATGGCGAATTCGGCGGCGCGACGCGCGGGCTCGCTCACATTCCAGTAATCGTGCATCACCACCGCGCCGATCACCGTCAGCGCGAACAGCATCACCGCGCCAAGGCGCGCGTGATAGCCGAGCAGGAGCGACACGCAGCCCATGAAGATCGCGATCAGCGCCACCAGCAGCGCCAGCGGTGGCAAGGGCACATGGCGGGCGTCCATCAGGACGGCGATGTGGTGCCAGTTGGCCAGGATGTCCATCGCCCCCGTCATGTAAAACCAGATCAGGACGCAACGACCCAGAAAGGGGGAAATGGTTTCCGAAAACGACATGGAACGTCCGCGACTCAGCCCGCCCGGATGGTATCGCAGCCCATCCCCGGTTCAACGGCGGCCGTGCCTGGCGGCGCGGCTTTTTTGCCACATCGGAGGGGCGGAAATGGGGGTGCGGGAACGGCTGAATTCGTCCCCGCGTTAAGGTCGCGAAGGGACAACGAGGTTTGGCCAATCAAAGGTCTTAACGCGATGTCTGCTATCGGATTTTCAGCGCCGCGCGCGCGCGATTTTCATATCTCGGCTTGCGCCGACTGGCGGCATGAACAACTGGTCTTCGCCCGCCAGCAATCCTTGGCGATGCGGCAGATGCCGTGGGAAAGCCGGATCAAGCCCTTGCGGTCCTGGGGCTCGCTGGCCGTGGCGTGGGCGGCCGCGGCGGTGCTGGCGCTGGCGGCGCTGGCGCTGTTGACCTGACCAGGTCGCCTGACGATCAGGCGGTGCGCAGGTTGTGCTTTCGCAGGTGGCGTACCAGGGCCACCTCGTCCATCCGCGACTGCTGGTGACGGGCCTGCATCTCCGCCAGGCGCCGGGCCTGCTGCTCCATCGCCACTTCCAGGCTTTTCAGCTCCTGGAAGGCGTCGGACAGGTCGGCCATCGCGATGGCGTGCTCGCGCTCGATGTCCTTGAGGGTGATCTTCAGATTGTCCCGCCGCGTTTCGATGGAGCGCAGGAAGGAGGGAAAGGCCAGCCGCCCTATGTCGGAATCGCCGGCGCGCTGGCGCTCGCGGGCGACATTGTCGTCCAGGTCCTGGAGCTTCTTTTCCAGGTCCAGGCGCATCGCCTCGATCGCGGCGATGCGGCGCTTCATCTCATCGACGCGGAAGCGCTTCAAGCGCAGCAATGTGTCCGTCCGGTTCATCACGCACTCCCCCCGGCGCCGTCCATGATCGCCGACAACGCCTCATAGCCCTGGGTCAGCGTCGCCACCTCATCCTTCCGCTGGGAGAGAAAGGCTTCCAACCGCGGGTAGAGACGCACCGCGTCGTCCACTTCAGGATTCGTGCCAGCCTTGTAGGCGCCCAGGCGGATCAGTTCGGCCATGTCTTCGTAAACGGTCAGCGGCCGACGGGCTTTCAGAACAAGGGCTTGCTCGTCAGGCGTGTTGCAGCCGGGCATGGCGCGGCTGACGCTTTTGAGGATGTTGATGGCGGGAAAGCGGCCTCGTTCCGCAATGGCACGTTCCAGAACGATATGGCCGTCCAGGATGCCGCGCACCGCGTCGGCCACCGGCTCGTTATGGTCGTCCCCTTCCACCAGCACGGTGAACAGGCCGGTGATGGAGCCAGGTTTTATATTGGCGCCTCCGGCGCCGGGACCCGCCGGGCCCGGACCGGCGCGTTCCAGAAGCCGCGGCAGTTCGGCGAAAACCGTAGGCGTGTATCCCTTCGACGCCGGGGGCTCGCCGGCGGAAAGCCCGATCTCGCGCTGGGCCATGGCGAAGCGGGTCACCGAATCCATCAGCAGCAGGACATTGAGTCCGGCGTCGCGCAACGCCTCGGCGACACTCATCGCCACATAGGCGGCCTGGCGGCGCACCAGGGCGGGCGCGTCCGAGGTGGCGGCGACCACAACGCTGCGCGCCAGGCCTTCTTCGCCCAGATCGTCCTCGATGAATTCCTTGACCTCGCGGCCGCGCTCGCCGATCAGCCCGATCACGATGGCGTCGGCATTGGAGTTGCGCGCCAGCATCGCCATCAGGGTGGACTTGCCCACGCCGGAACCGGCGAAGATGCCCATGCGCTGACCGGCGCAGCAGGTGGTGAAGGTGTTCAGCGCCCGCACACCCATGTCCAGCTTCTCGCCCACCCGCGCACGGGCGGTCGCCAGCGGAGGCGGCGCCTTGAGCGGATAGGCTTTCATCCCCTGCGGCAGGGCTCCGCGGCCGTCCACCGGCGCCGCGAAACCGTCGATAACCCGGCCGAGCCATGCCGGGCTGGGATGAATGGCAGGCGGCCGGTCGTCGAAATCGGCACGGGCGCCCAGCGTGATCCCATCCAGCGGGCCCAGCGGCATGACCAGCGCCCGGCCATCGCGAAAGCCCACCACTTCGCACGATATTGTCTTTTTATTTCCGATGGTTATGCGACACTGGCCGCCGAGGCTCACCGCCCCCTGCGCGCCCGTCACCTCCACGCCCAGGCCTTCGATCCGGGCCACGCGGCCAAAGCGGGTCAGAACCGGAACGGCCTCGATATCCTTGAGCAGCGCGCGCATGAAAACCCTGTCTGAAAATCCCCGGCGGGCGCCGGATCGGCGCCATTACCTCGATATTGCGGCCAAGAATTTAAATGGCGGTAAACTTAACAAATCGAATCAAGGTCTTGATGCGACCTTCCCGGTCCCGTTAAGGATAAGGGTATCCTTTCCGGCCGGTTAGGGGCCGTGAGCGATGACTGAAAGTTGTGCGATGGGTTAAAGGTGGTGTTAACCATTTGCGCTTAACGTCCACCTGCCGGTTAACCGTGCGGCTGCCGTTGCTGCCGGGGAATTGACGTTAATAGAGGGGCCTGAGATGCGCGTACTCCTGATCGAAGACGACAGCGCCATGGCGCGGAGCATCGAACTGATGCTGCGCAGCGAGGGACTCAACGTCTACACCACCGATCTGGGCGAAGAGGGCATCGACCTCGGCAAGCTCTATGACTACGACATCATCGTGCTGGACCTGCAACTGCCGGACATGAGCGGCTTCGAGGTCCTCAAGGCCCTGCGCGTCGCCAAGGTGCAGACGCCGGTCCTGATCCTGTCCGGCAACGCCATCGTCGAGGCCAAGGTCAAGGCGCTGGGCTTCGGCGCCGACGATTACATGACCAAGCCCTTCCACAAGGACGAGCTGGTCGCCCGCATCCAGGCCGTGGTCCGCCGCTCCAAGGGCCACAGCCAGTCCGTCATCATTACCGGCAAGCTGACCGTGAATCTGGACGCCAAGACCGTGGAGGTGGACGGCCAGCGCGTGCACCTGACCGGCAAGGAATACCAGATGCTGGAACTGCTTTCGCTGCGCAAGGGCACCACCCTGACCAAGGAAATGTTCCTGAACCACCTGTATGGCGGCATGGATGAGCCCGAACTGAAGATCATCGACGTCTTCATCTGCAAGCTGCGCAAGAAGCTGGCCGCCGCCACCGAGGGCGCCAACTACATCGAGACGGTGTGGGGCCGCGGCTATGTGCTGCGCGACCCGAACGGCGAGGAAATTATCCAAGTCGCCTGAGGGCGATCCGATATAGCGATTGCGAAAAGGGTGCCCCAAGCGGTGCCCTTTTTCTTTTGAACACCCTTCTGTCGCGGCTCATATTCAAATCAGCACGCGTCTATTCACAGAAGAGCCATGGAAATTCAAAACCCTTCTCCATGGCCGGTCCCCGCACCGCGCGAAGCGGGCCATGGAGGCCGCCCATGGTGGGAATGAGGCTGGTCGCCTACCTCTACTTCGGCGTGCAGTCAAGCAGGCGCCCGTCCAGGGTCGAGCCGATCAGCAGATGGCGGCCGTCCGTGGCCGCGACGCTGGCGCCGCCGATCTCATGGCCGTCATTGCCGTAAACCCGGTCCACCGACTGGGGCGCGCCGTCCGCCAGGCTGACGCGCAGCACCTGCGACGGACTGGGCCGCGACGGATCGGCCAGGAAGGCGCGCCAGCGGAGCAGGCTGGCATGGGCGGCCACCCACAGATTCCCGCCCGGATCCAGCGTGATCTTCTCCGGCCCGGCGGGAAGAGTGAGCGCCTTGTCCTCGGTCAGGGTGCCGCTGAAGCTCTCGCGCGTGAAGCTCCTGAGGTCGCGGCTGAGCAGGCCCGCCACGATCAGATGCTGACCGTCGGGCGTCAGCGCCAGGCTGCGGGCGCCGTAAAGCCCGTCGGCCATCACCCGGAAGGACATGCCGTTGAAGTAAAGCACATTGGCGCCGGGGATCACGCCATAGGCCGCCAATGGGCGCAGGAGCGGATTGCCGCCCGCCGTGCCGTTCGCCACATAGAAGGCCGTCGGACCGGCCGCCGCCACATCCTGGGGATCGACCATCAAGCCGCCCTCGATGGTGCCTTCGGCCACCAGCGCCGGGGCAGTATCGGGATTGGTCACCTCGAAAGTATCGATGCTGAATTTTCCGGTTGTGCGATGATTGACCGCGATCAGGTAAAGCCCGCTGCCGTCGGGGCTGGCGGTCAGGCCGATGCCGCGCGGATGGAAATCCCCTGGCGCGCCGGTCAGCCTGGTCAGTTTGCCGCCATCCAGCTTCAGGGCATAGATGCCGTCGTTCCTGTCGGGGCCGCGGCTGCTCGATGCCGAGATGAAGGCGGTGCCGTGCGCGATTTCGATGTCCGCGACGCCCGGCAGCCGGCCCACGACCTTGCAGGACCCGGCAAAGCCGGCAGGCGTGCTGGAAAAGACGCCATTGGCCCAGATCGCGCGCGCGCCCGCGCCCACCAGCACCATGACGATGATGATGAGGGACATGCGGCCCCAGCGCAATCGCCGGCGCGGGCGGCTCATGCTGCGTTCCCGTCCGTATTCTTTGCCGCATCCTGGGGGGCGCCGTCGCTGTCCTGCGCGAATTGCAGCCGCGCCAGCCGCGCGTAAAGCCCGCCGCCCGCCATCAGCGAACCGTGGTCGCCTTGCGCCACCACCCGGCCCTGGTCCATCACCACGATGCGGCCGAGCCGCTGAATGGTGGCGAAACGGTGCGCGATCACCAGCGTGGTGCGGCCCACCATCAGGTTCGCCAGCGCGGTCTGCACCAGCCGTTCATTCTCCGCATCCAGCGCGCTGGTGGCTTCGTCCAGCAGCAGCAGCGGCGCGTCGCGCAGAATGGCGCGGGCGATGGCGATGCGCTGGCGCTGGCCGCCAGACAGCGTCACGCCGCGCTCGCCGACCAGCGTGTCGAACCCGTCGGGCAGCTTTTCGATGAATTCGGTGGCGGCGGCGGCCTCGGCGGCGCGGCGCACCTCAGCGTCGCTGGCCTGCTGGCGGCCATAGCGGATATTGCCGGCGATGGTGCCCGAAAAGATCACCGGGTCCTGGGCCACCACCGCGATCCGGCTGCGCAGCGCGACGGGATCGACCTGGGCGATGTCGACGCCATCGAAGCGGATGGTGCCGGACTGGGCCGCGAAGAAGCGCAGCATGAGCTGGAAGACGGTGGACTTGCCCGCGCCGGATGGCCCCACCAGCGCCACCGCCTCGCCCCGTTTCACATCCAGCGAAAAACCGTGCAGCGCCTTGTGGCTGGGGCGCGAGGGATAGTGGAAACTGACATGGTCGAATGTCACCGCGCCGCCTCCGTCTGAAGGCAGCAGCGCGGGACGGACGGGCGCGGCGATGGCGGGCACCGCGTGCAGCAACTCCATCAGCCGCTCGGAGGCGCCGGCCGCGCGCTGCAGGTCGCCCCATACCTCCGACAGCGCGCCCACCCCGCCGCCGGTCAGGAAGCCATAGATGATGAAGGCGACCAGGTCGCCGCCGGTCAGCCGACCCGCGATCATGTCGTGCAGGCCGATCAGGCCCACCGTCGCCAGGCTGGCGAAGGCCGTGAAGATCGCCACCGCCGTCAGGATGGCGCGCGCCAGGGTGCGGCGGCGGGCGATGACGAAGGACCGTTCCACAGAAGACGCGAAGGCGGCGCGTTCATGGGCTTCCTCGGTGAAGGCCTGGACGGTGGAAACCGCGTTCAGCACCTCGGTGCCGCGCGCGGCGGTTTCGGCGATGGAATCCTGGCTGACGCGCGAGAGCTTTCTCACCCAGCGGCCGAAGAACAGCATCGGCACCATCACCGCCAGCACCGCCGCCACCACCAGGATGGCCAGCTTGAAGCTGGTGACGAACATCAGCACCAGCCCGCCCACCAGCGTCACCATGTTGCGCATCGCCACCGAGGCGGACGAGCCCACCACCGTCTGGATGAGGGTCGTGTCGGCGGTCAGGCGCGACAGCACCTCGCCGGTGCGCGTGACTTCGAAGAATTCCGGCGACAGGCCCAGCACATTGTCGAACACCGCCTTGCGGATGTCGGCCACCACCCGCTCGCCCAGCCAGGTCACGGCGTAGAAGCGGGTGGCCGAAGCCAGTCCCAGCACCGCGGCCGCGACCACGAAGGCCAGGTAGAACCCGCTGAGGGCATGGGCCTGCTGGGCTGACAGGCCCTGGGCGTTGATCAGGCCACGGGCGAATTGGGGCAGGATCAGCGTGGCGGCCGAGGAGGTGAGCAGCGCCACCAGCGCGATCGCGATCCGGCCGCGATAGGGCCGCAGGAACGGCAAAAGCCCCCGCAGCGGGGCAAGCGAGCGGCTCTTGGGCCTGCCGGCCGCCACCCGGGCGGTTTCCTTGGCGAAATCCTGTCCGGCCATGCCTTTTTCCTCAGGTCTGGGCTGTATATAGGCCCCGCGCGGACAGGCCAAATGAACTATTGCCGCTCTCCCACGGGGCTTTTCCGCCATTTGGCGCAAGGGCTTGCCTCCGGCAGGCCCCTCCCCTATAAGCCCCGCCTCCGGGCCCGGTCGGAAATCGGCGCCCGCGACCGGAAAGGCGCGCGTCATGAAAAAGGGCATCCATCCCGACTATCACTTCGTCGAGGTCCAGCTGAACGACGGCTCGACCTACAAGACGCGCTCGACCTGGGGCACGGCCGGCCAGAAGCTGACCCTGGACATCGACCCCACCACCCATCCGGCCTGGACCGGCGGCCAGCAACAGCTGATGGACCGCGGCGGCCGGCTCACCCGCTTCAACAAGAAGTTTGCTGGGTTCGTGAAGTAAGGATTCGCGGGTTCGCATATTTTTTGGTCGCACGGCCGACGGCGCGCTGCGCTTGCCTGCCCGATGCTCCTGCCCGCTTCAACAAGAATTCGCCGGGTTCGTGAAGTAAAGGACTCGCGGGTTCGCATATTTTTTGGTCGCACGGCCGGCGGCCGCTGCGCCACTTCAGGGAAGCGCGCCGAACGCCTGGGCGAGGGCATCCTGCTGGGCATGGACGACGGGCGCGGGCGACGGCAGGGCGCCGAACAGCAATTCGTCCAGCCGGGCAATGCGGCGGTAAAGATTGTCGCTGCGCAGCAGAAGATCGCAGAGCCGCGCGGGCAGAAGATCGACGTCATCCGAGCAGACACCAAGGCAGACTTCCCGGGAGCCCAGGCGATAGCGCTCATCGCGGGCGGCGTCGGCCTCCATATCGCCGTCACGCACCGCGCGCTGGACCAGAAGCCAGCTCGCCGCCTGCATCAGGCGGGTGGTGACCCGCATGCTTTCCCCGGCATACAGCATCGCGGCCTTGCGCGGCAGGTAGCGCGCTTCCTCGCGCCCCGGCCCGTCCAGATAGCGGGCCGTCTCCTCGACCAGGGCCATGCCTTCATCGAAGGTGCGGTCGAACATCGCCGAGTCGGCAAATGCCGGATATTCCATATTGTGTTCCTGCCGACTTCCCCACGCGGGGCGACGCTAGCAAGACAGGCGGCAGCGGGCCAAGCATCTTTCGCGGTTAACGCAAACGCGCCGCGCGCAAATGCGCGAAAGGCGCGGCGGCGGCGCAATTATCCTGTGCGTATTAACGTTGAGGCTTTACCGCCTGAAGAAATCCTCGGCCGCGGAACGGGTAGCCGCGCGCGCCTTGATGGCTTCGCGGCAGCGCAGGACTTCCGCTTCCAGCCGCGCGATGCGCGATTGAAGTTCATGCGCGGACAAGGCGGAGATGTCCTCGCCAAGGATTATGTTGGCCGGCTTCTTGCGGGGTTCGAGATCGTCCAGGTCCATGGGCTTTGGCCATGCAGGAATTTCCGGGCTAGTGTGAGCCCGACTCTCCTGCCCCGCAAGCCATGCAGCGTATCAAGGTCCTGCGCTTTGAAAATCCCGGCCGCCACTACCGGCTGGCCGTGCGCGACGAAGCCTGCCCGCCGCCTGGCCCGGGTCAGGTGGCGATCCGGGTGGCCGCGGCGGGCCTGAACCGCGCCGACGTCCTGCAAGGGCGCGGGCTTTATCCGCCGCCGCCCGGCGCCTCGGACATTCCGGGGCTGGAAGTGTCGGGCACTATCGCCGCCGTCGGCACCGATGTCGCCGGCCTGCAGGAAGGCCAGCGCGTCTGCGCCCTCATGGCCGGCGGCGGCTATGCGCAGGTGGCCATCGCCGACGCCGGATCGGTGCTGCCGGTGCCGGACGGCGTCGACCTGGTGGAGGCGGCCGGATTGCCGGAGGCCTGCTTCACCGCCTGGACCAACATCGCCGACACCGGACGGCTGAGGGACGGCGAAACGCTGCTGGTGCATGGCGGCACCAGCGGCATCGGCGTGATGGCGATCCAGATTTTCGCCGCGCTGGGCCACCGGGTCTTCGCCACGGCGGGATCGGACGACAAATGCGCCGCCTGCGAGAGGCTGGGCGCGGCGCGCGCCATCAATTACCGCAAGGAGGATTTCGTCGCGGTGGTGGAAGCGGCGACCGGCGGCGCCGGTGTGAATGTGATCCTGGACATGGTGGGCGGCAGCTATATCCAGCGCAACATCGCGGCAGCCGCGCAGTGGGGCCGCATCGTCAATATCGCCTATCAGGAGGGGGCCAGGGCGGAGGTGGATTTCACGCCGGTGCTGACGAAAAAGCTGACCCTGGCTGCGACCACTCTGCGGGCGCGCTCGCCAGACCGGAAACGGCTGATCCGCGACCGGCTGGCGGAGATGGTCTGGCCGCTGCTGGCCGTGGGCCGCATCCGCCCCGTAATCGACCGGCACTTTGCCTTCACCGACGCCGATGCCGCCCATGCCGCTTTGGCCGGCGGCGGCCATATCGGAAAGATTTTACTGGAATTCTAGGGGCTTGCGGCCATACCGGCCTTTCTTAAAGCAGAATTTCTTTGCGCCCTGCCATCGCCCCGGCTACAACACCGGCATTCCTCGAAAGGATTAGCCTTGCGAGGGGTGGGGCCGGTGAAAGGGTTCCCACCCGCAGAAAAGCCTTGTGGGAGAAAACCATGGCCGCCGACAACAAGCCCTTGATGCCCAAGGCCACCGCCGTCTGGCTGGTGGACAATACCGCCCTCAGCTTCGAGCAGATCGCCGACTTCTGCGGCCTGCATCCGCTGGAGGTGAAAGGCATCGCGGACGAGGATGTGGCCAAGGGCATCAAGGGCCAGGACCCGGTCGCCACCGGCCAGCTGACCCGCGAGCAGATCGCCGAGGCGGAGAAGGATTCTCGCAAGCGTCTGAAGATGGCGCCGCCCAAGCACAAGATGCCCAGCGTGCGCCTGAAGCGCGCGCCGCGTTACACGCCCGTCTCCAAGCGCCAGGACAAGCCGGATGCCGTCTATTGGCTGATCAAGAACCACCCGGAATTCACCGACAGCGAGATCATCAAGCTGGTCGGCACCACCAAGGCCACCATCGCCAAGATCCGCGAGCGCTCGCACTGGAATGTGGCGAACATCAAGGCGGTGGACCCGGTGACGCTGGGCCTGACGTCACAGCTGGAACTGGACCTGGCAGTGACCCGCGCCGCCCAGCGGGTGGAGCGTGCCAACAAGCGCGCCGCCAGGAAGGGCGCCACGCTGAGGCCCATCGCCGAGACCGCCGGCGTACGCGAACTGCCGCCGCGGACGGAAGAACCTTCGGAGGGCGCGCCGGCCCCCGACGACGCCGGCCTGTCGTCGGAGATGGAACAGGACTGACTGCTCGTGCTGTCGGTCAAAATAGGTATTTGACCGCCACCACGCCCAGCACCACCGCCAGCAGGAAGACCAGCAGCGAGGCTTCCAGCCGTTTCTCGATGAAGCCCCGCGCCGCCTCGCCCTTCCAGTAGAGCAGGCCAGCGAGCAGGAAGAAGCGGCCGCCCCGGGTGATCAGCGACATCAGCATGAACAGCCAGAAGCTGTAATGGGCGAAACCTGAAGCGATGGTCACCAGCTTGTAGGGGATAGGTGTAAAGCCCTTTACCAGGATCACCACCGCGCCATAGCTGGCGTACCAGGACTGGAACGTCTGCATGTCGCTGCCCAGGTGGTAGACCTGGATCAGCCACTGTCCAAGCGAATCGTACAGGAAGGCGCCGATGGCGTAGCCCGCCGCTCCGCCCAGCACCGACCAGAGGGTGCACCAGGCCGCCAGGAACCAGGCATGGCGACGGTCCGCCAGCACCATGGGGATCAGCATGATGTCAGTGGGAATCGGGAATACGCTGGCTTCGGCGAAGGTCAAGACCGCCAGCGCGGCGCGGGCGCGCGGGCCGGAGGCGTTGCGCATCATCCAGTCGTAGATCGCGCGGATGCCGCGCGGCTTTTCAGGCTGGTCTATGGCGGACATCGGCTCTCCTGCCGGGTTCTCTAGCATTGCGGCGACTGCCGTCAAACCTTGCCGCCAATTATGGTTTTCTTGGGCACCGGCCGTGCGCCGGCTAGAGCGCGATCCGGGCGAGCGGATACCGCGAGACCGGGAAATTGCGCGACCAAACAACAAGCTAGAGCATGATCCGGATTCAAGGAAGATGGATCATGTTCTAGGGGACGTGCCGACGGACGAGGAGAGCAAAGGTCACCGCGCCGATGCGCCCGCGGCCATGGTGCTTGGGCTTGTTTTCAGCTGGCAGGTGCCGGCGAATGCACCAGACCTCCATTTTCGGCGCATGGCCGTGGTTAAGATGTTTCCTGCTGCCGGCCCACGCGAATCGCATTTGCCGATGGCGTTTGCGGTTGCGGTGAAAAAGACGATCCGCGTGCGCTAGTGCACACTTCTGAGGCGTTCCAACTCGTCCTTGATTCGGAGTTTCTGCTTCTTGAGCGCCGCCACACGCAACTCATTCCAGTCGGGACTGGCCATTTCGGCCTCGATGATATCTTCGATTTTCTTTTTCTGAATGGACAGATGAAGGATTTGCCCTTCCAGCGCCATGCAAGCACCTCGTCGTTAGCGATCGGTCGGCTGGCACATCCCAAGCGGATGCGCCTGGCTGGGGAAAAGTAAAGCACGGGCCGGGCGGCCTGTCATCTGCGAACCACTGCCAAACCGCCTCTTTTGGCGCAGGCCTGGGAGTGATAACCAAGGGCCATGGCACCTGGGAACCCGGAAAAACGTAAAAATACGAGGCTGGTCGTCGGCCTTTCCGGGGCATCCGGCGTAGCCTATGGCGTCCGCCTTCTGGAAGCGGCCCGCGATCTAGGGATAGAATCCCACCTGGTGATGACCAGGCCGGCGGAAATGACCATTGGCTATGAGACGGACCTCACCCCCAAGCAGGTCGCCGCCAGGGCCGATCATGCCTATGCGGCCAGCGACATTGCCGCACCCATCGCCAGCGGCAGCTTCAGGACCATGGGCATGGTCGTGGCGCCGTGCAGCGTGCGCAGCATGAGTGAAATCGCGACGGGCGTCACCGCCTCGCTTCTGACCCGTGCCGCCGACGTGACGCTGAAAGAGCGCCGCCCGCTGGTCCTGATGGTGCGCGAGACGCCGCTGCACCTGGGACACCTGCGCACCATGACGCAGTTGGCCGAGATGGGCGCGATCATCATGCCGCCGGTGCCGTCCTTCTATGCCGCGCCCAAGTCAATGGGCGACCTGGTCGACCAGATGGTGGGCCGGGCGCTGGATTTCTTCGGCTATGAATGGCCGGACGTGAAGCGCTGGGGCGAAGATATCGCCAAAAGCAGGCGACGCAGCTCCTCCCCCGGCGCGCGAAGCGCAGCGAAGGGGGAGGTGGTCGTAGCTGGCCCTGGGGCCAGCGAAGACCGGAGGGGGAAAACCCGCCGCCGGAAAAAGAAGAGCTGACCATGGCCGGTGTGACCAAGCCCGACGAAGTCGCCGCGCGCGCCAAGCTGGCGGAGCTGATGCAGGAGCACCGCGACCTGGATGCTGCCATCGCCGCGCTGCAAGAGTCCGGCGCGCCCGACATGCTGGCGCTGTCGCGGCTGAAGAAGCGCAAGCTTCAGTTGAAGGACGAGATCACCGACATCAACAACCGGCTTTTGCCTGACATTATTGCTTGACGCCGTGAAGCCGAAGATCGGTCTTGTCACCTTGGGCGTGCGCGATCTGAAACGGTCGCTGGCTTTCTATCGCGACGGGCTGGGCTGGCCCACCCATGACTACAATCCCGCCGCCGCCGTGGCGTTCTTCCCGCTGGAAGGCACCTGGCTGGCGATCCATCCACGCCAAATGCTGGCGGCGGACGCGGGCGTACCCGATGGGCATGGCTTCGGCGGCATCACATTGGCCCACAACGAACCGTCGGAAGCCGAAGTGGACATCGCCTATGCCAGGGCGCTGGCGGCGGGGGCCAAACAGGTGAAGTCGCCCGCGAAGACCGCCTGGGGCGGATATTCCGGCTATTTCGCCGATCCTGACGGCTATCTCTGGGAGATCGCCTTCAATCCGTTCATGGACCTGACTTAACGGTCAGGCCGGCGTCAGTTCACCCAGCTTCTTGCGAACCGCATCCAGCGCGATCTTCACATCACCATTGTCGGGGCCGCCGGCCTGGGCCATGTCGGGGCGGCCACCGCCGCCCTTGCCGCCAAGCGCCTCCGCCGCCGCGCGCACCAGATCGACCGCGCTGATTTTCGCGGTCAGGTCGTCGGTCACGCCCACGACCACCGAAGCCTTGCCGTCAGCGGCGGCGACAAACGCCACCACGCCCGAGCCGATCTGCTGCTTGGCGCCGTCGGCCAGCGACTTGAGATCTTTCGGCGAGACGCCTTCCACCAGCTTCAGCACGGTCTTGACGCCGGCGATCGTCTGGCTGTCGTCGCCGCCCCGGGCGGGACCGGCCAGCGCCAACTGCTTGCGCGCTTCGGCCAGTTCGCGCTCCAGCTTGCGGCGTTCCTCGGCCAATTGCGCCACGCGGGCGGACAATTCACCCACCGGCGTCTTGATCGCGCCCGCCGCCTCGCGCGCGATGCCGGCCTGGCCGGCGAGGTAACGGCGGGCGTGTTCGGAGGTGAGCGCCTCGATGCGGCGCACGCCGGCGGCCACCGCCGATTCCGCCAGGATGGTGAAAAGCCCGATATCGCCCAGCCGGTGGACATGGGTGCCGCCGCACAGTTCGACCGAATAGGGCTTGTCGCCTTCCGCACCCATCGAAAGCACGCGGACCTCATCGCCATATTTTTCGCCAAACAGCGCCTCGGCGCCCGCCGCGATAGCCTGGTCGGTGGGCATCAGCCGGGTCGTGGTGTCGGAGTTCTGGCGGACGATGGCGTTGACCTGGGATTCGATGGCTTCCAACTCCCCGGCCGTCACCGGCTTGGGATGGGAAAAATCGAAGCGCAGCCGCTCGGCGGTCACCAGCGAGCCCTTCTGGCTGACATGGTTGCCCAGCACGCGCTTGAGTGCGGCATGCAGAAGATGCGTCGCCGAATGGTTGGCGCGGGTGGCGCGGCGGCGCTCCTGGTCCACCTTCAGGTCGATCGCGTCGCCGGGCGCCAGGCTGCCTTCCACGATCTTGACGGTGTGGACATGCAGCGCGCCCAGCTTCTTCTGGGTGTCCAGCACATCGCCGCGCGTCTTGGGCGAAACCATGTGGCCCGTATCGCCGGCCTGGCCGCCGGATTCGGCATAGAAAGGCGTCTGGTTGGTGAGGACTTCCACCGTTTCGCCGGCGTTCGCCTGCATCACCCGGCCGCCATCCTTGAAGATGGCCAGCACCTGGCCCTCGGCCTCCTCGGTGTCATAGCCCAGGAACTCGGTTCGGCCGACTTCATCCAGCACCGCGAACCATTGCGCCTCGCTGGCGCCTTCGCCCGAGCCCACCCAGCTGGCGCGTGCCTCGGCCCGCTGCTTTTCCATGGCAAAGCTGAAGCCGTCGATATCGACATGGATGTCGCGGGCGCGCAGGGATTCCTGGGTCAGGTCCAGCGGAAAGCCATAGGTGTCGTAGAGCTTGAAGGCGACATCGCCGGTCAGCCGGTCGCCCGCCTTCATGCCGGCGGTGGCTTCGTCCAGAAGCTTGAGGCCGCGGGCAAGCGTTTCGCGGAAGCGGATTTCCTCCAGCTTCAGCGTCTCGGCGATCAGCGCCTCGCTGCGCTTCAGTTCGGGATAGGCGCTGCCCATCTCGGCCACCAGCGCCGGCACCAGCCGGTGCATGAGCGGGTCCTTGGTGCCCAGCAGGTGGGCATGGCGCATGGCGCGGCGCATGATCCGGCGCAGCACATAGCCGCGGCCTTCATTGGAGGGCAGCACGCCGTCGGCGATCAGGAAGGATGTCGAGCGCAGATGGTCGGCGATGATGCGATGGCTGAACAGCGCGTCGCCCGTGGCCTCGGTGTTGCTGGCCGATTCCGACGCCGCGATCAGGTGGCGGAACAGGTCCACCTCGTAATTGTTGGTGACGCCCTGCAGGATGGCGGCGATGCGCTCCAGCCCCATGCCGGTGTCGATGGAGGGCCGGGGCAGGTCCAGGCGGGTATTCTCGTCCACCTGCTCGAACTGCATGAAGACCAGGTTCCAGAATTCCAGGAAGCGGTCGCCATCTTCTTCAGGGCTGCCGGGGGGGCCGCCCCACACGCTTTCGCCCTGGTCGTAGAAGATTTCCGAACAATAGCCGCAGGGGCCGGTAGGGCCCATCGCCCACAGGTTAGATTCATGGCCAATGATGCGGTCGTCGGGAAGGCCGGCAATCTTCTTCCACAGAAGCCGGGCCTGGTCGTCGGTGTTGTAGACCGTCACCAGCAGCCGGTCTGGCGGCAGGCCGATCACCTTGGAAACGAAGTCCCAGGCATAGGTGATGGCTTCTTCCTTGAAATAGTCGCCGAAGGAGAAGTTGCCCAGCATCTCGAAGAAAGTGTGATGGCGGGCGGTGTAGCCGACATTGTCCAGGTCGTTGTGCTTGCCGCCGGCGCGCACGCATTTCTGCACGGTGGTGGCGCGATTGTAGGGGCGCTTTTCCGCCCCCGTGAACAGGTTCTTGAACTGGACCATGCCGGCATTGGTGAACAGCAGGGTCGGGTCGTTGCGCGGCACCAGCGGCGAGGACGGCACCACGGTGTGGCCGCGGCTGGCGAAGAAATCCAGGAACCCGGAACGGACGTCGGCGAGGCTTTTCATGGGGAGGGGTTGTAGCGGCTCCCCAATGGCCTGTCATCCGGGCCAGATGGCATGGGTGCCTTTGCGTGCCCACGTGTTGCTGAGCCATTATCTGTGCCACCAGCCCCCAGCGGCCTTCGCCGCGCGCCCCTCCGACAAGGGAGGGAAAGCCAGGCCCGGAAAAAGGAAGGCGCCGTCCCCATTCACAAGGACGGCGCCTCCCCAGAGGAGCTGAACCATGGCAAGGATCAGCTTTTCATATGGCGCGGTGGCCTATTCCTCGTCTTCCGCCTTTTGCGAGCCGCCCAGCACCAGGTCTTCGCCGATCTGGCCGGCATTGGCGCGGATGGCGGTCTCGATACGGCCGGCGATGTCGGCATTCTCGGCCAGGAAGGTCTTTGCCGCCTCGCGGCCCTGGCCGATGCGGCTGCCGGCATAGGAGTACCAGGAGCCGGATTTCTCGACGATCCCGGCCTTGACGCCCAGGTCGATCAGCTCGCCGGTCTTGGACACGCCCTGGCCATACATGATGTCGAACTCGACCTGCTTGAAGGGCGGGGCGACCTTGTTCTTGACCACCTTCACGCGGGTCTGGTTGCCCACCACCTCGTCGCGGTCCTTGATCGAGCCGATACGGCGGATGTCCAGGCGCACGGAGGCATAGAATTTCAGGGCATTGCCGCCAGTGGTGGTTTCGGGGTTGCCGAACATGATGCCGATCTTCATGCGGATCTGATTGATGAAGATCACGATGGTATTGGACTTGGAGATGCTGCCGGTGAGCTTGCGCAGCGCCTGGCTCATCAGGCGCGCCTGGAGGCCGGGCAACTGGTCGCCCATCTCGCCTTCCAGTTCGGCCTTTGGCGTCAGTGCCGCGACGCTGTCGACCACCACGATGTCGACACCGCCCGAGCGCACCAGGGTATCGGTGATCTCCAGCGCCTGCTCGCCCGTGTCGGGCTGGGAAATCAGCATCTCGTCGATGTCCACGCCCAGCTTCCTGGCGTAGACCGGGTCCAGCGCATGTTCGGCGTCGACATAGGCGGCCACGCCGCCCTTCTTCTGGACTTCAGCCACCACATGCAGCGCCAAGGTGGTCTTGCCCGAGGATTCGGGACCGTAAATCTCGATCACGCGGCCGCGCGGCAGCCCGCCGATGCCCAGCGCGATGTCCAGCCCCAGGCTGCCGGTGGAGACGGCGTCGGTGGCCACGCCCAGGTCGCGGGCGCCCAGCTTCATCACCGAGCCCTTGCCGAAGGCGCGATCGATCTGGCTGAGGGCCGCTTCCAGCGCCCGCTTGCGATCCGAATTCTGTTCCTTGCCCACGACCTTCAACGCCACCTGCGACATGACCTTCTCCCGGTTTAATCACAGCGTCCGCTGATCCCCAAGCGAATCCCGGCGGCGTGTGAGGCCGTCACAGTACATGCTTTGTTCTCATTGGCAAGATACTGCTTAACGCGTTGATTGATCGATATAATACAAGATATTGTTCGCTAGACGTTCTCGCGCGTTTTTGCGGGCTTTCCAAGCGCTTGTTCCCGCATATAGATTTCCTTTCCACAGAAAAACGGCGGGGACGGAAATGGGCGTTGGAAAATCTCTGGCACACGGGCTGGCGCTGATGTCCGCGGCGCTGATCTGGACGTCTTCGCCGGGAAGCGCGGCGTCATGGATGACCCTGACCTCCAGTTCGATCCGGGACGGCGAGCGCATTCCCGTCAAGTTCGGCGCCAACGATCCCAAGCGCGCGTGCAGCCCCAAGACCCCGGACAAGATCTGCCCCTGTCCCGGCCAGAATGTCTCGCCCGAGCTGTCGTGGAAGAATGTGCCGGAGGGCAGCAAGAGCCTGGCCATCCTGATGTACGACATAGACGGCCGTTTCGGCGCCGGCGTGTCGCACTGGGTGGCCTACAACATCGCGCCGACCGCCACTGGCCTGGCCGAGGGCGACGGCACGGCGGGCAAGGGCTTCACCGGCGGGGCGGGCACGCGCGGCAACGCCGACTATCTGGGTCCCTGCCCGCCGCAGGGCGCCGGGCCGCACCATTACCTCATCACCCTGATCGCGCTGGACCTGCCGCCGACCCTGCCCAAGGGCCTGTCGCGTGAAGCCTTCATGGACACGGTGGCCGGCCACATGCTGAGCAGCGCCACCATCGGCGGTCTTTTCGCCCGCGAATATTGAACCAACGGAAAGAGGAACGCCGATGCGAAGGATGCTTGCCGCGTGGCTGGTGCTGGGCGCGGTCCTGGCGGCGCCGTCCGCCCAGGCGAAGATCGAGAAGACGGGCTGGGGCGAGACCGCCGACCACCGCAAGATCGACCTTTATACCCTGACCAACGCCAATGGCATGCGGGCGCGCATCGCGACCTATGGCGCCTATCTGGTCAGCCTGGAGGTGCCGGATCGGGGCGGCAAGCTGGCCGACGTGGTGCTGGGCTATGACAATCTGAAGGGCTACAGCAGCGGCACGACCTATGGCGCGGTGATTGGCCGCTATGCCAACCGCATCGGCGGCGCCAAGTTCACGCTGGAAGGCAAGACCTACCACCTCGCGGCCAATGCCGGGCCCAACAACATCCATGGGGGACCGCGCAACTTCACCTATCATGTCTATGACGCGGTGGCGCGCGACGGCGCCTCGCCCAGCCTGACCCTGCACATGGTCAGCCCGGACGGCGACCAGGGCTTTCCCGGCAAGCTGGATTTCACCGTCACCTATACCGTGACCGCGGGGAACGTCCTGCGCATCGACTATCGCGCCACCACCGACAAGCCGACGGTGCTCAATCCCACAAACCATTCCTATTTCAACCTCAAGGGCGCGGGGAACGGCAACGTCCTGGGCCATGTGCTGCAGGTTTTCGCCGACGCGATCACGCCCACCGACGCCAATCACATGGCCACCGGCCAGGTGATGAAGGTGGAAGGCACCGGCTTCGATTTCATCCGGCCCAAGCCGATCGGCAAGGACATCAACGGGCCCGATCCGGCGATCGTGGCCACGCCCGGTTATGACATCAACTTCATCGTGCGCGGCCAGCCCGGCAAGCTGCGCGAGGCGGCCAAGGTGAGCGAGCCAACCACCGGCCGGGTGATGGATGTGTGGACCACCCAGCCCGGGGTCCAGCTCTATCTGCCCAACAACAAGAAGCCGATCATCGGCAAGGGCGGCAAGGCCTATGTCTATCGCGGCGCCTTCTGCCTGGAGACGCAGCATTTCGCCAATGCGCCGAACATCCCCTCCTTCCCCACCACCGAGCTGAAGCCGGGACAGGTCTTTCATGAGGTGACGGAGTTCAGATTCAGCACTGTTAAATGAACCTCCTCCGGCCTGCGCTTCCTGTCGTCGTTCATGGCGCCTGGCGCCATGAACTCCTAAGTCGCTACGGCCACCTCCCCCTTTGGAGCGCTTCGCGCTAAAGGGGGAGGCGGACCTGAGCTTGCGGCAATGGTTATGATCGAGCTTCTGTTCTCATACGGCACCCTCCAGCAGGAGCGCGTGCAGGTCGCGCAGTTCGGGCGCCGGCTGGCGGGCACGGCCGACGCGCTGGTGGGCTGGAAGCAGGAGATGGTGGAGATCACCGATCCCGATGTGCTGGCCAAGAGTGGCAAGCGTTTCCATCCCATCGTGATGCCGGGATCGCCCCAGGACCGGGTGCCCGGCATGGTGTTCGAGATCACGGCCGAAGAACTGGCGGCTGCCGATTCCTATGAAGTGGCCGATTACAGGCGCGTCGCCGCGCCGCTGGCGTCCGGCCGCACCGCCTGGGTCTATGTGAAGGCGTAAAAACGCCGGCGCTCTTTCAGCAAGCCGTGCGCCCCTCCCCTTTCGGCGCGTCAGCGCCAGGAAGGGAGAGGCGGCGCAAGGAAGTATCTGCCTCGGCAGGCCCGACTTGCGACGGCAGGTGGTAGCCTGTCAGTGCTTCGCCCAGGGACCGACCTCGGGCACTTCCTGGGTATTGGCGAGGTTGCCCAGCTCGGCCTTGGCGCCTCGCGCGATGGCGCTGAGTTCGCTGCCGGCCTGGAAGCAGGTGAAGTCGGGCCGGTCGCGCCAGGCCAGGGGGCCGCACAGCCGCACGCCCGCCTTGATCGCCGCGTCGTGGACGATGTTGATTTCCCGCTCATAGTCGGGATCGCCCTGCTTGTAGCCCGAATGGTTGCCCAGGTCGCCCGAGGCCGCGAAGATCGCCGTCACGCCGGGAATCTTGGCGATGCGGTCGGCATCCTTCAGCCCGTCCAGCGTCTCGATCATCAGGATCAGGACGATATTGTCATTGGCGGTGGCGCGATAGCCGCCGGGCACGTCCTTGTAGAGCCGGAAGGCCTGGCCGCCGCCATTGGAGCGGTGCCCCAGCGGCGGGAAGAAGGCCCAGTCGCGCGCCTTGAGCGCTTCCTCGTAGGAGCGGACGGTCGGCACCACCAGCACCAGCGCGCCGGCGTCCAGCGCATGCTGTTCCTCGCGCTCGTCGGTATAGGCCACGCGCACGCCCGGCACCGCCTTGGCATCGGGGCAGGCCGCATACATGCGCTGGGTATCCTGCCAGTCGCGCGCGTCATGCTGATGCTCGACCCAGATGAAGTCGTAGCCGGCATTGGCCATGGCGCAATAGACTTCCGGGCTGGAGGCGGCGAACAGCGTGCCGCCGGTCACCTTCTCGCCCTTCATCATCTTAATCTTGACGGGATTCCAGATTTTCGCGCCATTGGGAGCGTCCCAGGCGTGGCCGTATTTCCACGTCTTGGCGTCGAACTTGCCCTGGTTGACCGCACCGGCCGGGGCCTTGTCGATGGCGTGGCTGTCTTCACCCGCATGCGCCGCCAGCGGATATTCCTTCATCGCCTTGGCGACTTCATCCTCGGTCGCCTGGCTGAAGGCGGCAACCGTGCCCATGGCCAGCACCGCGCCCAGCGAAACCGAAAACAGCAACTTCCTCATGCGAATTCTCCCCTTGTCCCTGCCTGCGCAGCGCGGAGCGCAGCTAATCAGGCGAGCCGGCTTTGGTCAAACACGGTATACAGAGTGCGGTTGCAAAAGAGGGAGGACGGGATGCACAGCCGGATCATGATTGCGGCTCTTGTCTTGTGGGCGGCGGGGGCGCCGGCCAGCGCCGCCATCACCAGCCGGGATTGGGGCAAATGGGACGGCAAGGCGGTGCACCTCTACACCCTGACCAATGCCGCCGGGATGGAAGTGAAGATCACAAATTACGGCGGTGTAATAACCTCTATCCGGGTGCCGGGGCGCGACGGCCGCTTCGCCAAGGTGGTGGAAGGCTTCGACGACCTGGCCAGCTATGCCGGGCCCGGCCATGGCGGGCGTTATGGCGCAGTGATCGGACGCTTCGCCAACCGCATCAAGGACCAGACCTATATGCTGAACGGGGTGGCCTATCACGTCACCCGCGAGGGCAAGCCCTATGACCAGCGGGTGTGGGACGCGCGCGCGATCGCTGGGGCGGAGCCGGAGCTGGTGCTGCACCTGACGGACCCCGACGGTACCATGGGCTTTCCCGGCACCATGCAGGTAACGGTCACCTACACCCTGACCCGCGGCAATGTGCTGCGCATCCGTTTCCATGCCGTCACCGACAAGCCGACCGTCGCCAGCCTGACCAACCATTCCTATTTCAACATGGCGGGAGCCGACCGGCCGGGCGCGACCATCCTGGACCAGCTTTTGACCATGAATGCGGACCGCTACACCATCGCGGACGAGAAGAACGTGCCTACCGGCGAGATTCGCGACGTGGCGGGCACCCCTTTCGATTTCCGCAAGCCCACCCCCATCGGGGCGCACATCAACGACCCCGATCCCATGCTGCAGCGGGCCAAGGGCTATGACCACAATTTCGTGATCAACGGAGCGCCGGGGTCGCTGAGACTGGCGGCGCGCCTGGAAGACCCGGTCTCCGGCCGCGTGCTGGAAGAATGGACCACCCAGGCAGGGGTACAGGTCTATACCGCGAATTATCCACCTTCCGCCCCGGCGAAGGCCAAGGGCTATCAGGTGCATGGCGCTGTCGCGCTCGAAGCCCAGGCATTTCCCAATGCACCCAACATCGCGAGCTTTCCCAGCGCGCTTGTGACGCCGCGAAAGCCGCTGGACGAGATCACGGAATTCCGTTTCCTGGTGGCGCGCCGGCCGCTCAATTGAACGGCGGCTGCTGGGCAAGCAGGGCCCGGCATTGGGCAAGCCGCAGGGTGTAGACGCGCGCACGCGTCTGCTCGTCGAACCAATTGTGGTCGGCATCCTGCCGGGCACTGGCCTCGCACAACTGATCCGGTTCGCCCGCCGGTGCGGCAGGCTCCAACACCTTGGCATCCTCCGCCGGCGCGATCCGAGCCACAGGGGTGGCATGCAGCGCGGGCTGGGAGGCTGCGCCGTTCTGCGGTGTCAGCCAGGAGGCAACATGAACCGATTCATTCTCCAGGGCCCGGTGCTGCGTCGGCTGTGGCCAACCCGCACCGGCGCAGCCGGCCAGTGACAGTCCGCAGACAGCAATGATCGAAATCCGCATGGCCCCCGGCCCGTGACATGTGAGCTCGAAGCTCCGACGGGCGATGCTACGACGCTGGTCTGGGAAAGCCAACGGGCGCCCGATGCTTCGAGTTCGCCGCCACGAAATCATGGCCGCAAGATCATCGCCGCCATGGGCATGCGATGCGGCAGGGCGCATCTGAAGCCGCGCGGCGATCAGGGAGCGCGGCGCGCCGGAGCGCCCGACAGCACTTCCTTCACCTTGGCGGCGAGCTGCTTGAGACCGAAGGGCTTGGGCAGGAAGTGGATGTCCTCGCTGGACTGTTCGGACTTGCGGAAGGCTTCCTCGGCATAGCCGGACATGAAGATCACGGCTAGGCCCGGCTTCAGCTCCTTCACATGGCGCACCAGGGTCGGGCCATCCATGTTGGGCATGACCACGTCGGTGATCACCAGGTCGATATGCACGGAGGGGTCGCGCACGATCTCCAGCGCCTCCTCGCCGCCGCCGGCTTCCAGCACATGATAGCCGCGCATGCGGAGCGCGCGCGCCGCGAAGCTGCGGACGGCCTCCTCGTCCTCCACCAGCAGGATCGTGTCCTGGCCGGTGACATCGCGAGGCACGGCAGGGGCGGCTTCGGCCGGGGCCGCCGCCTCGCCGCGCAAGCGCGGCAGGTAGATGCGGAAGCTGGTGCCCTGGCCGACCTCGCTGTCGACGGTGATGAAGCCGCCGGTCTGCTTGACAATGCCATAGACGGTCGCGAGCCCCAGCCCGGTGCCCTGGCCCACGGGCTTGGTGGTGAAGAAGGGATCGAAGATCTTGCTCTGGACCTCCTTGGACATGCCGGTGCCCGTGTCGGTGACGGCGATGCAGACATAATCGCCTGCCGGCATGATCGCGGTGCCCAAGGTGCTGGACTGGGAAACGGTCTGATTGGTGGTGGCGATGGTGACGGTGCCGCCATTGGGCATGGCGTCGCGCGCGTTGACCACCAGGTTGATGAGGGCGTTGGAAAGCTGCGCCTCGTCGGCATGCACGGGCCACAGATCGGCATCGCGCTCCACCTCCAGCGCAATGCCTTCGCCTACCAGGCGGCGCAGCATCTGCGCCAGCTCGCCCACCACCTCGCCCAGCGCAAGCTGCTTGGGCTGCATGGTCTGCTTGCGGCTGAATGCCAGAAGCTGGCCCACCAGGGTCGCGGCGCGCAGGGCGTTCTGGTGCACCTCGTTGATTTCCTTGAACGAGGGATCGCCCGCCTGATGGCGCATCAGCAGGAATTCGCAATTGCCGATGATGACGGTGAGCAGGTTGTTGAAGTCGTGCGCCACCCCGCCCGCGAGCTGGCCCACCGCCTGAAGCTTCTGGGACTGGGCAAACTTGGTTTCCAGCGACCTTTGCTCGGAGACATCGACAAGATACAGCACGACATTGCCGTCCAGGCTTCCGTGCAGGGGCGCGGCCAGCAGTTCGGCCATGCGGTCTTCACCGGCAGCCGTCTTTCCGCCGCGCAGTTCGATGGCGGCAAGATTGGTCTGGCCCGCCGCGGCGCGGCCTATCAGCGACAGCACCCGCGCGCGGTCGCCCTCGTCCACCAGATCGACGAAGCTGCGGCCCGCAAGCGGCAAATGGACACCGAAAAAACGGGCCAGTGCGGGATTTGCGTCCAGCAGCATGCCGGCCGCATCAGCGAAGCCCACCCCCATGGGCGCATCATGAAACAGTTCAGCCACGTTGGCGGCGGGCGCCGCAGATACGGGCGGCGCCTCGGACGGCGTGGCCACGGGCTCGGCCACCGCCGGCTGCGCCGGAACGGCGGCCGCGCGGGTCAACACCGGCTGTGTCTGCGTGGAAGGGGCCAGGCGTGGGGTGAACCACCACACCGATTGACGGTCCGGCAGTGGTCGCACCGCGGCGACGATTTCAAGACCGGGCAGCACCTGGAAACTTTCCTCGCGGGCGCGCCCTTCGCCAGCATCTCGCGCCAGCCGGTAGAGGACGGCGGCGCTGACCTCGCCGCCCAGGGCCAGTTCGGGCGGCGGCGGCATCTGGATGTCGCTCACGCCGGCCATGCGGCGATAGACGGGATTGCAATCCAGCACCGCGCCACCATCGCCGGTGATGGCCCAGGCGACATTGGCCTTGCCCGCCGCCTCGGCCACCCGCAAGGCGTCGGCGGTAGCCTGGCCCGGACGCGGCCACACGGCATAGAGGAAAAGACAGGCGACCAGCGCGATACCCGCCAGAAGCGCGTAGCCGGCAAGACCCGCCATCTGGGGAGCGGCAACGGTGAGCGCCGCCGCCGCCAGGGCCAGCAGCACGAAGGCCAGCGCGGCCCACCGCCAGGCGCCTGCCGGCACGCCGAGATTCAATCCGTTTCCGGCAGCATTTCGCGCCGGATTGAACGGCCGAGGCATGGGTTGAGTCGCATCCATTAACCCGACTTTACAGCATTTGGTTAACGATTGGTTTCCAGCACAAAATCTGGTGCCGGATCAAAGTGTTAACACTGGTGCTGGTCCGCCGGAAATTAAGAAATTTGACGCATTTCTTAACGGCGTTCGGCCGTTCCCTTAAACCGTATCGTGGGGCACCTCGAAGTGGAATGGTTTCCCACGAGAGTCTGGATTCCAACCGCCGCGATAGCGAGATGGATATCTGCCTCAACCTGCTTGAGGGAGAGCTTGGGCCGCTGCGGATAGAAAGCCGGCATCGTGCCGCCGAAACGCTGCTGGGTAGCAATCGGGTATTCTAGGATCAACTCGCGGAAAGCTCCGTCTGCGCGCCTGACGGCAATGGAGAGCCCTTCATGCCCATGCTCAGTTGACCATTGCGGCTCACTGCGCAGCGTCCACGCGAGTTTATACCCGCTGATTTCGGCTTCACCGCCAAGTGATCGCTTCCGTCGTTTCTTCTGACCACGCATCGCCGCCTAGTTCGGCTTTATTTTGCCCTGAAGCCGGAAAACATAACCGATCACCTGCGCCACCGCCTTGAAATGCTCGGGCGGCACCGGCTCGTCGATCTCGATGGCGGCGTGCAGGGCGCGGGCCAGCGGCGGATTCTCCACCACCGGCACGTCATTCTCTTCCGCCACCGCACGGATGCGCAGCGCCAGCGCGTCCACGCCCTTGGCCACACAGATCGGCGCGGCCATCTTGCCGCTCTCATACTGCAACGCCACGGCATAGTGGGTCGGGTTCATCAGCACCACCGTCGCCTCAGGTACGCGCGCCATCATGCGCTTCCTGGCCCGCTCATGCCGAATCTGGCGAATCTTGGCCTTGATGGTTGGATCGCCCTCGTTCTGGCGGTATTCCTCCTTGATCTCCTGCTTGGACATCCGGTTGCGCTTGAGAAACTGGATGCGCTGCCAGAAATAATCGAGCCCGGCGATCACTGCGAGGGCGGCCAGCGCCGTCATCAGCACCTTGAACAGGAGGTGAGTCATGTCGGCCACCACGTCGCCGGTGGACTGGCCGAGCACATTCTCCATCGCATTACGCTCGGGCCAGAGCTGCATCCAGATCGCAACGCCCACGATAGCCATCTTGACCAGGCCCTTGAGCAGGTTGACCCAGCCATCCATGCCGAAGAGCCGTTTGAAGCCGCTCAGGGGAGACAGCTTGGTGAGGTCGGGTGCCAGCTTGTCGAGCGCGAAGATGGGCCGGCCCTGGATCAGGTGCCCCGCCAGGGCGGCCAGCATCATGACGCCGAAGACAGGCCCCAGCGTGATGGCAAGCTGGGACAGAAGCATGCGCGTCATATGCACCAGGCCGGGCCCGTCGACATTCATCGCGTCCGGCTGTTCCAGAAAGACGGTCAGGGTGCGGGCCAGGCCCACCGCCGTGTATTTGCCGAACATGGCGATGGCCAGCGCGCCGCCGGCCAGAAGCACGAAGGCGGCCACCTCCGGCGACTTGACCATGTCGCCGTGCTGGCGCGCCTGTTCGAGCCGTTTGGCCGTCGGCTCTTCGGTCTGCTGGGATTTGTCCTGTTCGTCGGCCATCTAGGTCACAGAAACTGCGCCATGGAAGTGGCGTAGTAATTCAGGAACACGCTCATCAAGGCGCCGATCAGCGCCAGCATGATCAGGAAGCCGCACATGATGTTGAGCGGCACCGCAACGAAAAAGACCTGAAGCTGCGGCATCAGCCGCGCCAGGATGCCCAGCCCCGCATAGAGCGCGAAGCCGAAGACCAGGAAGGGCGCGGCCAGCTGGAAGCCCAGCGCGAAAGAGGAAGATGTCAGTTGCACCACCAGTTGCAGCATGTCGGAGGCGGGAAGATGCCCGCCCGGCGGCAACAGGCGATAGCTGCCGGCGATCGCACCGATCGCCAGGTGATGCAGGTTGGTCATGAAGATCATGGTCACGCCCAGGATGTTCATGAAGTTGCCCAGCACCGCGCCTTGCTCGCCCTGGGTAGGATCGAGAGTCTGGGCATAGGCCAGGCCGGTCTGGGTAGCGATCAGGTAGCCGGCGACCTGCAGCGAACTCATGATGATGCGCGCCATCGCGCCGACCAGCACGCCGCAGGTGATTTCCTGGGCAATCAGCACGGCCAGCCCCGTCACCGTCTGGGGGGCGACGCCCGGATAGGCGCTTTGCATCGTAGGCGTCAGCGCGACCGATATGGCCAACGCCAGCACCAGCCGCACCATCGCCGGCACGCCCGCCTCGCCGATGGCGGGAAGCAGCATCACCATCGCACCCACCCGGCTGAACACCAGCAGATAGGTCAGGACGATGCCCGACAGGGCGGGAAGATGAAGAGTCATCGGTCACCCCGCAAGGCGGCGCTCAAGCAGCGAGAGCGCCCACTTCCGGTCAAGAAGAGCCGCCTTGCCAATCAATAGGCCGCGATGCGCTGGGCGATGTCGGTCATCATGCCGCCCATCGCCTGACCGGCGAAGGGCAGCGCGATCAGCAGCACGACGAAGGTCGCAACGATCTTGGGCACGAACACCAGCGTCTGTTCCTGGATCTGGGTCAGGGCCTGGAGCAGGCCGATAGCCAGGCCCACCACGAGCGCGGTGATCATGGCGGGCGCGATGATTTCCAGCAGCACCAGGATGGCGGAGCGGGCGAAGTCGATGGTCGAGGCGGGGTCCATGGCTTGTTTCCTTTGGTTCACCCTTAATCAGATCGGCATGTTCATGATGGACTGGTAGGCCTGCACGACCTTGTCGCGCACCGCCACCACGGTATCGAGGGTCAACTCGGCGGCATTGACCTGGTTGACCACATCGACAAGGTTGGCCTTGCCCTGTACCTGCTGGGTTGCGGCCTGTTCGCCCTGGCGGATGGTGCTGATCGAATCCTTCACCGCGCCGGAGAGAAAGTCCGAGAAGCTGCCGCCCGGCGAGACGTTCGCCGGCGTGACGGCCTGGCTGACGGTATTCATCTGCGCGGCGGCGCGATAGGCGGCGGCGGCTGCTGCTGGAATGGCCATGGCTTCTTTCTTCCTTATCTCTCAGCGGGCACATGCCTGCCTCCCCTGCGCGTGCGAAGCACGCCGGCGGGGGAGGAGCCCGTAGCAGCGCGAAGCCGCGCGGCGGCGAGGGCCGGCGCGTGGCAAGCGAAGCTGCGAAGGGCGGAGGGGGTCATCATAGGGTTGGGGGTTGCTTACTTCAAAAGATCAACCGTCTTCGACAACATCTGCTTGGTGGCATCCATCACGGTCAGGTCCGCCTGGTAGGAGCGCTGGGCTTCGCGCATGTCCATGATCTCCACCAGGCTGTCGACGTTCGGCAGCTTCACATAACCCTTGGCGTCGGCATTGGGGTTGCCGGGGTCGTACTGGGACTTGAACTCGCTCTGGTCCGACACCGGCTTGCCCGATTCCACGATGGTGGCGCCCAGCTCGCGGTCGAACTCCGGCTTCATGGTGGCGATCTTGCGCCGATAGGGTTCGCCGCCGGGCGTGGGCGAGGTGGAATTGGCGTTGGCGATATTCTCGGCGATGATGCGCATGCGCAGGTTCTGGGCCCGAAGACCCGAGGCCGCGACCGCCATCGACTTTGAAAAGTCCATCCTCGTCTCCTTATTCCGTGGCTTGCTCAGTGACCGATGGCGGTGCGCATCAGCGTCATCGCCTTCGAATAGAGATTGGCGGCGGCCTGGAACTGGGCCTGGGTATCGGCGACCTTGATCATTTCCTCTTCCAGCGACACGCCGGTGCCCCGGCCGGTATATTCCTGGCTGGGGGCGCTTTCCTCTTCGATCGCGCTGGTGGTCGTTGTGGCGGCGATGTGGCGGGCATTGGTGGTGGCCAGCCGCCCCGCCGTCTGGCTCGAGCGCAACATCGCGTCGAAATCCTGGGGCTTGAGGTCGCGGGCGACATAGCCCGGCGTGTCGGCGTTGGCGACGTTCTGGGACAGCAGGTCCTGGCGCTTGTTCAGCCAGGTCATGCGTTCGCGCAGGAGCGAGAGCAGCGGAATGTCCGGCAGGTTCATCGCGTAACTCTTCGTTAGCCTTCAAAACATCCGCAGACTGCGCCCCTCATGCTTAAGCACGGCTTAACGACGGCGCTTTTTGCCGGGCAGTTTCTTCCCGCGCTTAACCGGCGATTAAGCTTGACCGGCATTAACTCCGTGCGCGTTCGAAGGGCGTTCGGCAGCAAGCCGCGCAGAAGGTGTTCATGGAATTCGTCGACCTGCTGCGTTATTTCGGCGCGCTGCTGCTGGTGCTGGCCCTGGTAGGCGGCGCCGGCCTGGTGGCACGGCGCTTCGGTGTGCCGGGGATCACGCGCGCGGCCGCCGACAAGCGGCTGGCCGTCATCGAGACGCTGATGATCGGGCCGCGCCAGCGCCTGTTCATCGTCCGCCGCGACAATGTCGAACATCTGCTGCTGTCGGCGCCAAACGGCACGACAGTGATCGAAACCGGCATCGCCGCGGCTTCCGGTACGGACGCCTCGTCGTGAACGCCGTCAAGAAAATCCTGCCCTTCCTGCTGGTATTGTGCTTCGCCCTGCCGCACGCCGCCATGGCCGCGCCGCTGGCATTGAAGGCGACAGCGGCTCAGGCCGCCGCAGCGCAGGCCGCGAGCCCGGCGGCAGCCGCGTCAGCGGGCGGTCTTTCCATCGATTTCAGCGGCAGCGGGCTTTTCACCGACCGCATGCTGCAGATCGTCGCCCTCATCACGGTCCTGTCGATCGCGCCATCCATCATCATCATGATGACCAGCTTCGTGCGCATCGTGGTGGTGCTGTCGCTGCTGCGAACCGCGCTGGGCCTTCAGCAGTCGCCGCCCAACAGCGTGATCGTCTCGCTGGCGATGTTCCTGACCCTGTTCGTGATGAGCCCGACCCTCTCGGACGCCTATCATCAGGGCATCCAGCCGATGATGAACAACCAGGTCACCACCGAACAGGGCTTCACCCAGGCCCTGGTGCCCATGAAGAAATTCATGCTGAACCATGTGCGGGAGGCCGACCTGAAGCTGTTCGCCGACATGGCGCACCAGAAGCCGCTGCACGACGCCATCCAGGTCCCGGTCACCACGCTGGCGCCGGCCTTCATGCTTTCCGAGCTCAAGCGCGCCTTCGAGATCGGCTTTCTGATTTTCGTACCCTTCCTGGTCATCGACATGGCGGTGGCCTCCATCCTGATGAGCATGGGCATGATGATGCTGCCGCCGGTGATCATCTCCCTGCCCTTCAAGCTGATCTTTTTCGTGCTGGTGGACGGCTGGCGGCTGATCGCCGGCTCGCTGGTGCAGAGCTACATGCACTCCCCGCCGCCCACCTGACCCCTGGCCCCTGACCCCGGGCCCGCCTGACCCAAGGAAACCGTGCTTTCCGGGCGCGGGTCCGATAGCGACAATCGTCGCAGGCATTTTTCTTTGCGCGGCAGGACACTATATTTGCGCCATGGCGCACAACCACGCCCATTGCACCCATACGGGCGGACACGGCCATGGGCCGGAGGCGACCGGTGGCCATCCGCACGATCACGGCATCTGGACCCGCGACCATGTCTTCCTGGGCGCCGGCCATTCCAGGGCGGAATCGCGGGCGCGGGCGGCGGCCACCGTCACCGCCCTGTTCATGGTGGTGGAGATCGGCTGCGGTTTTTATTACGGCTCGATGGCGCTTCTGGCCGACGGCGTGCATATGGCCACCCATGTGGGCGCGCTGGGGCTGGCAGCCGGCGCCTACTGGCTGGCGCGGCGCCACGCCGGCAATGCACGGTTCAGCTTCGGCTCCGGCAAGTTCGGGGACCTGGCGGCCTTTGCCAGCGCCATCGTTCTGGGGATCACCGCGTTGCTGGTGGCGGCGGAATCGGTTCAGCGACTGATAGCTCCGGCTGAGGTGGCCTATCGCGAGGCGCTTCTGATCGCGGTGATCGGCCTGGTGGTGAATCTGATTTCCGCCCTGATCCTGAAGGACTCCCATGACCATGGGCACGGCCACGCGCACGACAACAATATGCGCGCCGCCTATCTGCATGTCCTGGCCGATGCGGCCACCAGCGTGCTGGCGATCGTCGCCCTGGCGGGCGCATGGATCGGCGGCTGGGGGTTCCTGGACCCCCTGGCGGCGCTGGCAGGAGCAGCGGTGATCGGCTCCTGGTCCTATGGCCTGATCCGCGACAGCGCCCTGGTGCTGCTGGACGCCGATGCCGATCCGGCCCTGTCGGGCGATATCCGCAATCTTCTGACGAAGGAGCTGGGCGCCCGGGTGGCCGATCTGCATCTGTGGCGGCTTGGGCCGGGACATCGCGGATTGATCGTGTCGCTGGTCTCGCCCGATCCGATCAGCGCGGAGACGGTGAAAGAGGCCTTGCGCCGCCGCCACCCGGACCTGTCGCACGTCACCGTGGAAGTGGCGATTTGCGCGGACTGCACCTGATACCTACATAAGCTGGATGTTCTGGAAAAAGAGGCGCAGGCAGGTCGAACAGGCGGTGGACGAGGTTGCCGTCACCGCCACCGAACTGGCCGAGAAATCGCTGGTGATCGGCTGGGGCGGCGTGGCGCTGCTGGTCGGGGCGGCCGCGGTCGGCGCCGCGGCGACCTATGTCGCCGCCCAGCGCCGCAAAAGCGAAAAAACCGCCCAGACGGACGGCTCTTCCAAGACCTGAAACCGGGTTAGCGAGGTTCCCCTTTGCGCGAGCGAGGCGCTTGAAAAGGGGGATAACCGGCACGCGCTTGAGCGCGCGTAGGAGGAAGGAGTTACCGCGGCAAAAGCCCTTCGCGCTGCATGCGCTTGCGCTGCAGCTTGCGATAGCGGCGCACCGCCTCGGCCCGCTCGCGGGCGCGCTTCTCGGAGGGCTTCTCATAGGCGCCGCGCAGCTTCATCTCCCGGAAGATGCCTTCGCGCTGCATCTTCTTCTTCAGCGCTTTCAGCGCCTGGTCGATATTGTTGTCGCGGACGATGATCTGCAAAGGCGGGACTCCGGTTCGAAATTTGAGGCGCGGGTGATAGCAGACGCGGTTTTACCTGTCTACCTGCCGCTTTTAACGATTTCCCCCTCTGCCCACCTCCCGCGGGCAGGCCCGCAGGCGGGCATCTCCCCCCGCCCCGCGGCGTCGCCGCGCGGAGGAGAAGTTCCCGGGCGACCGCCCTTTGCGGGGAGGATGGCTTGGGCCCATATTCCACCCATGGCTATCCTGAAGATCGCCCGCATGGGCCATCCGGCACTCTCATTGCGCGCACGCGAGGTTCCCGATCCCCGTGCGCCGGAAATCCGCCATCTTGTCAATGACATGGTGGAAACCATGATTGACGCGGACGGGGCCGGCCTGGCCGCGCCCCAGGTGCATGTGCCGCTCAGGGTCGTGGTTTTCCAGGCGCCCGAGACGAGGTCCGACCCCGGCCTGTCGCAGGCCGAGAAATTCGACCACGCCTGCCCCCTGACGGTGCTGATCAATCCCGAGATCGAGGTCCTGGGTCCGGCCATCGAAGGCGGCTGGGAAGGCTGCCTGTCGGTGCCGGGCCTGCGCGGCTGGGTCGAGCGGCCCGCCCATATCCGTTATCGCGGAATCGGCCTTGAGGGGGAAGCCATCGAGCGGGTGGCCCGCGGCTTCCATGCGCGTGTGGTGCAGCATGAGTGCGACCATCTGGACGGGCGGTTGTACCCGTCCCGCATGAGCGACCTGTCGCGCCTGATCTTTGAATCCGAGAGCCGCCATTTCCAGGAGACCGGCTGATGGCCGAGGCGAAAAAGACCAAAGCCGGCAAGAGTGCGCCGTCGAAAAAGGGCGCGGCGCGCAAAACGAAAGCCGAAAAGATGGAAAAGCCGAAACCCGACGACGCAGCCATGAAGCAGGCCGTGCTGGCCGCCGCCCTGCCCCACGCCGCCTTTGACGGCTTCACCGACACGGTGCTGGAAAAGGCGGCTGCCGAGGCCGATGTCTCCAAGGCCGATCTGGCGCGGCTGTTCGAGGGCGGCCCCATCAGCCTGGTCGAATATTATTCGGCATGGGCGGACGCGGAGATGGAAAAGGCGCTGGCGGCGATGAACCTGAAAGCCATGAAGGTCCGCGAGCGCGTCGCGAGCGCGGTGATGGCGCGACTTTCGGTGCTGAGACCGAACAAGGAAGCGGCGCGGCGGGCGGCCGCGCTGCTGTCGCTGCCGACGCACGCGGCGTTGGGCGCGAAGTTGGGCTGGCGCACCGTCGATGTCATGTGGCGCGCCGCGGGCGATACTGCCACCGACTTCAACTTCTATACCAAGCGGGCGATCCTCGCGGGCGTCTATGGCGCGACCGCGATGCGCTGGTTCAACGACGACAGCGCGGACGAGAAGCCCACACGCGAATTCCTGAACGCGCGCATCGAGAATGTGATGCAGTTCGAGAAGTTCAAGGCCAAGGCGAAAGAGGCGCTGTCGGTCTTTCCGATGTTCGCCGATTGGGCGAAGAACAAGAAAACGCCTTGATTGTCATTCCGGCCAAGCGCCAAGCGCGCGGTCGGTAGCGGCAGCGGACCCAACTTTCATGCAAGGACAACCAAGCTGGATTCCCGCTTTCGCGGGAATGACAGCGGGGTATTAAAGCAGTTCGGCGATCTGCACGGCGTTCAGCGCCGCGCCCTTGAGCAATTGGTCGCCGGCCACGAACATGCTGATCGAATGGCCGCTTGGATCGCTGACATCCTTGCGGATACGGCCCACCAACACGTCTCCCTGGCCAGAGGCATCGAGCGGCATGGGGAAATAGTTCTTTACCCGGTCATCGACCACTTTCACGCCAGGCGCCTTGGCCAGGATGGCGCGCACGTCATCCTCGGTGATGGGGTTTTCGCACTCGAAGGTGATGGATTCGCTGTGGGCGCGCAGCACCGGCACACGGATGCAGGTGACACCGACGCGGATCTGGTCATCCTCGAAAATCTTTTTCGTTTCCTTGATGACCTTGGTCTCCTCGTCGTTGTAACCGGTGGTCGGGTCGATGGCGGTGTTGTGGCTGAAGACGTTGAAGGCGTAAGGGTGCGGCATCACCTTGGGCGTGAAGGGCTTGCCGTCCAGGTAGGCGCGAGTGCCGTCTTCCAACTCCTGCATTGCCGCCGCGCCAGCGCCGCTGGCCGCCTGGTAGGTGGAAATGATCACGCGCCTGATGCGGTTCTTCTGATGAATGGGCCAGAGGGGCACCAGCGCGGTAATGGCCGAGCAGTTCGGATTGGCGATGATGCCCCTGTGATCCTTGATGCGGCGAGCATTGATCTCGGGCACCACCAGCGGCACGTCCGGGTCCATGCGGAAGGCGCTGGAATTGTCCACCACCACGCAACCGGCCTTGGCGGCGATGGGTGCATATTGTTTGGATATGCCGCTGCCGGCGCTGAACAGCGCGATGTCGACGCCGTCGAAGCTGTCGTCCTGCAGCTCCTCGATCGTCAGGTCCTGGCCCCGGAAGCTTTGCCTGCGGCCGGCCGAGCGGGCCGACGCCAGGAGCTTCAGCGACTTGACCGGGACGCCGCGACTTTCGATGCAGCCGATGAATTCACGGCCGACTGCTCCCGTCGCGCCCACAATGGCAATATTCTTGTTCTTCACTGCTCTCTCCGGCTCAAAACAAAAAGCCCCGCCTTTCGGTCGGGGCCCGGGTCCTCGCGTGTCTCGTCAGCTCAGCCGCGCGCGATC
Source organism: Hyphomicrobiales bacterium (assembly GCA_040255825.1). Lineage (GTDB taxonomy): Bacteria > Pseudomonadota > Alphaproteobacteria > Micropepsales > Micropepsaceae > Rhizomicrobium. The sequence continues at coordinate 588,482 of JBDZVS010000002.1, read as the reverse complement.
CAGGCCCCGAAAGGCTTGGTCTTGGTAGTGGCACGCTTGGTGGCTGATGTCATGGCGGCGCGGAACCTATGGGCGCGGGCCGATGGCGTCAATGGGGCCGCGTCACTTTGAGCCGAGGGGGAACAGCCGCGTCAGATGCCCCATCTTGCGGCCGGGCCGGGCCTGCTTCTTGCCGTAAAGATGCAGCGCGCCCGCGCCCGCCAGGCTTTCCCAGGCATCGGCCTCGGCGCCGATGATATTCTCCATCACCACATCGGCATGGCGCGTGGACGGCCCCAGCGGCCAGCCGGCGACGGCGCGGATATGCTGCTCGAACTGGGAGCACTGGCAGGCCTCGATGGTCCAATGGCCGGAATTGTGCACCCGGGGCGCGATCTCGTTGACGGTCAGGCCGCCGTCGGCGTCCACGAACAGCTCCACCGCCAGCACGCCGACATAATCCAGCGCATCGGCGATGGTGTGGGCGATGGCTTTCGCATCATCGCCCTGACGCGGCGTCAGCCGGCCCGGCACGGTGGAACGGCGCAGGATATGGTGTTCGTGCAGATTTTCCGGCGGATCATAGGCGGCAAAAGCGCCGTCACGCGCGCGGGCGGCCACCACCGACGCCTCGAAGGCAAAATCGACAAAGCCTTCCAGGATGCAGGGGGCGCTCTTGAAGGATGCCATCGCGTTGGCCGCTTCGCCGGTGCTTGAAACCTTCTTCTGGCCCTTGCCGTCATAACCGAAACGGCGGGTTTTCAGGATCGCCGGTCCGCCCAGGGCGGTGAACGCTTCGCGCGCCTGATCGGGCGACGACACCTCGTGGAACGGCGCGGTCTTCAGGCCCAGCTTTGCCACGAAGCTTTTTTCGGAAAGCCGGTCCTGGGTGATGGCCAAGGCTTGGGCGCCGGGCGCGACCCAGACCTGCTCGGCCAGCTGGGCGATGGCATGGGCGGGCAGATTTTCGAATTCAAAGGTCACCGCGTCGCAGCGCGCGGCAAAGGCTGCCAGCGCGGCAATATCCTCGTAAGGCGCCACCACATGATGCGGCGTCACCTGGAACGCCGGCGCGTCCGGTGCGTCATTGAAGATGCAGGTCCGAAGCCCCAGCCGCGCGGCAGCCATCGCCAGCATCCGGCCCAACTGGCCGCCACCGACGATACCGATCATCCCGCCCGGCGGGACGGGCTTTTGCAAGATTTTCATTTGGGACTTTTGGCCACCGACCGGGTCTGACGGGCACGCCAGCGGTCCAGCCGCGCCTTCACGCCCGCATCCGACAGACCCAGGATCGCGGCGGCATGCAGGGCGGCATTCTTGGCTCCGGCTTCCCCGATGGCGAACGTCGCCACCGGCACGCCGCCCGGCATCTGAGCGATGGACAGCAGACTGTCCAGCCCCTTCAGGGTACGGCTCTGCACCGGAACGCCCAGGACCGGCAGCGTGGTCAGTGAGGCCACCATGCCCGGCAGGTGCGCCGCGCCGCCGGCGCCGGCGATGATCACCCGGATGCCGCGATCCTCCGCGTCCTTGGCATAGCGCACCATGCGGTCGGGCGTTCGGTGAGCCGAGACGATGCGCGCCTCGTGCGGGACCCTGAGCGAATCGAGCAGAGCGGACGCCCCTTTCATGGTCTCCCAGTCGGACTGGCTTCCCATGATGATTCCCACAGAGGGGCTGCGTGCGGAGGTTTTGCTTCGGCTTGCCATGAAGGGCCCTGTTCGGCGAAGCGGCGCAGTATAGGCAGCGGCGTGCCCAAGAAAAGCGCTGTTTAGGCCTCGTTAACCATTGGCCGTTAACCCTCCATTTGCAAACATAAACGCCTTCTTAAAGGCCCCGCACTAGGGTCAGGTACGCAAAGGCAGGGCAAATGCGATGAAAATCGAAGGCAATCGCCCCACCGGCGCCGTCCGTTCGATCGCGGCGAGCGCCTATGCCCGGCGCGCGCAAGCGGCGGAAGCGATCGTCCAACCCGAGCCGGTCGATGCGGCCGCCAGCATCCTGGGCATCCCCGAATCGGAATTCACGCCGCGGGTGCGTGACGCCGTGATGGGATTGATGCAGGAAGTCGATTCGCTGCGCCGCGAACTGACCGAGACTCGCCGCCGCCTGGACGAGATGGAAAAGACAGCGGATCAGGATGGGATGCTGCCGCTTCTGAACCGGCGCGCCTTCGTGCGCGAGCTGGCGCGTTATATTGCCTTTACGGGGCGCTACAACATGCCTGCTTCGCTGATCTATTTCGACCTGAACGACTTGAAGCAGACCAACGACACCCTTGGCCATGCCGCGGGCGACGCGGTGCTGGCCCATTTCGCCGATGTGCTGTTGAACCATGTGCGCGACAGCGACAGCGTGGGGCGGCTGGGCGGCGACGAGTTCGGGGTGCTGCTGTCCCACGCCAGCCAGGAGCAGGCGGCGAAGAAGGCCGACGCGCTGGCCGAGGCACTGAAGGCCTCCCCCACCCTCTGGCAGGGCCGGACCATTCCCGTCAGCTTCGCCTATGGCGCCTTCCAGTTGAACCCCGGCGACAATCCCGACGTGGCGATGGCGCGCGCCGATCAGGCGATGTACCAGCAGAAGCGCCAGGCCAAAGCGGCTGGATGAGAAAAAGGCCGAACCAATAGGCTCGGCCTTTCTGTTTCTACGGGTATAGCGCGAGGATTTTTGGCATTCTGAGCAGGAGCGCCGAGCGAGACGTACAAGACGTAGGTGAGCGATGGCGCGACGAACTCAGGGGCCAAAAAGGCCGCGCTATGCCATCGCCTTCTTGAGGTTCTCGTCAACCTTATCCAGGAAGCCTTCGGTGGTCAGCCACTTCTGGTCAGGGCCGACCAGAAGCGCCAGGTCCTTGGTCATGAAGCCCGACTCCACAGTGGCGACCGTGACCTTTTCCAGGGTGTGAGCGAATTTCGCCAGCGCGTCATTGCCGTCGAGCTTGGCCCGGTGCGCCAGCCCACGCGTCCAGGCATAGATCGAGGCGATGGAGTTGGTCGAGGTCGCCTTGCCCTTCTGATGCTCGCGATAATGGCGGGTGACGGTCCCGTGGGCGGCTTCCGCCTCCACCGTCTTGCCGTCAGGCGTGAACAGCACGCTGGTCATCAGGCCCAGGGAACCGAAGCCCTGCGCCACCGTGTCGGACTGCACGTCGCCGTCATAGTTCTTGCAAGCCCAGACATAACCGCCGCTCCATTTCAGGGACGAGGCCACCATGTCGTCGATCAGGCGATGCTCATACGTAAGCCCGAGCGCTTCGAACTTGCTCTTGAACTCGCTGTCATAGACTTCCTGGAACAGATCCTTGAAGCGGCCGTCATAGGCCTTGAGGATGGTGTTCTTGGTCGACAGATAGACGGGATATTTGCGCGCCAGGCCGTAATTCATCGAGGCGCGGGCGAAGTCGCGGATCGAATCGTCCAGGTTGTACATCGCCATGGCGACGCCCGAACCCGGCGACTTGAATACCTCATGCTCGATCACCTTGCCGTCCTCGCCGACGAACTTGATGGTCAGGGTGCCCTTGCCGGGGAACAGGAAATCGGTGGCGCGATACTGGTCGCCAAAGGCATGACGGCCCACCACGATGGGCTGGGTCCAGCCCGGCACCAGGCGCGGCACGTTCCGGCAGATGATCGGCTCACGGAAGATCACCCCGCCCAGGATGTTGCGGATGGTGCCGTTGGGCGACTTCCACATCTTCTTGAGAGTGAATTCCTTCACCCGCGCCTCGTCCGGGGTGATGGTGGCGCACTTCACGCCCACGCCGTGCTTCTTGATCGCATTGGCGGCGTCGATGGTGATCTGGTCGTCGGTCTTGTCGCGGTTCTCGATGGACAGGTCGTAATAGGCCAGGTCGATGTCCAGATAGGGCAGGATCAGCTTCTTCTTGATCAGGTCCCAGATGATGCGGGTCATCTCGTCGCCGTCCAGCTCGACAACCGGGTTGGCGACCTTGATCTTGTCCATGGAGAAATCCTCGAATTTTTGGGCTGGCAGGGATATAGCGGGGCCCCAAATAACCCGGCACAGGGACCCCGTCAAAGGCCGTGACCGCTTCGCCCGCCATCGTCCTTTCCCACACCCAGATGGGCGAAAACATCGGCTCGGCTGCCCGGGCTATGAAGAATTTCGGCCTGACCGACCTGGTGCTGATCGCGCCCCGCTGCGGCTGGCCCAACGACAAGGCGCAGATGCTGGCGTCGGGAGCCGCCGACATCGTCGAGCGGGCATCGGTTTTCGAGACCATCGAGGCGGCGCTCGCCCCCTACAACCTGGTGCTGGCGACCACGGCGCGGGGCCGCGACGTTCTGAAGGAGATCCATACGCCCGAGGCCGCCGCCCGGCGCCTGAGGCAGGCCAGCGCGGCAGGTGGCCGCACCGCCATCCTGTTCGGCAACGAGCGGGCCGGCCTGACCAATGCGGAAATGAGCCTGGCGGACGGCGTCATCACCATTCCCACCGCCGATTTCTGGTCCCTGAACCTGGCCCAGGCGGTGCTGGTAACGGCCTATGAGTGGCTGAAATCCGCCGATTCCACGCCCGCGGTCCGTACCCGGCCCTCCGTGGCAATGCCCGCCACCCGCCACGAACTGGCCGGCCTGTTCGAGCATCTGGAACGGGAGCTGGACGCGGCCGAGTTCCTTTTTCCCCCGGCCAAGCGGGAAACGATGGTGCGCAACATCCGGGCCATGATAATGCGCTCACGCCTCTCCGATCAGGAGGTGCGAACGATACGGGGCATGATCGTGGCGCTGGTACGAAACAAGTATCGGGGCAAGAACCGCCGGAACGAGAAGCAGGACCAGGATTGAGCGCACTTCCCTATATCGGCCTCGCCGCCCTGGCGCTGCTGGCGATTGCTTTTGTCGCCTGGCCGCTGCTGCGCGCGCAGCGTGGCAAGGCCATGTGGCTGCTGGTGGCCGCGGCTGGCCTGTTCGTGCTGGGCGTGGGCGCGGGCACCTATCTGATCGTAGGGCGCCCGCAACTGGCCGCCAGGGCGGCCCTCGGGCTGAAGACCGACGAGGTCAATGGCCTTGTACCGTTCCTGATCGAGCGGGTGCGCAAATATCCCAATGACACGCAGGCCTGGCGCTATCTGGGCCAGCTTTATTCCGCGGCGCGCGACCCAGCCGACGCGGCGGCGGCCTATGCCAAGGCCATCGCCATCGAAGGCAAGGGCGATCCCGCACTGGATGCCGCCTATGGCGAGGCGCTGGTGATGCGCAATGGCGGTACTGTGCCCGACGAGGCGGTGAACGCCTTCCATGCCGCCGTCACGGCCGAGCCCTCGAACGTGCCGGCGCGCTTCTATCTGGGCCTGGCGAAGGCGCAGCGCAACGACCGGCAGGGCGCCATCCAGGCCTGGCAGGCGCTGCTAGCCGATGTGCCCAAGGAGGCGCCGCTGCACCAGTTGCTGGTGGATCGTATCGCCATGCTGACGGCAATGGCGGTCGGACCGGGCGGCCGCCCCGATCCCCGGGCGATGGTGGCGATGCTGGCGGCACGGCTGAAGGCCGACCCGAACGACGCGCCAGGCTGGGTCAGGCTGGTGCGGGCCTATCATGTGCTGGGCGAGGATGACAAAGCGCGCGAAGCGCTGGCCACCGCGCGCAAGACTTTTGCCGGCAACAAGGGCGCGCTGGCGGCCTTCGATACGGCTGAAAAGGATCTTAAGTAGTCCACCCCCTCCGGCCTTCGCAACTTTGCCTGACGCGACGCTCGCACCTCGCGTCTGCGCGTTGCTCCGGCCGCCTCCCCTTGCCATGCTTCGCATGAAGGGGAGGCGGGCCTGAGTTTGCGGAGACAGTTTAAGCCGGCATTTTCCGCTTGGAATACTCACGGCTCCTGTGCACGACCTCTTCATTGTCGCCCGGCAGCATCCGCATGCCCTGATCGTAGCTCTGTTCCATGGTCGCGCCATGGGTGCCGGTGCCGAGCCACTGGATATTGTGGCGCTTTGCAGCCTGGCGCACGCGCTCCAGCGAATCCACATAGATCGGAGTGGACAGAACCTTGGCGCGCTCCTCGCGGCTCTGCGGCTTGACCGCATCCCAGCCCAGGATCGACCAGCTGTTGTCGCTGGGGCCGGGCTCGGCAAAAGCCAGGCCCTGGATGGCGAAGAGCTGATCGGCATTCTCGACGGCGTGGCGGTTCTCCAGCTTGAAGCCCATGGAGATTTCGCCCTTGGGATTGTGCGGCCAGCAATCGGCCAGTTCCAGATACTGCCTTGTGCCCCAGATATGTTGGGCGAAGGTCTGGCTGCCGGCGCCGCGGCTGCCTTCGATCGGATACTCCTTCACGCCCGGCAGGGTGAATTTGTAGCGGGCCGCGGAGATGGCGATCTCGCCGGCCTCGGGCGAATGCATCTCGCAGATCAGGCAGCCATGAGCGCCGGCCGCCAGCGCCTGGTGAATCTGCCAGGCATTGGCGCGCATGGACGCGCCGTCGAAGCCGACCGCCGGCAGGGTGACGAACACCATCGGAGTGCGGTGGCCCGACGGCGTGGGGCCGCCATCCACCAGGCCCTGCATGAAGTTGCGCAGGTTGGAGAAATCCATGCAGCCATTTTCCATCTCGTAATTGATGGCGTCGCAGTAGGTCTGCGACAGGCGCTTGCCTTCCTCATAGCCGTCGGGCGCGCCCGATGGCCAATACACGTTGTAGAAGGCGACCTGATTGTCCTCCCACAGCTCGATCGCCTTGTTTATGCGCCGCGGCTTGTAGTTGGGATCGACGCTGGAGGTCTGCGGCAGAGTGCGCGCCCAGCTCTTGTTGAAGCCGCCGCCCTTGCTGGCATCGCCAATGAAGTTGGGGCTGTCCAGCATCGTCTTGCCGGTGGCCTTCGGCACGCCGTCCGGCCCGCGCTGGATCGCGGCCTGGGCGGTGCCCGCGGCCGCCGCAAGGCCTGCGCCGACCACCATGGTGCCGGTCAGAAAGTCACGCTTCTTGATGTCCATTATCCGTCTCCCCTGATTTTGCGGATCGGCCGGGAGCCTGTCAGGACTGTCCGTCCGGAACAACCTGTTTTATGCGCTGCGCTGCAACACCCAAGTCGCGCAGATGTGCTTCAATCGCCCGCGCGGCACGCTCGACGGCCTCGCGATCACGGCCGCGTGCGACAAGTTGCACGCCGGAGCCGGCCTCGCGATAGAAGGGATAGGAGCCGATGGCGACGTCCTTTTGCTGTTTCTGGATGGCGGCCAGCCCTGCCGCGACAATGCCTTCCATCACCTGTGCCTCGATGGTGATGGCGATGCTGGGGAGACCGCGCGGCAGATGTGGCACAAGCTGCTCCAGCATCGCGCGCATCACCATCGGCACACCCGCCATGACGTAGACATTGCCGATATGGAAACCTGGCGCCACGGACACGGGGTTGGAGATCAGGGTGGCGCCATCGGGAATCCGGGCCATGCGCTTGCGCGCCTCGTTGAATTCGCCCGGTGTATAACGCGCTTCCAGCAGCCGGTAGGCCTCGGGGTTGTAACCGATGGAAACACCGAAAGCCCTCGCCACCGCATCGGCGGTGATGTCGTCATGGGTAGGACCGATGCCGCCGGTGGTGAAGACCAGATCGTGGCCCTGGCGCAGGGCGTTCAGGGCCGCGACAATCCGGTCTTCCATGTCGCCCACAACCCGGATCTCGCATAGCGCAATGCCCAGCGAGCCCAGGACGCGGGCGATATGGCCGGAATTGGTGTCCTGGGTGCGGCCCGACAGGATCTCGTCTCCGATCACCAGGATGGCGGCGCTTTTGCTCATTTGGCCCTGAAACCGGCTTTGGATATGGGACACCCCGTATTATATTGGGGCCATGACGGTCATTCCCCAGAATGAAATCTTCGAGGCGGCACGCAAGGCCCATTTTGCCGTTACCCTGCACGATCCGGCGGATTTCGAGGGGATGCGCCGCGCCGGCCGCCTGGCCGCCGAGGTGCTGGATCTGCTGGTTCCCCTGGTCAAGCCGGGTGTGACCACCGCGGCGCTGGACAAGGTGGCTTACGACTATGTGATCTCCCATGGCGCCATTCCGGCCTGTCTGGGCTATCGCGGCTATCGCCACACCGTCTGCACCAGCATCAATCATGTGGTCTGCCACGGCATTCCCGCCGACAAGGCCCTGCGCGACGGCGACATCGTCAATATCGACGTCACCGTGATCCTGGACGGCTGGCATGGCGACACCAGCCGCATGTATCCGGTGGGCGAGGTCAAGCGGAAGGCCCAGCGGCTGGTCGACATAACCTATGACGCGATGATGCGCGGCGTCGCGGTGGTCAAGCCCGGCGCCACAACCGGCGACATCGGCCATGCCATCCAGAGCTTTGCGGAAGGACAGGAGAAATGCACCGTGGTGCGCGACTTCTGCGGCCACGGCCTGGGCAAGGTGTTCCATGCCCTGCCCAACATCGTCCATTACGGCAAGCCCGGCCATGGCATCGCGCTCAAGCCGGGCATGTTCTTCACCATCGAGCCCATGATCAATCTGGGCGGCTATGGCGTGAAGGTGCTGAGCGACGGGTGGACGGCGGTGACGCGCGACCGCTCGCTGTCGGCGCAGTTCGAGCACAGCGTGGGCGTGACCGAGACGGGCGTGGAGATATTCACCCTCTCGCCCAAGGGGCTGCACAAGCCGCCCTATTCCTGACGGCTTTCGCGAGGGCGCGCGGGGGCCTGATGAAATTGCCAGGCAAGCAGCGGGAACTGGCGGACGCCGGCGGATTCTTCGCACCGCCCGCTGACAGCACCGATAACGGCACTGCGGGCCATCGCGAAAGGTTGCGTGCCCGCTTCCTGAAAGGCGGCGCCCAGGCCATGCCCGATTACGAGCTGCTGGAACTGACGCTGTTCGCGGCAGTGCCGCGCAAGGATACCAAGCCGCTGGCCAAGGCCCTGATGGCACGTTTCGGCAGCTTCGCAGAGGTGATCGCCGCGCCGCGCGGCCGGCTGATGGAAGTGGCCGGGGTTGGCGAAGCGGTGGCTAATCACCTGAAGATCGTGGAAGCGGCGGCGCAGCGCCTGGCGCAGACGAAAGTCATCAAGCGCCCGGCGCTGTCGTCCTGGGCGGCGCTGCTGGACTATTGCACCGCCGCCATGGCCCGCGAACCGGCAGAGCAGTTCCGCGTGCTGTTCCTGGACCGCAAGAACATCCTCATTGCCGACGAGGTGCAGTCCAGAGGCACCATAGACCATACGCCGGTCTATCCCCGCGAGATCGTCAAGCGCGCGCTGGAGCTTTCGGCCAGCGCCATCATCCTGGTCCACAACCATCCCAGCGGCGACCCCACTCCCAGCCGCGCCGACATCGAGATGACGCGCGACATCGAAAAGGCGGCCAAGGCGCTGCACATCGCCGTGCACGATCACCTGGTGATCGGCCGCGCCGGCCATGCCAGCTTCAAGTCCTTGGGGTTGCTGTAAAATCGCCGGGCTTTTCCGCCGCGGCAGGGCGGGCTAGAAGCAGCCGATAACAGTCACAGGGAACTACCAATGATCCCCCGCTACGCCCGCGCCCCGATGGTTTCGATCTGGAGCCCGGAAACCAAATTCCGCATCTGGTTCGAGATCGAGGCGCATGCCACCGATGCGCTGGCCGAGCTGGGCGTGGTGCCCAAAGAGGCGGCGGCAAAGGTCTGGGAAAAGGCAAGAGACGCGAAGTTCGACGTGGCGCGCATCGACGAGATCGAGCGCGAAGTCAAGCATGACGTCATCGCCTTCCTGACCCATCTGTCCGAAATCGTGGGCCCGGAGGCGCGCTTCGTCCACCAGGGCATGACATCTTCCGACGTGCTGGACACCTGCCTGAACGTGCAGTTGATGCGCGCCGCCGATATCCTGATCGCCGATGTCGATACCCTGCTGGCGGCGCTGAAGAAGCGCGCTTTCGAATACAAGATGACGCCCACCATCGGGCGCAGCCACGGCATCCATGCCGAACCGACCACCTTCGGCGTCAAGCTGGCAACCTATTACGCGGAGTTCGCCCGCGCCCGTGCCCGGCTGGTGACGGCGCGCGCCGAGATCGCGACCTGCGCCATTTCCGGCGCGGTGGGCACGTTCGCCAATATCGATCCGCGCGTGGAGGAGCATGTCGCAAAAGCTATGGGCTTGACGGTGGAGCCGGTCTCAACCCAGGTCATTCCGCGCGACCGCCATGCGGCGTTCTTCGCGGCGCTGGGCGTGGTCGCGTCATCGCTGGAGCGGCTGGCGATCGAGATTCGTCACCTGCAGCGCACCGAGGTGCTGGAGGCCGAGGAATATTTCAGCCCCGGCCAGAAGGGCTCATCGGCCATGCCGCACAAGCGCAATCCGGTGCTGACCGAGAATGTCACCGGCCTGGCGCGCATGGTGCGTTCGGCCGTGATCCCGGCGTTGGAGAATGTAGCCCTGTGGCATGAGCGCGACATCTCCCATTCCTCGGTCGAGCGCTATATCGGCCCCGATGCCACCATCACCCTGGACTTCGCACTGGCGCGCATGACGGGCGTGGTCGAGAAGCTGGTCGTGTACCCTGAGCGGATGCAGAAGAACCTGGACGCCACCCACGGCCTGGTGCACAGCCAGCGTGTGCTGCTGGCCCTGACACAGGCGGGCGTGTCGCGTGAGGACAGCTATCGCCTGGTCCAGCGCAACGCCATGCGCGCCTGGAACGGCGAAGGCAACCTGCTGGACTTGCTGAAGGCCGATCCGGGCGTGACCAAAGCCCTCAGCAATGACAAGCTGGAGGCGATGTTCGACCTGGGCTATCACCTGAAGGCGGTGGACACGATCTTCCGCCGCGTGTTTGGCAAGGCCTGATCCTGACCCGCGCGACGGCCGCGGCAGATTGACGGAACCTCAGGGCTTCAGGATTTCCGCCGCCGCCTGTTCCAGGCTTTCGGCCATCTTCCCCCGGATCACATCGTCGGGATATTTGTCCGCGTCCAGCTCGGCGCGCAGCTTGCGAAACACGTCCTCGTCGCCCTTTTCCTGCATATCGGCGGCGATCACGTCGGCGACGAAGCTGTCCGCCTCCGCGCCGGTGAGGCCTTTTTGCGCCGCCGCCCAGGCGCCCACCAGCCGGTCGCGCCGCGCCTCGACCTGAAAGCGCAGTTCCGCGTCACGAGCCCATTTGGATTCGAAGCCCTTACGACGGTCATCGAAGCTGACGGCCATGGCATAACTCCTTGTTTATCATCGTATTTCCGCAAAATTGCCGCCCCGTCTTGTGCGCGGGGCCCGCTTGGTCGATATGAACAGGATATGGGTGTGGGTGGCGCGGCCGCAACATTGCCGCACGCCAGCCCCATCCGCTAGATTTCAAGCACGGGTCCCGGGCGGCCGCCTTTCCGGCATGGGGGCCTTTCCTTGAGAAGGAACAGTCACATGAAACGCCGCCGTGTCATCTACGAAGGCAAGGCCAAGATCCTGTACGAGGGCACCGAGCCCGGCACGGTGATCCAGTATTTCAAGGACGACGCCACCGCCGGCAACGGCGCCAAGAAGGACACGATCGAGGGCAAGGGCGTCCTGAACAATCGCATCAGCGAATATCTGATGACCCAGCTTCAGGGCATCGGCGTGCCGACCCATTTCGTGCGCCGCCTGAACATGCGCGAGCAACTGATCAAGGAAGTGGAGATCATTCCGCTGGAAGTGGTGGTGAGGAACGTCGCCGCCGGTTCCATGTCCAAGCGCCTGGGGATCGAGGAAGGCACACCCCTGCCCCGCTCCATCATCGAATATTATTACAAGAACGACCAACTCAACGATCCCTGGGTCAGCGAAGAGCACATCACCGCCTTCGGCTGGGCCAGCCCCCAGGACCTGGACGACATGGTCAACCTGACCATCCGGGTCAACGATTTCCTGTCGGGCCTGTTCCTGGGCGCCGGCATCAAGCTGGTCGACTTCAAGCTGGAGTTCGGCCGGCTGTGGGAAAATGACTTCATGCGTGTGGTATTGGCCGACGAGATCAGCCCGGACAATTGCCGGCTGTGGGACGTCACCACCAACGAGAAGCTGGACAAGGACCGCTTCCGCCGCGACCTGGGTGGGGTGGTCGAAGCCTATAGCGAAGTCGCAAGGCGCTTAGGGATCATGCCCGAATCGGTGCAGGGCGAGAACAAGGGGCCGGTGCTGGTCCAGTAACCAACGGTCCTCATGTCCGCGAGGGCTCGGCATGGGGATTCCTTTTCCGGGCCCGGTGCGGAAAGACATGAAAGCGCGCGTATTCGTTACCCTGAAGAACGGCGTCCTGGATCCCCAGGGCAAGGCCATCGGCCACGCGCTGAACGGGCTGGGCTTCGGCTCGGTCGGTGAGGTGCGCCAGGGCAAGGTGATCGACCTGGAACTGGCCGAGACCGATGCCGCCAAGGCCAGGACCGACCTGAAGGCCATGTGCGACAAGCTGCTGGCCAACACGGTGATCGAGAAATACGAGATCGAGATTCGCGCCACATGAGACTTCTGCCGCTCGCTGTTCTCTTGATCGGTCTGAGCATTGGGGCAGCAGCAGCACAGTCTGCGGTTACCGCGGGACAATTGAACGCGGCGAAGGAACTTATGGCGTTGACACACGCAGAAGACAACACACGCGCTGTCGCGAAGCGACTCGAGCCGCGCGTTGTCGAAACGCTAAAACGCCGCAACCCAGCATTCGCAGCGCACCAGGCGGAATTCGAAGCCGAATACGCAAAAGAACTCGAATCGAGCCTCCCGATCACTATGGACACGGAAGCGAACTATTACGCCCAGCATTACAGCGAGGACGAATTGCGCCAGTTGATTTCCTTTTACAAAACTCCAATCGGTCAGAAGATGCTGAATGAAGGCGGAAAATTGACATCCGAGCTGGAAGCAACCGCATTGGTATGGTCCACGCAGGCGGGTATAAGAGCACTTCAGGCCGTTATGCCTAGTGGGCAAACAAAAGGCCAAACCCCGTGAAGTCCGCCGTCATCGTCTTTCCCGCCGCCAATTGTGACCGCGACGCCAAGGTAGCGCTGGAGCAGATGACCGGCCAGGCGCCGCACATGGTCTGGCACCAGGACAGCGAATTGCCCGATGTCGACCTGGTGGTGCTGCCGGGCGGCTTTTCCTATGGCGACTATCTGCGCTGCGGCGCCATGGCCAGCCAGTCGGCGGTGATGAAGGCGGTCAAGGCTCATGCCGACAAGGGCGGCATGGTGCTGGGCATCTGCAACGGCTTTCAGGTGTTAACGGAATCGGGCCTGCTGCCCGGCGCCCTGATGCGCAATGCCGGGTTGAAATTCGTCTGCAAGCCCGTGGCGCTGTCGGTCGAAGAAACCCAGAACGCCTTTGCCCGTCATTACGAAAAGGGCCAGGAGATCACCATTCCCGTTGCGCATGGCGAAGGCAATTATTACGCCGATGACGAGACGCTGGACCGGCTGGAAGGCGAAGGCCGGGTGGTGTTCCGCTATCGCAGCAATCCCAATGGATCGGCCCGCGACATCGCCGGTATCCTGAATGACAAGCGCAATGTGCTGGGCATGATGCCCCACCCCGAACGGGTGGTGGACCCGGTCACCGGCGGTACCGACGGCCGCGCCCTGTTCCAGAGCCTGATCGAAACGCTTTCCTGAGACACGATATGACCGCGATCACGCCTGAGATGGTCAGGGACCATGGCCTGTCCGAGTCCGAATACCAGAAGATATTGAACCTGATGGGCCGCGAGCCCACGCTGGTGGAGCTGGGCATTTTCAGTGTGATGTGGTCGGAGCATTGCTCCTACAAATCCACCCGCGCGCACCTGCGCAAACTGCCGACCAAGGCGCCCTGGGTATTGCAGGGCCCGGGCGAGAATGCCGGCGTGATCGACATCGGCGACGGCGATGCGGCAATCTTCAAGATGGAATCCCACAACCATCCCAGCTTCATCGAGCCTTATCAGGGCGCGGCGACCGGCGTGGGCGGCATCATGCGCGATGTCTTCACCATGGGCGCGCGCCCCATCGCCATGATGAACGCGCTGCGCTTCGGTGAGCCGGGCCACCCCAAAACCCGCCATCTGGTGTCGGGCGTGGTCAGCGGCATCGGCGGCTATGGCAACTGCATGGGCGTGCCCACCGTCGGCGGCGAGGTCAATTTCCACAAGAGCTATAACGGCAACATCCTGGTCAACGCGATGTGCGTCGGCCTGGCCAGGGCGAACAACATCTTCTATTCGGCGGCAAAAGGCGCGGGCAACCCGGTCGTCTATATCGGCTCCAAGACCGGCCGCGACGGCATCCACGGCGCCACCATGGCGTCGGCGGAGTTCGATGACGCATCGGAGGAAAAGCGGCCCACCGTGCAGGTGGGCGATCCCTTCACCGAGAAGCTGCTGCTGGAGGCCTGTCTGGAGCTGATGGCGACCGACGCCGTCATCGCCATTCAGGACATGGGCGCGGCCGGCCTGACGTCTTCGTCGGCCGAAATGGGCGACAAGGGCGGCAGCGGCATCGAGCTGGACCTGGACAAGGTGCCCCAGCGCGAAACGGGCATGACGGCCTATGAGATGATGCTGTCGGAAAGCCAGGAGCGCATGCTGGCGGTGCTGAAGCCGGGCCGCGAGGCCGAGGCGGAAGCCATCTTCAAAAAATGGGAACTGGATTTCGCCGTGATCGGCATCACCACCGATACCAGGCGGCTGGTGGTCAGGCACAAGGGCAAGGTCGAAGCCGACATGCCCATCACCGCCCTATCCGACGAAGCGCCGGTCTATGAACGGCCCTTTCAGCCGCGCGAGCCCAAAGGCGGCGATGTCTCTTATGACAAGGCGCGCCCGGTGCTGACGTCGCTCAAGACCATCCTGGCGGCGCCGGACATGGCCAGCCGCCGCTGGATATGGGAGCAGTATGACCACACGGTGATGAACGACACGGTGCAACATCCGGGCGGCGACGCCGCCGTGGTGCGCGTGCACGGCAGCAGCAAGGCGCTGGCGATCACCACCGACGTGACGCCGCGCTATGCCAAGGCCGACCCGTTCCAGGGCGGCGCGCAGGCGGTGGCGGAATCGTATCGCAACATCACCGCGGTGGGCGGCACGCCGCTGGCGGTGACCGACAATCTGAATTACGGCAATCCGCAGAAGCCGGAGATCATGTGGGAGATCGTGGCCGGCATCGACGGCATCGGCGCGGCCTGCCGGGCGCTGGACTACCCCGTGATCGGCGGCAATTGCTCCCTCTACAACGAGACCAATGGCGAGGGGATACTGCCCACGCCCGCGATCGGCGGCGTCGGCATTTTGAAGGACGTAACGAAGATGGCGACCATCGCCTTCAAGCGCGAAGGCGATACCCTCATCGTTCTGGGCGAGACGGCAGGGCATCTGGGTCAGTCCATCTATCTGCGCGAGATCGAGGGCCGCGAGGACGGTCCGGCACCCAAGGTGGATCTGGGGCTGGAAAAGAAGCATGGCGATTTCGTGCGCCGGCTGATCGAGCAGGGCCGCATCGATACCTGCCATGACGTGTCCGATGGCGGCCTGCTGGTCGCGGTCGCGGAAATGGCGATTGCCAGCACAAACAGGGCCGGCGGCATCGGCGCCAGCATCGGCCAGGCCGGCCTTGCCGACGCCATTCCCTTCTGGTTCGGCGAGGATCAGGGACGCTATGTGATCGCCGCGCCCTTCGACGAAGCCGACAGGATCATCGAGGAAGCGAGGGCCGCTTTCATTCCGGTGGCGGCGCTGGGCAAGACCGGTGGCGAGAAGCTGGTGCTGGAGGACAAGGACGGCATCGCCGTTTCCGATCTGAAGTCGGCCCATGAAGGCTGGCTTCCCAACTACATGTCGGGCGAAGAAGTCCCGATGACGAACTGAGGTGCGCCGATGGGCATGAAAGGCAGCGAGATCGAAGCCTATATCAAGGCCGCTTTTCCCGACGCGGAAGTGGAGATGCGCGATCTGGCGGGGGACGACAACCACTGGGCAGCCACGATCAGGTCGTCGGCCTTCAAGGGCAAGACCCGTGTCGCGCAGCACCAGATGGTCTATGCCGCGTTGAAGGGCAATATGGGCGGCGTGCTGCATGCGCTGCAACTGACCACCGTCGCCAAGGACTAAATCTCCCTTCGTGCGTTAAGGCGGAATGCACAGGCTTCTGCATGCCGCCATCGCGCCCCTGGTCTTTGTAACTGCCAGCCAGGCAGCCAGAGGGTTGGATATCCCCGCACCCTCGCTGCTCAGGACCGACCGTGGCCTGACCTATCGTGCGTGGCTGCCCAGGGATTTCAGCCACCATCATCATGACGTGCCGCTGATCCTGTTCAGCCATGGCTTTGGCGGCTGCGCCCAGCAATCCCACAGCCTGACCCAGGCACTGGCCGACGCCGGTTATGCGGTGCTGGCGCCCAATCACCACGATGAGGGCTGCGAACGCTATCTGGGCAACTTGGCGGCGGCGCTGGGCGCGGGCGGCCTGCAGCCCCAACGCCCCTTCACCCAGCCTTCCGCCTGGGATGCGACGACGGAGAAAAGCCGCCGCGACGATCTGGAGGCGCTGCTGAACTTCGCGCTGGGCCACACGCCCTACAAGGACGCCATCGACCCGGAGTGCATCGGCGTGATGGGACATTCCCTGGGCGGCTACACTGCGCTGGGGATGGGCGGCGCGTGGCAAGGCTGGCGCGATCCGCGCGTGAAGGCGGTGGCGGCGCTGTCGCCTTATGCCGCACCCTTTGTGGCCCATGGCACGATGGGAAATATCGTCGTGCCCGTCATGTTCCAGACCGGCACCCGCGATATCGGCATCGGCGCGGTGCTGCTCAGGCAGGGCGGCTATCAGAAGACCCGGGCGGAGAAATACCTGGTGGTGTTGAAAGGGGCGGGACATTTCGCCTGGACCGAGATCAATCCCACCTACCGGAAGACCATCGCCGATTATCTGATCGCCTTCTTCGATCACAGCCTGAGGAGAGCGCCGGCGCCGCTGTTGCAATCCGGTTCCGGCGGACAGGTTGCACAGTATCGCCACAGCCCATGACGACCGAACCAGCGAGCGGTTCCATGCGGTAAAGGGCAGAAACCATACCCCTTTGCGGGTTTTCGGGGCCTTCTTGACCCGCCGCGGCCCGGTGCTTAGATCAAGGCTGCGCTTTGAGAAAGGCACCCCCATGTCCGACGTCCAGGCCCGCATCGCCGACGATGTGAAGAGCAACGATGTGCTGCTCTACATGAAGGGAACCCCCGCTTTCCCGCAGTGCGGCTTTTCAGCGGTGACGGTGCAGATCCTGTCCCACATCGGGGTCAAGTTCAAAGCCGTGAACGTGCTGGACGACCAGGAGGTGCGCGAGGGCATCAAGGCCTTCTCCAACTGGCCGACCATCCCGCAGCTGTATGTGAAGGGCGAGTTCGTCGGCGGCGCCGACATCGTGCGCGAGATGTTCGAGCAGGATGAGCTGGTGCCGTTCTTCGCCGAACGCGGCATCGCCCTGGAACCGGCGGCTTAGTTTCGTTCGACCATCCCAGAAAAGGAAAAGCCCGCAAGCATGGCTTGCGGGCTTTTTCGCAGGTGCCGCGCGGTTAGCGCGAGTAGAATTCGACAATGAGATGCGGCTCCATCTGGACGGCATAGGGCACATCGGCCAGCTTGGGGGTGCGCAGCAGCTTGACCGAGCGGCCCTCGTTGACTTCCAGATAATCGGGCGTGTCGCGCTCGGCCGACTTGGCGGCCTCCAGCACCAGCGCCATCTCGCGCGCCTTGTCGGACAGTTCGATCTGGTCCTTGTCGGTGACGTGGAACGAGGCGATGGTCACCCGGCGGCCATTGACCTTCACATGGCCGTGGCTGACGAGCTGGCGGGCGGCGAAGGGGGTGGGCACGAACTTGGCGCGATAGACCACGGTGTCCAGGCGCGTCTCGAGCAGGCCGATCATGTTCTCGCCGGTGTCGCCGGGGCGGCGGGCGGCGTCCTGATAGTATTTGCGGAACTGCCGCTCGGTGATGTTGCCGTAATAACCCTTGAGCTTCTGCTTGGCCTGAAGCTGGGTGCCATAGTCGGAGAGCTTCTTGGCGCGGCGCTGGCCGTGCTGGCCGGGGCCATAGGAGCGCTTGTTGACGGGGCTCTTGGGGCGGCCCCAGAGGTTCTCGCCAACGCGGCGATCGAGCTTGTACTTGGAATTGGCGCGCTTGCTCATCGGTCTCTTTCGTCGGATTTCGGCCCGGCAGGCCCGGTTGGGATGGCCGGAAGGGGCGCACTTATACGGATGCTTTGGCCCGTGTCAAACGATCACAACTAGTGGTTTAGTGACCTTTGCTACCAATAAATAATTCAATGGCTTACGTCATACAGTGCCCCCTGTTTGACGCTGTCACAGTTTGAAGAAAGCCACCGGCGCGAACGCCAGGACGAGCGCGGCGGCCTGCAGGGCGATCCGGGCCCATACGCCGGACTGCCGATTCCAGTCCGCCGTGGCCAGGTATCCAACGCCAAATGGCAACTGGGTCACGATCAGGAGCCAGAAGACCCTGAACCCCAGCCCCTCGTCCCCGCCGCCCCTTGCGCCCCCGGCGACATTGCCGAGGACCCATACGCAGGCCATGAGCGACAGTATCAGCGGGGTGGTCGCGCAAATCCGATTGATTTTCCCGCGGTTCACGGTGCCCTCCACACGTAGAGCCGGGCAGGCACAATATCTTCATGCCCAAAGAGACCCAAGGCCGAAAACACGAAGCTGGGTTGGACGATGCGCCCAAGACCTTCTCCACCGGCGGCGCCAGCCTTTTTCCAGCTTTGGCGCGGGCGGGTTTGTACCATTTTTCCGTCCCCTCCCCCTTTATCCAGCACCGTCATCGTCGCCATTCTCCTTCGCCGCAAAAGCCGGAGTATGGCGCGGCGCGGTGTGGACAGGCAGGGTGGATATGCGTCGGCGGGACATTGGCGATATCGTGAAGCCGCTCAAGGAGTCAGAAGCTGCTTCGGCTACCTACCAAGCAAGATGTTATTTTAGCGCTATCCATCCTGATCGGATGGATGGTCGGAATCCGCCTCGCGCCTTCCGCTGCGCCAGGACCGTCGGTCTATGGGATAGCAGGGATTTTCGTCGCTTTGATTGTGAGCTTCGGCGTGTTGGTCGCGATTGACCACGCTATTGCCTGGTTGGACCGCTGGCTACAACCCTAGGTCAGGCGTCGCATGACGGGGTTTTCAGAATAGCCGGAACGGCAGGGTGGGCCGGGGCGTTTCCCAATTGAAGCGACAGGCCCTGGCGCAAACTGCGGCCCGCAAAAGGATAATGGCATGAAAACGTCCATGAAAATGCTGCTGGCGGCCGGCCTGTTGTGCGGAGCGGGATTCACCGCCGCACCGCCGGCGGTGGCGCAACCGGTGGGATTTTCCTTCCGCATCGGCGATGTCGCCATCGCCTATGACGACGGTTATTACGACAGACGCCATCGCTGGCACGCCTGGGGTCATGCGCGCGAGCGCGACTGGTATCGCGCGCATTATCGCGCCCGCTATCACGGTTATCGCCACGACCGCGACCGCGACGGCATTCCCAACCGCTATGACCGCGACCGCGACAATGATGGCGTTCCCAACTATCGGGACCGGCGCCCGAACAATCCCTATCGCCGGTAAAACCGCATCCGTTCAAAGCCCCCGCGGGATCGTTTCCGCGGGGCTTTTTCATGGCCGGACGGAAAAGAGGGCGCCGACCGCCCCTGCCGGTTGAACCGCGGCGGCGGACGGCATAGCGTGCGGCCGGGCATGTCTTGGGGGCTTTTCATGATCGAAGCGCTGCTTCTGATTCACATCCTGCTCTTCATGTTCTCGTTCGCCTTCACCGGCGGCCTGGGAATTTATCTGCAGCGGATCGCCCGCACGGGCGACGCCAGGGCGATCCATGCCGCGTTCAGCGCGGCCAATCCGCTTTCCCTGGCCGGCGGCATCGGCTGGATCCTGACCGGGATCGCCGGCGGCGCGCTGGCGAGAGGCTATGGCTACAACCCGGCCGAGGGATGGCTGGTCGGCACCTATGTCCTTTTCATCATCCTGCTGCTGAACGGCTTTCTGCTGCATCTGCCGTGGCAGAAGCGGGTGGTGGCCGCATCGGCGTCGCCGGGGCCGGAGCTTGAAGCGGTGCTGCATGCGCCCTCGCACCGCATCGCCTCCATCGTCAGCGCGCTGTGCGTGCTGTCGCTGCTATATCTGATGACGGCGCGGCCGGGCTGACCCAATGGGCCATCAAGACAGTCATAAGACCTGTCGAGGCCGACAAGGTGTTTTCAAGGCCGCAGCTTTGCTTGCCGTGACACTGATTTCTGCCTCGAACGCGCTTGCGGCAGACCGGGGCTGCAAGAGCAGCCATGCTCTGACGGGGCGCTGCTATACAGTGCGCGGCTCGCTTTCTCTCGCCACGGAGATCGGCGTCTATATCGAGCTGCCGCAACCAGACAAGACCTTGTCCGTCAGGAATGCTCCCGACCACAACAGCCGGCAGGTTCTGCCGGAAAACGTCTTGCACGTCCTCAGGACACCGCCCCGGCCCTATCAGATTCTGGGGACATATGAAGTCTGTCCGGTACCAAGCCAGCCGCCCCTGATAAAGGCGGCGCATGTCTGCATCGAGTCGGCAACCGGGCTGGTTGGAACGCGCAGGCGTCCACCGCAGCCCTGAAACCGATCAATGTAGCGGCGCGGCCGGGGTGACAACCGAAAGGCGGATTCCTTGTCATGCCCGCGAAAGCGGGCATCCAGCGGACCGCTGGATAGACCCTGGATTCCCGCTTGCGCGGGAACGACAAGCAGGGTTCGAAGAGCGCGTCAGAAATTCACCTTGTCGCCGCCCTTGAGGGACAGGATCGCGCGCGCTTCGTCCGGGCTGGCGATCTCGCGCCCCAGCCCCTCGATGATGGCGCGCGCCAGTTTCACCTGCTGGGCATTCGATTGCGCCAGCCGGCCCTTGCCCGCCCACAATGAGTCTTCCAGTCCCACGCGCACATGCCCGCCCATCGCGGCGGACTGGGCAGCGATGGCGAGCTGGTTCTTGCCCGCGCCCAGCACCGACCACTGATAGTCCTTGCCGAACAGGCGATCGGCGGTGCGGCGCATGTGGATCACATCCTCGGGATGGGGACCGATGCCGCCCAAGATGCCGAACACCGACTGCACGAACAGCGGCGGGCGGACCAGGCCGCGATCCAGGAAATGCGCCAGATTGTAGAGGTGGGAGATGTCGTAGCACTCGAACTCGAAGCGCGTGCCGGCATCCCCCAGCTCGCGCAGCACATATTCAATGTCCTGGAAGGTGTTGCGGAACACCAGGTCGCGCGAGGCTTCCAGCGCCGGCCGCTCCCAGTCGAAGCGGAAATCCGAAAAACGGTTCAGCATGGGAAAGAGGCCGAAATTCATCGAGCCCATGTTGAGGGAGGCGACTTCCGGCTTGAAAGTGGCGGCTGGGCGGATGCGGTCCTTCACCGTCATCCAGGGTGCGCCGCCCGTGGTCAGGTTCACCACCGCGTCGGTGGATTGCTTGATGCGGGGCAGGAAGCGGGCGAAGGCCTCGGGTGTCTGGTCGGGCTTGCCGGTCTGCGGATCGCGGGCATGCAGGTGGATCACCGCCGCGCCCGCTTCGGCGGCGCCGATGGCGGCTTCGGCGATCTGGTCCGGCGTCACCGGCAGATGCGGCGACATGGACGGGGTGTGGATCGCGCCCGTCACGGCGCAGGTGATGATGACCTTGTTCATGTCAGTCTCCGATGTCTTTGGCCGCGCGCCGCTTGTGCGCTGCCAGCGCCATCAGCCGCCGATCGCGCCAGGCCTGACGTTTGGGCAGGTCTTCGGTGGCCAGCGCGGCGCGGCGTTCGGTTTCGATGCGGTCCAGCACCGGACCATTCCAGTCCGGATGGGCCAGCGCGCTGTCGTCGATGCGGCGATAGACCGGCCCGTAGCGTTCGACATAGTCGCGCACCCCGGCGGGCGCATTCAGGTCGATGGTCTCGAACGGGCCCATGAAGGACCAGCGCAGCGCCAGCCCGTCGCGCAGGCCGATGTCGACGTCTTCGGCGCTGGCATAACCGTGCGCCACCAGGCGGAAGGCTTCCTCCAGCAGCGCACCCTGCAGGCGGTTCATGATGAAGCCGTCGATCTCGCGCGCCATCACCAGCGGGGCGTGGCCCGCCGCGCGCAGGAAAGCGGCGGTGCGTTCCACGACGGCTGGGTCGGTCCAGGGCGCGGGCACCACCTCTGCGGCGGGGATCAGGTATGGCGGGTTGATGGGATGCACCACCAGGCAGCGGTTGCGCCCGGCCAGGCTTTCCGTGAAGGCAGACGGCAGCAGCGAGGAGGTGGAACTGGCCAGGACGCAATCGGGCGGCCCGGCCGCATCCAGCCGCGCGAACACCGCGCGCTTGGTTTCCAGAACCTCCGGCGTGTTTTCCTGGATGTAAACTGCGCCGGACAGCGCCTCCTCCAGCACCGTCGGCGCCCACATGCGGCCGCGCACCGCGTCGGCGTCCTCTCCGTTCAGCAGGCCGTTGGCGGCCAGATCGGGCAACAGCGCCTCGATGTAATCCAGGGCGCGGGCCGGGGCGTCCTGTTGGCTGTCCCACAGCGCCACGTCATGACCGGCGCGCGCGAAGCTGATGGCCCAGGCCCGGCCGATAAAACCCGCGCCGACAACCGCAACCTTGCCCATCGCACCCTCCGGCAGCGCTGATTCTCCAGGGCTGGAAGGCCGGTATATATACAGAAAAAAGCCCCACAGGAATCCTGTGGGGCAAAGGAACACGCATGCCCTAGGGGGGATATGCGTGGATTTATCAAACCAGCGCTTCGGATCTTCCGGCAAAGGCCCCCGGTGGAGGGCCTTTGCGCGGACGAGCCTTAGTTATTGATGCGGATGCCGATCTGGTAGAAGCGGCCAATCACGTCATACAGCGTGTTGTTGACTTCGTTGTTGCCGGTGTTCGGCGGGCTGGTGTTGAAGGCGTTGTTGACCTTCACGTAAAGCTGGGTCGAGTCGGTCCAGTTGTAGGTGGCGCCGATGTCCATATAGAGCACCGACGGCACATACTGGTAGTTGACCGTGTGGACCTGGTTGGTGTCGGTCGGGCAGCCGCTGGAGCAGACGACATAGCGGTTGCCGGGGCTGGCGATGCCCTGATCGAGCCACTTGCCGAACATCACGCCATCGGCGAACCAGCGCTCCGTCAGGGTCAGGCCCAGCACGTCGCCCTGCCAGCTCTGCTGGCCGGTGACCTTCCAGGTCAGCACGTTTCCGGTGCTGGCGCTGTAGGTCGAGCTGTTGAAGCCGCCGCCCAGCACACCCGCCGATTCGGTCGCGTACTGACCGGCCTGCAGCGGGTCTGAGATGAACTTCATGGTGTGGTTGGCCAGGATGCGCGCCACGAAGTCGCCGGGGATGTCGAAGTCCTGCAGGTCGAACTGATAACTGGCTTCGATGTCGAAGCCGTCGGTCAGCAGGCCCGCCGAGTTGAACGGAATGGCGGTGATCGACAGCACCTGGTTGGGATCGCCCACCAGACCCTGGTTGCCGACCGCGGTCGTCTGCGGCTGGCCGTTCTTGGTCTGAATGAACTGCTGCGAGCAGTAGGCGGAAATGCCCTGGTAGCAGAGGTTTTCCACCGTTCCCGGGCTTGACGAGGAGATGATGCCCTTCACGATGATGCGGTAATAGTCGAACGAAGCCTGGAAGCCCGGCAGGAAGTCCGGCTGGTAGACCACACCGATCTGGGTGGTCTGGCCCTTTTCCGGCTTCAGCAGCGGGTTGCCGGCGTTCGTCTGACCCATCACCTGATTGGTCACGCAGTTCGGGTCGGCGAAGCGGTTGCAGAAGCCGCCATTGAGGGTCTGGCGCGGCAGGAACAGGTCGGCCAGGTTGGGGGCGCGAACGTCACGCGACTGCAGGGTGCGCAGGCGCACGCCGGGGATCGGCGTATCCCAGGTCAGACCCACCTTCCAGGCGACGATGTCGCCGGCGGTGGAGTAGCGCTCGAAACGGCCGGCCAGGTCGAGATCGGCCTTGCCCCAGGTCGAGTCGTTGATCAGCGGGATGCCGGTTTCCAGGAACACTTCGTTCACATGGTAGTTGCCCTGGCCGCTGGTGTAGTTGCCGGCGTTCCAGTTGCCCGGATTGACGTGGCCGGTGGCGCCGCCCGAAGCCTGGCAGTCGATCGACGGATCGGTGCAGGGATAGAGCGCGGTGGCCGGGGTCGAAGCCGTGATGCCGCCCGAATAGGGGTCGGCGGTCTGGGCGAAGGCCTCCTCACGATAGTCGTAGCCGACGGCCACCGAAATATCGCCGGCCCAGTTCTTGAGCGGGCTGGCGTTGAAGTTGAGGCCGAAGGCTTCCTGGCGCAGGAACTGACGCATCTCCGGGCCGCCGACCTTGGCGCCATTGGCCTGGTTGTCGATATAGGCGATCGCCGCCGGGCTGGGCATCGAGGTGCCGAAGGGATTGAACGGCACGCAGCCATTGGCCCGGGCGGAAGGATCGCGGCAGACGATCGAGCCGTCGGCCAGCTGGATCGCGTCCATCGCCAGGTTGAAGCGATTCTTCAGCGGCATATTCAGGATGTGAACCGCCGTGTCGTTCTCACCGTGCTGGAAATAGCTGTCCCAGGTGAAATCAATGTCGAAGATATTGAAGGCGCCGTCGCCGCCGATCACATAACGGCGCATGTCACGCTGGAAGTTGACGATCTGGTCCAGGTTCATGTTGCCGTTGGTGGTGGTGATCGAGAAGCCCTGCATCGGGGTGCCCGTCGCCGTCGGCGTGCCGCCGGCGATCTGGGCGTTCGTCACACCATTGAAGGCCGGATCCGCATAAGCCGCGTTACAGGCCGCGATGGTCTGGGCATAGCTGAGGCCAATGCCGAACATGCCGGTCTGGGGCAGGAAGGCGTTATCGCACTTGATGCCGATATTGCCCTTGTTGGAGTTGCCCTGCGCCGGGATGTTCTGGGTGCGCACGTTCGAGATGTTGATCGTGGCATAGATCTCGGTGTCGTCGGTCAGGTC
This sequence comes from Hyphomicrobiales bacterium, assembly GCA_040255825.1. Classification (GTDB taxonomy): domain Bacteria; phylum Pseudomonadota; class Alphaproteobacteria; order Micropepsales; family Micropepsaceae; genus Rhizomicrobium. The sequence continues at coordinate 563,522 of JBDZVS010000002.1, read as the reverse complement.
GTAGGAGATACGGCCATAGATGTTGCCGCGGGTGATCGGATCAACCAGCGAGTGGGTGAACTGGCGCGCGGTCTGGTCACCCGGATCGGACGGCGTGCCGAAGCAGGTGCCGCCAATCGAGCCGGTGACACCGCCGTTGGCGGTGAAGCCGCCATTGCCCACCGGCGTACAGCCGCCGGCATAGTCGAACTGAGCGGCCTGGCCGTTGGCGCCGAAGATGGTGCCCTGCTTGGGACCGGAGTTCACCATCACATAGGGATATTCATTGATGTTCTGCGCCAGGTTGCCAACGATCTGACGCGGACCGGTGTAGCCGGCCGGCACGCCCGACAGGCCCACGCCGCTGCCGTTCAGCGAGTAGCTGGCATTGCCGACCTGCGAGAAGAACTCGCGGCCGCCCGGATAGATGTGCGGGCCAAACTGGTTGTAGGAGACCGGAAGACGCGGCTGCACACCGGCGGCGTTCTGGTATTCCGCCGCCATTTCCATGTGCAGACGGCCGCCCAGAAGGCTGGTGCCCGCCGCCACCTGCATCAGCGCGGTGGCGTCGTCGCCATAGGTCGAAAGGCCGGCCGAAGCGTTGAACTTGAAGCCTTCGAAACGCTTGTCGGTGACGAAGTTCACCACGCCGGCGACGGCGTCCGAGCCCCAGGAGGCGGAGGCGCCGCCCGTGACCACGTCGACGCGCTGGATCAGAAGCTGCGGCATCTGGCTGACGTCGACCGCGCCATTGTTGCTGGCCGGCACGACGCGCTGGCTGTCCAGAAGGACCAGGGTGCGAATGATGCCCAGGCCGCGCAGGTTCAGCGCCGACAGGCCCTGAAGGCCAGTGGTGGTCGAACCGGTGTTGTAGGTCACGCCCGAGGAGCCTTCCAACGCCGGAAGCTGGGTCACCGCTTCGAAGATGTTGGGCTGGGCCTGCTTTTCCAGGTCGGCGGCGCTCATCACCGTGGTCGGCGTCGGCGCGTCAAAACCGGCATTCTGCAGACGGGTCGAGGACACGACCACCTGCTCGACGCCGGGGGCAGCGGCCTCCTGTGCCATCGCGGCGCCGGCGCTGAGCGCCAGCACAGCCACGCCGCCGGCCAGGCGCGCGCGAGTCGTCGTCAATCCATAGATCATGATCATGTCCCCCTTAGGAGCAAAATTATTTTTGTAACCAAGCGAGTCTTCGCTGGCGGCCGCATCTACCACTACACGAAAGTATGCGTCCAGAGCCGCGTTTCGAATTTTCTGTAACGCGATCAATGTTCTCGCCGTAAACTGAGGCGGCAATCATCGCGGATGGGATGCATTGTGCCGGCGCGCATCGTGCCATCGCGTCGCACTGCGGCTGTAAACATATACGAACGTATATAGATGTGTGTTCGGACGCGATGCGGCCCTTGCGATGCGCGACAATCGAAGCGCTCTTCGATGTCTTCCGCGTGATCGTGCGTGTCGGACGCGGGTGCATCCTTCGACGCATATTCCGAAAACTGTTGCAATTCGGCTACGTCGCTCACCACGGTGAAATGGTCGCGTAAAAAGGATCGGAGCGGAATTTGAGTCCGTCGGACACGACCCCCCGCCGACATGCTGATGTGTTGGCCGGGAAGTTATGGATGACAACATTGTCCGGCACCGGCCGTGACGTAACGAACGCCGCGCGAGCCCCCACACGTCCGGCTATCGAGAGCGCAGTCACGGGTTCTTCGGGCCCGTTACCGGCCTGCAAGCCAAAAAAGGGACTTGTCCCGGGCGTTTAGCGCCGCCGTGCGCGCTTTATGGCGGCGAACCGGACGCGCCTGTACATTGCCCGGCGGGAACCTGATTCAGCAAAATGGCCCCGTGGCGGAACTGGTAGACGCACCGGACTTAAAATTGAAGATTTGCATTTATAATTGTTGTTTTTCAACGATATAGTCGTACTATGTACTAGCACATAGCTAGCACAAAACGGCTATTCCAATGGACACCACACGCCACTTCCTCTTGGACAAGAAGGTCCAACTCTACATGCGGGAGAAGAGCCCGCATTGGCAGGCCGCATGCTCGTTTGGCGGTAAACAGCGCCGCATGACGACGCATGAGGACAGCCTTTCCCGCGCCAAGGATGTGGCAAGAGACTGGTATCTCGGGCTGCTGGGAAAATTCCAATCCGGCGAACTCAAGTCGGGAAAGACCTTCCGCCAGGCGGCCGAGCGCTTCATCGACGAATTCGAGACCATCACGGCAGGCGAGCGGAGCCCGACCTATGTCGATGCCCACAAATACCGAATCAAGAACCACCTAAATCCGTTCTTCGGAGACATGGTTGTGAGCGAGATCACGGCCGGCAAGATCCAAGATTATCGCATCCATCGAATGAAAAACGGCATGTCCCGCGTGGACCAACTCCGCAAGGCAAAGGTGCTAAGGGAGAAGGGGACGACGAAATATGAGCGGCAGAAACCGCCGGCCCGAGGCACCCTGCATCAGGAAATTGTATGCCTCCGCCAAATACTCAAGGCCGCCAATCGGCATGGGTGGCTAGACCAGCTCCCCAATCTCACCGCACCGTTCCAAGGCTCCGGCAAGGTCAGCCACCGGGCCTGGTTCTCGCCGGAGGAGTACAAGCAGCTTTACACGGCCACACGCGCAAGGGTCACAAACCCCAGCACCGCCAGATGGCGCTGGCCCTCCGAGCAGCTGCACGATTTCGTGATCTTCATGGTCAATACCGGGCTGCGTCCAGATGAGGCCCTGAAGCTCCAATTCCGTGATGTTGAGATCGAAGAGGACGACGCCACGAGAAAGACCATCCTGGTCATAAAGGTCCGGGGCAAGCGCGGTGTTGGCTATTGCAAGAGCATGCCGGGGGCCGTCGAGCCGTTTCGCCGCCTCCAAAAGCGCCCTCGCCCCGTGGTGCTGCCCGGAAACGAGTCAGACGAAGCAACCCGAGAACATAAGCTTGTGCGTGGCCAAGAAATGCCCACGCTCGTTCCGGGCCCGACCGACGCGATCTTCCCCAGGACCCATCGCACCCTCTTCAACGAGATCCTTGGCGAACTCAATCTCAAGACCGATCGTGAGGGCAATGAACGCACGAGCTATTCTCTCCGTCACACCTATATCAGCATGCGCTTGATGGAGGGCGCCGACATCTACCAGGTCGCCAAGAACTGTCGCACCAGCGTGGAAATGATCGAGAAGTACTACGCTGCCCACATCAAAGACCGGTTGGACGCAGGCGCGATCAACGTCAAGAAGCGTAAGAAGCGGCCAAAGCCGGCATCCCGGTAAGCTCATTTGGCGGCAGGGCCGGGCTTCGCTATAACAAAGTCGGTGTGCGGGCGTGGCGGAATGGTAGACGCACCGGACTTAAGCCATTGAGTGCCCAGCAAGAAATTGCTGGCGTAGAACTGCTCAAATTCGGGGAAACCTTCGCTGGCAATCCCGAGCCAAGCCCCTTCTGGGGAAGGTGTAGAGACTAGACGGGCAGCACCTAAAGCGGAAACGCCACGGTGAAGGGATAGTCCAGACCACGAACGCCGAACGGCGGCGGCGAAAGCCGAAGTGGGATGAAAATCCGTTGGGTCGAAAGACCCGTGCCGGTTCAAGTCCGGCCGCCCGCACCAACCCTTACGGAGCCGCACGGCGACGACGTTGAGCGCCATCCGGCGCGATCGAGGGACGAGCCGCACGGCGAGGCCCGCGGCCCGAACGGGCCACGCGCTCGCACCTATTGGCGGAACGCAACCTAGGGTCTATATGCGTCTGTAGGTTGATTTTGATGTCTATGAGACTTTTTGATTCGCCGCCCACGGTGTGGCCGGCTCGGCGTATGAGTTCTCGACAATCCATTTATTTCGGCGAGATGCTGCACGGCATCCGCAGGTGATTGTATGTGGCACGATAACGAAACGGAACGCGATTTCCTCAATTTCAGCGGTGTCTCCAATACGGTAGCGGAGATGATCGGCCAGGCGGCCGGGCGGCCGATCTCCATTGGTGTGTCTGGAACCTGGGGCATCGGCAAATCGTCGATGATAAAGTTGATCCGGCGCGAGCTGGAGAAGCGCAAGGCGCCGCCCAAATTCATTTTCGTGGAATTCAACGCCTGGCTTTACCAAGGATATGACGACGCGCGCGCCGCCCTGATGGACGTGATCGCCGAGCGGCTCAATGAAGAGGCTGAAACCCAGAAAACAGGAATCGACAAAGCGAAAGAGCTTCTTGGCCGAGTCAACTGGTTGCGTGTCGCCAAACTTACGGCTGGCTCGGCTGTTGCCTTGGCGGCCGGCTTTGCGCCGGTCGGCTTGCTGGGAACGGCGGCCGCGGTGGGCGCCAATCTGGTTGGGGGGCACGCGACCCAGAAGGATGCCGAGGGCGCCAACAAAACCGCAACCGCAATTGCCGACGAGGCGAAAGGATGGATGAAGCCGAAGGCGGAGTTGTCGCCGCCGAAGGAAATCCACGCGCTGCGACAACTTTTTGAGGAAACGCTGCAAGAGCTGGGGGTGACGCTGGTAGTACTGATCGATGATCTCGATCGCTGCTTGCCCCAGACGACCATCTCCACGCTGGAAGCGATCCGCCTTTTTCTTTTCCTGCAGAACACGGCATTCGTGATCGCCGCCGACAACGACATGATCAAGCATGCGGTTCGACAGCATTTCGCCGGAGTGGATGAGTCGTTGGTCACCAGCTATTTCGACAAGCTTATCCAGGTGCCGATCCGCGTACCACCGCTTGGCACGCAGGAGGTCCGGGCCTACTTGATCCTGCTTTATGTCGAGAACAGCGAGCTGGAGCCGGCAGTGAAAGAGGTGGTTCGGGGCAACGTCCTGAAGCAACTGTCCGAAACATGGAAAGGGAAGCGGGTTGATCGTGCTTTCATGGGCACGTTGGGTGTCACCTATTCGGCCGACTTGATCGCAAAGTTCGACGCCGCCGACCGCCTTGCCCCCATCATGACGACGGCAACGCAGATCGCCGGCAATCCACGCTTGATCAAGCGTTTCCTGAACGCGCTTTCAATTCGCATGGCGATTTCGACGGCCCATAGCGTCGGGGTTGACGAAGAGGTGCTGGCAAAAATGCTGCTATTCGAACGCTGCGGCGAAGCCGCCGCTTACGATGCCCTGGTAAAGGCGGTTAATCAGAATGAAGACGGCAAACCCACCTTCCTGAAGGAATGGGAAGAGGCGGTGGCCGCAGGAAGCGATTTGAAGCTCTCCCAGCCCTGGGATTCTGATTTCGTGCGGGAATGGCTGGCGTTGTCGCCGCCGTTGGCAAACCAAGATCTGCGCGGCGTCTTTTACGTCAGCCGCGAACATCGTCCGTTGGTGACACCAGAAGACCGCCTGTCCTCAACCGCTGCGGAGCTTTTGACCGCCATGGTGGCCCAGCCTGAGATGGCGAAAGCCCTAAAGGATAGACTGAAGGCCGTACCCCATGCAGAGCAGGAGATCATGTTGGACCGGCTGTTGCGGCGCGCCCAACAAGAACAAGAATGGGGAACACCAGCCATTCTTGAGGCTTGCCTGGCCTTAGCAAGCGGTGACGCCGCGCTCGGCGGCCGCATTGCCGGGTTCCTCCGCCAACGTCCACCAGCCCAGATCAAACCGGGACTTATCCCGAAGATCGCTGGCGAGCCGTGGGCGAAGGAACTCCTGACCTATTGGAAGACGGCGGCAGTCGCGGCGCCGGTGAAGAAGGCAATCACGGCGAGCGAGAAGAATGGGGACATCTAGATCGAGCGGCGGCTCCCCCGGTAACGTGCCGATGGTCCCACCGTGGACGCCGGACCCGGCCACCCCGGCCCCAGCGCCGACGGATGGGGATGGTAGTGATGATGCGTCTCCCGCCGACGGCGATGCGCCACCTGCGGCATCCCCCACCCCAGCTCCGTCGCCGGTGCCGATCGCACCTGCCGGCCGCTTTATGGGCGCGCGTTTGAACCTTGGGAAATTCGCCGGCAGCGGCGACAAACGGGAAATGCGCCGCGGCGTCGGTCACTATGCACATAAAGGGCTAGGCGGTTCGGCGACCGCGACTCGGCGAATGGGCGCCGCAAGCGCAACAGCTGGCGGCCTCTACCGGGCGCTGTCAGATCTTGCCAATGGCAATCCCGCCGCAAATGGCCAACTCGATCCGAATATCCTCCAGGGCACGTCTGCGGGCCAAATTATCGCAGCCATCGTGGAAGCCGTGAGTCCCGTGGACGGTAGCCAGGACGCGGAAGCCAGCCGGGATGCCGTTCAGGATTCGCTGTCGCAGTTGCTCACCGATTTCCCAGAGGCGGATCTGCTGAACCTGACGAATGACCAGCGCTGGCTTGTGGTCGAAGGGTATCTAGCGTGCGACATCTATAATCGCATCATGCTCGATGTTGGCAAGACAATTCAGGAAAAAGCTCCTACCGCGACAGTTGCATTGCAGCGGCTCAAGGACGTGAAGGATTATGTCCGCGAAACCGTTTCTGCACGGCTCAGAAAGCTACATACCAAAGGCGCAGAGGTTACCCAGAAGAAAATGGGCGAGATCATTCGTGGGGCGATTAAGGAGACTTTCGAAGTTTTTGAGAGTTACGCCGAATGAGGATTGCAGCGGCGCCGCTCGATTTTGGATTCGATGATGGCACTGCCGCCGCCGATCTCGAAATCGTTCTCTATGGACATGCTGATGTACCGCAACGGGCGGGAATCGGTTCGCAAATTCCGGATGTAATTCGGCGCCGGAAATGGCGACCAACTTATCGCGCCTGGGACTTCCTTTCGATCGCCCTTGCGGTCCAGGCGGTCGATGTCAGCGTCACCCGCGACGGTAGTCCTGACGGTTGGACCCGGCAGCTTGACCTTGCCATTTCCGTCATCGACCCGGACTTCTGGTCAACCCAAGCGAGTCGGATCAATGGTTTGTTACGCTTCCTCACCACTGATATCTGGAATATTTCGTTTCAGCAGGGCGGCCTAAAACCGCCACCTCCCAAAAAAGTGAATTATCCGCAGCAGGATTGTGTCTCCCTGCTTTCGGGTGGGTTGGACAGCCTCGTGGGAGGAATCGATCTCACCAAGCAAGGGCGGAAGCCGCTCTTTGTGAGCCAGGTTTCCAATGGTGACAAGGAGAAGCAGACCTATTTTGCCAAAATGCTGGGAGGCGCACACTTTCAACTCAACCATGTGGCTGATGCGCCAGAGGACAGCGAAAGGTCGCAGCGCGCGCGCTCCATTGTCTTCTTCGCCTACGGTGTTTTGGCCGCTACCAGCTTTCTGAATTACGCCAGGGGAATTACGATTCCGCTCTATGTCTGCGAAAACGGCTTGATCTCGATCAACCCCTCTCTGACACCGATGCGCCTCGGCAGTCTGAGCACGAGGACTACCCACCCGGTTTACTTGGCGGGCATCCAAGAAATACTGAAAAACGCTGGCATCGACGTTTCTATCAGCAATCCTTACCAGTTCGCCACGAAGGGCGAGATGCTCAAGAATTGCACCGACCAGGATATGCTTCGTAAACTCGCATCCCACTCGACAAGCTGCGGACGATTTGCCCGCAATGGATTTAAGCATTGCGGCCGCTGCGTCCCTTGTATTATCCGACGGGCATCATTCCACGCCTGGGGCCAGCAGGACTTGACGACCTATCGGTACAAGAATCTCGGCAAAGATGACGGTGATCATGCCGGATTCGATGATGTGCGCGCGCTGCGGATGGCCGGAGAAATCGCAGCGTCTAAGCAATTCAACGGCTGGGTCGGCGCGAGTCTCGCATCCGCGCTGATCGGTGATCCCGCGCCACTTAAGGCAACCGTCGCGCGCGGCTTAAAAGAAGTTAAGGATTTTCTGATCGACTCGGGCGTGAAGTGATCGATTTTCATTGTCATCTGGATTTGTATCCGGACCCCGTCAATGTTGCCAATCAGTGTGTGGCAGAAGGTGTGCATGTTCTTGCCGTCACGACAGCGCCTTCTGCTTGGCGGACCTCGCGGGAGTTTTTGGAGCGCAAAGGACGTATTCGGGTTGCGCTAGGGCTCCACCCCCAAATTGCGCACCTTAGGGCCACGGAGACCGCCATTTTCGAGGCCGAAGTTGGCGGTGCGGAGTATGTGGGCGAAATTGGGCTGGACGGAGATCGTGAGTACTCCGACCACCGCGCTGTCCAAGCGAAGGTATTTGGAGATCTTCTTGCAGCGTGTGCACGGGCCGGCGGCAAGATAATGTCGCTCCATTCCCGACACGCTGCGGGCGCGGTTATGGACGCGCTAGAAACGCAGCCCAAAGCCGGCACAGCCGTCTTGCATTGGTTTACTGGAAATGCCGATGAGTTGAGCCGCGCCGTTGGTCTTGATTGTTGGTTCAGCCTAGGACCGGCCATGCTGATGTCGAAGAGAGGTAAGGCACTAGCCGCCCGTATGCCGCGTGACCGCATTCTCACCGAAACCGATGGCCCGTTCGCTAAAATTCAGAACGAGACTTTGTACCCTTGGCACGCCCAGGCTGCGGTCGAGGACTTAAGTCGGATATGGAATATTCCAGTTGTTGAGGTCGAAACTCAATTGAAGTTAAATTTGCGGGCTTTGGTTGAGCGTCATAAAATTCGTCCGTAGCTGGCGATAGCCTTGTCAGAGCTGATCTTGAAAATCGATCAATACTCCTGATCAGGCTTCCAGCTTCAGCACATCGGCGAGTTGCGCTACCAACCGTTTACGGTTTTCGGCAGAGAGCTTATCGAGATTGATCTGCTTCCACCGGACGGCGGGCAGTTCAGAGGCGTCCGGGACACCCAGCAGATCCCAGTCAGGGGCGCCCTGCTTGAAGCCGAGCAGAAATCGCCGATGAGCTTCTGGCATTTGACCTGCCATTGAGGTGATTAGCGATTCGCGCACTGCAATTAGGTCGTCGAGGACGACCGGCTCAGCCGTCATCCCTTCGAAGCCTTGGGCGAACTCCTGTGTGATGTTCTTGCGGGTCGGCGCAAGCACCTCAGATATCGGGCGATCGTGACTGATCAAATAGACGATAAAGGCGCGGCGCAAATCATCGCTGATGCCCTCGTGCGCGAGCAAATCCCGAACATCAAACAGGTCACGCGGATGCTGCCGGTCCAATGCTGCCATGATCTTGCCAGCGTATAGGTCCGCAAACGATACGACCTGCATGCGCGCAAAGCCGAATGCAGCTTCCACTGCCGCCGACACGGAGCGGACCTCCGGAGAAAACACGCAGCCGCGCAGAACTGGTGTCACTTCAATCTTGATCTGGGCATTCCCGCGACGAAGGACGAGCTTCGTCACGATGCCTTCGCGCGCATTCTGTGATTCTGTCACTTGAGCGCCAGGGAGCTTTTGGCGCAGCTTCGCGGCAATTCGCTTCATTGCCGCGTCTATTGCGGCAAGGGACTGTGAACGATCAGCGACCGGCAAATAGGTCAGATCGATATCGACTGACAGCCGGGGCATGTCCCGGACGAACAAATTGATCGCTGTCCCACCTTTGAGAGCAAAATCAGGTTCTGTGGCGACTAAAGGTATTGTCTCAACGAGAAGCGCGACCTGGCGCTGATATTGTTCAGACAGGGGCATTCAGATCACTTGGAACGGTTATGTGATACTTGGGATCAAGCGTACCGCCTTTTACCAACATGCGCTTACCAGTGCCCAAATCGATTTTGTCGCGGTCGAGTTGATCTAGCCACGGCTGGCGGTGCCGGTCTGAAAACCAGAAGAATAAGCGTTTCACCTTTATGCTGCGGCAAGCTTCAAGCAGCATTTGTAGCCGCTTCGGACTTAGCGTTCTCAATCCTTCGACGAGCATGTCGACTTGGTGAAAACTTTCGTGGCTGGGCAGCTCGTCTAATAGCTCGATAAACGCGCGCTCCGGCGTAGACATCTTCAGAGGTATGTCTGAATTGCTCGTCGTATATTGTGAAAGCGTCGATTGCTCCGGGCTTAACGGATGCGTGAATAGTGTCTGTGTCCGATGAAATCGAAACTTTTCTTTCAGCGGTAGTTTGGTCAACCAGCCTGGAGCGGACTTCTGTCCGTAAAGATGGATCGTGGTCGGGCCGTTTGCTGTTAGATAATGCGCGAACCCTTGGAGCTCGAGCGCGGTACGCCCGCCGACCATCAGATCACGATGCAATAGTGATTGCAGGGAGACGACGACCTTCTGCCAGGTCAGGTCGCCAAGTGGGCGCTTGTAAGTCCCGCGAACAGGTTGGACCAACCAGCCGGCGGCGACATACTGGCTGCGCAGGCTTGTCGAATACCCGCGCTCTTCCATCCATTTGGCGTCGACTAGCAAACCCTGAGGCAGGGTCGTTTCCAGCGCGTTTAGCTTTCTGGCGTTTTGCGTAGTCATACTGAGTAAAATGGCATAAGTTCAAACCACCCTCAAGGTTTGCATATGGTCACTTTTACGTAGCCATGCTAAGTAAATCATAAAGACTTCAAACCAAGCCCTCGGGGGGCCGGGAATGACAGATTCAGCGGCAACCGCCGCGCCGGCCATCTACCGGCTCACCATCGAAAGGTTCCGCGGGATCAAAAGCCTGACCTGGCTGCCCGCGCGGGGGACCAACGTGATCCTGGGGGGCGGAGACGTCGGCAAAACCACCATCCTCGATGCGGTCGCCCTGCTTCTCAGCCCGGTGAATTCGGCAACTCTCTCCGATACCGACTACTACGCCCGCGATATCGATGCCGGATTTGTCATCGAAGCCATTGTCTCGCTACCCGCCGGCAGCGACATCCATCATCAACTGAAGCCCGCGTGGCCGTGGACGTGGAACGGCAAAGAAGCGATCGTTCCCCACATTGGTGATGATGGTGATGATCACCATACCGGCGCCACTGGCGAACCCGTCTACCGCATTCGCGTGCGCGGCACCGAAGACCAGGAACTCAGCTGGGAAATCGCACAGCCAGACGGCGCGGCCGATCCGTTCCCGGTTGCTCTGCGCCGATCGATCGGACTGGTGCGTCTCAGCGGTGATGACCGCAATGACCGCGATCTTCGCCTTGTGCAGGGATCGGCACTCGACAGGCTCCTGTCGGACAAAGGCTTGCGCGCGCGCATGGGCAGCGAGCTGGCAAAAAGCGACGTCAAATCGGAATTGAGCGATGGCGCCAAGGACGCGCTGACCAAGCTGGACGAGGCCTTCACCTCGAAGAGTCTCCCGGCTGGCCTGGACCTGGCCATCACCGGAGGCCAGGGGCCTTCAATCGCATCCCTGATCGGTTTGACGGCTGACCGCGCCGGCATTCAATTGCCGCTTGCCAGCTGGGGCGCCGGCACCCGGCGACTCTCTGCGTTGGCCATTGCCGAACAGAATCAAGGGGAGAGCCCTATCACAATCGTTGATGAGGTGGAGCGCGGCCTAGAGCCGTACCGCCAGCGCTTACTCTTGGAAAAGCTGCAAACTGCGAATTCGCAAATATTCCTGACGACCCATAGTCCCGCCGCAATCTCAGCCGCCTCCAAAGCCAGCCTATGGTACGTCGACCACTCCGGCGCCATCGGGCCGCTGGATGCCGAAAAGATCGCGCACCACCGCGCCCACGACCCCGAAACCTTTCTCGCGCGCCTGGCGGCGGTCGCCGAAGGAGCCACCGAAAAGGGCTTTACCTGCTCCATCCTGGAGCGTGCCCTGAAATCGCCGCTGACGCAGCACGGCATTCACATCAGCGACGGCTGCGGCCACGACAACACGCTGGGTATTCTCGAAGCCCTGGCCGCTGGCGGTCTTCGCTTCGCGGGGTTTGCTGACGACGAAGGGGTCTATCCCGAGCGTTGGAAGAAACTTTCGGAAAAGCTGGGGCCGCTTCTGTTCCGCTGGCCGACCGGCTGCATCGAACAGAACATCATTGCCGCCGTACCCGAGGACAAGCTGGAAGCCCTGATCAACGATCCCAAGGGCGACAAGACCGGCACGCGGCTGCGCACGCTCGCCGAGCGTCTGGATATGGCGGAAAAGGATTTCGCCAGCCTCAAAGCGAAAGCCGGCACCGGCCTGCGTGCCGTCATCATCGAAGCGGCAATGGGAGAATGCCCCGCTGGCAAGGAAGCCGAGAAGAAACGTTACAAATCGCACGCGGGCATCTGGTTCAAATCCGACGCCGGCGGACGCGAATTGGCGGACAAAGTCTTCAGCCTCGGGCTTTGGCCCAGCCTGAAATCCCAACTTCTCCCATTCTGCAACGCTGTCCGGGCCGCAGTTAACCTGCCGCCACTGTCCGACCTGTCGTGAGCGACGCGTCGGTTTACGCGGCGCTGCGATCCAACGCCACCTTGGTGGTGGTGGAAGCGCCGGGTGGCTGTGGCAAGACCCATCAGGGCGCCGACTACGCCCATGCCATTGCCGCCGGTACCGAACGCCTCCTGATCCTCACCCACACAAACGCTGCCTGCTCGGTATTTGCTGCGCGCACAGCCGCAGCCGGCGCGCGCGTGCAGATCCGCACCATCGACAGCCTCATTGCCCAGGTCGCCAACGCGTACCATGTCGGTCTTGGGCTGCCTGCCGACACCGCTGCCTGGGTCCGCCAAACCGCCGACGGCCATGCGCACCTCGCCACGCGCACCGCAGCCTTATTGCGCCGCCATCCCATGATTGCCGCCGCCCTGGCGCGACGCTATCCGGTTGTCATCTGCGATGAACACCAGGACTGCAGCGATGACCAGCACGCCGTTGCCCTGGCCCTTCTGGAGCATGGATCCAGGTTGCGCGTTTTTGGCGACCCCATGCAGCAAATCTATAAGAAGCGGGCGTTGCCGGGCGGAAGCGCGGCCTGGACGTGGGGTGGGCTCAAGACTCAAGCCCACACGGTGGAGGAGCTGGACACGCCCCACCGCTGGACCACCGGCTGCCCAGACCTCGGGGCATGGACGCTAAAAGCGCGCGCCGCCTTGCAGTCCGGCGGCAAGATCGATCTGCGCTCCGGCCTACCTGCCAGCGTCATGATCGTTGTTGCCGAGAACCAAGCTCGCAAAGCTATGGACTACCAGCTCTCCGGTTCTGACAGGAAGCCGATCGATGCCTTCGAGCGCGCCCAGGCATCGCTGTTGGTCCTGACACACCATAACGCCACAGCGCGATCATTCCGGAGCTTCTTCAATCGCCGCATTCCGCTCTGGGAAGGCCACACGCGAACCGCCCTGGAGGGCTTGGTGGATGCCATTCGCACGGCGAACGGCGATAGAGCCGTGGTGGCCGACGCCGCCGTCGGCTTCATCGCGGAAACCTGCAAAGGGTTCAGCCCCTCTGCTTTCGCAGACCGATTCCAGAAGGAGGTCCAAGACGGATGCGCCGCTCGATGCCGGGGCAAGCCCGCCACTATCCAGGCGCTTGCCCAATACATTGTGGCCGAGCCGGACCATCGTGGCGTTGCAAAGATGCTGCGCCACCTTGCCGATCTGCGCAAATCCAACAGCGACTTCGCAGCCGTCGAATTGGATTGCCAGAAGGAATATTGGGACGCAGTCCGCCTGGGCGATTTCACCGATGTCGATGCGGGCCTGATCGAGATTACCAATCGGCGCACCTATGCCCGGCCGCACCCACCCGCCAGGGCCATCAGCACCGTTCACAAGGCGAAAGGGTTGGAATGTGACAGCGTCATTGTCATGCCCTGCGATGCCAAGACCTTCCCGGACAGCATCGAGAGCCGCTGCTTGCTGTATGTCGCCCTCAGTCGCGCCAAAAGCCGCCTGATGCTGGTTGTCTCGCGCGCCCAGCCGAGCCCGCTTCTGCAACTGTAACACTCAAGTTACGCCGCAGCACCGCTCTCTGCTGGAAACAGAACATTGATGATGTCGTGACACCACTCCAGTGAGTCATAGGAGCCGGCTTGCATAAGGTGGAAGTCACCGTGCGCCAAGTCGTTGCGGAGCCGGCGGATAATATCGAGCAGCGATATGGTGCCGGTAGGCGTGCCTGGAAACGGGATCTGAAAATCTGCTGCGTTGAGCCAGCCCTTTTTCAGGGCGTGATCCAGCAGCGGTGCCAGCGTGGCCTTGGCGCTGGGGTCTCCAATGTCTTCCCGATAACGATATTTCAGCGCCGCCTCCATGGCGCTGTAAGCCTGCTGTTCGGCAAGGGTGACAAAATCATAGACAAACCAATGATAGAGATAGAGGTTGAGCGCCAGGTCAAATTGCGCGCGAACCTTCTCCGGCACGGTCTCATGCAATTTGAATTTTGCAATCTGCTCATAGAGGTCATTGACGTTCGAAAAGTGAAAGCGAAATGGATCTTGGCTCTCGACGACGACATGATGCTCCCAGCGAGGATCGGGATGTCCGTACTTGTCGATGGGCTTAGGCATGGTGGGCCTCTCGAATCGCGTTAGTCGCTGCTCTTGTTTTCCAGCAGCTGAAATCCGGAAAAATATAATTAGACAATACCAGTGGTTGGTTGGGGGGAAATGCCTTTCCCCTGGGCCGAGTCTTCGTCTCGGCCCACCCCTTTCGAGCGGGGCTCTGCCCCGCAACGCCCCAACAAGAGGTTAGGACGCCGGCCTGACGGCCGCCGACTTTCATTGAGGCCGACCTTCCGGAAAATCGGTATGGGCGGCGCTCCCTTGTAGGCCCGTCCCGGCGCGTCGCAACCGCCTTCGGCGGTCCTCCACGTTGTTTCGGTCCCATCCCCGCGCGTCACGCGCGCGGGGCCCCTTGAGGATGCAACGCGCCTCAAAGGCCGGGCCTGCCGGTCGCATTTCGCCGCCCACCCCGCTTTCCGGGGTTCGGGTGCGGTTTTTTGCGAGCGAGGCACCAGCACATGCGCGAACACGATCAGCAGCAGCACCCAGCCCAACGACCGGGACTTTATCAAGAAATCACCGACAAGATCATCGCCCAGATCGAAGCTGGGATATTGCCATGGGTTCAGCCGTGGGCGGGTGGCCCGGCGCTCTCCATGCCGGTCAACGCCACCACCCATCGTGGCTACAGCGGCATCAATATTTTACTGTTGTGGGATGCGCTGTTTCAGCGCGGCTACGACCGCAACCGCTGGCTGACTTTCAAACAGGCCCTTTCGGTTGGCGGCAATGTCCGCAAGGGCGAACACGGCACCACCGTTGTTTATGCCGACCGCTTCACACCCAAGGGCGAACAGGAAGCGCCAAGCGGCAAGGATGGTGAAGCCCGCAGCATTCCGTTCCTCAAGCGCTTTACGGTTTTCAATATCGCGCAATGCGAAGGCTTGCCCGCCGATATGACGGCAACGCTTGCGCCCGTCTCGCATCGTTTTCCCATCGAAAGCGCCGAACTCTTGATGCAAGCGACCGGGGCGCAATTCCAACGCGGCGGCGAGCAAGCCTATTACCACATCGGCGGCGACTATATTCGCATCCCCGAACAAGACAGCTTTTTCGAGCCGATCAATTTTTACCGCACGGCGCTCCATGAGTTGACCCATTGGAGCGGCGCAAAGCACCGGCTCGACCGGGACTTTTCCAAGCGCTTTGGCGATGAAGCCTATGCCCGCGAGGAATTGGTTGCCGAAATGGGCAGCGCGTTTCTCTGCGCCACCTTGGGCATCGTGCCGACCGTCCGCCACGCCGACTATATTGGCAACTGGCTGACCGTTCTGAAGAACGACGCCCGCGCCATCATCAACGCCGCCAGCCACGCCTCCAAAGCCGCCGACTTCCTGCTGGCCTTCGCTGCGCCCGGTGCCCAGGTGGAGGACGCGGCATGAAAACCTTCACCGTACAACTCAGTTACGCCGCCTATTATTTCCGCGAGGAAGTGGTCGAAGCCGAGACGTTGGAAGACGCGCTCGACAAGGCCGTGACACAGGCTAACGAAAACGCCAACTGGTCATCCACCGATACCACCGGCAACACCTTTGTGGATGCCGTGGCGGAGGGCGATCACTACGATCTGTGGGCCGACAATATTGAGCAGCTTCCGATCCCGTCGCGTTTTGCCGAGGATCGCGGCGGACCGCATATTGTCATCACCGTCGAAGGCGGCTTGATCCAGCACGTCGATATTCAGGGCGGGACCGCGCGCGTTGAAGTCCATGACTACGACACCGAAGGCACCGGTTCACCAGATCATATCCAACGCGACTTAGACGGCCCTGCCTTCTCGCGCACCGTCTATTCCAACCGCGACGAGGACGTACCCGACACCCGCCCGGCACCCGACAGCGCCGGTTGATCCGCATTCGCTCCGGCGAACGCGGACAGCCGGAGCGGACCTTTCCCGTCCGCATCCAAGGAGTGACTTGTCATGCAAACGTCCATCAATCTTGCCGCCCTTCATGTCTCGCCCTTCAACATGCGGGTTGAGAAGAAGGTGCCATCCCTCAAGCGCATGGCCGAAATCTCGGCCAATATCCTGCCCACCGTGCGCGAAAAGGGCATCCTGACGCCCTTGATTGTCCGTCCCAACAATGACGGCTTTGAAATCCTTGCCGGGCGGCGGCGCTACTACGCCGCCAAGGTGATCGAAGGCGAGGCGGGCAGCTTCCCGGATATTCAATGCGACCTTCGCGAGAATTGCAGCGATGCCGAAGCACTGGAAATCTCGCTGATCGAGAACGTGGCGCGCGAAGATGCCGACGAACTCACCGAGTACGAAACCTATGCCGGGCTGATCCGGCTGGGGCGGACGCCCGGCGAAATCGCCAAGACCTTCGGCGTGGAAGACAAGGACGTGCTGCGGAGGCTGGCGCTGGCCAACCTCATGCCGCGCATCCGCGACCTTTATCGCAGCGAGGAACTGGACAGCAGCGATCTGCAACTGCTGACCATGGCGACCAAGACCCAGCAGCGCGACTGGCTCAAGCTGTGGGACAAAAACGATGCCCCCACCGGCCATGCCCTCAAGGGCTGGCTGTTCGGCGGAACGGCCATCGCTACCAAGCATGCTCTGTTCGACCTGGAGGCTCACCGCGAGCGCATCGTGGGCGATCTGTTCGGGGAAGACAGCTACTTCGCTTCGGCCAAAGAGTTCTGGCCGCTGCAGGATGAGGCCATCGCCGCCAAGCGCGATGCTTATCTGGCGGCGGGTTGGCCGGAAGTCGTGATCTTGGAGCGCGGCCACCAGTTCGATCACTGGAATTTCGCCAAGGCGGGCAAGAAGGCAGGCGGGCGCGTTTACATCGCCCTCGCCAATAGCGGCGAAGTCAGCTTCCATGAGGGCTATCTGACCCATCGGGAAGCGGCCAAGGCCAAAGCCGCCAAAGGCAAGGCGAAGGGTGGCGACGAAGCCGAGGCCAAGGCGCCGGTCAAGCCGAAATCGCCCATCACCAGCGGCATGCGCAACTATCTCGACCTGCATCGCCATGCCGCCGTGCGGCTGGCGCTGCTGGGCAATCCCAACGCCGCGCTGCGGCTGTTGATTGCCCATGCCATTGCCGCCAGTGGCAATTGGTCGGTCAAACCCGACCGCCAGCGCACCGAAGGCGAGGCGATTGCGGCGAGCCTTGCGGGATCGCCAGCGCAGATCGCCTTTGAGAAGGAGCGCGCCAAGGTCCGCAAGCTGCTGGGGCTGGACGAAGCCGAGGACGACGATGCCGCCGTCTGCAATGGCGGCAGCGGCGACGACGAGACCACCGCGCAAGTGTTCGCGCGGCTCGCCCGTCTTAGCGAGGCCAACCTCGTTCGCGTTGCCGCCTTCGTGATGGCGGAAACCTTGGCCGTGGGAAGCGCGCTGGTGGACACCGTGGGCGTGGGCGCAAGCGTCAAGCCACGCGACCACTGGTCACCGGATGACGCCTTTTATGGCCTGCTCCGCGACCGCGATGCGGTCAACGGCATGCTGGCCGAAGTGGCGGGCAAGAAGTTGGCCGACAAGAGCCTGACCACCAAGGTCAAGGATCAGAAGGCCATGCTCGCCAAGCTGGTTCTGGAAAAGCCCGATTGGGCTCCGGGCTGGATGCGTTTCCCGGCTCTTGCCGCCTAACCGCAAAACCGTTCGCGCCCGCGCTTTGCGCGGGCGCGGCGGTCTTTTCGAGGATATCCCCATGACAGACCTCAACGCCTTGACCCGCCGCCTCAACGACATGACGCGCAGCCAGCCCGAAATCGCCAACGCCTCCTGGGTGATGACGCAGGGCGTGGCAGCACTTCTGACTTCCGACGATGACCCGCCCAAGCCCGACGCCGCGCGTCTCGCCACCTTGCGCGCCACGCTCGCCAGCTTCGACCACTGGCCCGATGGCAACGACCCTTATGGCGAACATGACTTCGGCGCGTTCGACCTCTTCGGCGAACGGCTGTTCTTCAAGATCGATTATTACCACCCGGACCACGACACCTTGTCGCCGGTCCCTTCCAGCATCGAGCTATGTCGCCGGGTTCTCACCATCATGCTGGCGGGCGAATACTGATCCCGCACGAAGGCGGACTAATAAGGCGCGGATGAGGTCTTTTGGGGGGCGGCCTCATTCGCACCCAATGCGCGGGCTGGGAATCGGATTGGGGGCTTTGGGATTGCGATCCGTTATAGGCGCGGGAAAGACTTCGATCCTCCAAGCCCCATTCGCTTTTGATGGCCGTGCGCCAACGTCTCCTGAATTTCCCGCCCAGCGCCCCGCAAGCCGTCGAATGGCATGATCAATGCCGCAGACCGGCTGCGCCTCGTCCGCCTTGACCGCAACGCCTTGTCAAACTTTCTTCCCCAGCGCGGTTCCCGCGCCTCCTCGCGCAAGTCAAGAAAGTTTGCCGCCGGCGTCCTCCGCAATGCTGCGGCCCTTTAGGGTGCGGCGTCGTCCGTCTGCGTCACCTGATCGCCATCGAGGCCGCGATGGTCGCGGGCTCGAAAACAACAGGAGACGACACATGGCACACATCGGCACATTCCAGGCAAACAGCGACGGTTTTGAAGGCGAAGTCTTCATGGTCCCGCTGACCACCAAAGGGGTTCGGATCGTCAAGGAGACCAAGCCCAACCGCAATCCGAAGGCTCCCAGCCACCGCATCTTCGTCGGGCGTTCGGAAATCGGCCAAGCCTGGCCCAAGACGACCAATGACGACCGCGATTATCTCAGCCTCACCTTCGATTTTGCGGGGCTCAGCCGTCCGGTCTACGCCATCCTGATGAAGGACCCCAACAGCGAAAGCTACGGTGCCTTCTGGAGCCGCGCCAAGAAGCAGGTGTTCGAGTAATCGATCCCGCGGAGCCCCGCCCGGTCGCCGGGCGGGGTCTTCATTGACTATTCATGGCGCAGAATTTGTGCTTTCTGAAACCCGCCAGTTTCATCGAAGAGGAAGTGAACACGCCCGCTTGCAATGGCGTCCGCAACCTCCGACGGGTCTCGCGTCCCATCCACCATGATTGCGCCTTTGTCGACAAAGTGTCGGAGTGCGAAGAGAAGTGCGTGACCATAATCCTTTGGATCGTATGGGTGAAGCTGATATTCCGGCGGCAACACGGCAACGATTTCAACATCCTTGCCGTCGTGAACAGCCGTTGCAAATTTTGGTCGATAGACCAGGTTGCGATTGGCGCAAGCGAACATCGCTCCGATTTCTCGAAGCTGAATCTCGCTAATCGGCCCTGTAATAACCGACAGCCGCTCCCACCAGGCCCGATCTGCAGCACCAGCGTCGTTGAACGTAGCGACTATCCCAACCGAACCGATCCGCACGACTAAAGTGTGGTCGAGCGTGAAGTCGACATAGTCGAACGTCTCGGTGGTCAGATTGTCCGCGATCTCATAGAGGCGTATTGACCCTACGACGCCGCCCCCCAGCCGCGCTTCGGTGTAAGCCGAGCGGGCGACAGCATGGATGTGATGCATGGTCGTCCAGTCATAGCCATCCCCGATCACTGCTTCGCCTTTACGCCGATCTTTCTCGATACGGACGGCCTGATCCTTCAAATGCGTCTTCAGGAACACAAGCGACGCCCAGACAAACAGCAGATCAATGGCTTCGTCGGTCAGGCGGGACGATACGGTGGCAAAGTCCCCGTCCAGCAGCTCGGAGGCAGGGGTCTCTATATTCTTCCCTAGCAAACTGTTGCATTCGACGCAGCAGGGAACACGGTAATTGGTGTACTTCTTCTTGTCGCCGTTCGGCAGAATGATTTCTTTGTCGAAGAGTCCAAACCGCCGCAGCACCCACTTCGGAATTATGTGCTCGTCGTTGAAGTCCTTGCTCTTCGGATCAGCGCCACAAATGAAACAGTCATCACCCGCAACGATGTCGTCGATGAATCGCTGACAGCTAAACAGCAGAATGCGTCCGTCCTTACCGATAATCGTGCCGTCAGCTTCGACAGACATCATTCCTCTGATCTTGGTGTTTCAAATGACTAGCTCGGCCAAGTAGTTCACGGAGCAGAGGGCGGATCAAGCCAAACGGGCATTCGGCAGAAGCGGCGACCCGTGCCGTCGCGCTCGGATTTGCAGTTCTTCATGGCCGCGACCGGATCATTCACTGCCATCAGTTGCGCCCACGCCCTTGCCGCGTCAGGGCTGGCCGCCATTGCCGTTCCAATGGTCTTGCCCGCCAGCAGCCCCTTGGCCTGCCCATTGCTAAAGCCAGCCCCGTAGCTGACCGCGAACACGGCCACCGCTAGCGCCACGGCCACGCCACCAGCCCCAAGTAGCGTTCGCAGCCGTATCGACCATAGACGCACTGCAGCGTGGCGCTCGGCGGCCCGAGCCAGGTCCGGGCCGAGGCGTTCGATTAGGGCGGCGCTGCGGCGCTCCAACTCGGTGCTGGCCCGGTCCACCACCAGCTGCGTCTCTCCCTCAACGGCAGCGGCAATCTCGGCCCGTTCCGCCTGCCGGGCCTGCATCAGCGCGCCCATACCCGACAGCACCTGCCACAGCGCGGTCAGGCTTTCTGCAGCAGGATCGCCGCTCAGACGGGAGAACTCCGCGCTCCATTCCAAGCCCTTGAGCGCCTTGTCCAGATCGGCCAAGGCCAGCTCGACCCTTTTGGCGGCTGGCTCCGGCGGCGCTACGGCATCCATGACGCCACGCCGGAAAAGCGCTGGTCCATGGTTGTGAGCCAGCTTTTCACCCGGGCCCGATCGAACATATTGATGGGTCGCGACGCATCGCCGTCACGCGCCTGGGCAAACCCAGCGCGGCTGTTTTCGACGGCTGCCGCCGCGAAAAGGCGCGGCATCCACAGAACCAGGCTTCCGGCCTTGACCTCATCCTGCACCACCGGGTGGGCCTGAATCTCCGCGAACGCCTGCTGGCGGGGAAGCCCGGCATCCGACACACCTTCATTGAAGATCAGCGCGCGGGCCTTGGGCGCGAAACCATGGCTGGCCAGGGTGACCACCGGGGCCAGATCGTCCGGCTGGGGGCCACACATATAATAGGCCACCACCGCCAACCCGGCCGCCTCCACCTCCGCCAGCAGGGAGGGCATTTCCGATAGCAGCGAGCGCAGGGCCGTGTCGCCGCCGCCCAGATCGATCAGGGCCGTGGTCTTGTTCTCCACCGCGTAGCCAATGAACCGCTGCACCCAGCTCCTGACCTCTACGGGGTCATGCCCGCTGGGCCGCGACACATCGGGAAAGTATGACGAGAAGCTGGCATTGGTGGGATCGATATCAGCCATCAGGAAGGGCTGATTCCGATCCAGCGCGGTCTCCGCCACCCAGCGCAGGAAAGTGGTTTTGCCGGTCTTGCCGCGCCCAATCACGAAAATGAGTTTGGGCTTGTCGGCCAGGTCCATGCCCTGCTGCGGCTTTACATCATCATCCTGCTTTCGGGGCGCAAATGCGCCCACGTCCACGCTTGGCGCTGCCGCCGTACTTTCCGGTTTGTCGGAGAAGGGCTGGGGCTTTTTCAGATCGGTCTTGTTGTCGCTCATGAATCACCTTCTTTGGGTTGCTATGGCTTCACTCGCCCCCGTTTCGATTGCTGGTCACACTCGATCCAGGCCCTCGCTGGATGATCTTAAACTCGGGTTCACCGGCTGGTCTGGATGGCGGCGGGGCCGCCGGTACGAATGAAGGCCCGCTTGATGACGGCCCCGGTGCTGACGCTTTCTCGGGCCGCGCCTTTTTCGATTTGGTGGCCAAGTCCACCGCCCGGCGCACGTTTTCGCCGGTCCATCCCTTGTTGGTCTTGAACTGGATTCCGGCCACGCTTAGTGCCTTGCCAACATTGGTCCAAGACCAATCTTCTTCACGAACGAGCTTGCGTAGTTCCGCGCTGTGATTGCGAAGCCAGGAACGAATGACTTGGCCTTCGCTCCAGCTTTCGCGGAACTTCTCCGCCATCGCTTCAATCTCTGCATCGGTATGTGCGCGCTTTAATCCCATCAGCGCACTCCACTTCGCGCTTCTGTTCGCATCTCATTCCGCGTTCCAAATCGCACTTCATTTCGCGCTCTAATTTTGAGGCAAAAGTTCCCGTCAGAAAGCGGCAGTGCTACAGACCAAGGCACTCTTTGGAGGGCGAAGACGGTCATAGTTTGCGACCCTGGCGCTGTGTGGGGGTGGGCATTTCCGGCTTGGCCTGGGCCGAGCGCTTCCAGTAGCCCCGCTTCAGGGCTTCGCGGACTCGTGCAATCGCCGCCGCCAGATTGGTGGTCCTTTCCGCCGTCCGCCGCACGGCCTCGGCCTGAGCCCGGATATCCTTGAGCCAGCTGGGCACCTCGTCCTCCAGACGGCGGCGACCTCGGTGCTGGGCCAGTCGGGCGGCGAGAGGCGATCCAGACAGTCCGGAGGCGCTTCGGGCTTGAAAGGGTTGGGCGGCGCCTTGGTGGGCATGGACAGCGCCGCGGCGCAAATCGCGCGCCCGAGCGATTAAGTCCAGAGAGGCTTCCTTGACGGGCTGGCGCGCGAAATTGCGCACGATATTGGCGATCAGATCTTCAGTCTCGATTTGGCGGGCATCACCCAGCGGTCTACGCCCTGACACTTCTTCTCGTTCGGCACCTTCCGAGATGACAATGAAGCTCTGCTCTTTATGGCGGCTGCCCGAGGTGTAGGCGCCGAAGGCCGAGACCAGCGCGGACCCGGCCGGCAGGGCATGGATATGTTCGCTGACGGTGGAGCCTTGGGCTGTGTTGGTGGTGAGCGCTTCGCCATAGTCCAACTGCACTCGCTCGTCCTTGTCGGGGCGCAGGTTTGCCAGGGGAACGAAGCCCGCCTTGCCGCTGGCTGAGCGCAAGGTCAGGCCAGCTTCGGAAATGCCCGCCACAGTCAGGACGCTGCCATTGCGGCCGATATTACTGGCGCGACCTGACTTGAACACCGCGTTGGTGCGGCGAAAGAGGCGCACCCTATCGCCCACCGCCAGACGCAAATCGAAGGTGCGCGCTTCGATGCCGCCAGCGTCGGTTGCTGGCAACGTGATCTTGTCTTCGCCGATCTCGCCCAACTCCCGGCGCCGGGCGCGCAGTGCCAGACTGACGGCATGAGCATCAGCGTTGGTCGGTGCGCTGATGCTGATGGAATAGTCCGGACGATCGGCATTGGTATCGCGGCGCGCTTGCCATAGCGCCACCACCGCTCTCACTGCCTCCTCATAGCTTCCCGGCACCAGCGTGAGGGTGCCGTCTGCAACTTTCCGCGCTACGGCTTCCTCAGTCTGACCGTTGCGGAACATTAAGGTGGTTTCGCGATCCTCGGCATCCCGCTGGCGTACCGACCGGATCAATTCGGGAATAGCGGCATCGCCCAACGCCCGTTGCAGCAGATCGATTACCGGGCCCGCTTCCACGGCCTGCATCTGTTTGGGATCGCCGATGGCAACGACCTGGAAATTCAGGCGCGCGCGGGCATCGAGAATGGCATTGAGCTGGCGGGTGCCCAACAGACTCAGTTCGTCGATCACCAGCACCGCGCGTTCGTCCAGCATGATGCGATTCTTGGCCAAACCGCGCAAGAACGCGTCGACTGCGTAGGTCTTTTCGGCGGGGATGTCCGCATCGGACAGATCGTCAGCCTGACGCCAGGCCAGTGCGATGCCATGCACTGCGCGGCCTTCGGCGCGCCAGGCATGAACCAGCGGCTTAAGCAATGTGCTTTTGCCCGAGCCGGCCACACCAATGGCGACAGCCAATCGACCGCTTTGTGCCAGCTTGTCGATCACCGCGCGCTGGGCCCGGCCATGCTCACTGGTGAAATCCAGTGTTGGCAGCGCGGCGATGGCGCGATTGATCTTCTCGTCACTAAGCGCGACCGAACGGTCGGCGGCCGCTTCGCGGGCCCGCGCGATCAGCCGATGTTCTTCCTGTTCGTGCAGGCCGGTGGTGATGGCGACTTTCTCTAGCCGCTGGATGCCTGCGACCTTGCCCCAGATCAGAGGCGTAACTACGCCTTCCTGCTCGACCCCACGTTTGCGGAAAGCCCGGGTGACGAGGTTCACGTCTTCGGCCGTGGCTACGCTGGCGGCGATCAAGCCCTTGGTGGCGCTGATCCGGGCGTCGGCGCCCTCGATCACGGCGCGGCGGTTGAATTGCTTGGCCAGCAGTGGCAAAGCCGCTCGATACGCCTGGTCCACCCGCTCGATCAAGTCCGGAACTGGCTTGATCTCGTCTGGGCGTAACACGCTGCGGTGGCTGTAACCGATCTCCGCCGCCATCCGTTTCCACGCGGCCAAATCGGAAATATCGTCCGTCTTGTTTTCACGGGGATTCTGCACCCCCGCCTTGAGCAGCCCGACCTTGCGGTCGGCATCCAGTGAATCCCAATCCAAGCCTTGGGCAGCGGCGAATGCGCGGGCGGCGGCGGTGCCGCCCAGGGTGCGTTTGGAAAACTGTTCGCTCACCTGTTCCGGCACGTCCATCAGGCGGGCCATCTCGGTGCGGGAATCGAGACCCATTTCGACTCCATGGCGGCGCAGATTGGTGGCGAGATAGGCTTGATAGAGCGCGCCCCATTCCTTGACGCGGCCCTCCAACCGCGCGAGGTCCAGCCCGCCGACATGCCCGCTTTCCGTCAGGACGGCATTGAAGACTGCGGTATGAGTGTGGAGCTGCATGTCGCCGGGCACGCGGCCGCCGGAGTCTTTCAAAGTGTAGAGTTCGGTTTGCTTCTCGCCATCCGGCAAGTCGCGCACAACCGCCACGGTAGGTCGGGCGGCATAGTGATCGAAGGAGACCCATCCGATGGCGCCAGGTTCCCAACCGCCCTTGCCGCCCTGGCCGCGCCGGGCGCGGCCGATGTGATATTCGACATCTGCCATCACGGACTCGATGGCGTCGCGGTGCGCCTGCCGAATGATGGCGCGTTCGGCCTCGGTGGGTGCAAACGCCCAGGCCACGCTGACGCTCTTGGGCGCGGAGAAGGTCATATCGACATAGCCGATACGGGTCTTGGTGCGATCCAACCTGGCTTGGTACTGGCGCACAGTCAGCGCCTTGCCGGCGGCGGTCAGTCCGAACAACAGATGGTCCCGCTGGTCCGGGCTCAAGCCTTCATGGGGCGCATCAAACGCGGCCTGAAAGCGGCGGATGGCACGCGTGGATTCGGCCTCGGGCAGCGGCGTACCATCGGCCTTGCGGCCCGCCAGCACATGCTCCAGTTCTGCCATGGTGGGAAGCCGGTCTTTGGCTAGGCCGAAGGTTACGCGCAGCGAGTCCGTCGCCGCCTGTTTCTTCTTGCCGGGGATTTCGCCGCCATCGGCGCGCTGGCCGTTGAGAAGATGCGCGATCTCGCCCGGCGTGAGGCTGCGGCCGGGCTTTACGCCCAGACGTTCGGCCAGTCCGGCATGGAAGTCACGGCGCAGGGTGGCGACGGCGCTGCTGTAATCGCGTTCGCTGCTCGCCACCGTTGCGGAGGCGGAAAGGGCGGGCTCATCCGCCGCATGACCGGCACGGACAAGCGCGGCCAGAGCATCATCAGATGTGGTGAGCCCGGCCGCGACAAACGCCCCGGCCGCGCGCAACGCCATCTCCTTTTGTTGGGCGGTATTGAGATCCAGCCGCCCCGTGGCTTCGGCCAGCCGTTCGACTTCTTCGGCCAGCAACTGATCCAGCAAAATAGCATCGGCGGTGGCCGCCGTGCCCAACTGCTCGCGATAGCGGCTGGCGACGGCTTCGGCCACGGTTGGCGGCGAGGCGCCACCTTCGTAATAATCGGCCATCGCCGCCATCTCCGGCGGCAGGGTCTGTTGCAGCAGATGTTCGCTCATGTTGCGCGATGCGGACGGGGCGCCGGCAGCGCCAGTGCGATAGGTGAGCATCAGCCCCCCGCTTTCGGGGCGGATTGCTCCAGCTCGACGCGGACAGCCGCGGGCAAATGGTCGAGACGCGCCGAGACGCCCTTGAGCCCTTCATGCACCAGCAGGAAGGCCTCATGAAGTTTGTCGAGACTATTGGCCAGCGGCGATGGACCGGGATCGTCCTTGGCCAAGTTGGCCAATTCCTTGAGCAGCGCCGTCTGGCTGCCGAACCCGTCCAGCACCAGACCGAGCGTCGTCAAAATGTTCTTCTGATCGCTGCTGATCGTCTTCAGCAACCCCTCGACCCGGGCGGGATCGAAAGGCGGTGCTGATTCAACTTCGCTGTCAGCCGCCATCTTGTCTCCTAGCGCAACCGCAGCGGCGGGACTTCAATCTGATCCAGGGTTGGCCGCTGGGCCCTGTCGGGAATGCGGCTTTCAGCCCGCGCTTCGACCGTCAATTGCTGGGCGCGTGTCAGCGCTGCATTGGCATTGGGGCCGCCCGCTTGCGCCAACCGCCGCCAATAGGCGGCAGCGGCACGATCGAGTTCCGAGACAATCTCTGACATGACACCTCACATGGCGCGTTTGTAGAAGCGGTTGGGCGCGACCTGGGCAACCATTTCCGGGCGGCGGAAATAGATCGCTCGGCCGCAACGCAGCGGCGGGCTACCCCGCACGATCACAAAGGCTTCATCGCCCCGCACATCGTTCATCAGTTCGGCTTTACGGATCAGGGGGCGGGCGACTTCGTGATAGCTCTGCGAAGTGCCGCGTGAGCGAGAAGATGCCTCCCAGGCTTTGCCGGCGCTGCTGGTATTGCTGCTTTCGGAGGTGGCCAGAACGCCGTAGTTGCCGAAGCTCGATTCCAATTCCGTCGCGGTCTCGACATCCTGCACCACGGCGTAGATGCGGTAAGAGACGCCATCGAACCAGGCGCGCTTTCCTTCTTTGCCCCACTGCTTCTCGATTTGGCCGGTGGATTGGTACAGCAGCTGCATGGTGATGCCGAACTTGCGGCCAGCATCCCGCGCGGTCTCGATAATGCGCATATAGCCAAGCCGCGCTACTTCATCGAGCAGATAGAGGATGCGGCCGTCGAAATTGCCATTGGCCTGATAGGCGGTGTTGAGCAACGCGCCGATCACGGTGCGGGCAAGCGCGGGCGCGGTGTCGAGCGCCTCCAGCGGCATCTTGAGAAACACGTCCATCTTGCCAAGGGTCAAGTCGGTGGATTTGAAGCTGTTGCCGGACACCAGTGCGGCGAACGCCTTGTTGGCGAGCCAGGCGGTCTCTTTGTCGGCGCTGCCATAGATGCCGGCGAAGGTCTCCGGCACTTGTTGCATCAGCGCGCCCGCATAGTCGCGCGCTACCGGACTCTTGCTGGTGGCATGGATGGTCTTGAGCACTTCGCGCATTTCGTCGATGGGGACGGCCAGTCCCTGACGCAAACAGACCAATGTTTTTAACTCTGGCGCCAGTTCGTCATCCCACAGCATGTGGGAGAGCAGGCAGATCACCAGATGACGGCCCTTGGCTTCGAAGAATTGGGCAGTGCCGGACTTTTTCTCCGGCTCTTCACCACAGATCCAGGACGCGACCGACAACACATGGGTATCGGCCAGTGGAGAGGCGATGTCGATCCAGTCCAGTACGTTGAAGCCGACGCGACCACCGAGGTCCAGTTCATGCACCGCATGACCCATACGGCGGCGGGCATCGCGAACCATGGGCGCCATTTCGCCGGCGGGATCGAGCACGATGGCCGAACCACGCCACATCAAAAGCGTGCTGACGGCCGACATGGACTTGAAGCTGCCGCCGCCCGCGATCACCAGCGAGTGGGTCTGGCCGACGTGACAGGGATCGATCAGCAGCTTGGCCTTACCGCCTTGGCCCCAGGTCTTGGGAAGAGCCGGATTGAACGGCAGACCGGCGACTTTGTCCTGATCGACGCGATAGGCTTCGCCCACCACGACGCCCCCATAGAGCGGATCAGGACCGGGAAAAGTCTCCAGCGCCCGGACTATGGTCATCCAGCGGGCGCGGCCGTGGGTGTCGGTCACGGCTTCGGGCGCCTGAACGGGACCGCCGAACAGGGACTTGCGCAGGCGCGGTCCCTTCACGTCCCGGCCGCGCACGATCAAACCAATCGCGAAGACCAGCGGCGGGGCAACACCTACAGCCGCGCCGATCTTGAGCCAGAGTGTCACCCTGGCATTGCCTTCGACATTCAGGAAATACAGCCACCATTGCCAGAAGGGATGCGGGAAGGCGTGGATCAGGCCTGTTCCCCAGAGAAAGGTCAGCGAAGCCACGATGGTCCAGGCGATCAGCGCCAGGATCAGAGCAAAGCCTGTTTTGATCGCCACTTGCGCCATCTTAGGCGGCCCGAAGCAGATCGGCGGCGCTTGCGCCCCGGCGCCTGGCGTCGGCACTGAACCAGACTTCGCCGATGCAATAAGTATTGCCCCGGTTCTCGAACGGAATGATCACGTCGATAGCAGTGGCCAGCAGTTCGATCAGGGTCTTGTCGTCCCAGGCACGGAACTGGGCGCTGCCCTTCACGAGAGCGAAAAGCTTCTTGAAGCCTTGGGGGGCATCGCGCCCGTGGATGGTGCTGATGGAGCCGGGATGGCCGCTCACCACTTCATGGATATAGGTGGCGGCGGCATCGTCGCGCAATTCCTGCACCAGTATCCGGTCGGGCCGCATCCGCAAGCTCGCCTGCAACAGGGCTTCGGCGGTGACATGGGAGAGGCCAATATCGTCCTTGCTGTAAAGCAGCCGCACATGGTTGGCGTGTGGGATCACCAGTTCCAGCGTATCCTCGATGGTGACGAGCCGTTCGCCAGGCGCGATGGCGCCGATCAGGGTCTTGCTCATGGTGGTCTTGCCGGAGCCGGTGGCGCCGCAGAGCAGAATGGTCAGCCGTTCTGTGACGCAGGCACGCAAGAACGCTTCCAGATCGCCGCTGTCATACAGTGCCAGTAGATTGCCCAGATTGCGGTTTCGAGCCTCCTGCCGCGACTGCCACTGATTCCAGCGGGCCGTGTCATAGCGGCCGGTGATGGAAGCCAACGGCGCAACCGAACCTCCCGGCTTGCGGATGGTGAGGCTCACCGTTCCAGCTGGCACCGACGGCGGCAGACAGATCTGTAGCCGCTCCCCATTCGGCAGTTCGGTGGCGCAGAGGGGATTGCGCGGTCCCACATCCTGCTTCCGCAGCGCGCCCGCCAAGATGGAAATATCTTCCAAATCTTCCAGCGAGAGCGCGACCGTCTCGCGACGGAAGCTGCCTTTCTGGCGGACGAAGACCTCGCCGGGCATATTAATGCAAAGTTCTTCGGTGGCAGGATCGGCCAGCCAGGCTGCCAGTGGTTGCATCAGATAGGTGAGTTGACGGGCGGCTTCATGGGGCATGGGCACCCGCCTTGAGCTTGAGCCCATACACGCTGCTGAAATCCAGATCCTGCACCACGAAGACGCTGACGGTATCGCCTTGGTTCTTGTTCAGAGTGGGCGGAATATTGATGCTGTTCTCCAGCGCGGTATTGGCAATCTGATTGCCGCTCGACTGGGCGCTATAGACAAAGCCTAGTCCAGCCTCGCTACCGCCGCTGCCCCCGCTGTTAGCAGCCAACGCCGTGCCGGCGTTGAGTGAGCCTTGCACCAGCGTTAGCATTAGCGCTCCGCCAAAGCGGTCCCACCAGTGATTGTCCACCGCGCCGGGCAGGCCCGCCCGACCCAGCTCATCGGCACCCGGCGCGTTGAGGGAAATGATGACGTGATTGGGCGTCTCGGCCCGCGTCCAAAGAACGAAGACACGATCCTGGCCCTGCATCAGCCCGGATTCGATCTGGCCTACGATCTTGGTGCCGCGGTCCAGCAGGACGACATTGCCGCTTGTGCTGCGCACATCCACCGGGATCACACAGGTCACAAAGCCGGCAAGCTGGGTATTGATGGCGGTTTGAAGAATACAGGGAACGACGGTGCCCTGGGTAATCATCGTGTCGGGGTTTTTCACGACCGACGCGGTGGCGCCGCTGAGAACTGTCGGTTTGAGCTTGCGCGCGAGGGCGCTGTCCGTCGCTGGTGGCGACGCCGGCGCGACTTCCGCCGCTGTGCTATTGTTGGTGCCGAGATCAACACTCATGGTTTGACCAAGCTCGGAACGCGCCCCTGGCACGGTCCCTCCACCGGAATAGGCGAAGATCGGCGGTGGGCTGGCGTCTTTCTGCAAGGTTGCGGATGGATCGGACGCACCTGCGGCCGGCAACGGCAGGTCCGTGCCTTCCGCTTTCACCGGAATGACGGGCGGCGGGTTGTATTTCTGCCCCGATCCCGCCGCGGTTATGTTGGTTTTCTCCGGCTGTGGCGCATGGCTTTTGAGGAGCGCGTTGAACCAGATCACTCCCAGCGCCACGATCCCCAGCAACGTGGCGATGGCGAGCTTCTGACGCAGCGTGAGTTCTTTTCCGCGTGGGCCGGCGACATCGGAAGCGCCCTGTTCGACCGGAGAGGGGTTTTGGTGATCGCTCATGGCGTTGCTCCCGTCTTGACCACGCGTTCGACATCTTTGCTGACCGTGCCAGTGGCGGGATTGATTCCCATGGTGTCGTAGCCGAGGTTGAAGATCTCCAACACCGTGTTGCCGTCACGCAGGCGGAATTCCCGCGCCGTCATGCCGACCTGAGCGTAGCCGCCCGTTACCGAATACGGCGCGGTCGCTTCCTCGCCGTCAGGATTGACGACGAAGATGGCGGGGATGCGCTCATTCTCCGGAAACCGGAATACCGTCGAATAGCCGTTGTCGAAGACCGCAATGGGCGTCAAGGAGCGGTCGCCACGAGCGACATAGCGCCAATTGCGCCCGTCCGCATTGAGATCAACAACAGGCTTTTGCAATGCGGACTGGACCTGCGCCTGCTGTGCGGCCTGGACGGCTTTGAGACGGGCGTCTTCCGCCGCAGCGGCCTTGGCAGCATCGGCCGCTGCTATGTCCTGCGGATAGGTGAACTGCACCGAGTAATAGACACTGGCGACACCATTGCCCATGCTGGGCGTCGTCACCGTCTCGACCTCGAAGACATAGCGGCGCATTTTGCCGTCCGGCAATGTGGTCAACACCACCACCGGCTGGAGGGATAGGGCGGCGATGGGCCGGAGGAACAGGTAATTGCCCTTGGGCGCGGCCGATAAATGCGTGGTGTCTGTCTCCGCCACGGCGCTGACCGTCTCCTTGTCGGAGAAGCCCACGACCAAGGTGGCGTTTATTTCGGTGGAAAGGTGCACCACCTGGCCGGGATCATAGGGGACATAGCGCATCCGTGTGTCCTGGGCGCCGTGCTGCGGAAGTTCGTTGGCGAACGCCGGAACGGTGAACGCAAGCATGACAATCAAAAGGGCGGCCTTGTTCATGGCGCGCTATCCTCCGCCGATTGGTAATTGGTGACGATGATCCCGCCCGGATTGGCGAGCCTGTCCTTGGACCGCAGGGTGTCCACCTGATCGAAAGCCAGTGTGGCGGTCCAATTGGTGGTGACGGGCTTGCTGCCAGTCATCGTCACGGTACGGGCAAACCGCACCTGGGCCACATGGGGACTGAGCATCGCCACAGAGACGGGCGCGATCGTGATATTGCCGTTCTTACCGACCACCACTTGGGGCGACGCCGAATTGGGGTAATTGAACCAGGATTGATAGGCCGTCTTCACAGACGGCGCCGACATGCCGGAGATCACATCGTAATTGTATTGCGCCGTGTCATAGGTGTAGCCCTCCCGCAGCCGGACATATTCCCAAAGCGCGGCGCGGATCACGGCTTCATTCTGGCTCGCTGGCAGTGAGGACAGCGAGACCGAGGAATCTATCGTGCCATCGGGGCGAATCAGGAGATAAACCGGCACCAGCTTGGTCAGCGGCAACAGGGATGCCACCGTCCAGGCCAGACCCAAATTGGCAAGCGCCATAATGCCAGCAGCGATCAGCGCGAGTTTGGTGGATCGTCTCGCGGTTCGTGCCTGGGCCTGCTGGAAGCTTTCCACTTGCTTGTAGTTGGCTTCCAGCTCCCGCATCTGAACAAATAGCGGTTCCGCGTTCACCGTCATCTCCTAGCGTCCCGCCGCAGGCGGCTCTTTGAGATCACCAGGCTCGGCCTTCCAGTGATCGGGATTGAGGGCGAACAGCGGGCCCTTCGCCTGCGCCAGCTCTTCTGTGTGGCTGCAACCAACCAAGCCGATCAACGCGATCATCAGGAGGAATTTCATCAGACGGAACGGCGCAAACAGCACGCGCATGACGTTGATGCCACATCCCTTGAGGATCAGTGCACCAACGACCAGCAATGGAAATACATGGGTCAGAAGATAGACGGGATGGAGATATGACATGGCACCTACCTGGCTGTGATGGCCCGCGCCGTCCGGGCAACAGGCATTGCCAGGGCGACCATCTGGGCGGGATGGAAACTGATGCCGCCACCGATAAAGGCGGCGATGCTGGGAAGCAGCACGATGATGACAGCGCCCAGGGCGTAGAACAGGGTTGCTTGCATCAGGACGGCAATGCTGGACTCGACATCCAATGCGCCGGTAGCCGCCGCGGTCTGGATATAAGTCACATCGCCTTGCAGGATGATGGTGAGGGCAATCGCGATCAGGAGGGTTAGAATGGACAGCCCGATCAGTTTGCCCAGCCAGCGTTCGGCGATGCCGCGTGTGGAATCGAACAGATAGCCCGCGATCACAAAGGGACCGACCGCGATCACCACGCCCAGCATGATCTGGCCGATTTCATAGACCGCGAAGGCCAGGATCAGGCAGGCGCCGATCCCGACCTCCAGCGCTACCAGCTCGGCCGCATCGGCAAAGTCCCACATCGTAAGCTGGGCGTCGGCCGCCTTGGCGATGGCCATAGAGCCATTCCAAACTTTGTCGAACATCCCAGGCGTGGTCGTGCCGCTGGCGCCCGCACCCGAAATAGCGCCAGCCGCCCAGTTAGGCAGCGTGGTTTGAAACAGATCGACGACATAACTTGAGAACAACCCGAAGGAAGTCAGTAGGCCCACAACCAGCACGACGCGCAGAATCTTGGTGATCCCGCTGCGCACGGAGACGTCGCCGCGCATCACCAAGATGCCCTGGACGATTATCCAGAGAACTACGACCGCGGACAGCGGCCCAGCGATGGCGCTCAGTCCCGCGGACACAGCATTGGACGTGCCCGCCGAGAAGATGGATGCATACTGGTTGGCGAAATCGGAGAAGGTATCGACCTTCATTTGGGGGCGGCTCCCGGTTGAAGGCCCTGGCGGTATTGGTTGGCCAGACGCAGGTTTTCCGCCTTATGGACATTGCTGCAATATAGGGGCGACGGCGCGCTCCCGTCTTGGCATTTTTGTTCCGCTTCCTTGAGGGCGTTGGGGTGCGCCAGCAGGTATTGTGGAGTCGGAATGGTTTCGATTGCGGGAGGCGTCGCTACCGCGCTGCTCCCATCCGCCGAAGGCCTCTGCACGACATAGACGACAATGAGAGTCGAAGCCGCAGCCGCGGTGCCCAGGCCGGTCTGGAGAAGCGACAGCTTCATTGTGCTGCCGCCTTGTATTGGGCGGCAATGGCGCTAGCCTCGCGGGCGTGCTCTTCCTGGGCCTGTTGGCGCTGGGAGGCCTCCTGTTCGGCCGCCAGCACCATCAGGTTCTGTGCCTGGGCTTGTTGGGCTTGGACGTAATTGGACTCCAGTGCGATCCGGCCATTGATGGCGTCAACCTGGGTGATGGAGGTGGCGCCACTGAGGGACGCCGCCAGTCCCGACAACAATGCCAGGCGCTGCTGGATGGACTGGAGATTGGTGGAGGCGATGCCTTGCAGATTGGCGATCGCATTGGCGTTGGCGATCAATTGCGTGGAGGCCACCGTGCCATCGGTCGGCGTATAGACGTGGGCCTGGTTGAAGAAGGTCACGCCGACCCCACTCGCCGCCGTCTGACCGGAGAGCATCCCCGGAAGCAGCGTCGTGGTGGGTAGCGGATTCTGCAGGGATGGCACCGAAAGCCCGGTTGCCATGCTGATGATATCGGTGGGCGTAGTCAGCATCTGATAGGTGGCGACCAGTTGATTGTACTGGGCGATCAGTTGCTGCAACTGAGAGAGGGCGCGACTGGCTTCCAGCGTGGTCTGGGCCAGGTTGGCATGGTCTATGACCGCCATCTGCGCGTGCGCGCCAGGTGTAGCGATGCCGCAGAACCCGACAATTGTTGCCCCAAGCAGGGCGCGACGTATCCGACGCATACCGTTCCTCCTTAGTCACGAACCTCATCAAACCGGCGCATGAACTCCGGCAACCATTGTTCCGGCGCGTCGCCTAACTCCTGGCGCAGCCGATCGCATAACCGCACCGTGTTGGCGCGGCCGCTCAACACGGCGACGTATTCGCGCAGGGGCGAAAGATCGAACTCGCAGATGACGGAACCGCTGTCGCGCTTGAGCAGGAAGCAGCGTGTGCCGCCCAGCATGTCTTCCCGGACTGCGCGGTACTCGCCTTCGGTGCATTTGAGACCGCCGATATAGGCGTCCCGGTCAGCCGTAGGCGACGGAAACAGGATCTTGCTCTGGCATTGCGCCACCAGCGAATGGCCGATGGGCGAGGACAAGACATGCTCCGGCTGCTGGGTGCCCAGGATCAGCATCCCGTTGTTCTTGCGCACCGTGAGCAGGAAATTGTCGATCACCGCTGTAAACTGGGCGTTGAGCAGATAGGCGCGGAATTCGTCGCAGGCCATCACGAACCGCCGCCCGTCCATTACCGCAGCAATGCGATGGAGCAGATAAGCAGCGGCGGGGGCGCAGACCTGTTCCAGCTCCAGTAGATGCGTCATGTCGAAGCCGGTGATCGCCGCATCCAGCCGCACGTCATCGCGCGCGCCATCGAACGCCCAACCAAGAGCCTGTCCGTGACACCACTTTTCCAGACGAGGACCCGCGCCGTCGCGATCGGAATGGCCGAGGAATTCGCGCAGACCTGCCAGCGAACGCATCTCCACTGGCAAGCTCAACTGCCGGGCGATACCCCGTTCCAGCCGCTGGTCTTCATCGGGGCTGAGCCCGCCTTTGCCGTCGATCTGGATCAGGGCGGCGACCCATTCGCGCAGGAAATCCCGCGCGGCCGGGGTGTTCTCCAATCCCTTGAGCGGTGCCAGGCCGCTATCCTCGCCCCGGCATAGCACCAGATAGGAGCCCCCGGTGGCGCGCACCAAAAGTTCGCCGCCCCGGTCCTTATCGAAGAATACGACGGCGCCGCCGCGGCTGACCATCGGCTGCTCCAGCATGGCGAGCAGGAACATCAGCAGCGCGGTCTTGCCGGAACCGGTGGGGCCGAAGATCGCCGTCATGCCGACATCGGTGACGTGGGGCACATAATCGTAAGGCGTGCCGCCGTTGGAACGGAATCGAGCAATGGCTGGGCCCCAGTGGCCGCTGGGCGATCCGGCCGGGTAATTGTCGAGAGTGGATAGTCCGGCGAAGTTGCGGCTGTTGATCGCGCCAGGCCGAGTTCGCCACTGGAAATTCCCCGGCAATTGCGCCCAGAAGGCTGCCTCCAGGCCCAGGCTTTCTTCCGCCACCACCGCGCCGCAATCTGTGAGGCGGCTACGGGCCTGGGCAGCACAATCTCGAACTTTGTCCAGACTCTGGGCGTGGATCGCCAGCGACAGGTGATGGGCGCCCATCACGAACTCATTGGAGGCGAGCGCGTCGGCGGCCTCTTCCAGGCCGACAATTTGTGAAGATGCCTTGTCGGCGGCGCTCACCATTTGCGCCGCTTTGAGTGAAAGCCTGTCCTGCGCCTGAGCACGCGTGAGGAAACGGAAGGATTGGGTCAGGACGATTGGAAAAGGCACGGACAGCAGTGTGTCCAGCATCCCCGGCCGGGTCTTGGCGGGGTATTCGCGTAAGGCGAACATCGTGCCGAAGCGGCTGCCGCCCGGTGCGCGCACCTCGAAACCACGCCGGCCGCAGATCACCCGGTCAGTATAGAGTGACGCGCCAAGATGGCCGCTGACCACCGGCACACGCAGGCGCTCTCCAGTAATGAACAGGCGCAGCGCCTCGGCGATTTCGGAGAAGGCCAGACCGTGCCGCTCATAGACGCCCAGCCGCCGGACACCAAACTCGACCAGGCCAGACCTCAA
Source organism: Hyphomicrobiales bacterium (assembly GCA_040255825.1). GTDB lineage: Bacteria > Pseudomonadota > Alphaproteobacteria > Micropepsales > Micropepsaceae > Rhizomicrobium. The sequence continues at coordinate 527,267 of JBDZVS010000002.1, read as the reverse complement.
TGTCTGCCACACATCCTCCAGTTCCTCGCGCAAGCGGCCCCCGACTTCCGCTGGCCGTTTACGCCACCGGGCCAGCTGACGGGCCGGCTCTGGACCCAACGCGCCGCGCGGCGACACAATTAGGCTCACGAAATAGCTGTTCTGGAATACCCGGCCTTCCAGAACGCGAGCGTGATAGGTGGCATCGAGATCGGCGGCAAACCGGCTACGGAACGATCGCCTCCGGACATCGTCCTCTGCGGCACAGCGGACCAGATGGGTGCAGAGGGCAATATTGTCGTCGGCGATGTTGCGGAAGACCGTGTTGAGCAGACGCAGCCGGGCATTGCGGCTGCTATGATCCTCGAGCTCAAACGGCACGCCCGCCACCTCCGCCATAGCAAGCAGCGAACCATCCTCCAGCAGCACCGTTTGCGGGCCGACGTGCCCGAGATAGGGGAGGTAGATTTCGCCGGAGCGTTCGGCTACGCCAGCGTTACCCCACATCGCACATGCCCCGTCCGCGTTTAGCGGCTCGGATTGGCAGCGGCGTCACGGATGCACCGCCCCACACGGAGCCATCCACAGAGCGACCAGCAGTGCGTAGAAATAGCACCGTCACACCGACAGCATTGTAGTCGCGCGACACCAGTACCCGCGCCGCGAGCCAGAGCGGGATCAGAACCAATTCGTAAAGTGGGTTCTCCAGCAGAACGATGATGAAGCCGCCCAGCATCATGAAGCCGACCGCAAGAACCAGCGGCACACCCATGAAGAGAGCCGGCCGCGTCGCTGCGAGATACAGCGTGTCCGAAGCGAGCGGCTCCATCACTGGCCGCCGCCCGTCAGGGTCTGGCCAAGATAGGATGCCCCGAACATGATGATGATACCGCCGATGATGCCGGCGATCACGCCCAGGGACGCACGGCCGAACATCCAAAGGACGCCGATACCGATAATGCCCAGCACAGCCAAGCTTTGGCCGAACGGCCCCAGGATGAAGGCACAGACATTGTTGATCATCGTCTGGGGGCTGGCACCGCCAGATACGGTCTGTGCATATGCGACCGTGGGCAGCAGCATGTGCGCTGCTGTCAGTGTTCGCACTATCGGCCGCGTGTTACATGCCGGACGCGGTTCCCGGTTCTGGCGACAATGCATGAGGCTCTCCCGTCGGTTGAGCCCCAGCCCCTATGAGAAAATTCGGTGTGTCCTGCGAATCGACCAGCCAGGCAGCGCCGTCGTGCTGCGCGGCAGATGCGACGGCCCAGATGTTCCAGTCTGGCTGTTTGGAATTCGTTGAATTCGAGGGCTTGGGTTTGCCCAACGACGCGAGAATCCTTCCCGCATAGCCATTGGCTAGCCCCGCTAAGGAGCGGCCTGTATTATAGCGAGAAAACGCTATCAATAGAGCAGCTTCCTGCTCTGCTACTGATGAACCTTGACTGTAGGCAGCCGACAGGATCAGTGCACCTGCCGCCAGAGAACGGCAGGGGTCGAGCGCGGTTTCTACGGTTAGACCCAGCTTGGCAAGATTGCCGGAATTTATTTGCATTAAGCCCAGGTCAACCGAATCTCCTCCGGCAATCCACTGCTTCGCCTGCACAATGCCGGCGGCTTGCGATTCAGCCGAAAGCGAAAAGTGCTTAGTATTATTGCGCAGAGCATAAGGTTCGAAGTGGCTTTCGACATCCGAAACCAGCTTTATAGCATTTACAGACGCAAGAGGCGCGCATTTCTCCGACAGGCTTTCAAACTGCTCCGGCGACAATGGCGTAGCATTTGCGCGAGAACTAAAGAGTGCGAGCGCCATCAAGCAGAACGCGGCAGTCGGAAATTTTTCTAGAGGCTTTCTTAGCATCTCAAACGAACGACGGTTGGACCGCAGGGGCCCAGCATTTGCTATTGAGCCCAGTCGAAGGACGATGCTTGTAATCCAAATTGAATCACTAGCCGAACGGCCAGTGTCATCGTGGCAATATAATAATTGAACTCGTCTATCAGTCATATGCGCTAACCGCTGAGCATTGTAAGACTATGCGTGAGTGCTACGCGGTCAAGTTGAATCTGTACAAAAGCAATATTTCTGCGGCGACGTTTTTGATGAACAAGCTTTTTGCAACGTAGTGCGCGGGACGCGTCCAAGTATCAAAATCGCATGTACATGCGGATACCGGCGCAGGACTCACGCTCGCATGTTCACTGGTCAGACTGCCCCAGCGGGCAAAGCCCCTATTCAGCCAGATTTAGGTCACGCGAACGACATCAATAGGGACGTTAGATCCATCATTCAGAATAGTCATTATGACTTGCGAGATACGACTGCCCCCAATCTCTCATCGCAGCAAGAACAGGCCCGAGCGTTGTTCCGAGTGCAGATATGGAGTACTCAACCTTAGGCGGGATTTCTGCGTAGACCTTCCTATGCAAGACGCCGCAATGTTCCAGATCACGCAAAGCTGATGTTAGCGTTCGTTGTGTTACGTCGGGCAACACCTTTCGGAGTTCGTTGAAGCGCTTCGGCCCATCAAGAAGGCGATTAACGATAGTGCTCTTCCATTTGCCGCCTATTATCTGCGCACACATTTCTGTCGGGCATTCTAAATGTCGCTTGTTAGCTATTTGGCGCAATGACAGACCCCATTTTCCATGTGAACTACACAAGCTAGTCGAGTTGTTCGGTATCGAGTGCGTAGCCACAGCCTCGGACGGTCCGAATTAATTTAATCGCGTGGCCTTCGTCGATTTTGCGTCGCAGATGCCCCATATAGACATCAACGATATTCGTCGCCACGTCGAATGGCTGATCCCATACCCGCTCCATAATCGTGCTACGGGAAAGCACGCGGCTGGGGTTGAGCGACATGTATTCGAGCAGCGAATACTCCTTCGCGCTCAATTCTATGCGTCTTCCGCCACGTCTGACCTTTCGTGTGAAACGGTTGATTTCAAGATCACCGACCTTGATGACGTTGTCTTGGAGTGTGGTACCTCGTCGTAAGAGCGCCTGCGTACGTAAAAATAGCTCTGTGGTGGTGACCGGTCTTACGACATAATCGTCTGCACCAGCTTGGAAACTTTCCACTTTGTCATCTAGCTCGTTGCTCAAAGCAGTAATCAGGATCGGCAAGTTGAAGCTCATCGACCGCATGCGCTTGAGTAACCTAATTCCTGAATCATCCACTAAATTGAGATCCAGGATTACAAGGTCGTAGTGGACAGACTTGAGATAAGCGAAGCTAGCGGCAGCGCCGTTCACCCAGTCGACGGCATATCCCTCTGCCTTTAATGCGCGCAGAGCGCTGTCGCTGAACGACAAGTCATTGTTCGCGATTAAGAGGCGCATGGCGGTGCAGTGAGCTAAAGAATCCTCAGGCTCAACAATATCGTCTTTGCGACGCCAATGCCCGAGTGCGGCATTTGCTTTTACATTTCTTGACACTTTCCTTGCAATTCTTGGCGGATGGTTTTCCACCCAGTGGCTATAGTTGCAATCGAAGTCAGTGTTGGAGCAGCGTGGAACCACGCCTCCTCGTCTTCGGTCTTGTAGTTATCGGTACTGTCCCAAAGAGAAACGGTGTCGCTTTCCGGGTGAGCGCGTCTGGCTCGGCTCCGTTCGGGGGATAGTCCTCTAGATTGTCAGCGTTTCTGCTTCTAACCGGCGTTGAGCCAAAACGAAAATCGGGATTGACAGCAACTGAGCCGCCATCGCGAATGCGACAACACCCGTATGGCTTGCTTGATAGAGAAATCCCACCGCAACGCTGCCAACTAGCCAGCCGCAGCCATAACCGGCGTAGAAGAGCCCGAAAGCCAGGCCGCGTTTGTTTTCCGGGAGTACATCGGCGACGATCGCCTTGAAAAGGGTGTCCTGGACTGCATAGCCAATACCCCACAGTGGCATTGCGACCAGCACCGCGGGCAGTGCGCCTGTAAACACAAGAGGTGTGAAAAGGGCCGAAAGAACCACGGCGGTGAGGGTTACACCCAGCCCAAACCGGTCATGCAACCACCCGAGGGCCAAGTTGGCGATGATGCCGCAGCCCGTCGCGAAAGCTAGGATCACCGGCATCCAATCTTTGGAGATAACGCCCGCATCGGTGAGGTAATACGAGATCAACTCATAGCTCATTAGACCGGACGCAAAGCAACTGGCAGCGGCCATATAGAGCCAGTAGGCGGCTGTAAACCGGCGCTCGGGCGCGGTTTTCCCTTGTTCAAGCCTGGCGGGGACGGGAAATGAGACGCGAGCTGCAACCAGCGAGACAAGGGCCAGCGTTGATGACACCAGCAACAGGGCATAGGCGGTTTGATAGCTACCTTTAAAGAAAAGCACTGCCGCCACGATCAGTGGTCCAACGGTGGCTCCCGTTTCGTCCATTGCCGTATTTACCGCAAAGACCCAACCCGTGCCGACCTTTCCGGTAGTATAGGAGAGCATGGAATCCACAGTCGGTTTGCGGATGGCGCGGCCGATGCGCTCAGCTAGTATGAAGACAGCCGCGATCTGCCAGCTCCCCGCCAGCGCCATAGCGGGCACCGCGAGAAGATTGATGGCGTAGCCCAGGAAAGAGACTGGCCAGTATTTTCCCGTGCGGTCGGCGAGATAGCCCGCCACGGAACGCAGGCTATACCCGAGAAATTCACCTACGCCAGCGATGATGCTGATCGCTGCGGCGCTAGCGCCCAACATGCCCAGGAATGGCCCATTGATGCTGCCGCCACCCTCATAAGTCATGTCGCCGAAGAGATTGACCAGCCCCATGATCAGAACGAAGCGAAAAGCTGGCGATGAGGTCGAGAGCATCCATTTTGCCATCTATCTCTCCCTGCTTGTTGGACGCGATGTGATCTTCCTGGCCTAACTCACGCGCGGAGCAGCCATCCACTTGCCGCCGATATGAATACAACCAGCCAAGACGGCGTGTTGAGCATCATCAAAAGACTTAATCCGCAGAGGGAGATCAGAATATCCACCGGCGAATGTATCGCTGATGTCCAGACTGGGTTGTAGAGGGCCGCCAGTAACAAGCCAACCACAGTGGCGTTTATGCCAGCCAATGCGCTCCTGATATCTGGGCGATGCCGCAGCGTTGCCCAAAAGGGCAACGCTCCAGCGATGAGAAGAAAGGATGGAAAGTAGATGGCCAGTAGGCACAGTACAGCGCCTGCGGGACCATTTGGAGAGGTCGTTGTCACCGTGCCCAGATAGGCGGCAAACGAGAAGAGAGGTCCGGGCATTGCCTGGGCGACGCCATAGCCCGCGAGGAACATATCATTGCTGATCCATCCCCGTGGCACCACTGCCGCCTGCAACAGGGGTAAAACGACGTGGCCTCCGCCAAACACGAGAGCGCCGGCGCGATAGAACCCCGAAAAGAGAGATAGCGCCGGGTCGGGAAATATCGCACTAACCAACGGCAACACCAGAAACAGAATGCCGAATACTGCCAGTAAACCGCCGGCAACGCACCGGCGGAGACCAATAGGGGCGTTGGGCACTGGAGCGCTAGTGGTGGGTTTGAGGAGCAGCAATCCGATGATCCCACCCGCAGCGATGACCAACGGCTGCATCAGGGGACTGGGCAACAGAAGAAAAACCACAGATGCGCACAAAGCCATGTTTCGCCGAGGCCAATCAGGGCACAGCTGGCGCGCCATGAGCCAAACCGCCTGCGCCACTATCGGAACAGCCACGAGCATGAGGCCGTGCAGGAGGCCTTGTGGAATGGCCGTCCGAAACCGGCCAATACCAAGGCCAAAAGCAGTCATCAGGATGGCAGAGGGAATGGTAAACCCAAGCCAGGCCGCGACGGCGCCGCGCCAACCGGCCTTGGTAAGACCTATTGCAATTCCGACCTGACTGGACGCTGGCCCCGGGAGAAACTGGCAGAGCGCGACAAGATCAGCATAATGATGTTCATCCAGCCAGCGGCGGTGCACCACCAGCGCCTGATGAAAATAGCCCAGGTGGGCGACAGGGCCGCCAAAGCTGGTCAGCCCTAAGCGCAGAAACGCGAAAAATATCTCCGATGCCGTGGCGGGTTGTATATCGGCCTGTTCTGTCTGCATGAATGTGAGACGATCATCTACAGAAAACTATCGATTTGGGTCGGCCAACTTCGCGTCCAGCGACCATCCGCCTGCCCCGACGATCAGCAGATAGAGATTTCCAAGTAACATATCAAAGTCGTTGCGTGCCTCGTGCATCATGCTCCAAAAGCCGTAGCGTGCCATATGCGGAAGATGAAAGATCAAAAAATCACGCTCCAATAGGATGGGGATCTTTGTAGATGATATTGCGACCACCATCACGATGATGAGCGGTATCGCTGCCAGCCGGGTGAAAAGGCCTAGTAGAATTAGCAGGCCACAGGTGATTTCAACGGCACCTACAAAAGGTCCCAAAACATCAGACCATGGGATTCCGATAGTGGCGAACCGCCCAGATCCCAAGAGAGTCGGGAAAATCAATTTCTGAATGCCTTCCGGGATAAAGACGCCGAGGCCAATCAAAATGCGAATCAGGATTGTCCAGCGGGGTGCTTGTGTGCCCAAGATGCTTCGCATGAGCGCCTCCTTGATTGCGTATCTCCTGATGGTGACTTCGCGGGTTCACGCATAATCGAAAAGCGCCATCAGGCCATAATCCATGTGCAGTTGCTGATGGCAATGGAAGAGGGTCCGGCCCGGATTATCGGCGATGAAGTCAAATTCGACTTCCTGATATCCGCCCAGCATTACCACGTCCTTGATCACGCCCGCCGTTGCCTTACTGGCCACGCGCGTCAGCTCAAAGCTATGGCGATGCAGGTGCATGGGATGAATATCGTCGCTGCCGTTGCGCAGCTTTATCCGATACCGCTTTCCCCGCTGAATTTTATAGAGCGGCTGCATTTTTTCCATCGAGAAGGCTGTGCCATTGATGGTCCACTGGTTGAAGCCGCTCAGCGCCGCGTTGTGCTTGACGATGAGCATCTCGATGGTCTCGTTCGGCTTGGCCGCAGCGGCGCCCTTCTCCCCGAAGATCGCGTAGTCCCAGCGAAAAGATTTCGGGGCGACCCATTTGGCCTTTCCGTTCGCGCCGGCATATTCCACCACCAGCCCCATGCCATGACCGCGATCATCGTCCGAGAGATCCCCCATGATCCAGACGCCGGGATGATTCATTTGCACGACAGCGGAAATGCGCTCGGCGGTGCCCAGCCATAAGACCGGAACCTCCGCCTGGGTCGGAACTGGATTACCATCCAGCGCCACGACCCGGAAACTATGCCCTGGCAAGGCCAGACTACGAATCTCAGTGGCACTGCCATTGATAACATGAAACAGGACACGCTCGCCCTGCCTTACACGCAAGGGCTCCCCATGTCCCAACATGCGGCCGTTGATGCTGAATAGCGTATAGCCGACCTCGTAGCCCTTTGCTTTTGTTTTTGCTTGGTCATCGGCCTTTCTGCCGACTGTCTTGAGGTCGAGCAGCATGTCTCCCGCCAATGCCTCCGAGGCCATGTCGCCGCCCTTGGAAAAAGTCGGCCCGAACTCTTTCAACGTCAGGAATATCTCACGGTCATAGGCACCGGGATTGTCCTTCGGTTCGATGTAAACGGGTCCGACTTGGCCGGAGTAGGTGCCGCGATCCAGATCGTTCCCGGCGACGACATGCGTATGGTAGAAACGCAATCCTGACGGTTTGGGGACAAAGGAAATCCTGCGCATTCCATGCGCGGGAATGAAAGGTGTGCCCTCTTCCGCCGCACCATCCACGTCGCTGGGAATCTGCTGCCCATGCCAGTGCAGCAGCTCGGGGGTGTCGGTATCGTTGAAGACATCAACCGTCACCCGCTGACCCTCTCTAAAGCGCAGCAGCGGACCGGGAAACTGGCCATTGTAGAGTGTGGTGGAGACGATCTGCTCGGGTGCAAGCTCGATCAGCCCCTTGGCGATGCGGATGCTATGGTCGGCTTTTGACGCGGCAAAGGCGGGCTCCGCAGCCAAGAATGGGCTCAGGGCCGCAGTCTTCAGTAGATAACGCCGGTCGATGTTCATGTGTCCTCCCTGGGGTCAGACAATATCCAGTCATTCGCTGATCCGTCCGACAGCCTGTGCCAGCGCATACTGGCCTTCGGCATAAGCCGTCACGGCTTTCACATAGGCCGCCCGCGCCTGCACCAGGTCCTTCTGGGCCTGGATTACTTCCAGAACAGTTGCAACGCCGAATTCCTTGCGGCCGAGACTCAACGTCAAGCTTTGCTCCGCCAGATTCATGCTGGTTTTTGTGAGTTGTAACTGATCGAAAGCGGAATGCACGTTTTGAAAAGACTGCACTACCTGTCGGCCAATGTCGGCGTGGAGTTTGGCATCATTCAACTTACTTTGATTTAGTTTTGATTCTGCGTAATCCATCCGGCTAAAATCGAATAAGCCGCCAGGCCCGATTTTCCAATTGAACATTACGGCATAATCCTGGGTTCCACCCGAGGCGTTCGGGATGCCCAGGCGACCACCATTGATGTTTCCATAGAGCGCCTGGGCGCCCACCGACGGTATCAAGGGACCGTAGATGCTCTGGGTTTTCTGCCAGTCCGCGGCATCGATCGTGGCGGCGCTTGCCTTTAGCTCGGGACGTTTGCCGACAGCTTCCGACACTAGCGAGTCCATGGTCGTTTCCAATGGTACAAGCGTGATCTGTGGAACGGTTTGGTCGGTAGGCGCGTACTGGGTTGCGGGATCAACATGCAAAATGTTGGCGAGCGTCGCTGAGGCGAGAGCAGTCGCCTCTCGAGCCTGGCGCAACGCAACTTGATAACTCTGGGTCTGGACGCTGACCCTCAGGGCATCACTTTTGTTGGCCAATCCGATGCTGACCGCCCGGTTGATCTGGCTTTCATAGTCGCTAGAAATTCTGACTGCTTCTTCGGCGATCTTGGTATTGGCGTATGCGGCGACAAGATCCAGATAGGCGCTAGCTGCCGCAAACAGTGTGATGTTCCGCCCTGCGTCCACCGAATATTCCGCCGCGCTCTGCAGGCGGCTGGCCGCGAGTTTCTGGAAAATGGCATCACCAAGGTTGACCTGTGAACTGATCCCCCCAATGGTTGTGCGAAGCTGCTTATTGGCGTCCAGGATGTTGCCGCTCACATCCTGGATGGCGCCATTGTGTTTGTAATATCCGACCCCGCCTGAAAGGCTCGGAAGAAAGCTCAGCGTCGCGGCATCGTTCTGCGCCTCGGCCTGGACTAGAGCCTCCTGCACCAGAGCCAGATCGATATTGTTGGCTCCCGCAAGCCGCAGGGTGGTCGGCAGGTCGATCGGCTGAGCACCTGCAACCGGCTTTATAGCGTCAGCCTTTGCGGGTGGCATTGCCTGCGTTTGCGCATGTGCCGGAACGTTGCTAAGCAGAAGCACAGCAACCATCCCGGCAAGGGGACACACTGCCATGCTGTCACGGCGTTCGGGCATCGGCGGTCCCCTTTGACACTTGCAATTGCACCGTGGCGTACATCCCCGGCCTAAGGAGGCCACTGGGATTATCCATCTCGATTTCCGCCAACATGGTCTTAGTGCCCTGATCCAGCGCATAGCTCACGCGCGTAATGGTGGCGCGAAAGGTTCGCCCGGGAAGGCTCTGAACGGTGAAGGTTACCGGCGTGTCCTTGGTGACCGCGAGGGCTTCGTCCTCAGGCACGGGAATCTGTACGCGTACCCTGCTGAAATTCATCAGGCTGACGACGGCGGCGCTCTTCTGGTCGCTATTAGAAGGGACCGGAATAAAAGCCCCCGGATCAACGTAGCGAGCGGTGATTGTCCCAGAGAAGGGCGCTGTGATCCGGGCATAGCGCAGCAATGTATTGATGCGTTCGAGCTGGGCTTGCGCCACCTGAAATTTTCCCCGCGCTTCATCCACGTTCTCGGGGGTCACCAAGTCGGGTGCCGATTTGATGGCTTGTTGCATGCGATCATAGTCCAAGCGCGCTACCTCGACCTGCGCCTGGTACTGCGCGCGGTCTGCGACCAATTCGGGAACCTCGATATCTGCGATCAAATCTCCGGCTTTTACCCTGTCGCCCTTGTCTACCGGTATCGCCTTAAGGTAACCGGCGACCTTCGCGGTAAGGGTGGCCTCCTGATAGGCCTTGATCTGCGCGGGCAATGTAATGGTGCGGCCCGTCGACTGGGCGGACGAGGCCATCGGCCATGCCAACAGCACGGCCAGCGCCAGGTTACGGGATATAGTCTGAAGTGCGGTACAAGACGTCATGACGGCTAAACCTCTCTCACCGCGGGTTGGTGATCGTCGGGATCCATGGAAGGCGAGGAGCGGCCAGCCTTGACGCGCACTAGCGCAAAGATGCCGGGCAGTACCAGGAGCGTGGCAACAGTGGAAAAGAGAAGGCCGCCGATGACGGCGCGTCCCAGAGGGGCTGTCTGGCCTCCGCTTTCTCCGATACCCAACGCCATCGGCAGCATGCCTACAATCATCGCCAGGCTGGTCATCAGGATGGGACGCAACCGGCTGCGAGCGCCATCCAGCGCTGCATCCAGCGCGGAGGCGCCTTCCAAGCGGCTGCGTTCGGCAAATGTCACGAGCAGGATCGCGTTGGCCACGGCAACGCCCACCGCCATGATCGCACCCATGAAGGATTCCAGATTCAGCGTCGTGCGCGAAAGCCAGAGCACCAGGGCGACACCGGCCACCACCGCAGGAAGGGTTGAAACCGTGATCAGCGCCAACTGCCAGGATTGGTAGTTAGCAACCAGCAGCAGGAAGATCGCCACTATGGACAGCAGGAGTCCGACGCGCAGCGCCGACAGCAGACTTTCCATAGGCGGCACCTGGCCGCGGATCGCGACCGCGACTTTGGCAGGTGGCTTGCCGATATCCGCCAAGGCCTTCTGTACGGCTTGTGTAGCGGTTCCCAGGTCTGTGTCTTGAATATTGGCCGTCACCGTGATGGTGCGGGCCATGTTGTAACGGTCATATTCGCCTGGCGCGTTGTCTTCTTTCACCTCCGCGACATTGCGCAAAAGGGTCGTCACGTTCCGGTCGCCGGAAATGGCCGCGTTTTTTACGTCCTCGACCGAAGTGATTGCGGGCTGGGGAATCTGTATTTGAACCTGATAGGCGACGCCAGTGTTCGGCGCCGCCCAATAGATTGGCTGGGTGAAACGGCTGGACGATGTCACAGGCGTCAGGGCACGCACCACATCGTTGGTGGTCACGCCCAGTACACCCGCGCGCTCCCGATCCACATCGACCCGTACTTCCGGGTAATCGAGCGGCTGACCGAATTGCACGTCGCGTAACTGGGGTAGCGTTGAGAGCTTGGTGCGGATCTTCTCAGCGAACGCCCTGTCGCTGCTGAGAGAAGCGCCGCTTACCGCCACCTCGATCGGCGTGGCGGCGCCGAAGCTCATCACTCGGCTGATGATGTCCGCCGGCTCGAAGGAGAATAAAACACCCGGCATGTCGCTGGCGAAACGCTTGCGCAACTTCTCCTGCAGCGTATCGATGTCGATATCACTGCCGCCCTTGAACTGCACCTGCAGCACCGCCTGCTGAGGACCGCTGTTCCACTGATAAATGAAGTTGACGGGATAGGCCGAGCCATGCACACCCACCAACCCCAGCGACAGGTCCACACTATCTGCCCCGGCCTCCTGGCGGATGATGTTCAACGCACGCTGGGAATACGCATAAGTGCGCTGAAGCTGGGTGCCGGCAGGCGCGCTGATTCGAAGCTGAAGCTGCCCGGCGGTGACGCGCGGAAAGATGTCCGTCCCCAACCGGGGCAGGATCAACACGAGTACCAGCGCCGCTATCCCGAGATAGATCAGCGTGATCATGCGGCGGACAGGAAGCAGCTGATCCATCACATCGTGATAATCCTGCTGCACACGCGCGAAAAAGCCGGGGTCCCAGTGCCCCACATCCAGCGCGTCATGGCGCGAACGGAACACCCAGACCGACAGGATGGGCACCAGCGTGTTGGCTAGAACATAGGAAGCAGCCATCGCGAAACCGACCGCCAGAGACAGCGGCACGAACAGAGCGCGGGCAGCGCCCACCATGGAGAAAGAAGGCAGGAACACCGCCACCACGCACAACATAGCGATCAAGAGGGGAACGGCGACCTCGCCACCGGAATCCAGCACCGCACGCTCCACGCCCTGGCGCCGGGTCAGGTGCGTATGGATGTTCTCGATGGCGACGGTGGACATATCCACCAGAATGCCGACCGCTAGGACCAAGCCGCCCAAGGTCATAATGTTGATAGTCTGTCCGGTGATCCAAAGCGCCAAGACAGCTGCCAACAACGACAGCGGAATGTTGACCACCACGATCAGGGCGCTGCGCCAGTCGCGCAGGAACAAAAGGACCATGATGCCCGACAGCAGCGCTCCCAGCACGCCTTCGATAGTGAGGCTGCGGATAGCGTTGGTGACAAATGGCGACTGGTCGAGCACATAGCTAACGGTGGTATCGTCGGGCAGCGCTGCCTGAAATTTCGGCAGGTTCTGCTTGACTAGATCAACCACCGAGATGGTAGAGGCATCAGCCCGCTTGGTGACGGGAATATAGACCGTCGGCTTGCCATTCACGGTCGCGATGCTGGTAGGAATGTCGCTGGAATCGGACACGGTGGCGACGTCGCGCACAAAAACGGCGGGAAAGGTGCCGGTGCGGATCGGTACGCCCGCCAGGTTTTGCACATCGGTCACGATCGAATTGACAGGAACGGTGGGATATTTGCCGTTCAAGTTGATGTTGCCGGACGGAGCAATGGTCTCTGCATTGGCGATGGCTGCCACCACGTCCTGGGCTGAGAGGCCGTGGCTCTGGAGCTTGGCCGGATCGACATTCACGACGATGGTGCGAGGGCTACCACCGAAAGGAGGCGGCGCCGAGACGCCTTCCAGAGTTGCGAAGAGAGGTCGCACGGTATTGAGCGCTAGGTCCTGGATCTGGCCGACCTTGCGGGTTGCGCTAGAGAAGGCGAGATAGCCCACGGGTACGCTGCCCGCATCGAAGCGGGTGACGAAGGGCGGCACGGTGCCGGGCGGCATGAAGGCGCGGGCGCGGTTCACATAAGAGACAGTTTCCGACATGGCCTGCGACATGTCCGTACCCGGATAGAATTGCAGCTTGATCAGCGCCGCGCCCTGGATCGACTTGGATTCGACGTGCTCGATCCCGGTGATATAGAGGAAGTGATACTCATAATAATAAGTGAGGAAGCCCTCCATCTGGGCGGGGTCCATGCCGCCATAGGGCTGGGCGACATAGATCGTAGGCACGCCGAGCGGCGGAAACACGTCCTCCGGCATATTGCGCAGGCCCAGGAAGGCGCCCAGCGCGATCCCCAACAATATGACTAGGATGGTATATGGCCGACGGAGAGAAAATCTTACCAAATTCATCTTGACCCCGGGGCGCCCATTCTAGGTGGGCTGATTCATCAACAGAATGCGACGACACGTTGGCTGCATTCTGTGCGGGCGATGGTTGGTATCACCGCGCACAGTCGCAAACGTAGGTAAAATTCTCCGCCACAGAACGGGATGATAGACAGCGTACCGGGACAGATCGTGCTAAGATTTGCTAGCCGAATGTCAAGAAGTGCAAAGATGACGTCCCGCGCCAAAAGCAAAACACCGAATGGGCTAGACTTTCCGGATCGGCCGGCCCACCAACCTTCGCCCATGACTAAGATTTCAATTTTGCTTGTCGATGATGACCAGGAGATGGGAGAGATGCTGGTGGAATATTTCCGCAGCTCTCAGATTGCCGCCGCTACTGAACGAGATGGCTCGGATGCTCTTACACGACTTCAGAAAGAACATTTTGACCTCGTCATCCTAGACGTCATGCTGCCCTCACTGGACGGATTTGAGGTCCTCAAATGCATTCGCAAGAGCTGGAACACGCCCGTAATAATGCTTACCGCGCGCGGGGACGATGTCGACAGCATACTTGGATTAGAATTGGGCGCTGACGATTACTTATCGAAGCCGTTCAGTCCTCGCCACTTGGTTGCTCGCATCCGCGCCGTTCTGCGGCGCTTGGAAAGGGCCAGCGATACAGTTGGTAAGAGCCTCACCGTGGGCAATCTTGTTCTCAATACTAGCAGCATGGCCATCACGATAAGTGGCAGACCGGTATCTCTAACAGGAACTGAATTCCGCATGTTGGAAGTCTTGATGGATTCAATGGGTCGCCCAATTTCTCGGGAGTATTTGTCCGAACGTGTTCTGGGCCGTTCACTGACCGCCTATGATCGCAGCATCGATACCCATATCAGTAACCTGCGCGGAAAATTGACCAGAAGCGGGGCGCCTACGCTGGAAATTCGCAACATCCGCGGGACCGGATACGTTTTGATCGACACAAGCACGATGGCTGCCCGATGAGCTCTTTATTTAGCCGGGTATTCATTTCCTTCTGGATTGTGCTCGGTATTATCATCGCCGGCTGCATCGCCACTACCACTATGGTCGCGTGGCATAGAATCTCTGTCCTAAGCGAAATCAACTTTGCCCAGTTGAATCAGAGTGCAAAGTTCGCTCTTCACGAACGCGGTGAAACCGGCTTGAAATCATGGTTGCGTGAAGTCGGCGACCGCTATCCCGGCGTCGATATCTACACACTTGATGAGAAGGGAGGGGACCTCCTCGGACGCCATATACCAGCCCGATTGACGCAATGGCTGGCACGAGGCAACGGTCAATCGCTAATTGCCGGAGCGCCAGGTCAAAGTCCACTCGCTCCCAGCATTCAGTATTCCGCTAGCCATCTGCTCGACAGCTCGCAAATTAAGGCTGCAAATGGGAATAACTATACCTTGGTTGTGGCTTGGTTCGGTTCATCCCCAATCGATGTGCTGGGCTCTTACAATATCATACCAATCTTATTGATCCTCGCTTTGCTAGTGAGCATCGGAGCAAGTTGGTGGCTCGCGCGTTATATAAGCGCCCCGATTTATGAACTGCAGAAAAGTGCGCGCGTATTAGCGCGTGGCAATCTGGATGCCAAAGTCGACGTTCAATTTACACGGAGGCGCGACGAGATCGGAATTCTGGCGCGGGAGTTCAATCACATGGCTGCGCAGCTCAAAGCTCAGATCGAAGCAAAAGAAGTGCTTCTGCGCGATATCTCCCACGAATTGCGATCGCCGCTTGGACGTATCCAGATCGCACTGGGGCTTGCCGCTCTGGATCAAGCTGATGTTGAAGCGCAACACCGAAGGATGGAGCGTGATATTGAACGAATGGATACTCTCATTGGGGAGATCATTCGCTTGGCGAAACTGACGGATGCTTCGCAGTCATTTTCCATGGAGGAGCTGGACCTGGGCCCAGTTATCGAGAAGATTATTGATGATGCTGTGCCCGAGGCGCAAGCGCGCGGTTGTGAGCTCACTTTAACAAAATCGCCCAATCTCCGTTTGCGTGGCAATTCAGAGTTGCTGCGGCGGGCGATGGAAAATGTCTTACGAAATGCGATCCGATTTTCTCCCGATCACGCAGAAATCGATATTCGGGCCAGGCAGGAGGCAGGGCGCATAACCATCGAAATCAGTGACAAAGGCCCTGGAGTTCCTCAAGCCGATCTCGGGCGAATTTTTGAACCGTTTTTTCGCGTTTCTCCAGCGCGGGACCGTGCTAGCGGTGGAACTGGTTTGGGGCTTGCGATAACTGCCCGCGTGATATCCTTGCATGAAGGAAGGGTTGCAGCGCACAACCATCCCGAGGGTGGATTGGTTGTAACGATAGTGCTGCCTGGCTCTGCTGTTTCCACCGTGGCTACTGACGCTCTATTGGATATCCAGTCCGACTTTAATGCCGTAACGCGGGCGAATACGCCAATGTCGTTGGAAGTTCACAGCGGTTGATATTTTTGGGTCATTTTGATCCGCCCCCTGATCTGAGCAACACGCGGTTACCGCACTTCCATTTCGCTCTACATATCGCGCTTCAAATCGCATTTCATGTCGCACTTCAAATCGCGCTCAATTTAGAGATAGGGTCCAGTTGAAGGCACGATTGTCCGATTTTTAGCACATGGGCTAGCACACAAACGCATTCCGCTTGTGTTTTATTGATCTTTATAAACGGCTTACTGGTAGACGCACCGGACTTAAAATCCGTTGTTCCGAAAGGGACGTGTCCGTTCGAGTCGGACCGGGGCCACCAGGGCGGACAACCGATCAGCGCTCCATCAGCGCGGTCTGCAGCATCGCCCGGCAATAGCCGACATGATAGGCCCAGGCCGCCGCATCACCCGTCTTGAAGTCGCGGTCGACATCCAGCCCGCGCGCATGTTCGGGGAAGATCATGTAGCGGTACTTCTCGGCGACCAGCGCCTTCATCACCGCCAGCATGTTGTTGTCGCCATTGTCGGGATAGACCTCGGTGTAATCCACATAAGGCTTGCGCAGGCGCACATTGCGCCAGTGGACATGGCCGATGCGGTCGCGGCTGCCGAAATAATGCGCCACCTCCACCGGGTTCTCGCCCAGCTCGCGGGTGACACCGCAATCGAAGATGATGCAGTTGGACGGCGAGTCATGCAGCGCCACCATGCGCTTCCAGCCCGCGAGCGTGGACATGATCTGGCGCGAGCCGGCGCTGAGCGGGGCGGGCGGATCGTTGGGATGCAGCGCCAGGCGCACATGCGATGCTTCCGCCACCGGCACCACCGCATCCAGAAAGTATTTCAGGTTGGCCCAGGTGGTTTCCTCGGGCTGGACGACTTCATCGGCCAGCGGCTTCTGATGGATGGCGCGCTGGTAATCGAAGCTTTCCACCATCGCATTGCCGCGTGTGGGATCGGGATGCTCGTAATAGCCCTCGACCAGGCGGTGAACGTAGAAATTGTATTCGACGATGGGAATGCCAGCGGCGCCGGCAGCGCGGATGGATGCCTTGACATCCTCGATCGCCTTGTCGCGGCCGGGGCGGGCATAGATGATGTCGCGCATGTAGCGGCCGGCAGGCCCCGACCAGGGCAGGCCGATGTCGCCCACCGTCAGGCCGTTCTGCTTCAGCGTCGCCACCTTCTGCTTCAGGGTTTGCGCATTCCAGGGAAAGCCTGAGCCATTGAGGATGATGTGGGTCAGGCCGAGCTGGGTATAGCGGCGGATGCCGGCGGGATTGATCTGGGCATCGGCGATGGGGCCAAGACAGATGTGCGGCGTGTCCGGCCCTTCCTTGGGCATGCCGGCGCCGGCCAGTGGCCAGGCCGCGAAAGCCGGTGTTGCCAATATCGCGCCGGTGGCACCCAGCATTCCGCGCCGCGAAATCGCATCCATCGCAAGCCTCCCCGACTGGTGTCCGCAGCCTAGGCCAAAAGATGGGCGATGCGAACCGGCTTTCAGATTACCGCCTCGATCAGGCGGGGGCCGGGGCGGGAGATGGCGTCGGCGAACTGGGCGGCGAAGTCTTCGTTGGTTTCGGCGCGGCTGGCTTCGATCCCCATGCCTTCGGCCTGTTTGACGAAGTCGATCACCGGATCGCTGAGGTCCAGCATCGACAGGGCGCGCGGCCCAGGGTTCAGCGCGCCCACCCGCGACAGCTCGATGTTGAGGATGTTGTAGCGGCGGTTGGCGCAGACGATCACCGTCACGTCCAGCCTTTCGCGCGCCATGGTCCACAGCGCCTGCAGCGCATACATCGCCGCGCCGTCACCCGATACCGCGATCACCTTGCGCGCCGGGCAGGCCAGCGCCGCGCCCGCCGCCATCGGCAGGCCATCGCCGATGGCGCCGCCGGTCAGAAAGAGCGCGTCATGGCGCGGGCCGGTCTTCAGCGCCGCCTGGATACCGGGGCCGGTGGTCAGCGAATCGTCCGACAGGATGCAGTCGTCCGGCATCAGGCGCGCCATGATGGCGCCCATCGCGGCACTGGTCAGCGCGCCGGGCGCCGGCATGCCGGGCCGCAGCAGCGTCACCGTTGGGCCGGGATCACGCGCGTCCAGCGCATCGGCCAGCGCGGCAAGCGCGGCGACGCTATCGTCCTGCGCCTCGGCCAGGGTGATCAGCGCGCAACCTTCGGGCGTCACCCAGCCGGGCTTTCCGGGATAGGCGAAGAAGGTCACCGGCGGCGGCGCGCCCACCAGGATGATCTGTTCCAGGCCCGCCAGCCGCTGCTCGATCTCTTCCCCGAAATAGGGAATGCGCTCGATGGCGGGCAGGCCCGCGCCGCGGGTGACGCGCGGGGTGAAATATTCATGGGCGACGCGCGCGCCGGTCCTGGCGGCGATGCGGCCCGCCGCGCGCAGGCCCGCCTCTTCCAGGCAGCGCCCGCGCAGGATCAGCATGCTGCGCTTGCCATTGCGCAGGGCCGCGGCGACCGCTTCGATCCGCACGCCATCCACCGTCTTGGCCTTCGGCACCGGCAGCGGCGCAGCGGGGCCCTTCGCCTCGCCCCAGGCGCAATCGGCGGGCACGACCAGGGTGGCGACCTGGCCCTGGCGTGCCGCCGCCACCACGCGCGCGCCGTCGGCGGCGACGTCATCGGCATGGCGGCTGCGGTGCAGCCAGTCCGACACCGGACAGCAGATGCCCAGTATGTCGCTGGTCAGTGGCGCCTGTTCATACTGCGCGTGGGTGGTGGCGTGGTCGCCCACGATATTGACGATGGGCTGGCCGCCCTTGCGCGCATTGTGCAGGTGGGAGATGGCATTGGCGAAGCCCGGCCCCAGATGCAGCAGCGTGGCGGCGGGATGTCCCGTCATGCGGGCATAGCCGTCGGCGGCGCCGGCCGCCACGCCCTCGAACAGGCACAAGACGCCCCGGATGCGCGGCTCGCGGTCCAGCGCGACCACCACGTGCATCTCGGAGGTGCCGGGATTGGCCAGGCACAGTTCGATGCCGCAATCGGCCAGGGTATGGACCAGGGATTGGGCGCCGTTCATCGAGGATGGCTTACGGCAGCTTGGCGCGCTCGGCCTTGCCGGCCGCCAGCAGCATCTCGTCCGAGGTGACGGTGACGAAGTCGAATCCCCTGGCGATCATCTGCCGCGCATATTCGGCGCTGGTGCAGTGCATGCCCGCATGCAGCCCGGCGCGCTTTGCCGCCGCCGCGATACGGTCCACCGCTTCCATCACCACCGGGTCGGTCTGGTTCTGGCGCGCCTGGCGCCCCAGCGCCAGGCCCAGGTCGGAGGGGCCGACATACAGCATGTCCAGCCCCGGCACCGCGGCGATGGCGTCCAGATTCTCCAGGCCCTTGCGGGTCTCGATCTGCACGATGGCCAGGATGGTGTCATTGGCGTGGGTCACGTAATCGGGCCCGCCATAAAGCAGCCCGCGCTTGGGCCCGAAGCTGCGATAGCCGGCGGGCGGATAACGGCAGGCGCCCACGAATCTCTCGCAGTCGGCAGGGGTGTCGATATTGGGGCAGATCACGCCATAGGCGCCCGCGTCCAGCGCCCGCATCACATCGCCGGGCGCATTCCACGCCACGCGCATCAGGGGCACGGTCTCGGTGGTGGAGATGGCGGCGAACATGGCGCACATCTGCGCGAAATCGCTCTGGCCGTGCTGCATGTCGACGGTCAGGCTGTCCCAGCCCTGATGGGCCAGCATCTCGGCCGCCAGGGTGCCGGGCAGGGTGATCCAGCAGTTCAGAGCGGGCTTGCCGGCAGCCCAGATCTGGCGGATGCGGTTGGGACGCATGGGAGAAACTTAGACGAAGTGTTGGCGGGCGGGAAGCGGGCCGCTAGGTTGGCATGCGGAGTTTGTGCCTTGGAAACACGGACGACGGATGTGGTGATCGCCGGCGGCGGCCCCGCCGGCATGATGTGCGGCTATCTTCTGGCCCGCCGGGGCGTGGACGTGACCGTGCTGGAAAAGCACGCCGATTTCCTGCGCGACTTTCGCGGCGACACGGTCCATCCCTCCACGCTTGAGGTGATGAAGGAGCTGGGGCTGCTGGAGGAATTCCTGAAGCTGCCCCATGCGGCGATCCGCGGCGTCACCATCGACATCGGCGGCGAGCATTTCACGGTGGGGGATTTCACGCGCCTGCCCACCGCGTGCAAATTCATCGCGCTGATGCCGCAATGGGACTTCCTGGATTTCTTGGCCGGCAAGGCCCGCCTGCTGCCCGGTTTCCACCTGCTGATGCGGACCGAGGCGCGGGACCTGATCGTGCGGGACGGCGATGTGCAGGCGATCACGGCCAGCGGGCCGGGGGGCGATATCCGCATCCAGGCCGGGCTGACCATCGCCGCCGACGGACGCCATTCCACCCTGCGGACCCAATCGGGCCTGCCGCTCGAGGAGATCGGCGCGCCGTTCGACGTGCTGTGGCTACGTCTTCCGCGCCACGACAGCGATCCGGTCGACCTGGTGGGGCGCGTCGAGGGGGGAGTGTTCTTTGTGATGATCTATCGCGGCGACTATTGGCAATGTGCCTATGGCATCGCCAAGGGCAGCTTCGAGACGCTCAAGGCCGAAGGCATCGCCGCCTTCCGCCAGCGGCTGAGGGCGGTGGCGGGCTTCGCCGCCGACCGGGCCGACACGATCGAGAGCTTCGACCAGGTCAAGCTGCTGACCGTGGCGGTGAACCGGCTGCGCGAATGGGCACGGCCGGGATTGCTGTGCATCGGCGATGCCGCCCATGCCATGTCGCCGGTGGGAGGGGTGGGCATCAACCTGGCGGTCCAGGATGCGGTTGCCACCGCCAACCTGTTGGGGCCGGTGCTGCGGCAGCGGCGGCCCACGCTGGCCGACCTGAAAACGGTTCAAAGCCGGCGGGAATTTCCCACCCGGCTGATTCAGGGTTTTCAGGTGCTGGCGCAGAACCGCATCCTGGCGCCTACGTTGAAGGCACAGGCCACCCCCAAAGTGCCCGCCCTGGTGCGGCTGCTGGATCGCTGGCCGTGGCTGCGGCAGTTTCCCGCCCGCTTCGTCGGGATGGGGCCGAGGCCAGAGCATGTAAGGCTGGAGCATGTAAGGCCGGAGCATGTCGAGCGGGGATGAGTTGGATCGCGTTCACCCGCTGCCGCTACTCACTCCCTCGCCGCTGGACGCCGCTCGCCGGCGATGACATCAGCGTTATCTGCGCGAGCGATTTCGTGGCGTGAGCAGAAGTGGAGACGCGATGTGGGCATCAATAGCCCATGAGCGGGTCCGCGACGCACTCACGACGCAAAAGCGCCGCGCAGATCACATCTGCATGGTCCAGCCTTCCACACCCATCGCCGCCTGGCGCACCGCTTCGGTCAGGGTCGGGTGCGAATGGCAGGTGCGGGCGATGTCTTCCGACGATGCGCCGAACTCCAGCGCCAGCACCACTTCGGCAATCAGGTTGCCCGCTTCCGGGCCGATGATGGCGCAGCCCAGCACCTTGTCGGTCTTGGCGTCCGCGAGGATTTTCACGAAACCGTCAGTCGCCGCGATGGTCTTGGCGCGGGCGTTGGCGGTGAAGGGGAATTTGCCCACCTTGTACGGCACGCCGGCGGCCTTCAGTTCTTCCTCGGACTTTCCGACCGTCGCCACTTCCGGGAAGGTGTAGATCACCGAGGGGATGGCATCGTAATTCACATGGCCCGCCTTGCCGGCGATCAGCTCGGCGCAGGCCACCGCTTCGTCCTCGGCCTTGTGGGCCAGCATCACGCCCTCGCGGCAGTCGCCCACCGCCCAGATGCCCGGCACATTGGTGCGATAGTGATTGTCGGTGACGACGCGGCCGCGTTTGTCGGTGGCCACGCCCGCCTCGGCCAGGCCCAGATTCGCGGTGTAGGGCACGCGGCCGATGGCGACCAGCATCACATCGGTCTCGATCACGCTCTTGTCGCCGCCGGCGGCGGGTTCCACCGTCACCTTCAGGCCGGACTTGGCCTTTTCCACGCCCGTCACCTTGGTGGAAAGCCGGAAGGTGAAGCCCTGTTTGGTCAGCACACGCTGGAACGCCTTGGAGACTTCCAGGTCGATTCCGGGCGTCACGCGATCCAGGAATTCCACCACCGTGACTTCGCTGCCCAGGCGCTTCCAGACCGAGCCCAGCTCCAGCCCGATCACCCCCGCGCCGACGACAAGAAGGCGCTTGGGGACAGACTCCAAAGCGATGGCGCCGGTGGAGGACACGATCTGCTTCTCGTCGATGGTGACGCCGGGAAGCTGGGCGACGTCGGAGCCGGTGGCGATGATGATGTTCTTCGCCGTCAGCGCGCGGGTCTTGCCGTCGGCCAGCCTGACCGAGACCTTTCCCGGATTTCCCTTGGAAGGGGCGGCGGCGATCTTCGCCTCGCCGACGATGCCCTCGACCTTGTTCTTGCGGAACAGGAACTCGACCCCCTTGGTCAGTTCGCCCACCACCTTGGTCTTCTGGGCCATCATCTGGGGCAGGTCCAGGCTGACCTTGGCCTTGATGCCCAGCCGGGCGAATTCGCTTTCGGCCTCGTGAAACCGCTCGGAGGCATGCAGCAGCGCCTTGGAAGGGATGCAGCCCACATTCAGGCAGGTGCCGCCGAAGGCACCGCGCTTGTCGATGCAGGCCGCGGTCAGGCCCAACTGGCCCAGCCGGATCGCCGCATTGTAGCCGCCGGGGCCGCCCCCGATCACGATTGCGTCGAATGTATCCGCCATGGTCCTTCAAGCCTTCTGGAATCCTGGGCGAACATACCCACTGGGGCGGCGGTGAAAACAGCCCTCATTGCATGTCAGGTGCGGCTTTTTTGGGATCACATGGCGCAAAAGGCGCCGATGGGAAGGGGCGGTCAGGCCGTGGCATGGGCCGGCTGGGAATCATCCTTGTAATCGGGATCGGGGAAGACCAGTTCGACCACCGTGCCGTGGCCGGGATCGGAGCGGACGGTGGATATTCCGCCCAGTTGCAGCCCGAAGGTCTTGATCAGGCGGCTGCCCACGCTTTTGCCGGTGCTGTCCATCGAAAATCCTACGCCATCGTCGGCGATGGCCAGCTTCAGCTTGCCTTCCGGCAGCGACGACAGGCCGATCCGTATCACGCCCTGCTTTTCGCCGGGGAAGGCGTGCTTGAAGATGTTGGTCAGGGCCTCGACCGTGAACAGCGCCAGGGCGACGGCAACATTGCCGGAGACGACGCGGCTTTCCACATCCACCTCGATGCGGACATTCTCGCCCGCCATGCCGCCGGCGATCTGGTGGCTCAGTTCTTCCAGAAGCTGGCTGATGTCCAGGGTGGACTGGTCCTCGAGCTCGTTGAGGATGCGGTGGACCAGCGCCAGCGCGTTGATGCGCGTCTGGGCCTGGAGCAGCGCCTCCCTGGCGCCCATTTCCTTGACCTGGTTGGCCTGGATCGACAGCAGGCTCATCACGATCTGGAGATTGTTCTTCACCCGGTGATGGATTTCGCGGATCAGGGTGGTCTTCATGTCCACCGCCTCGCGCAGGCGCCGGTCGCGGTCCTGGATGCCGCCGGCCATCTCGCTCATCGCGTCGCCAAGCTGCCGGAATTCGGCGGGCGCCTCGACCAGGTCGGGGCGGATGGCGTAATGGCCGCTGCGATAGGCGGCGGCGATGCGCCGCAGATAGGCGATCCATTGATTCACCTGGCGGTCGGTGGCCAGGCGGATGGCGAACCAGGCAAAGCCGATCATCAGGATGGGCAGGAGGAAATCCAGGCCCACATGCAGATAGGTGGGGCCGAACAGCCGTCCCTCGCCCATCGCGAAGGCCACGAAGATCGAATTGCCGATCAGCGCGGCGTTGCCGTAGCGCCAGGTGACGCCGCGGTCGTCGGTGGCGCTGGCGGTATCGTCGCGCGTCCCGGAGGTCAGCGCCGCGTCGGTGATGGCGCGGGCCACCCGCTGGCTGTTGGTGGCGATCACCTTGCCGCTCTTGTCGTAGACGGCCACGACCGCGCCCCTGGGCAGGTTGGAGGCGCGGATCATGTAGTCGATCCAGTGGGTATCCAGCGCGATCGCCACCACGCCGTCGAAGCTGCCGTCCGGCTTCTTGAGCGCCAGCATGGCGGCGATCACCGGCTGGCCCGTAACCTGGCTGGTGATCTCGCGCGAGACGGTCATGGCGCCGGTAGCCCGCGCCTCCTGGAAAATGTCCATCGTCTGGACGTTCAGGCCCTTGGACAGGGCCATGGCCGAACAGACGACATTGCCCTTGGCGTCGATGCGGGTGAGGTTGGAGAAATAGCGCACGCCGATCAGCGTGTCGGACAGCACGCCGTCACAGTTTCCGCTCATGGCGCGCACTTCCGACAGGCTGCCCACCGCGCGCAGCACCTGTTCGGCCGCCGCCAGGAGATTCTGGTCGCCGCCAGCCACGGTGCGGGCCGACTGCACCAGCCGGTCGTGAATGTTGGCGATGTCCAGGCGCGCGCGCGCCACGCCCTGGAAAATGGACACCAGCACCACGGGCAGCAGAGACAGCGTGACGATGAACTGAAGCCGCTGTCGCAGCGCCCAGCCGGAAAAGCGGCGCCCGAGCAGCTTACTTGGTGCGTTTCTTAGCGAGATCCTCGGACCGGCCAGGGCTGAGCTTATCCAGCTGCTCCATGATCTCACGGGCCGCATCTCCCCCCGCAGGACGCGACACATCGTTCAGGGCGCCGCTGCCGTCCAGTATCTCTATCAATGTCTTGCGCGCCCGGGCAACTCGGCTTTTGACCGTGCCGACGGCGCATTTGCAGATGGCAGCCGCGTCTTCATAGGAGAAACCGCCCGCGCCCACCAGGATCAGCGCCTCGCGCTGTTCATCCGACAGGTGCTTGAGCGCGCGCACCGTGTCCGAGAGTTCGGCAGAGTAGACCTGGTCCTCGCCGCCACCGGGAATCCGCTCGGCTGCGTCCTGATCCCACGGCGCCTGGCGCCAGGCGCGACGCCGGTCCGAATAGAACTGGTTGCGCAGGATGGTGAAGAGCCAGGCCTTCAGGTTGGTGCCGGGCTGAAAGCTGGCGCGGCTTTGCCACGCCTTGACCAGCGTTTCCTGTGCCAGGTCGTCGGCGGCTTCCTGGTTTCCGGTCAGCGAGCGGGCGAAGGCGCGCAGAAACGGCACCAGCGCCAGAAGCTCTCCCTTGAAGTCCGGGTTTTCAGGCTTCGGCGACATCGCGGACGGGCTGGGTGTGGGCATCACGACACCTTGTTCCCGCTGTCGCCCGCCTCGTCGATCTTGCGCAGAAGATCGAGAAACTCCTCGGGCACGGGCTCCTGCGCCACATCATCATACATCCGGCGCAGTTCGCGCCCGATCGCGCGCTGGCGGGCCCGGATGGCCCTGGCCTTCTCGCTGGGCTTTTCTTCACTGGACACGTTCGTATCCCATTGCTGCGTCATGTCCGATCAAGCCATTTCTTGGCCCGCGCCTGTGACAGCCCGGGCCGATCCTGCGATCCTTGCGCCCCATTTCCCGCTCCTTCGAGGTTCCAAACGAATTGCCTGCGTGATGGTTCCGGCCAATCGGGAACTTTTTTGACTGGCCTTAGTTCCTTATTCGAGCTTTTCTTTCGGGCCGAAGGAGCCAGTCATGAGCATCTCGCAAACTCTTGCGCCGCACCTGCCTTACCTGCGCCGTTACGCCCGCGCCCTGACCGGATCGCAGCCCAGCGGCGACGCCCATGTGCGGGCGGCGCTGACGGCGCTTTTGTCGGGGGACCAGAGCCTCATGGAAGGGGTGCCGCCACGGGTGGGCCTGTACCGGCTGTTCCATGCCATCTGGCAGTCGGGGGCCGAGCATTATGACGAGACGGCCCAGAATGGGGCCGGCACGGCCAAAAACCCGGAGGCGCGGCTTCGGGCCCTGTCCGCGGCCAAGCGCGCCGCCCTGCTGCTGACGGCGGTCGAGGCCTTCAGCCTGGAGGAGGCCGCCTTCATCATCGACGAGACGCCGGAAGAGGTGGAGGCCGCCATCCTGGGCGCCCAGAAGACCATCGACAGCCAGCTCGCCAGCAAGGTCCTGATCATCGAGGACGAGCCCATCATCGCCATGGACCTGGAGAACCTGGTCAGCGAACTGGGCCACAAGGTCGTGGCCATCGCCGCCACCAAGGACGATGCGGTGGCCAAGGCGAAGGCCGAGCGGCCCGGCCTGGTGCTGGCCGACATCAACCTGGGCGAGGGCGGCAGCGGCATCGACGCTGTCAGCGAGATTCTGACCTCGTTCGACATTCCGGTGATCTTCATCACCGCCTATCCAGAGAAGCTCTTGACCGGGGAGCGGCCCGAGCCCACCTATCTGATCGCAAAGCCGTTCCTGCCCGAGACGGTGCAGGCCACGGTGGGGCAGGCGCTTTTCTTCCACCCCGCCGCGCGCGACGCGGCGGCTTAAGCCGCCGCCCCAAACAGCATTCCCGATGGGAATGTACCGACAATTCAAGACATGGAGTTCAACGTCATGGCCGCCCGCAAGAAGCAGACCGCAGACGAACCAGAGGCAAACGAGCCGGTCGCCACCGGCACCATCGAGGCGCGGCTGGCGGCGCTGAAGGCCGACCTGACGGCGCTGCAGGCCGACATGCGCGGTCTTTACGGCGATGTCAGCGAGGTGGCGTCCGAGCGCGCCACGCAGGCGATGCGGACGGCGGAGGAACTGGCCGACAAGGCGATGGCGCTGGCCGACGAGGTCGCCACCGACGCCAAGGCCAGGGCCCTGGAATACAAGGACGAGGCCGAAGACTGGGCCGAGCAGAATGCCGAGGAACTGCGGGGCCATGTGCGCGCCCAGCCGCTGACCTCGCTTCTGATCGCCGGCGGCGTCGGCGCCTTTCTCGGGGCGGTCTTCCTGCGGCGCTGAGAGCCGCGGGCCTTCCTTTCGGCAAAGGCGGCGCGGGCATGGCGCCCGGTTTTCCTGCGCGTGCAAAATCTCCTAAGGTGTGCGGGTCTGTTCCCGGCCCATCCCTTAATTCGCGGGGCTTCATGTTCGCGCACCTGACCGCCAAAGCCATCTTCTGGGCCTGCGCTATCGCGCTGGCCTTTTTCGGTATCGGATTTCTGGGCGTGGCACTATGCACCGCGCTGGCCCAGACGTTGGGCGTGGCCGGCAGCTATGCCCTGGTGGGGGCGCTTTTCGTGTTGCCCCCGCTGGTGTGGGCGTTGGTGGTGGTGAACCGCCAGCCGCCCGCCAAGCCCGAACCCGTCAAGGGGTCGAACCAGGTCGTGCGGGCGCTGCTGGCCGCTGTTGCGAAGGAGACACCCTGGATCGCAATCGCCGGCGCAGGACTGGCCGGCGCGCTGGAAATGTTCGTGAGCCGCCGGAATTCCCGGAAATAGGGACAAAGTCCTTTCACCACGTTTGTGGATAAAAGGGAACCGGCCCGCTGAACCCCGCGTTTGTCTGACCTAGACTTGAAGCGAGGGACGACATGCTGGGGTGGGCACTTATCTTCCTGATTCTGGCGCTGGTCGCGGGCTATATGGGCTTTTTCGGGCTTGCCGGGCTTGCCGCCACCATCGCCAAGATTCTGCTGGTCGTCTTCGTCATTCTGTTGATCGTCAGCGCCTTTTCCGGCGCGTTTCGCGGACGTCCGCCGGTCTGATCGCCGCCTGCCAGGAGAACGCCATGCAAATCCCCGCCCGCATCCTCGAACATCCGTTCGAATCGCTTCTGGCGGGCGCGCTTCTGCTCGTGCTGCTGCTGGGCTCGGCCGAGGGCGGCCGCGATGGGGCGGGACCAACCGCATCCCGCACGGCCCAGCAGCAGAATATGTGAAACCCGGCCGGGGCGAAAATTTCCGCAAGGCGGACAGGAACGCTTTAACAACCCGGTCATTATCTGATGCGAGCGGACGTCCGATCCGGAACGCCCCCAGCCCCTTCGACAGCCCGCCTCGGGTGTCCGCTCTCTAAAAGCCGCGCCAAGCGCGGCTTTTTTATTTCAACCCCCTTTTGTTTCTGAACCCCTCCGGTTGCAGCTTTCGCTCGCCTCCCAAGAGGTCGGCTTCGCTCGCTGAAACCACCTCCCCTTTGGGGTGCTACGCGCCAAAGGGAGGCGGTCTGTGTTTTCCCAAGCGCACCCGTCTCACTCCCCTTCGCGCGAAGCACGAGAAGGGGGAGGTGGCCTAGCGATGTGTCGCCGAAGGCGACCGAGCTGCGGCGGAGGGGGTTCAGAAAAGTCAAGTTCAGGGCATTTTGCCGATCGACGGGCTTTTGGGCTTGCCGACGGGGTAGAGCATGTAGGGCGGTCCCGAGCCCTGGATCTGGGTCGGGAACCCAGTATAGGCGAAATCGCGCTCCAGCAGCTTGTGGCGGTCGCGTTTCAGGGAGGTCAGGTAGATCAGCCGCCCCTCGAGCAGCGCGGCGGACGGAGCAGGAGCGTCGGGATAGCGGCGAGGCTCGTTGACCTGGATCACCCGCAGCGACGGTTCATAGAAGCGCAGCCAGGCGGTGGTCTCGTAATCGGTGGTCAGGATGGCGTCGGTCAGGTGCGCGCGGGAAAGCGCGGCCGCAAACGTCGCCACCGGCCGGAACTGACGGCCCAGGATACGCGCCACCGGATCGTTCTTGATCGGAATGACGCTCCAGCCCGCCTGGGCATAGGCCAGGACAAGCAACAGCGCCGCCAGGGGCAGCGCGGCGAGCGAAATCCAGCGCCAGCGTCCCTGGGCGCGGAAGGCCGCCGCCGCCAGCACCGCCAGCATGGGAAAGACAAAACAGGGCCAGTTGCCCTGGACCCGCGCATGCAGGGCGTGGATCAGGAAATAGGCGATGGCCGGGACAACCAGCATGGCGGGCAGGAAGAGCGCCGTGCCAGGCGTCCGCCCCTTCCACAGTCCGGCCAGCATCAGCAGGAAGATCAGCGGCGTCGCCAGGCCCGCCTGCGCGGCAATGAACTCGCCCAGATAGCGCAGCGTGAGATGACCGCTGCCGACGCGGGCGAACTGGAAGACGAAGGTCTGCCACTGGTGCTGCGATTGCCACCAGAGGGCGGGGGCATAGAGCAGCAGCGCCAGGCCGGCGGCGGCCCAGGGCCATGGCCTCGCCAGCCAGCGGCGCGCGCGCCCATCGGCCAGCAGCCAGAGGAGCGCGCCGGCGCCCAGGAAGAACACGGAGAATTTGGACAGAAGGCCGAGCCCTGCCGCGATGCCGGCGGCCAGCCACCATCGCCCGGCGCTCGCGTCGCGCGGATCAGGGCCGGGCTGGACCTGCACCTTGCACAGGCACCAGAAGAACAGCGCGCTGGTGACAATGGAAGGCATGTCCGGCGTCGCCGCCAGCATCTCCACCGACACCATCAGGGTGAGGTTGAACGCAAGCGCCGCGATGGCCGCTTTGCCGCGATCCTTCAGCAGCAGGAGCGCGCTGTCCCACACCAGCCATGTCGCCGGCACCGACAGGACGATTCCCGCCAGGCGCACCCCCAGCGACGTGTCGCCGAACAGGCGCGTGCCCGCCGCAATCAGCCAGGCGATGGCGGGCGGATGGTCGTAATAGCCCAGCGCCAGATGCCTGGACCAAAGCCAGTAATAGGCCTCATCCGCCGACAGTGGCAGGATTGCGGCCATGACGGCACGGGCCGCGAGCAGCAGGGCGATAGCTGCAACAAGATACCCAGTCTTCATGGCCGCCACGAATACAGCCCCTCCTCCCCCTTCGGCGCGCAGCGCCAGGAAGGGGGAGATGTCGCAACGATGGGTCGGCGGAGCCGATCGAGTTGCGACAGAGGGGGTTCAACACATGGCCCCTTCATCTCGCCCGCCACACGAACAGAGTCGACATGGCGTAATTCCACAAGGCGCTCATGATAGCGCCCGCGACCCCTGCCACAAGCCAGCGCGAGCGATCGACATAGAGCCAGGACGCCAGGTCGATATTGGCCAGCACCCCCACCGACGCGAAGACGCAGAACAGCACGAAGCCGCGCAGCATCGCCCAGCCTTTGAGGCGGCGGTCGCGATAGGTCAGCTCGTTGTTGAGCAGGAAATTGCTGGTCATGGCCACCATCGTGGCGCAGCCCTGGGCGATGCGGAACTGGTCGGCCATGTCGTCGGGCAGCACGATGAGCGCGGCGCGCAGCGCCAGCACATGCACGACAAGGCCGATCGTGCCGACCAGCGCGAAGAAGATGAAGCGCGGGTCCACCAGATCGCCCGTCATCTTGGCCAGCAGCAGGCCCAGGAATTCCACCCCGATCTGGGCATTGAACTTGCTTTCGCCGTCGAAGCGCTCGCCGAATTCGTAGGGCTGCTCGGCAATGCGCAGCGAAGAGCCTGCGGTGATGGCGATGTCCAGCAGGATCTTGAAGCCCACGGGCGACAGACGCGGCGCCAGGCGGTCGAAACGGTCGCGGCGCATCATGAAGAAGCCCGACATGGGATCGGAAAGTTCGGTGCCCACCAGCCGGTGCGTCAGCCTGGTCGCCAGCCGCGAGATCGTGCCGCGCGAGGCGGAGAAGGATGTGGCGCTGCCGCCCTGGGCGTAGCGCGTGCCGGCAACCAGGTCGGTCTGGCCGCGCCGCAGCTTTTCCAGCATGGCCGGCAGCACACGTTCGTCATGCTGCAGGTCGGCGTCCATCACCGCCACGAAAGGCGCGGCCGACGACAGCATGCCTTCGATGCAGGCCCCCGCCAGGCCGCGCCGCCCCACGCGCCGGATGCAGCGCACGCGCGGATCGGCGGCGGCGATCGCCTTTACCGCCGTGGCGGTGCCGTCAGGGGAATTGTCATCGACAAAGATCGCCTCCCAGGCGATGCCGGTCAGGACCTGGTCCAGCCGCCGCACCAGTTCGGCGACATTGCCGCGTTCCTTGAAGGTGGGAACCACGATGGAGAGGGTGGGACTGACCATTGGGGAACCCGAAGCGGCGCGCGTCCTTGGTGACGGCAGCGGCCGGAGCCGTCAAGAGCGCGCCATCGGATGCATGAAAAGGCGTCCGGCCCCATGCCGTGGCCGGCCGGCCACACTTCATTGCAACCGGGCTCCTTTTGGGGCGTTGCAACCGGATGAGCACTCTTGCCGTTCCTGCGAACTGCGTCGTGCCGGAGTCGCCTCCGGGTCCCTTGCTGGCGGCCCCGCGCGTGCTGGTGGTCGAGGACGAGATGACCGTCGCCATGCTGATCGAGGACATGGTGAGCGAACTGTCCTTCGAGGTCGCTGGCGTCGTGCCCCGGCTGGAAGACGCGATGGGCATGCTGGACAGCGAAAGCTTCGACCTGGCGATGCTGGATGTCCACCTGAACGGCAAGGCCGTCTTCCCCTTTGCCACTGAGCTGCAGGAGCGCGAGATTCCCTTCCTGTTCGCTACTGCTTATGGCCGCCGGGGCATTCCCGCCGAACTTGCCGCCCATCCGGTGCTGCAGAAGCCTTTCGGGCCGGTCGAGCTCAGGCGGGCGCTGTTGAATCTGGCGGGACGCGGCGACGGCTGAGGCCTTTCTCAGAGGCGCGGGTCCGCGCCGGTTCTTCCAGGTCCGCCCTCTCAGGTGAAGAAGATTATCCAGAGGACAATGCCGGCCAGCACGCACAATGCCAGGCTGATATGCAGCACCCAGCGCATGACTCCCAGCTCTTTGCCCTCGCGGGCCTGCTGGGCATTCAGGACGGGAGGATTCTCGTTGTCTCGGGGCATCGCAGTCTCCTTCTATTCCGCAGCATGGTCATGCGCGGGTCCGTCCTGCGACTGAAGACGCGCCTTCAACTCCGCGATCAGGGAAGCGATGTCGCCACCGCCCGCGGCGGCATCCCAGGCCTCAAGGATTTCCAGACGCTCCGCGTCGCCAAAACGCCGGTCGCGCAGGACATCGGCCGGCGAACGGTAGATGCGTGCCGGGTTCTGCTTGATGTCCGCGAACAGCTTCTTCTTGGTCATGACGATGTTTCGCGCCGCCTCAAATCCGGCCGACCAATGCCAGCACCAGCACGATCACAAGCACCAGGCCGAGCGTGCCTGACGGGTAGTAGCCCCAGCCGCGGCTGTATGGCCATGCCGGCCAAGCGCCCAGCAGCAGCAGAAGGAGCACGACAATCAGAATGGTTCCGAGCATTTGAAATTCCTTTCACACATGACATGGCAACACTCCGGTTCGTTGCAGGTTCCCGCAAATCCCGGCGCGCGATCCGGTTCCGCGCCGGATCGTGCGATTTTCGCGGAACAGCGCCATTCGCGCCGCCGTTCCATCTCCGGCCGCTCCATTCCGGGCGGCCGGAAACTGGAGCCGGACATGCGTTGCCTGCGCGTGATGCTTATGGGCGTGGCGATGGCCGGTGCCGGACCTTGGCATGCTGCCGCGCTTCAAGGACGGATGCCGCGGGACGCGCTGGTGCTGCTGTCGGACCTCGCCCATCCGCCGGCGGACCTGGCGGCCGCCGGCGTGCGCGCCACGGACGGGCGGCTCGTGGGAGCGGTGCAGAGCGTCGTGCTGGCGAAGGACGGCAGCCCCGCCCGCATTGCCGTGGCGATGCTGGACGACCAGGATCACCTGGTAAGCCTGGATGCGGGCGGCCTGCGCTATGACGCGAAGGGCAACGAAATCCACCTGCCGCCAAAAGCCGATTAGGCCTTCGCTAAGGGCCCGGGCATGGACATTGCGGCCGAAAGCCGCTCCTGCCGGTGATTGGCGGGAGTCACAAAATCGCTGTTTTCACCTGCCAGATGGGGTATGAGGAGCCCGCTTCCAGGCATCGGTCGAGGCACAAGGTCTGTCCATGTTCCGCATCAGTTTCCTCGCGCTGGCGGTGCTGGCGTGTTCCACCGCTGCGGCCGGGGCCGCGGGCGATCCGGTCCGCGGCGCCCAGGTGTTCAAGCGCTGCGCCATCTGCCACACCGACAACAAAGGCGGGGCGGACGGGCTGGGACCCAACCTGTTCGGCGTGATGGGCCGTAAGGCGGCGACCCGTCCGGGCTTTTCCTATTCCCCGGCGCTGAAAAGCGCGAACATCACCTGGACCGAAGCCAGCATGTCCAAATGGGTGGAAAAGCCCGGCCGCATGGTGCCGGGCACCAAGATGGCCTTCGCCGGCATCACCAGCAAACGACAGCGGGCCGACCTGATCGCCTTCCTGCAGAAGCTGAAATAGAGCCCCGCCGCCGCGTCAGGATGACGCAGCCCGGCCTGCTGCATCGCAGCGGGTATGCGCCTATGCGCCCGCCCGTTCGTTGACAGGCCTTGCCGGAGCTGCCTAGTTTTTG
The DNA here is from genome assembly GCA_040255825.1 of Hyphomicrobiales bacterium. GTDB lineage: Bacteria > Pseudomonadota > Alphaproteobacteria > Micropepsales > Micropepsaceae > Rhizomicrobium. The sequence continues at coordinate 494,226 of JBDZVS010000002.1, read as the reverse complement.
CGTTGCACAACAAAAGGGTATCGCCGCGCCGCGGCCGGACCCGGGGATCAAGGCTGGCCATGAAGGTACTGGTGCCCGTCAAGCGGGTGATCGATTACAACGTCAAGGTCCGCGTGAAGGCGGACCAGAGCGGCGTGGACCTGGCGAATGTCAAAATGTCCATGAACCCCTTTGACGAGATCGCCGTCGAGGAAGCGGTCAAGCTGAAGGAAAAAGGCGGCGCGAGCGAGGTGGTGGCAGTGTCCATCGGCCCGGCCCAGGCCGCCGAGACCCTTCGCACCGCCCTGGCGATGGGGGCGGACAGGGGGGTCCTGGTCAAGGCCGAGGGCCCGGTGGAACCGCTGGCGGTGGCCAAGATCCTGAAGGCCATCGTGGAGGAGGAAAAGCCCGAACTGGTGATCGCCGGCAAACAGGCGATCGATGACGACTCCAACCAGGTCGGCCAGATGCTGGCCGCGCTTCTGGGCTGGGGCCAGGGAACCTTTGCCCATGCGCTGGAACTGGCGGGCGGCAGCGCCAGGATCGCCCGCGAGATCGACGGCGGCCTGCAAACCGTGACGGTGAAACTGCCCGCGGTGATGACGACCGATCTTCGCTTGAACCAGCCGCGCTATGCCTCGTTGCCCAACATCATGAAGGCCAAGAAGAAGCCCATCGCCGAGAAGACCCCGTCCGATTATGGCGTGGACACCGTGCCGCGCCTGAAGGTGCTGAAGGTCAGCGAGCCGCCCAAGCGCGGCGGCGGGGTAAAGGTGGCTTCGGCCGCCGAGCTTCTGGACAAACTGAAGCAAGCCGGAGTCCTGCCGTGACCAGCCTCGTCATTGCCGAACACGACAACGCCTCGCTGAGGGACGCCACCCACAAGACGGTGACGGCCGCCGCCGCCGTCTCCGCGCCGGTGCATGTGCTGGTGGCGGGCAAGGGCTGCGCCGGCGTGGCCGATGCCGCCGCCAGGATCGCGGGCGTCGAAAAGGTTCTGCTGGCCGACGCGCCGCACCTGGAAAAGATGCTGGCCGAGCCGATGGAGGCGCTGATCCTTTCGCTGGCGGACGGCTATGACGCCATCCTGGCACCGGCCACAACCACCGGAAAGAACTACCTGCCGCGCGTGGCGGCGAAGCTGGATGTGCCGCAGGTGTCGGAGATCCTGAAAGTGGTGTCGCCCGACACCTTCGAGCGGCCCATCTATGCCGGCAACGCCATCGAGACGGTGCAGGCCCCGGCCGGCAAGAAGGTCGTCACCGTGCGCGCCACCGCGTTTGGGGCCGCCGCGGAAGGACCGGGCGCCACGGTCGAAAGCGTCCCGGTGCCCGCCGACCCGGGCCTGTCGTCCTTTTCGGGCGAGGAACTGTCGAAGTCGGAGCGCCCCGAGCTGACCAGCGCCAGGATCGTGATCTCAGGCGGGCGGGGATTGGGCTCGGCCGAGAATTTCCGCCTGCTGGATCGCATCGCTGACAAGCTGCATGCCGCGGTCGGCGCCTCGCGTGCCGCCGTTGACGCCGGCTATGTGCCCAACGACTATCAGGTGGGCCAGACCGGCAAGGTGGTGGCACCCGATCTTTACCTTGCGGTGGGAATTTCCGGCGCCATCCAGCATCTGGCTGGTATGAAGGACGCCAAGGTCATTGCCGCCATCAACAAGGATGAAGAGGCCCCGATCTTTCAGGTCGCCGATGTCGGCCTGGTCGCCGACCTGTTCAAGGCGCTGCCGGAACTGGACGAAGAGCTGGCAAGGCGCGGTTACAAGTAAAAGGCAACGGACATGACCATTGAACGCATCGGAGTGATCGGCGCCGGACAGATGGGCACCGGCATCGCCCATGTGCTGGCCCTGGCCGGCTATGACGTGGTGCTGGACGACCTCAACAAGGAGGCGCTGGAAAAGGCGCGTGGCCGCATCGAGAAAAACATGCAGCGCCAGGTCGCCAAGAGCGTGATCCCGGAAGGCGAAGTCGCCCCCGCGCTGGCGCGCATCCGCACCACCTCGTCGATGGACGACCTGAAGGATCGCGACATGGTGATCGAGGCGGCCACCGAGGATGAATCGATCAAGAAGAAGATCTTCCAGGACCTTTGCACGCGCATCGCGCCGGGCTGCCTGATCGCCACCAACACCTCGTCCATCTCGGTGACCCGGCTGGCAGCGGCCACGGACCGTCCCGAGAATTTCATCGGCCTGCATTTCATGAATCCGGTGCCGATCATGCAGCTGGTCGAGGTGATCCGCGGCATCGCCACCAACGACACGACGTTCCAGGCGGCGCTGGAGATCGTCAAGCGCGTGGGCAAGACCGCCGCCTATGCCGAGGATTTTCCCGCCTTCATCGTCAACCGCATCCTTCTGCCGATGATCAACGAGGCGGTCTATACGCTGTACGAGGGCGTCGGAAATGTCGACGCCATCGATACCGCCATGCGACTGGGCGCCAACCATCCCATGGGTCCGTTGCAGCTTGCCGACTTCATCGGCCTGGACACCTGTCTGGCGGTGATGCAGGTGCTGTATGAGGGGCTGGCTGATTCCAAGTACCGTCCCTGCCCGCTCTTGGTGAAATATGTCGAGGCCGGGTGGCTGGGCCGCAAGACCGGGCGCGGTTTCTACGATTACCGCGGGGAACATCCTGTTCCGACGCGATAACAGATACACTCACCATGGGCGGACCTGATCCGCCCATCCAACGTCATACCGCATCGAAAAAGTTGGATGACCGGGTCGAAACCCGGCCATGGAGGAATTTGTTTAGCTTCCGGTTATGCGTTTAAAGTACTTCACCGCTTCGGGCGTCGCCCACTCGGCCGGGCCTTCCGCCCTGGCCACCACATTGCCCTTGGGATCGACCAGCACCGTGGTGGGCATGCCGTAAAGCATGAAAGACTTCATCATCACATTGTCCGTATCGGTCAGCACGCCCAGCGCTCCGGCACGGTGGCTCTTCAGGAAGGCCCCGGCATCGACCTTGGTCCGGTCCACATTCACCGCCAGCAGCGCCATGCCCGGCACCCGTACCTTCAGCTTGGCCAGGGCCGGAAGCTCGGCGACGCAGGGCGCGCACCAGGTGGCCCAGAAGTTCATCAGCACATAGCGGCCCTTGTAATCGGACAGGCTGTGGCGGCCGCCCGCCGCATCGTAAAAAGCCACGTCGGGCGCGGGCTTTGGCGGATTCTGCAGCTTCAGCACGGCCAGCGAGGCCGGCGGCTCCAGCCCCTGATGGACAGAAAGCAGCCCTTTCCCATATAGGATGCCCAGCGCGACAGCGAGGAGGATCGCCAGGACGGTGATGATCTTCGCGGGTCTATTCATCTTTACGGTCCGGAAATGAGCGCATGAGCAGCAACAAGATGTGGGGCGGCCGTTTCGAGTCCGGCCCCGCCGACATCATGAGGGAGATTACCCCCTCGATCGGTTTCGACAAGCGCCTGGCCGCCGAGGACCTGGCGGGCAGCCGCGCGCATTGCCGCATGCTGGCCGCCGAAGGCATCATTTCCAAGGACGACGGACAGCAGATTCTGGCGGGGCTGGATGCGATCGAGAAGGAGATCGCGGCGGGCGAATTCGTCTTCAAGCGGGAACTGGAGGACATCCATCTCAACATCGAGGCGCGGCTGGCCGAGCTGATCGGGCCGGTGGCGGGCCGCCTGCATACCGCGCGCTCGCGCAACGACCAGGTGGTGACCGATTTCCGCCTGTGGGTGCGCGCGGCCTGCGAGCGGGCCGACCGCGGCCTTCACGCCCTGCAGAAGGCGCTGCACGCCCAGGCCGAGAAGCACACCGGCACCATCATGCCCGGCTTCACCCACATGCAGGTGGCCCAGCCGGTGACGTTCGCCCATCACATGATGGCCTATGTCGAGATGTTCGCGCGCGACCGCGGCCGCTTCGAGGATGCCAGGAAGCGGCTGAACGAATCCCCGCTGGGATCGGCGGCGCTGGCGGGAACGTCTTTTCCCATCGACCGCGACAATACCGCCCTCAACCTGGGCTTCGCGCGGCCGATGCGCAATTCGATGGACGCGATTTCCGCGCGCGACTTCGCGCTGGAATATCTGGCGGCCTGTTCCATCTGCGCCGTCCACCTGTCGCGGCTGGCGGGCGAACTGGTGCAATGGTCCACGCCTGCCTTCGGCTTCGTGAAGCTGTCGGACGCCTTCACCACCGGCTCGTCCATCATGCCGCAGAAGCGCAATCCCGACGCCGCCGAACTGATCCGCGGCAAGACCGGCCGCGTGCTGGGCGATTTCGTGGCGCTGGCCACCGTGGTCAAGGGCCTGGTGCTGACCTATGGCACCGACCTGCAGGAAGACAAGGAACGCGTCTTCGACGCCGCCGATACGCTGGAGCTTTGCCTGGCGGCGATGGCGGCGATGATCGCCGACTTGACCGCCCAGCCCGATGCCATGGCCAAAGCGGCGAGCTGCGGCTTTCCCACCGCCACCGACCTGGCGGACTGGGTGGTGCGTGTCCTGAAGAAACCGTTCCGCGAGGCCCACCACATCGCCGGCTCGATCGTCAAGCGCGCCGAGACGCTGGGCGTGACATTGGACAGGCTGCCGCTGGCCGAGATGCAGGCCATCGAGCCGGCCATCACCGAGGACATCTTCCAGGTGCTGTCGCTGGAGGCGTCGATCAGTTCGCGCATGAGCCTGGGCGGCACCGCGCCGGCGCGGGTGAAAGAGCAACTGGCCTATTGGCGGGAGCGGCTGGCATGAGGCGACCTTGCGCAACAACGTCCGGCGCGATGCGGATTCTGCTCGCCGCCGCGCTGGCGCTGGCGGTTGCCGGCTGCGGCGTCAAGAACGACCTGGTGCGGCCCAACGGCAAGCCCACGCCCAAGACCGAAAAGGACCCGTCCAAGCCGCCTTATCCTATTGGGCGCTAGGGGCGTCAGGCGCGAGCCGGACCGCCCCAAATAAAATAGGGGCGTCAGGCGCGAACCGGACTGCCCCAAAATAAATCAAGGGCGTTAGGCGTGAGCCGGACCGCCCCAAATAAAATAAGGGCGTTAGGCGCAAGCCGGACCGCCCCAAAATAAAATAAGAGCGTTAGGCCCAAGCCGCCGGCAAACCGCTCCTCACCCCTTCGACAAGCTCAGGGTGAGGTTTTAGATTGAGTTCCTCATGCTGAGCTTGTCGAAGCATGAGCAACCAAACCGGTCCGAATTTCCATGCATCACTTCCAGTACCGCGATGGCGTCTTGTGCGCCGAGAATGTGCCGCTGACCTTGCTGGCGCAAAAGGTCGGCACGCCCTTTTATTGCTATTCCACCGCCACGCTGGAGCGGCATTACAAGGTATTCGCCGGGGCGATCCCGAAGGGCTCGCTGGTCGCCTTTTCGGTCAAGGCCAACGGCAACCTGGCGGTGCTGAAGACGCTGGCCCGGCTGGGCGCGGGCGCCGATGTGGTGTCGGGCGGCGAACTGGCCAAGGCGCTGGCCGCCGGCATCCCAGCCGGCAGGATCGTCTTTTCCGGCGTCGGCAAGACGGAAGAGGAAATGCGCGCGGCGCTGGCGGCCGGCATCCACCAGTTCAATGTCGAAAGCGAGCCGGAACTGGCGGCGCTGAACGCCCTGGCACTGTCGATGGGAACGCGCGCGCCGGTGTCTTTGCGCATCAATCCCGACGTGGACGCGAAAACCCACGCCAAGATCACCACCGGCACCGCCGAGACCAAGTTCGGCATCCCCTTTGCCCATGCGCGGCAGGCCTATGCCCAGGCCGCGACGCTGAAAGGCATCGAGATCGTGGGCGTCGATGTGCATATCGGCAGCCAGATCACCGATCTGGAGCCGTTCGAGACGGCATTCGCCCGGGTGGGCACATTGATCGCGGCGCTGCGCGGGGACGGCCACAACATCGCCCGCCTGGACCTGGGTGGCGGGCTGGGCGTGCCATACGCGCACGACAACGAGCCGCCGCCCGATCCGGCGGCGTATGGCGCAATGGTCACGCGGGTGACCAGGGATTTCGGCTGCACGCTGTCGTTCGAGCCGGGCCGGCTGATCGCCGCCAATGCCGGCGTGCTGGTGTCGCGCGTGATCTATGTGAAGCGCGGCGACGCCAAGACCTTTCTCATCATCGATGCGGGCATGAACGACCTGATCCGTCCGGCGCTGTATGAATCCCACCACGAAATATTGGCCGTGAAGGAACCTCAACCCGGTTCCCCGCGGCCGCGCTATGACGTGGTGGGGCCGGTGTGCGAAACCAGCGATCTTTTCGCCGCCGCGCGGGCGCTACCGGAACTGGAATCGGGCGATTTAGTGGCGATCCTGACCGCGGGCGCCTATGGCGCGGTGATGGCCAGCAGCTACAATGCCCGGCCGCCCGCGCCGGAAGTCTTGGTGTCGGGCGATGAATGGGCCATCGTGCGCCCCAGGCAGACCTATGACGAGCTTATCGCGCAGGACCACATTCCCGCCTGGCTGGGCGGGTGAACCGCTTGAGCGGCGCATCGCGCTCAGCCGCGCCTTGCTTGCGCTCGAGCGCATCGTGCCGCGGCTGTGGCCGGCGTTCGGTTTCGGCGGCTTCTATCTCGCGTTGGCGCTGACCGGCCTGTTCCAGATCATTGCCTGGCCGGGGCAGGCCCTGTTGATGGCCGCCACCATCACCGCCATCGGCCTGTCGCTGGAAAACGGTTTTCGCGATTTTGCCTGGCCGCACGACATCGATGCCGCGCGGCGGCTGGAACGCGACAACGGCCTTCTGCACCGCCCCATCTCGGAGCGCGGCGACCGGATGGCCGGCGCGGCCGCCGACCCCTTTGCCGAAGCGTTGTGGAAGCTGCACCAGGCCCGCGCCCTGCCGCGCAAGCTGCGATTGGCCTTGCCGCATACCGACCTGGCGCAGCGCGATCCGAAAGGGCTGCGCTGGTATCTGCTGATCGCGCTGGCGGTGGGCGTGGCGATGGCGCGCAGCGATACGGGCGCGCGCCTGATCGGGGCCTTCGACAGCGGCGCGGGTGCCGCCGCCAGCATCGACGCATGGGTCGATCCGCCGCCCTATACCGGCGTGCCGCTGATCGCCCTGCATCCGGGCGACGGCCCCATCACCGTGCCGCAGGGCTCGGTCGTCCGCTTGCGCGTGCATGGCGCGCCGCGCCGGCCCGGACTGGCGGCAGGCCCCAACCAGGCGCCGCGCTTTGCCGGCGAGGACGGCGAATATGCCAGCAACTTCGTGATCGCCCACGACGCGCGGGTGCGCGTGCGGGTGGGCGGCCATGCCATCGGCAAATGGGATATCCGCGCCGCCCCTGACGCCAGGCCCGTCATCGCCTTCACCGGCAAGCCCAAGGCCACCGCCCAGCTTGCCACCGACTTCGCCTTCAAGGGCAGCGACGATTACGGGGTGACGCGGGTGCGCGCGATCCTGAAGCCGCACGGCAAGCCGGGCAAACCGCTGGTCGTGGACCTGCCGCTGCCGCAGGTGTCGGCCAAGCAGGTCGCGCTGGATTCCTATGTCGACCTGACCGGCCACCCTTATGCGGGCCTGATGGTCGATGCCCGGCTCGAGGCGCGCGACGCCACCGGCCAGACCGGCCTGTCGGCGCCGGTGACCTTCAAGCTGCCGGCGCGGGTTTTCACCGACCCCCTGGCGCGCGCGCTGGTGGAGCAGCGCCAGCACCTGGCGACCTCGGACGCCGCGGGAAAGCGCATCGTGGGCATGACGCTGGATGCGCTGAGCATCGGGCCGGAACGCTTCTATGACAATCGCAACGACATCTTCCTGGCCATCCGCAACGCCTTCTTCGGGGTGCAGAACGCGCGCCAGCAGGCCGATTACGCCAAGGTGGAAGACCTTCTGTGGCAGACCGCGCTGAAGCTGGAGCGCGGCGGGCTGCTGTCGGCCGCCGAGGAACTGCGCAAGCTTCAGCGCATGTTGGCCGCGGCGCTGGCTTCGGGCGCGCCGCAGGACGTGGTCGATGAACTGCTCAAGCGCTACAACGAGGCGATGCAGCGCTATCTGCAGGCGATGCAGGCCAATCCCGGCGCGCTGAACCAGCAGCCGATTCCCCCCGGCGCCAAGACGCTGGGCGAGGACGACATCCAGACCCTGATGAAAATGATCCAGCAGCTTTCGCAGGCCGGCGACCGCAAGCAGGCGGCCCAGCTTCTGGCCATGCTGCAATCCATGCTGGAGAATCTGCACATGTCGCAGGGCGGCAGCGGGCAGAGCGCGCAAAACAAGGCGCTGAACCAGCAGATGCAGAAATTCGGCGCCCTGATGGGCAAGCAGCGCGCGCTGCTGGACAAGACCTTCCGCCAGCGCCAGGGCCAGGGCGATCCCAAGGATGGCGGCGCGCAAGGCCTGGCGCAGCAGCAGGGCAACCTTCAGAAAGAACTGCAGGACGCCATGAAAGGCATGGATCCCAAGGCCGCCGGCAAGCTGGGCGAGGCAGGCCGCGCCATGTCCGAGGCCCAGAAGAGCCTGGCGCAAGGCGACATGGCCAATGCCGGCAACGCGCAGAACCAGGCGCTTGAGGCTTTGCGCCAGGGGGCCCAGCAACTGGCCCAGGCCGCGCAGGAAGCCCAGGACGGCCAGCAGGCGGGTGGGCGCGATCCGCTCGGCCGGGGCAACTCGCCGCTGGGCGATTCGGGCGTGAAGATTCCCGGGCCCGACGAGATCGCGCGCGCGAGAGAAATCCTGCAGGAGTTGCGCCGCCGCGCCGCGCAGATGAACCGGCCGCAGCAGGAGCGGGATTATCTGGACAGGTTGCTTAAAGCTTTTTGAGTTGAACCCCCTCTGTCGCAGCTCGGTCTGCCCGCGGCAGACCCATCGCTGCGCCATCTCCCCCTTCCTGGCGCTTCGCGCCGAAGGGGGAGGCAAGCGGAGTTCGCTTTAGCTCGCGACCCGCCCGATATAGGGCAGCGCGCGGTAGCGGCCGGCATCGTCCATGCCATAGCCGACAACGAAGTCCTTCACGCCCGTGTAGAGCGTATAATCGGCCCGGGTCAGCGCGTCGGCGTTGCGCTTGTCCACCGCCACGACCCTGGTCACCGAGGCCGCGCCGGCCTCCAGCGCCAAATCCGTGGCGCGCATCATGGTGCGGCCCTTGTCGAGCACACCGTCGATCACCAGCACATGCTTGCCCTTCACCCGCGCACCCGGCGTCGCCAGGACCGACAAGGCGCTCGCGGCGCGCCCATCGCCATAAGAGCGGATCCAGATCATCTCGGTCTCCAGATGCACGCCCTGCTCGGCCAGCGCGCGCATCAGGTCCGCGGCGAAGACGAAGGCTCCCACCAGGATGGGCACGGCAACCTGGGGCGTGACCGGCAGCGCCGCCAGCGTCCGGGCAAGCGCCTTCAGGCGGATCGCGATGTCGTCGGCGGAATGGAGAACCGCAGGAGCGCTCACTGCGCATCCTTGAGGAAGCGGACCTCCAGGTGCCGCGCCAGCGCCGGCGGGCTGGAAAGCTGGGTGACGAAGGGCACGGATTGCCCAGGTTTCAAGGTGGCGGCGCCGGACTTGAAGGTCCAGTGATAGAGCTCGCGATTGTCCGCGTCGCTGAGCGTGACACAGACCGTCTGCGGCACCGGCAGTTCGCGCCGGGCGGTATTGACGATCCGGCCGCTGACCGACAGCACCACCTGGCCGTTCTGGCTGTTGCGCTTGTAGCTGACCTGGCGGAAGTCGATGCCGCCGGCGCTGACCGGCAGGCCCAGACTGGAATAGACGCCGGCCGACTGGGGCCAGACGGTTGCGATGTCCTGGCGATAGCGCACCGCCGACACCACGATCAACAGTACCACCACGATCAGCGCCACCCAGCCGGCCGCCACCGCCAGGCCCGGAGGAACGGCCCTGCGCGCGGATGGCGGAGGCGCCGCCCCGCCCCGGGCGAAAGGAGCGGCGGCAGCTTCGGGCGACGGCCCGGATGGCGCCGGGCCCTGCGCTTCGGACGAGGCCGGCGGCGGCGTGGATTCCTGTCCGCTGGGTTCCTGGCCAGCGGATTCCGGCCGCGTGGATTGCGGTCGCGCCGATACTGGCGGCACCGATTCTGACGATGCGCTTTGGGGCACCTCGCCCATCTGCTGCCAGCTCTGGCCGCAATTCGAACAGCGTACGGTGCGTCCGCCGGCCGGAAACTTGGCGCCATCGACGGAATAGCGGGTGGCGCAGGAAGGACAGGTCAGGATCATGCCGGGCCGGTGGAGGATTGCCGCGAAAATAGGGGGCTCAGGCCCCCGGAGCAAGCATGGCACCCAGACCGTCAACATTGCACTAAGATGCTTGAGCGGCCCCATTTTCCGGCAAAATGCTTTATGGTCGGGCCATGGTCCGCTTCGAAAATGTCGGCATGCGCTATGGCTCGGGGCCTGAGGTGCTGCGCGACGTCAGCTTCAACCTGGAACCCGGCTCCTTCACCTTCCTGACGGGCCTTTCGGGGGCCGGCAAGACCACCTTGCTCAAGCTCGTCTGCATCGCCGAGCCCCCCAGCCGCGGCCTGATCACCCTGTTCGGGACCGACCTGGCAACCGCGCGGCGCAGCCAGTTTCCCGGCCTTCGCCGCCGGATCGGCGTGGTGTTCCAGGACTTCCGCCTGCTGAACCACCTCTCGGCCTTCGACAATGTCGCCCTGCCGCTGCGCCTTGCCGGGCGGCGGATGGCCGAATTCCACCGCGACGTCAGTGAGCTTCTGTCCTGGGTGGGGCTGGGCGAGCGCATGCATGCCCGCCCGCCGACGCTTTCGGGGGGCGAGCAGCAGCGCGTCGCCATCGCCCGCGCCGTGGTGGCCCGCCCCGACCTTCTGATCGCGGACGAGCCCACCGGCAATGTCGACCCGGAAATGGGCGCCCGGCTGATCCGGCTGATCGCCGAATTGAACCGTCTGGGCACTACCGTCCTGATCGCCACCCATGACCGCCACCTGGTCGAGGCCACCCGCGGGCGCGAGATGCGGCTTGTCGAGGGACGCCTGATGGAATTGCGGCCGGTAGCATGAGCGAACGTCCAGCCTATCTGCAGCCGCGCGAGCCGATCCTGCCCAAGGACAAGGGGGCGGCGCCGCTGGATTTCGTGATCGCGGTGATGGCGTTCCTGGCGGCGCTGGCGCTGGGGGCGTCGCTGCTGGCGACCCGCGCCTCCGAGGGCTGGCAAAGCGGTCTGGCCGGCCGCATCACCGTCCAGATCCTGCCGCCGGAGGAAGGCGATCCCGGCGCCGCTCTGGACGCGGAAACCCGCGCCGCGCTGGCGGTGCTGAGGGCCACGCCCGGCATCGCTCACGCCGCGCCGCTGTCGGACGCGCAGATCAACAAGCTGCTGGAGCCGTGGATCGGCAAGGACGGGGCGGTGGCGGGCATTCCCCTGCCCAGGCTGATCGACGCGACGCTGACCCCCGGCGAACAGGTGGATTTCAACCGCCTGTCCGCAACCCTGAAACAGGCGGCGCCCCATGCCAGCGTGGACGACCATCGCCGCTGGATCGCGCGGCTTGAGAATCTGACCGACACGGTGCGCTGGTCGGCCTATGCCATCCTGCTTCTGATCGCGGGCGCCACCGCCGCCACGGTTTCCTTCGCCACCCGCGCCGGACTGGAAGCCCATCACGAGATGGTGGCGCTGTTGCACCAGATGGGCGCGCTGCCCGGCTTCATCGCGCGCGCGATGGAGTGGCATTACTTCACCTCGGCGCTCGCGGCGGCGGCGGTGGGCACGGCGCTGGCGGCGCTGGTCTTCATCGGCGCGGGCGGCCTGGAGAGTTTCGGCGTCGAAGCGGTGCCGTTCCTGCCGCCCTTGTCGCTGAAACTGGCGGAGCTACCATGGCTGCTGCTGGTTCCGGCCGCCACCGCGCTGATCGCCTGGGCGACGGCGCGCCTTTCGGTCCTGTCGGTGGTCAGGGCTATCTACTGAAACCTGCGCGCTGCTATCTTCGCGGCGACAGTGGAGTGAGTGTGACGTGCGCGTGTTCCTGGCCGCCCTGCTGGCGATCTTCCTGGCCTATGCGGTCGGCTTCCTCCTTTTCGTCAGCGCCCTCCCGGCGCGGGCCAAGGCGCCGCCGCCCGCCGACGCCATCGTGGCGTTGACCGGCGGCGACGACAGGCTGGACACGGCGGTGGCGCTTCTGGAACGCGGCGTGGGCAAGCGGCTTCTGATCAGCGGCGCCTCGATGGAGACGACCAAGGATGTGCTGGGCCATATTTCCGGCGGGGGGCCGCGCTTTGCCTGCTGTGCCGATATCGGCTATGGCGCCCAGGACACCCACGGCAATGCCGAAGAAACCGCCGAGTGGATGCACCAGCATCACTTCAAGAGCCTCATCCTGGTCACCAGCCGCTATCACATGCCGCGCGCGATGGAGGAATTCGGGGCCATGCTGCCCGACATCAGGATCACGCCATGGCCGGTGGAGCAGGGCGGCATCGACCTGTCCGGCTGGTGGCGGCACGGCCGCACGGTGGCGCTGCTGAACCGCGAATATCTCAAATTCCTGGCCAGCCTGGTCACCACCAAGCTGGCGCAGCAGGCCTGATGCAGGCGTTGCGTTCCCTGCTGTTCATGGTCTGGTTCGTGGGCCTGACCTTCGTGCTGGGCCTCCTGTGCCTGCCGCTGCTGGCGCTGCCGCGCCGTGGGGCGGCGCGGCTTGGCCGCCTGTGGTGCCGGGCCACCCTCTGGGGCCTCGAGGCGATTGCCGGGCTGGGCTGGCGCATCACCGGCCCGGTGCCCAGCCAGCCGGTTCTGGTCGCCGCCAAGCATATGAGCATGTGGGACACGCTGGCGCTGCACATCGCGCTGGGCGATCCGGGCATCGTGCTCAAGCGCGAATTGCTGCGCATTCCTTTCTACGGCTGGTATCTGGGCAAGGCGGCGGCCATCCCGATCGAACGCAACGCCGGCGCCAGCGCCCTGCGCGCCATGACGGCGGCGGCCCGCAAGGTCCTGGCGCAAGGCCGCCCCGTGCTGATCTTCCCGGAAGGAACACGCAAACGGCCCGGCGCTGCGCCCGATTACAAGCCAGGCGTGGCCGGTCTTTACGCCATGCTGGACGTGCCCTGTGTGCCGGTGGCGCTGGATTCGGGCCTGTACTGGCAAGGCTTCCGCAAGAAGGCCGGGACCATCACCCTGGCTTTCCTGGAGCCGATCCCGCCGGGGCTGAGACGCCGTGCATTCATGGAGTTGCTGGAGACGCGCATCGAGACGGCGACCGCCGCGCTGATCGCGGGTGCGCCATGAAACCCCGGCAGACCAGACCCACGCCACTGGCCAAGCGCGAATGCGGAGCGTGCCGGGCGTGCTGCGAGATGCTGAAGATCGACGTGCCCGAGCTGAAAAAGAAGGCGGGGGTGCTGTGCCGCCACCACACCGGCACGGGCTGCGGCATCTATGCAACGCGTCCGCCGGTCTGCCAGCACTTCCTGTGCGGCTGGCGGCTGTTCGAGGATCTGGGGGACGACTGGCGGCCGGACCTTGCCGGCGTGCTGATCGTCAAGCGCGTCGCCGCCGAGGTGTCCAAGGAATATCGCGACGCGCCCTATGGCCTGTCGATCGCCGTCACCGGCGAAGAGGCGGCGATGACCCGGCCCGGCTTCGCCGAATATGTCGTGCGCGAGATCGGCAAGGGCGTGCCGGTGGAGATCCGCTCCAATTCGCCCGGCACGCTCCTCAACCACCATCTGGACGCCAAGGCGGCCGCCCACGACATCGAGGCCACGCGGGCAAGCCTCAAGCGCATCTTCGGGATGATCCGGGCGGCCCGCTGGAAGCGGGGGCCGCTGATGCTGTGGCATCTCTACCGGCTGGAGGTGGAGCGGCAGAAAGCCCTGATGGAAAAAAGATTGGGCAAAAACAGATAGTTGGCAGACCGGCCGGGACGGCCGGCTCTGGAAGTTGCGGCCGGAAAGCCCATATTAGGCGTCAGACCATAGTATCGATCCATCAGGCGGACCCCGGCGGGAGTTGGCAGCGACGTCCATGAGCGACATCTCCCATCAGATCTGGGACATGAAATACCGGCTGAAGGCGCCGGACGGCACGCCGGTCGACCGGTCCCTGGAAGAGACATGGGCGCGGGTGGCGCTGGCCCTTGCCGCCGCCGAGCCCGCCGACAGGGCCGCGCACGCCCATGACTTCGCCGCGGCGCTGGCGGGACACCGCTTCCTTCCGGCGGGCCGCATCCTGGCCGGCGCCGGCACCGGCCGCGACGTCACGCTGTTCAACTGTTTCGTGATGGGCACCATCGAAGATTCGATGGACGGCATCTTCGGCGCGCTGCGCGAGGCGGCGCTGACGCTGCAACAAGGCGGCGGCATCGGCTATGACTTCTCCACCCTGCGCCCCAAAGGCGCGCCGGTCAAAGGCGTGGGGGCGGACGCCTCCGGGCCCGTCTCGTTCATGGAGGTATGGGACGCGATGTGCCGCACCATCATGAGCGCCGGCGCGCGCCGCGGCGCGATGATGGCGACCCTCAGCGTCGATCATCCCGACATCGAGGATTTCATCGATGCCAAGCGCACGCCGGGCCGGCTGACCAATTTCAACCTGTCGGTGCTGGCGTCGGACGCCTTCATGGCGGCGGTGAAGGCGGACGCGAACTGGGACCTGACATTCGCCGGCCAGGTGTGGCGAACCGTGCGGGCGCGCGCGTTGTGGGAGCGCATCATGCGCGCGACATACGACCATGCCGAGCCGGGCGTGATCTTCATCGACCGCATCAACCGCCAGAACAACCTGGCCTATTGCGAGACCATCGCCGCCACCAATCCCTGTGGCGAACAGCCCCTGCCGCCCTATGGCGCCTGTCTTCTGGGTTCGATCAACCTGGCCCGGATGGTGCGCGAACCCTTCGCCGACGATGCCCATCTGGACCTGGCGGCGCTGGAAAAGCTGACCGCCACCGCCGTGCGGATGCTGGACAACGCCATCGACGTGTCGCGCTTCCCGCTTCAGGCACAGCGGCAGGAAGCCATCGCCAAGCGTCGCATCGGGCTGGGCGTGACGGGCCTGGCCGACGCGCTGATCTTCTGCAAGGTTCGCTATGGCGCGCCCGAAAGCCTGCGCCTGATCTGCCGATGGCTGGAAACCGTCAGCCATGCCGCCTATCGCGCCAGCGTGGCGCTGGCCAAGGAAAAGGGCGCCTTCCCGCTGTTCGACGCGGAAGAATTCCTGAAACGGCCGCACATCGCCGCGCTGCCCCAGGACATCCGCGACGGCATCGCCGCGCATGGCATCCGCAATGCGCTTTTGACCTCGATCGCGCCCACCGGCACGATTTCGCTGCTGGCGGGCAATGTCTCCAGCGGCATCGAGCCGGTGTTTGCCTACAGCTACAAGCGCAACATCCTGCAGCCCGACGGCAGCCGCGCGGAACAGACGGTGCGCGACCATGCCGTGCGCGCGTTCCACGCCATGTTCGGAGACGATGCCGCCCTGCCCGACTATTTCGTCAGCGCCCAGACGCTGACCCCGTCGGACCATCTGGCGGTGCAGGCGGCCGCGCAGCCTTTCATCGACAGCGCCATATCCAAGACCATCAACGTACCCGCGTCGATCTCCTTCGAGGACTTCGCCCATGTCTATGAGGAAGCCTATGCTTTGGGCTGCAAGGGCTGCACCACCTATCGCCCCAACCCGGTGACGGGCGCAGTGCTGGAGGAGCCGGCGGATGGGCCTGTGCCGCAAGCAGCGGCCGGCGACGGCGAACCCGAACTGCCGCTTGCCTTGCCGCCGCCGTCCGGGACGGGGGGCGTGGTCTATATGACCAGGCCCCTGGACCGGCCCCAGGCGCTTGGCGGGCGCACCTACAAGATCAAATGGCTCGACAGCGACCACGCCTTCTACATCACCATCAACGATATAGAGCGCGACGGGCGGGTGCGGCCTTTCGAGATATTCATCAACTCCAAGAACATGGAGGCCTATGCCTGGGCGCTGGCGCTGACGCGCATGATCTCGGCGGTGTTCCGGCGCGGCGGCGACGTGTCCTTCGTGGTGGATGAACTGAAAGCCATCTTCGATCCGCGCGGCGGCCAGTGGATGGAGGGCCGCTATGTGCCGTCACTGCTGGCGGCCATCGGCGAAGTGATCGAGCGTCACATGGTCGCGATCGGCTTTCTGGACCGGCGGGCCGCCGCAACGGTGCCGATGGACGTCGCCCTTGCCGCCGGCAGACCGCCGGGCGAAGGCGCGCCTGCGCGCTTCTGTCCGCGCTGCGGCAATGCCAGCTTCGTGAAGCTGGAGGGATGCGATACCTGCCTGTCGTGCGGCTATTCAAAATGCGGCTGATTCTCTATGGTCCCGCGCCGTTGCAAATGCGGATGACCTGACTTGCGTTATTCCTCGCGTTTCTGGCTTTACGCGCCGATCACGACATTCATGCTTTTGGCCGCCGCCGCCGTGATCCACTGGTGGTATGCGGCGCAAGCCTTCGAGAGGACGCTGGCGGCGATAAAGGGGCACAGTGCCGCGCCCGGCATCACGGTCGACTGGTCCAGCGTCGAAGTCGGGGGTTTTCCCTTCCGCATCGATGCCGATTTCAGGAATTTCTCCGTGGCCGGTGCGGCCGCGCACGGTTCCTTTCTGTGGAAGAGCGACCAGTTCGCGCTGCATACCCTGACCTATGGCCGGCGCAAGACCGTCTATGAGGCGGCGGGGCCGCAGCATCTGGAATGGGTGGCGGACGGCGGCAAGACCCACCGCGCCGATTTCCTGCCCGGTACCATGCGGGCCAGCAGCACCACCGATGCGCGCGGGCTTGCGCGCGCCGACCTGGACATCGTGGATGCGGACGGCAAAGGCTTCACCGCGCGCCGGTTGCAGTTCCACATGCGCCGCGATCCCGACGGCACGGACCTGGACGTGATGGCGCGGACCAACGACTTCAACGGCTTCGGGGAAAAGGCCGCACTGGCCGAAGCCTATTACACCCTGACGGATTCGGCCTTGTTGATGCCGCTTCTGGAAGGAAAGGCGTTCTGGCCGGACGTGGTGCGCGCCTGGCATGGCGGTGGCGGCCGGCAGGTCCTGACCAAAGGCACGCGCCCGGACCTGGCGGCGCAGGCGCTGTCGGGATTGTTCTGAAACCCTTTACCAGACAATTGTCATGCCGCAAGCCGCTTGGCGGCTATCCGGGATCCATCGTGATGCTGGCACAATGGTCTTGGCCCCGCGGTGCCGACGCATCGCTTGGCCGGGATGACGGATGGGACACGCTATTTCGCTGCGTCTCTGCCAAAATTGGGAGCGGCCGATTCCTGGCCGATCTCGATGATCGCCCGGCGGATGGCGCGGGTGCGGGTGAAGAAGTCGAACAGCTTGTCGCCGTCGCCGTTGCGGATCGCCCGCTGCAGCACCGCCAGGTCCTCGTTGAAGCGGCCCAGCACTTCCATCACCGCGTCCCTGTTGTTCAGGAACACGTCGCGCCACATGGTGGGATCGGACGCGGCGATGCGGGTGAAATCGCGAAAGCCGCCGGCGGAATATTTGATCACCTCGCCCTCGGTGACCGTCTCGAGGTCGTGGGCGGTGCCCACGATGTTGTAGGCGATCAGGTGCGGCAGGTGCGAGGTGATCGCCAGCACCAGGTCGTGGTGAGAGGGGTCCATCGCGTCCACATGCGCGCCCAGCCCCTGCCAGAACGCCTTCAACTTCGCCACCGCGGCGGGATCGGCGCCGGGAAGCGGCGTCAGGATGGCCCAGCGATTGTCGAACAGGCTGGCAAAGCCCGATTCGGGGCCGGAGAATTCCGTGCCCGCGATGGGATGGGCGGGAATGAACTGCACATCCGCCGGTACATGGGGCGCGACATCGCGGATCACCGCGCCCTTGACCGATCCGACATCCGACAGGATGGCGCCCGCCGACAGATGCGGCGCGATTTCTTTCGTCACCGGGCCGCAGGCGCCAACCGGCACGCACAGCACCACCAGTTCGGCGTTGGCGACGGCATCGGCGGCGTCCGCTGTGACCTGGTCGCAGAAACCCAGCGCGGCGGCGCGCGCGCGCACATCGGCGCTGGCATCGAAGCCCATGATGCGGCCGGCCATGGCGCCGCGCCGCGCCGCATGGGCGATCGAGGAGCCGATCAGCCCCAGGCCGATGATGGCGATCTTGTCGAAACCCGCCATCGTCACGCCGCCATGAAGTCTTGAATCAGCGAGACGGCGAGGCGGTTTTCCTCTTCCGTGCCGATGGTCATGCGCAGGCAATCGGGCAGGCCATAGCTTGCCACCCCGCGCAGGATCACGCCTTTCTCGCTGAGAAAGGCATCGGCCTTTGCAGCCGTCTTGTCGCCGCCGGCCGGAAAATGGATCAGCACGAAATTGGCGACGCTGTCATCGACCCGCAAGCCGGTCTTGCGGATTTCCGCCGTGACCCAGGCGAGCCATTTGCTGTTGTGTTCGCGGCCCCTGGCGACAAGGGTCTGGTCGCGCACCGCCGCCGCCCCGGCTTTCTGCTGAAGGGTCGAGGTGTTGAACGGCCCGCGGATGCGGTTGAGCACGTCGCAGACCGCGGCTGGCGCATAGACCCAGCCCAGCCGCAACCCCGCCAGCCCATACATCTTGGAGAAGGTGCGGGTCATCACGGCATTGTCGTTGGCTTTCACCAGCTCCACCCCCGGCTCGTAGTCGGGCTGGGTGACATATTCGGCATAGGCGGCGTCGATGATCAGCAGCACATCCTTGGGCAGGCCGGCATGCAGACGATTCATCTCGTCCCGCGTCAGGTAGGAGCCGGTGGGATTGTTGGGATTGGCGACATAGACGATGCGGGTTCTGGGGGTGACCGCCCGCAGCATCGCGTCGACATCGATCTTGATGCCATTGTTGGTATCGCGCTCCGGCACCATCACCGGCACCGCGCTGTTGGCGCGGGTGATGATCTCATAGACCAGGAAGGCGTGACGGCTGAGCACCGCCTCGTCGCCGGGCCGCAGATAGGCGTTGGCCAGCATTGTCAGGATCGGGCCGGAGCCTTCGCCGCCCGTCACGATCCGGTCGGGATCCAGGCCGTGCACTTCGCCAATCGCCTCGCGCAGGATGCGGGTGCTGCCATCCGGGTAAAGCTGCAGGTCATGCGCGGCGGCGCTGAGCGCCTCCATCGCCGCGGGACTGGGACCGATGGGGGATTCGTTGGACGACAGCTTGACCGGCCTGGCGACCCCGGGCAGCACGGCCCGACCGCCGACATACAGCGAAACGTCCAGGATTCCGGGCTTGGGCGTGGGACTCATTGCAGATCGGAGCTGGAGGTTCCAAAAAGGGCGCTATTGATAGTGGCTGGGGGCGGCAAAAGCAAAGCCGGCCAACCTCTGTGCCGATCCTGAAACAGCTTGGGCGCGGCGCCGCAACCCGGCCATGCCGCCGGGCCTGATTGACAGGGGGTGGGCCGCGCCTTAGCTACCACACGCATTCTTTGGCTTTGGCGGCGATGACAGATGCGCCCCGCTTCATAAGGCCGGCGACCCGTCCGGCCGATGTCGGCCTGGCAGTGACTCTGGAAGGGCCGCTGGCGCTGGATTGCGGCCGCAGCCTGTCGCCGGTGACCATCGCCTATATGACCTATGGCAGGCTGAACGCGGCGCGCTCCAACGCCATTCTTGTCTGCCATGCCCTGACCGGCGATCAATTCGCCGCCTCGGACAATCCGGTGACGGGCAAGCCTGGGTGGTGGACATCGATGGTTGGGCCGGGAAAGCCGATCGACACCGACCGCTTCTTCATCATCTGCGCCAATGTGCTGGGCGGCTGCATGGGCTCGACCGGGCCGATGGATATCGATCCGGCGACCGGCAGGCCCTATGGCCTGGATTTTCCGCTGATCACCATCCACGACATGGTGCGGGCGCAGAAGATGCTGATCGACCATCTGGGGATCGACAAGCTGCTGGCGGTGGCGGGCGGATCGATGGGCGGCATGCAGGTGCTGCAATGGGCTTCCTCATATCCAGATCATGTGCGGGTGGCGGTGCCGATCGCCTGCGCGGCGCGCCATTCGGCGCAGAATATCGCCTTCCACGAGGTCGGCCGCCAGGCGATCATGGCCGATCCCGACTGGCATGGCGGCAAATACGCCGAGGCCGGCAGCTTTCCGTCCAAGGGGCTGGCGGTGGCGCGCATGGCTGCGCACATCACCTATGTCTCGGAGGCGGCGCTGCAACGCAAGTTCGGCCGCAACCTGCAGAACCGCGCCGCGCTGTCGTTCCAGTTCGCACCGGACTTTCAGATCGAATCCTATCTGCACCACCAGGGCGCGGCCTTTGTCGACCGCTTCGACGCCAATTCCTATCTCTACATCACCCGCGCCATGGACTATTTCGACCTGGCGGCCGAGCATGGCGGAGTGCTGGCCAATGCGTTCCGCGAAAGCCCGGTCGGCTTCTGTATCGTCTCCTTCTCCAGCGACTGGCTGTTCCCGCCCAGCGAGAACAAGCAGATCGCCCACGCCCTGAACGCGGTCGCCGCCAAGGTGAGCTTCGTCGAGATCAGGACCGACAAGGGCCACGATGCCTTCCTGCTGCACGAGCCGGAGATGTTCGACACGGTGCGCGGCTTCCTGAACCACGCCGCGATGGGCATCGCATGAACACGCTGCCGCAGAACGGGCCGCCCGATGGCCTCAGGCCCGATCTGGCGGCCATCGCCGCCATGATCCGGCCAGGCGCGCGCGTGCTCGATGTCGGCTGCGGCGATGGCGCGCTGCTGGAACACCTGGTCGCCACCAAGAATGTGGACGGCCGCGGCGTCGAGATTTCCCAGGCCAATGTGAATGCCTGCGTGGCCCGCGGCCTTGCGGTGGTGCAGGGCGACGCCGATACCGATCTGGCCGACTATCCCGCCAGGGCATTCGACGCGGTGATCCTGTCCCAGACCATCCAGGCCACCGAGCAGCCGATGACGGTGCTGAAGCATCTGCTGCGCATCGGGCGGCGCACCGCCGTGTCGCTGCCCAATTTCGGCTATTGGAAAGTGCGCGCCGCCCTGCTGGCGGGCGGGCGCATGCCGCGCACCCGCTCGCTGGACCATAGCTGGTATGAGACGCCGAACATCCATCTTTGTACCCTGGCCGATTTCGTCGACCTGACCGAGGCTTGCGGCGCGGCGATCGTGGAGGCTCATGCGCTGGAGGAAAGCGGACTGACGGCGCCGATGGACCCGCGCCGGCTGACCCACGGTCTTCTGGGCCCCAATCTTTTCGCCCAGGGCGGCGTCTTCCTGCTCAAGAAGGCCTGAAGCCGTCGCCGGCCAGCGCCCTGTTGGCCCCTTGCGGAATGGCGGGGCGGGCGGCGGCATAGAGCGACTTGGTCGCCTCCACCAGATGCACGCCGCCGATGCGCGGCAACAGACGCGCGCCGATCCGCTCCCAGCCCGCGCCCCTGCCCAGGAGAGCGCGGCTTTTCACCGGCGGCGCATAGAGCGCGCATTCCCAGCGCCCCGGCTCGAACAGCACGTCGCGCAGCAGCCCATCCAGCTCGCGGCGCGAAAAGGGCCGGCCGCGGCCGAAGGGCGAAATGTCCACCTGGGCCCACAGGCTGGCGCGGTTGGGCGCCACGATCATCAGGCGGCCTTCCGGGGCCAGCACCCGCCAAAGCTGGCGCAGCAGCGGCCGCAATTGTTCGGCGCCTTCCAGACCGTGCACCACCAGGATGCGATCGAAAAAAACATCGGGGAAGGGAAGCGCGTCCTCTTCGCACAGAAGGGCGGCGTTGCGTTCCTGGGGCCAGGGTATCACGCCCATTGCCGCCGGCATGGCGGCGATGGCGCGCTCGGCATCGGCCAGGCCGCGCAGATAGGGCACCGCGTAGCCGTAGCCGAGCAGGCGCTTGCCGCCCAGGTCCGGCCACAGCGCGCGCAGCCGGCGCAGGATCACCCGTCTTGCGAGCTGTCCGAGCGGCGCTTGATAGAAGGCGGCCAGGTCGCGAACATCATGCGGCATGGCAACGACTTAATCCCGCTTTTGGACGTTGTTCAACGGGGCCCGTCTGCTAGTCTTCGCGCAAAGGAGTGCCCATGCCCGCCCAGATCGAGCCCCGGATCGAAATCGTGCCTTGCCTGTCCGACAATTACGCCTATCTGGTGAAATCGGGGGGGGTCTGCGCCGTGGTCGACCCGTCGGAAGCCGAACCCGTGCGCGCGGCGCTGGCCCGCAATGGCTGGGCGCTGAGCCATATCCTCAACACCCATCACCATCCCGACCACTGTGGCGGCAACCTGGAACTGAAGCGGGAAACCGGCGCGACGGTGGTGGGGCCGGGCAAGGATGCGGCGCGCATTCCCGGCATCGATCTCGGTGTGACCGAGGAGACGGGCTGGGAATTCGACGGCCGCAAGGTGCGGGTGCTGGAAGTGCCGGCCCATACGCGCGGGGCGATCACCTTTGTGATCGACGGCAATGCCTTTACCGGCGACACGCTGTTTTCCATGGGGTGCGGGCGGCTGTTCGAGGGCGACGCGGCGATGATGTGGAACAGCCTGTCCAAGCTGATGACCCTGCCGGACGACACACGGGTCTACTGCGGCCATGAATATACCCAGAGCAACGGGCGCTTCGCCCTGACGCTGGAGCCGGGCAACAGGGCGCTGCAAAAACGCATGGATGAGGTCACGGCGCTGCGCGCGGCGGGCAAGCCGACGGTGCCGGTGACGATGGCGGAAGAGAAGGCGACGAACCCGTTCCTGCGGCCCGATTCTCCGGAGATCCGCAAAAGCCTGGGCATGGAGAGCGCCGACACGGTGGCCGCTTTCCATGAGATAAGGGAGCGGAAAAACCGCTTCTAGCGATGGGGCTCGTCGCCCGAGCCGGTGACGGCGCCGGCCGCGCCGCTCACCACATCGCCGGTCACGTCCACGGCGGTGCCGGCGACCGTGGTGGCCGCGCCCGCCGTGGTGGAAGCCACGTCATAGACCGCGCAGCCGGACAAGCCGAGCGTCATCGCGGCAAGAGCGGCGGAAAATAGAACGCGCATGGGGTGCCCCGTTTGACAGCATGCCTGTTTGGCCGCCTATTGCTGAAGGAGACATTAACGCCGTCCTGCCATGTCGAACATCCTGTTTGTGACCCGGCTTTACCGGGCAAGGCTTGCGGTGCCGGCGGGCTTGGCGGAAACCTGCCTGGGCATCGCCCGGGAAGACACGGCCGGCCGCCGCTGGTCGCGCGACCATGGCTATGGCGGCTATACATCCTATGCCTCGCTGAACGACCTGCCGCGCCGGGCGTCCCTTTTCGATGAACTCGAAAAGAAGATCGCGCGCCATGCGGCCGCCTTCGCGCGGGAGCTGCAATTCGACATGGGCGGCCGCCCTTGCGAGCTGGATTCGTTGTGGATCAATGTGATGAATCGGGGCGCGGTTCATGTGCCGCACATCCACCCCCATTCGGCGATCAGCGGCACCTATTATGTGACGGTGCCGCCCGGTTCGGGCGTGATTCGCTTCGAGGATCCGCGCTTGCCCATGATGATGGCCGCTCCGCAGCGCCGCAGGAATGCCAGGCCGGAAAACCGGTCCTTTGTCGATGTCAGGCCACGGCCCGGCCTTCTGCTTCTCTGGGAAAGCTGGCTGCGCCATGGGGTGGAGACGAGCCGGGCCAACAGTCCGCGCATCTCCGTCAGCTTCAACTATCGCATCGGCTGAGGAGATCGCGATCAGGCAGGCCGGGACCAAACAGCCGCGACAAGTGGCGACAAACAGCGGCTGTTCGCCGGGCCTTTGAAGCGGTTAAGCTGAATCAAGATCGGGGGAGAAGAACATGGATCGGCGTTCGCTACTGGCTGGCATGGGGGTAATGGCGGCGGCGCCTGCGTTCGCACAGGGCGGCGGCGCGGATGTGCCGCGCTGGAGCGCGCCGGTCATCGACATGCATTTCCACATGCGCCGCGATCCGGCGCTGAACGTCGCCCATCAAAAGGGGGCGGGCGTCACCGCGGCCTGCCTTCTGACTCGCAGCGGCCAGGAAGCCGAAGTACGCGCCTTGCGGACCGCCAATCCCGGCATGTTTCCCTGCACCATGGTCGGCTATGACGTCACCAAACCGGATGCGGCGGAGGTGCTGACGGCGGCGGTGAAGGCCGGGGCGCGCGGCATCGGCGAACTGAAATATCATGTCGCGGCCGACGGACCGGAAATGCGCCGCATCTATGATTTGTGCGCCGAGCTGAACGTGCCGGTGCTGATTCACTTCCAGGAAGTCACCCAGGCGGCGGCCGAGGGCAAATATAATGAAGGCATCAAGCGCATGGCGCCGGTGATCCGCCAATACCACCGGACGAAATTCATCCTGCATGCCGATGCCTTCTGGGCCAATATCAGCGCCGATTATGACGAGAAGGACCCCTATCCCAGCGGTCCCGTCGTGCGCGGCGGAATCAGCGACAGGCTGCTGTCGGACTTTGCGAATGTGGAGGGAGACCTGGCCTCAAACTCGGGCAACAATGCGCTGTCGCGCGACCCGGCATTCACCGTGGATTTCCTGAAGCGCCATCAGGACAAGCTGCATTTCGGCAGCGACTGCAATTGCGAAGACGGGCGCGGCGGCGGGGCCGCCCAGAACAGCCCGCGGGTGGCGGCGCGCATCCGCGGCAAATGCGTGGCGCGCGAGACGCTGAAGCTGCTGGCGGCATCGACCACGCCCGACATTTTCCGCAAGCTGACCTGGACCAACGCGCACCGGCTGATGGGCCTTCCGGTCAGAGCATGATCCATCTTCCTCGAATCTGGATCATGCTCTAGCTTGTTGTTTGGTCGCGCAATTTCCCGCTCTCGCGGTATCCGCTCGCCCGGATCGCGCCCTAGGCAATCGGCATTACCGCACCGGATATCAGACCGGCAGGCCCAGATGGTGCCAGAGTTCCTCGAGCTGGATCAGCCCAACCTCGATGCGGGTTTCGATTTCTTCCAGTCGGCCGGGATTGTGCCCTTCGGCGCGGCGGGCATGGGCCGCTTCGGCCACCTCACGCAACGTCCCTTCGGACGCACGGTCGTCATCGACGGCGCGCCAGCCCGGCTGGTTCAACTTCCCGAGCAGTTCTTCCCTTGTGTATTTGTCGGTCATCGACGCCACCTCTTCGCCGGCACAAGCCTAACGCCGACCCGAACAGAGTGGAACCCGCAGCGCAACGCAGCGGTTCAATCCGGTCACAAGCTGCTTTAGGCGTGGCGGCGCCGGATGATCGCGGCCATCTTGTCGGTGAGCTTGGAGACGTGGAACTCGCGGTCCCAGGCGACCTTGGCTTCCTCGAAGATCAACTCCTGGACCTCTCGCGGAAGCTTGGGCCAGGCGGCAATGACGCCGGAGCCCAGCCGTCGCACCAGACATTCTTCCTCCGCCGGATACTTGAACACTTTTTCTTCGGCAAAAGCCATTTCACGTCCTTTTCGTTGTCCCGTTCGACACCACCCCGCCCGCGTCGAAGGAGCGGGTTCCAGATACCAATTCGGCCGGGGGAAGCGGGAACTTCCGCGCGACGGCAAGCGCCAGGAGAACAAGGTTCGATCCCGCGCAACGCCGGAGCCTAAACAGATCAGGGCATTGATGTGAACGGATATTTTTGGGCCGGCGGGAACCCGCACAAAAGCGTGCCGCATGGGCGTGGGCTGTTCATGGCATGCATTCAAGATCGCAGATGCGAGGAACGCAACCAGTTTGGCGACGTTTCTTCCCACAGCGAGGCAGAAGCCTGCTTCCCGCTTTTGCTTTGCAAGGCACCTGTCATATCCATGCCGGCTCACGATCGTGACGCCCACCAGCGGCGGCGCGGCCGGTCCCGGTTGCAGAAAGTCTGGGCATGCAGTCCGAGGGTATCCAGCATCCGGCAGATGTGCCGGGCTTTGCGCTTCACCTGGTCAAGCTGGAACAGGCGGGAGGCGGGACGCTGGCGACCTTCCACGTCCAGGACCGCGATCCGCTGCAGCAGATGGCGGTGACGGTTTATGCCAGCGACGACCGGGACGGAGTGGATGGCATGATCGGGCGGGCGCGTGAGGAGGCGATCAACCTGCTGCGCCGGAGCATCTGCCTGCTCCATGCCGAGCGCACCGTGAAAAGCAGGACGCATCCGGCGGACGCGCAAGGAACGCCGCAGACGTGGCCGCACGACCCGCGCGCCGGCCAGGTCGTGGCGCTCCACGAATCCGTGGGGCTTTCGCGCGAACGCGACCGCGCATGCGGGCGTGGTGAAAGCAGGGCGGTGACCGGGAAAGGCGCCAGCATGGGGGCGGTGGCCACCAAGGTAAGGGAAAACTAGAGCGCGATCGGGGCGAGCGGATACCGCGAGACCGGGAAATTGCGCGACCAAACAACAAGCTGGAGCATGATCCAGATTCAAGGAAGATGGATCATGCTCTGGGAGCAGAATGTGTTCTGATCGACTCGATTCCCGCTCATCCCTCGACAAGCTCGGGGTGAGGGAATCGTTCGGACAGCGTGAGTACGCCTGACCGTAATTTGCTTTAGCGCCGGCCCTTTTTCTGCCGCTCCTTGCGGGCGGCATAGCGGGCGTCGCGCGCCGCTTTCTGTTCGGCCAGGAGCTGCATCATCTTTTGCAGCTCTTCTTCCTTCTTGCGCTCGGCTTCGGCCTTGGCCTCTTCCTCGGCGTGCCTGGCGGCTTCCTCGGCCTCGCGCTTGGCGCGTTCGATTGCCTCGGCGGCAGCGCGTTTTTCCTCGGCCTTCTGGCGGGCCCGCTCCTCGCGGGCGGCGGCCAGCGCCTTGCGCTCCCCGGCGGTCTCCTCAAGCTTTTTCTTAGCCTCTTCCGCCCTCAGGCGGGCCTTTTCCAGCATGGCGGCGCGCGCCTTCTGCTGGGTGGCGAGACGGTCGTCGAACTTGGTTTCCTTGAAGCCGGCCATAAGTCAGTTGTTCTCTCAGGTTTCCATGACACGCAGGGACGGCGGCAGGGGGCGGTTCTGTCCGTCCACCAGCAGCACGCGGGGCGTGAAGCTTTTGGCCTCCGCCTCGTCCATCCGGGCGTATGCGACAATGATGACAAGATCGCCCTTCTGGGCCAGGCGGGCGGCGGCGCCATTGACGCCGATCGTGCCCGATCCGGCGGGCGCCGGAATGGTGTAGGTGGTGAAGCGTTGGCCGTTGTTGATGTCCAGCACGTCCACCTGTTCGTAGGGCAGGATCCCTGCGCGTTCCAGCAGCACCGAATCGACCGAGATCGAGCCTTCATAGTGAAGGTCGCACTGGGTCACGGTGGCGCGGTGGATCTTGCCCTTCAGAAGCGTGAGCTGCATCTCAGTTGTCCAGGAATGACCGCAGTTTGCGCGACCGCGAGGGGTGCTTGAGTTTACGGAGCGCCTTGGCCTCGATCTGGCGGATACGCTCGCGTGTGACGCTGAACTGCTGGCCCACTTCCTCCAGCGTGTGGTCGGTGTTCATGCCGATGCCGAAGCGCATGCGCAGCACGCGTTCCTCGCGCGGGGTCAGCGTCGCCAGGACGCGGGTGGTGGTCTCGCGCAGATTGGCCTGGATGGCCGCGTCGATCGGCAGCACCACATTTGGGTCCTGGATGAAATCGCCCAGATGGCTGTCTTCCTCGTCGCCGATGGGGGTTTCAAGGCTGATCGGCTCCTTGGCGATCTTCAGGACCTTGCGCACCTTTTCCAGCGGCATGGCCAGGCGTTCGGCCAGTTCCTCCGGCGTCGGCTCGCGACCGATCTCGTGCAGCATCTGGCGCGACGTGCGCACCAGCTTGTTGATGGTCTCGATCATGTGGACCGGGATGCGGATGGTGCGGGCCTGGTCGGCGATCGAGCGGGTGATGGCCTGGCGAATCCACCAGGTCGCATAGGTGCTGAACTTGTAGCCGCGGCGGTATTCGAATTTGTCGACCGCCTTCATCAGGCCGATATTGCCTTCCTGGATCAGGTCCAGGAACTGCAGCCCGCGATTGGTGTATTTCTTGGCGATAGAGATCACCAGGCGCAGATTCGCCTCGATCATCTCCTTCTTGGCGACCGAGGACTCGCGCTCGCCCTTTTGCACCGTCTGGACGTTGCGGCGGAATTCGCTGACCGACTGGCGGGTTTCCGTCGCCAGTTGCTGGATCTCGTCGCGCAGCGCCTTGACCTTGTCGCGCTCCTCGGTGACGAAATCGTGCCAGCCGATGCCGCTCAGGCGGCCGACACGGCGGGCCCAGTTGGGATCGAGCTCGTTGCCGAAATGCTGCTTGAGGAATTCGGACCGGTCCACACCATGGCTTTCGGCCAGACGAAGCAGCTTGCCCTCCAGCCCCACCAGGCGCTTGTTGATGCCGTACATCTGGTCGACAAGCGCTTCGATGCGGTTGTTGTTGAGCTTGAGCGACTTGACCAGGTCCATCGTCTCGGAACGCAGCTTCTTGAAGCGGCGCTCCTGGCCGGTCGACAGTTCATCGGCGCCCAGCGCGGCCTCGACGCTGGCATCCTGCAACTTGCCCAGCTTCTTGTAGAGCGAGGCGATGTTATCCAGCGTCTCCAGCACCTGGGGCTTGAGCGCGGCTTCCATCGCCGACAGCGGCAGATTGCCTTCGTCGTCGAAATCGTCGCCGCCCTCGGCGCCACCTTCACCGGGCGGGGCTTCCTCGCCATCCGCGCCCTCGGCCTTGGCGGCGGGCCTGGGTGCTTCGGGCTTGGACGCTTCAGGTTTGGGCTGGGGCTTGGGCGCCTCGGCCTTCTTGGAGTCGGCATCGACGGGCGCACCGCCCGCCGCGGCCTCGCTCACGGCGCCGCCCTGCCCCTCCGGACCGGCGCCGTACATGGCTTCCAGGTCGATGATGTCGCGCAGGAGGACCTTGCCTTCGTTCAGTTCGTCGCGCCACACCGTCAGCGCCTCGAAGGTCAGCGGGCTTTCGCACAAGGCGCCGATCATCAGCTCGCGCCCTGCCTCGATGCGCTTGGCGATGGCGATCTCGCCCTCGCGCGACAGGAGTTCGACGCTGCCCATCTCGCGCAGATACATACGCACCGGATCGTCGGTGCGGTCATACTGTTCGCCGGCTTTCTGGGTGGTGGCCAGCGCCTTGCTGCCGGCTTCCACCAGCGCGCCGCCTTCTTCGCCTTCCTCGGCTTCCTCGCTTTCGATGACGTTGATGCCCATCTCGCTGAGCATCGCCATCGTGTCTTCGATCTGCTCGGACGAGGTTTTCTCCGAGGGAAGGACCTTGTTCAGCTCATCATAGGTGACATAGCCGCGCTGCTTGGCGCGGGCGATCATCTTGCGGACGCCCACATCCGACATGTCCAGCAGCGGGCTGTCGGCATCGCCGGGCGTCTCGCTTTCGCCGGGCTTCTTGGCCAGCGGCTTGATACCGGGCTTGACCGGCGCCATCGGCACGGCCTGGACCGGCGCGGCGGCAGGCTTTTTCACTTCGGGGGTCTTGCGCGCTTCCGGGCGGGCCGTCTGCTTGGTGTCCAGCCGGGTTTCGGCGGCGGCTGTCTTCCTGGCGCCGTCGGTGGCGGCTTGCGTCTTCAGCCGGACTTCTTTCCTGACCGGCTTGGAGGCCGCCTTGGCAGGCTTGGCCGCCTTGGCGGCGGTCCTGGGTTTGGCAACGGACGGCTTGGCCGCGGTCTTGGGTGCCGGCCTGACCGCCTTGGCGGCGGATTTCTTGGAGGTCGCCTTTGCGGACTTCCTGGCCGGCAGCGCGCGCGAAGCCGCAGCCTTGGCGGCAGGCTTCTTGGCGACGGTTTTCCTGGCGCTCTGGGCCGGTTTTCTGGGATGGGACGCTTTGGTCACGCTTGAACGATCCTAAATATTGTCGCGTCCGTCCTGCGGACGGGATTTGCGGGAAAGCGCCTTGCGCCGTTCCAGCAGGCGGCGGGCATCCGCCGACCGGCCGGATTCACCCCCAACCAACTGGCGAAGATCGAAGGCGGCACGCTGAAAACTGGCATGGGCATCGTCAGCCGCCGGACCCGCGAACCGCGCGAGAAGTTCGGCCATTCCCTTACGTGCAAAATGGGTTTGAACCCCTGCTTTTTCAAGGCTGGAGCCGGAGGCGGCGAGGTTTAGAAGTTCGTGCCGCAACCTGTCAAGCGAAGGGTCGGCCAGGTCCAGTCCCGCCAGGGTTTCCGCCTCCCACAGGGCCAGCCGGGGTTCGGCCGCCAGGAGCCGCCCCAGTTCCATTTCCTTGGCCTGACGGACCCCCGCCACCCCCTTGCGGACCAGGGCGCTGGCCTGGACGGAGGCGGAGACGGCCTCGGGGCTGCCCGGCTGGGGGCGGAGGGGCGCGCGAAACCGGCCAGGGACCCGAAAACCGGATGTTGCCGGATCGCGGCCCGGGGCCGGGCGCGAAGCCCGCCGCTTGAAATTCTCAAAGATCAACTGGTCGAACCCCCGCCGGTAATAGTCCGCCACCTTGGCATCGGTGATCTGGGCGACCAGCGCGCCCAGCGCCTGTTCCAGCCCCGCCCGCCGTTCCGGGGTGGAGAAGTCCTTTCCTTCCGTCTCGGCCCGCCACAGAAGTTGGGACAGGGGGATGGCGGCTTCCAGAAGCATCTGCATCGCCGCCGCGCCATTGCCGGCGATGAAGGAATCCGGGTCCTCACCCGCGGGCAGGAAGGCAAAGCGGAGCGAATGGCCGGGCCTCAGATGCGGCAGCGCCAGATGGGCGGCGCGGTGGGCGGCCTTCAGGCCCGCCGCATCGCCGTCGAAGGCCAGAACGGGCTCGGGCGCGCTGCGCCACAAAAGCTGGAGCTGGTCTTCGGTCAGCGCCGTGCCCAGCGGCGCCGCCGCATGGGCGAAACCGGCACGCACCAGCGCGATCACGTCCATATAGCCTTCGGCCAGGATGATGGTGCCGGCTTTCAGCGCCGCCGCGCGCGCGGTGGGGAAATTGTAGAGATTGCGCCCCTTGGAAAAGAGTGGCGTCTCGCCGCTGTTGATGTATTTGGGCTTGGCGTCGGCATCCAGCGCCCGCGCGCCGAAGGCGATGGGCCGGCCGCGCCCGTCAGTGATGGTGAACATCACCCGGCCAAAGAAGAAATCGCGCATCGGCCGGCTTCTGCCATCGGCCGTATCTTCCGCCGGGCGCGCCAGGCCGGCGGCGATCATGTCGTCCTGGGTGATATTGTGGGCGGTCAGATGGCCGATCAACGCCTGCCCGCTGCCGGGCGCATAACCAAGCCGGAACTGTCTGGCCGCCGCGCCGTCGAGCCCGCGGCCCTTCAGATAATCGCGTGCCGCGCGGCCGTCGGGGCCGAGCAACTGTTCCTCATAGAATTTCGCGGCCAGTTCGACGATGTCGTAGAGCGATTTCTTCTTCTGCTCGCGCGCCTCGTCTTCCGGCGACCAGCGCGGCAATTCCACCCCCGCCTCGGCCGCCAGCTTTTCCACCGCCTCGGGAAAGGACAGGCCTTCGGTCTCGGTCAGCCAGCGGAAACAGTCGCCCCCCTTGCCGCAGCCGAAGCATTTATAGGTGCGCCGCTCGTTTTCGACCTTGAAGCTGGGGGATTTTTCGGCATGGAAGGGGCAGCAGCCCCACATCACCCGCCCCTTGCGGACCAGCTTGACGCGGCGGCCGACGAGCTGGACGAGGTCCGTCCGCCGCCTGATTTCCTCCAGCAATCCCTCGCCATAGCGCATGGCGGCAGTCTAGCCGGAAAATGCCCGCTGATTGGGGGATATTTGGGGTCGTCCTGTGCATGTTTGCGCCGGCCGGCAGCTTTTTGGAAAGGGGAGGCCGCTAGAGTGCTTTCGGAAGAAGGGGGAGACGGCTGTGACGGAGATGGCGAGTTACCAACTGCCCTTTGACGGGGAAAACGACCCGCGCTGGCGTCTGCTGGCAGCGACCCGCGCCCGGCTGGACGCGGCCCGGTCCCAGGAGGAGATCATCGCAATCGTACGCGCCTGTGCCCGCGCCGTGGTGTCGGCGGACGGGGTGACCTTTGTGCTGCGCGACGGCAGCCGCTGCCATTATGTCGAGGAGGATGCGATCTCGCCCTTGTGGAAGGGGCAGAAATTCCCCATGACCGCCTGCATCTCGGGCTGGGCGATGCTGCATGGCCAAACCGCGGTGATCCCGGACGTGTTCGCCGACAAACGCATCCCGCACGCGGTCTACCGCCAGACCTTTGTGAAGAGCATGGTGATGACTCCGGTGGGATTTTCCACGCCGGTGGCCGCGATCGGCGCCTATTGGCGCGACAAGCCGATCATCTCGGCGCGCGAGGTGGCGGCCGTGGAGAGGCTGGCCGCCATGGTCGGCGAGGCACTGGAGCGGGCGCGCGGTATCGCCGCCTAGAGCAAACTTCGATCAAATTGAATCGAAGGTTTGCTTTAGGTTTTTGTTTTGTCGCGCAATTTCCCTGCGAACCGCTTTGCGGTTCTTGGATCGCGCCTTAAAGCTTGCGGGCGAAGTGGAACGCGGAAATCGGCAGCCCCATCCGGTAATAGAATTTGTGCGCAGCCGTCCGGTGGGTGGCCGAATCCAGGCTCAAGGTCGCGCAACCTTGCGCGCGGGCATGATCTTCCAGCCAGCGCAGCAGGGTTTCGCCAAAGCCCTTTGAGCGCCGGGCTTCATCGGTCACCAGATCGTCAACATAGAGCGTCCGGCCGCTGGAAAGACATTCCAGCAGGCGGAAGCCGGCGCAGGCCGCAACCTGGCCCTCGTCCTCGATATAGGCCAGATGCCAGTTCTGTTCGGCCATCTGGCGGCGGGCGCGGGTGACGAACGCCTCGTCCTGCAGATGCGGACGCAATTGGCGCATTACCGGATGGCAGCGCGCGATGTCGGCGTCGGTGGCGGCGAGCCTGACGATCATGGGGCCAGGCTCAGGATGACAGCGCGGCCTTGGTGGCGGCGCTGGCCTTGGAGAAATCCATCCGGCCGGCGAAGCGTTCCTTCAGCGCCGCCATCACCTTGCCCATGTCCTTGATCGAGGACGCGCCGGTCTCGGCGATCACCGCCCTGATGGCGGCGGCGGTTTCGGCCTCGTCCATCTGTTTGGGCATGAAGGAGCGGATGATGGCGATCTCCTCGCGCTCGCCGGCCGCCAGTTCGGGGCGCGCCCCCGCGTCATAGGCGGTGGCCGATTCCTCACGCTGCTTGATCATCTTGGCCATCAGCGAAAGGATTTCATCGTCACCCAGTAGCGCGCGGCTGGTTTCGCTGCGCGCGGCGATGTCCCTGTCCTTCAGCGCCGCCAGCACCAGGCGCAGGGTGGAAAGGCGCTTGGCATCCCTGGCCTTCAGCGCCTCTTTCATGGAGTCATTCAGTTGCTGGCGCAGCGACATGGGATTTTCTTTCTTGAAGCCGCCGGAACTTACCGGGAATCCCGGCCCAATTCCAACACCTTGAATCCATTGGATTCGTTTGGGTTGACGGGTCGCGCCTCGCTCCCTATTTTCGCGGAAATTCGAGGCTTCCCATGACCGATCCATCTTCTGCCCAACCCGCTCCCGCGGGCGGCGTTTTTTCGCCCGAAAAGTCGAACACGGGCGGGCTGATGCTGGCGGACGGCACCTTCTTCGAAGGCACCGGCTTTGGCGCGCCCGGCGCGATGGCGGGGGAGGTCTGCTTCAACACCGCCATGACCGGATACCAGGAAATCCTGTCCGACCCGTCCTATGCCGGGCAGATCGTGGCCTTCACATTCCCCCATATCGGTATCGTCGGCGCCAATGCCGAAGACATCGAGACCCTGACGCCGGTGGTGCGGGCCGTGGTGGTGCGCGCCGACGCCGAGCATCCCTCGAACTGGCGCAGCCTTCAGACGCTGGACCGCTGGCTGAAGAAGCACAACATTCCCGGCGTGGCGGGCATCGACACCCGCGCGCTGACGGCACAAATCCGCGAGCGGGGTATGCCGCATGGTGTGGTCGTAAATGGCGAAGCCGACAAGGCCGCGCTGCTGGAACAGGCCGAGGCGTTCGGCGGCCTGGAAGGGCTGGACCTGGCGAAAGAAGTCAGCGCGCGCCAGATGTACAGGTGGGACGAGATGCCCTGGGCCTGGGGTCAGGGCTATGTGCGTGAAGGCGCGCCCAGCTTCCGCGTCACCGTCATCGACTATGGCGTCAAGCGCAACATCCTGCGCCTTCTGGCCGGGATGGGTGCCGACATCACGGTGCTGCCGGCACAGGCCACCGCCGAGGAGGTGCTGGCGACCAGGCCGCATGGCGTGCTTCTGTCCAACGGGCCCGGCGATCCGGCGGCGACCGGCGAATATGCCATTCCCACCATCAAGGGACTGATCGCGGCCGATGTGCCGGTGTTCGGCATCTGCCTGGGCCACCAGATGCTGGGCCTGGCGGTGGGCGCGAAGACCAAGAAGATGCCCCAGGGCCATCATGGCGCCAACCATCCGGTGAAGGATATTCAAACCGGCAAGGTGGAGATCGTGTCGATGAACCACGGCTTCACCGTGGATCGCGACACCTTGCCCGACAGCGTGACCGAAACCCATGTCTCGCTGTTCGACGGCACCAATTGCGGCATCGCCCTGAAGGGCAAGGATGTGTTCGGGGTGCAGTACCATCCCGAAGCCTCACCGGGACCGATGGATTCGCATTACCTGTTCGAGCGTTTCGCCGAGGCGGCGAAAAAGCGGGCTTAGCGCGCCGCTTCATCTTCCGACTGTTATGGCACCGAGCGAAAAGAACCGCGCCAGGTCAGCGCCGCAGTTCGATCACGTCCAGCAGCGATTCCTGGGTGGCGGGAATCTCCAGCCTGAGGTGATTGTCGCCGATGCCGGTCAGGACGCCGATCTGGTCGTCGGGCGTGACCGTGGCGCCCAGCGAGGGGGCGCGGCCGGAATAGCGGTGCCAGGGTTCGTTCTTCGCGCTGGAGGCGCCCAGATACACCCAGGCGCCGTCCTGCGGATAGAGAATGCCCTGGGTGCGCTGGGTTCCGGTGAGCTTGCGGAACAGCAGGCCGCCACGGGCAGGGCGAATGGAACAGCGGAACCAGTCCTTGTAAACGATGTAGGGCGAGATGCCGCCCAGCTTGATTTCACGGCAGCGCCAGGCGCCGGTGAGCGCGCGGGCCGGAACGGTGCGGCCTTCGGCGGCCATCACGCGGCGCAGCGCGCCGAGGTCGCCCTGGCCGCGCCAGCTTTCGGCGGCGTGGATAGCGTGGGCACGGATCGCGGGGAGCTGCGCCAGCCGGTCGATGTCGGCAGGGGCCGCCTGCTGCTGCCAGCCGGCGAGCGCGGGCGTCGCCAGCAGCAGCGCGCCCAGCGCCAGCGCCGCCCTGCCGGCTGCCTTACGAATCGATTCTCCCATCGGGCTGCTCCTGGCCATTCGGTTTGTGGCCATTTTCATGGCCCTCCGGCGGCGTCCACCCCTTCAGATCCGCGGTCGGCGGCATGCCGATCACGTTGAAGCCGGCGTCGACGAAATGCACTTCGCCGGTAACGCCACCTGCCAGGTCGGAAAGCAAATACAGTGCCGCGCCGCCCACATGGTTAAGCTCGACGGATTTCTTGAGCGGCGAATGGGCCTTGTTCCACTTGAACACCATGCGCGCGTCGCCCACCGCGCTGCCCGCCAAAGTGCGCATGGGGCCCGCGGAAATGGCGTTAACGCGCACCCCGTCCAGGCCCAGGTCGGCAGCCAGATAGCGCACCGACGCTTCCAGCGCGGCCTTGGCCACGCCCATCACATTGTAATTGGGCATCACGCGCTGCGCCCCAAGATAGGACAAAGTGACCATCGAGCCGCCATGAGGCATCAGCCGGGCGGCCCGGCATGCAACAGCGGTGAAGGAATAACAGGACACATCCAGCGTCTTGAGAAAATTGGCGCGGGAGGTATCGACATAGCGGCCTTTGAGCTCCTCGCGGTCGGAAAAGGCCAGGGAGTGCACCAGGAAATCTATGCCTCCCCAATCATGTCCCAGCGCGGCGAAGGCGGCATCCAGCTGTTGGTCGCTTTCCACATCGGCGGGCAGCATGATGGTGCTGGCGATGGAGGCCGCCAGCGGCTGAAGGCGCTTCTTCTGCGCCTCGCCCTGATAGGTGAAGGCGACCTCGGCGCCATGCTGGGCCAGCGTCTGGGCGATACCCCAGGCAATCGAATGGTCGTTGGCCACCCCCATCACGAGGCCGCGCTTGCCCGCCATCAGTCCCGATCCGGCCTGATCTGTCGTGGAATGGGCCATCAGTGCCTCACGCGGTGTTTTCTGTTCCATATCGGCACGTCAATCCTGGTAGCGCTGGAACACCAGCGTGGCGTTGGTGCCGCCGAACCCGAAGCTGTTGGAGATGGCGGTGTCGATGCGGGCGTCGTCGATGCGGCGGCGCACGATGTTGGCGCCTTCCACGGCCGGATCGAGTTCTTCGATGTTGGCGCTTTCGCAGATGAAGCCATGCTGCATCATCAGCAGCGTGTAGATCGCCTCATGCACCCCGGCGGCGCCCTGGCTGTGGCCGGTCAGCGACTTGGTGGCGCTGATGTATGGCGTCCTGCCGCCGAACACCGTCTTGATGGCGTTGATCTCGGGCACGTCGCCCACGGGTGTGGAGGTGGCGTGCGGGTTGATGTAATCGACCGGCGCCTTCACGTTCTGCAGCGCCATCTGCATGCAGCGCACGGCCCCTTCACCGGACGGCGCGACCATGTCGGCGCCGTCGGCGGTGGCACCATAGCCGGTGATCTCGGCATAGATCTTGGCATTGCGGCGCTCTGCGTGTTCCAGCTCCTCCAGCACTAGGATGCCGCCGCCGCCCGAGATCACGAAGCCGTCGCGGTTTTTGTCATAGGCCCGGCTGGCGCTTTGCGGGGTGGCGTTGAACTTGGACGACATCGCGCCCATCGCGTCGAACAGTTCCGACAGCGTCCAGTCCAGCTCCTCGCCGCCGCCGGCGAACATGACGTCCTGCTTGCCCCACTGGATCAGCTCATAGGCGTTGCCGATGCAGTTGGCCGAGGTCGAGCAGGCCGAGGAGATCGAATAATTGTACCCCTTGGTCTTGAACCAGGTGGAGAGATTGGCGCTGACGGTGGAGCTCATCGCCTTGGGCACAGCGAAGGGCCCGATGCGCCTGGGCGACTTGTTCTGGCGGGTGATGTCGGCGGCCTGCACGATGGCTTTCGTGCTGGGCCCGCCCGATCCCACGATCAGGCCGGTGCGCGGATTGGAAACCAGATCCTCTTTCAGGCCCGCATCGGCGATGGCCTGGTTCATCGCCACCCAGCAATAGCCGGCGCCGTCGCCCTGGAACCGGCGGGCGCGGCGGTCGACCACTTCGTCGAGATTGATCTTCAGGCTGCCATGCACCTGCGAGCGGAAGCCCAGGCGGATATAGTCGTCCGCCGCCACGATGCCGGAGCGGGCATGGCGCAGGCTGTCGGTGACTTCTTCCGCATTGTTGCCGATGGAGGAGACAATGCCGAGGCCGGTGACGACCACTCTTCTCATAAGAACCCTCTGGGCAATCCTTGCGGAGACTGCGGCTCAGGCGGGAGCGGATGCCGGCTGTGCGGAGGCCAGCGCTTCGGTGAAGAGGCCCACCCTGAGCCCTTTGGCTTCATAAATGGTCTTGCCGTCGACCTGCACGATGCCGTCCGCCACGCCCATGAACAGCTTTCGCATGATCACGCGCTTGAGATTGATGATGTAGGTGACCTTCCTGGCGGTGGGCAGCACCATGCCGGTGAACTTCACCTCGTCGACGCCCAGGGCGCGCCCCTTGCCCGGCCCGCCCATCCAGCCCAGGAAGAAGCCGACCAGTTGCCACAGCGCATCCAGCCCCAGGCAGCCCGGCATCACCGGATCGCCCAGGAAGTGGCACTTGAAGAACCACAGGTCGGGATGGATATCGAATTCGGCCACCACCGCCCCCTTGCCGTCGGTGCCCCCATCCTCGGTGATGGAGGTGATACGATCGAACATCAGCATCGGCGGGGCGGGGAGCTGCGCATTGCCGGGTCCGAAAAGCTCGCCGCGCGCACAGGCGAGAAGACCGGCGAGATCGAAGCTGGATTTGCGCAAGGGTTTGTCCACTGGTCCATATCCCTGAAATTCGGCCCGGAAGACCGGCTTTGTGCTGGCTCCTAGCCCAAAAGCGCCCCCAACCCAAGGGGGCCACCACTGCAAAAACCGCTCCGGCCCTGTAAAAACGCCCGAAACGGCGATCTTGTGAACGGTCTATTGATTAGAAACGTTCTAACAAGTATCTTATGGCAAGTTTAGCAGGTCTGTCCGACCGGTGCGAATGCGCCCGGGGCGGAAAGGGCCGCCGAAAGGACGAATTGATGGCCCCGGGAACAAAGCCAGAGCCAGGAGCAAGACCGATGCGGCAGACCGCCAGGGACGTGCCCCGTCACAGGGCCGCGTTGGCGCGGCTGCGCGGGTGCGGCCTGCGTCCCACCCGCCAGCGGTTGGAACTGGCCGGATTCCTGTTTCGCGACTGCGACCGCCACGTGACGGCCGAAAGCCTGCATGACGAAGTCAGCAAGGCGGGCATAAAAGTCTCGCTGGCCACCATCTACAACACGCTGCACCAGTTCACCGAAGCGGGCCTGCTGCGTCAGGTGGTGGTGGATGCCGGCCGCAGCTATTTCGACACGAATGTGGGCGATCACCAGCACTTCTTCCTGGAGGAGGAAGGCCACCTGATCGACATTCCGGGCGACATGATCGCGGTCTCCAATGTTCCTGTTCCACCGGAAGGCTTGGCGGTGGAGCGGGTGGACGTGGTGGTGCGGGTGAAGCGTGCCTGACTGCCTCCAATCATGCGAGT
Source organism: Hyphomicrobiales bacterium (assembly GCA_040255825.1). Taxonomy (GTDB): domain Bacteria; phylum Pseudomonadota; class Alphaproteobacteria; order Micropepsales; family Micropepsaceae; genus Rhizomicrobium. Next base: position 455,644 of record JBDZVS010000002.1, on the reverse strand, counting down.
CATTCTCATAGTTTAGAACTATTCTAAACTGTTGACAGCCGCGGGCTTCGGCGCCAGTCTTGGCTCCATGACGCGAAGGCGACAGCCGAAGCGTTCATGAGATGCTTTTCATGCCAAGGAGGCCCCAATGCCCGCACTCGCAAACACCAAGACCTGGGAAAACCTGAAGGAAGCCTTCGCCGGCGAAAGCCAGGCCAACCGCCGTTACCTCTATTTCGCGCAGAAGGCGGATGTGGAAGGCTTCAACGACGTCGCGGCCGTCTTCCGCTCCACCGCGGAGGGCGAGACCGGCCACGCCCACGGCCATCTGGAATATCTGGAGGAGGTCGGCGATCCGGCGACCGGCGAACCGATCGGCGCCACCGATTCAAACCTAAAGGCGGCCATCGCGGGCGAGACCCACGAGTATACCGACATGTACCCGGGCATGGCCAAGACTGCGCGCGCCGAAGGCTTCGACGAGATCGCCGACTGGTTCGAAACCCTGGCCAAGGCCGAGAAGTCCCATGCCGGCCGCTTCCAGAAGGCGCTGGATTCTCTAGCCTGAACCCCCTCCGGCCTTCGCTGGCTTAACCGCTTCGCTGGCCAGCTACGGCCACCTCCCCCTTTCCATGCTTCGCATGAAGGGGGAGGAGGGCCGGCGTTTTCCTTTGGAATTTTCCTGGAGTCCTGCATGACCGGTGAAGGCAGCCTCGAAGCCCCCACCCGCCAGATCATCGATTGGAACAATCCCGACTTCGCCGATCCGGTGAAGCTGGACGAGGAGATGCGCCGGGTCTTCGACATCTGTCATGGCTGCCGCCGCTGTTTCAACCTGTGCGACTCATTTCCCCGCCTGTTCGACCTGATCGATTCCAGCCCGCAGGAAGATGTCGAACACCTGAAGTCCGAAGACTTCAAGCCGGTCGTGGAGGCCTGTACCCTCTGCGACATGTGCTTCATGACCAAATGTCCCTATGTGCCGCCGCATCCCTTCATGCTGGATTTCCCGCACCTGATGCTGCGCCACCGCTACGCGGAGGCCAAGGCGGGCAACCGCAACAAGGAGTTCGTTCAGCAGCAACTGGCCGAGATGGACCGCAACGGCAAGGCGGCGCGGTTCGTCTCGCCTGTCGTCAACTGGGCGTCCGACAAGTCAAACACCGTCACCCGCACGCTGATGGAGAAGGCCGCGGGCATCGACGCCCGGGCGACGCTGCCCAAATTCCACAGCCGCACCTTCATGGCCGCAGCGAAACGGGAAGCCGGCGCGATCAACACCGCCGCGCCCGCCCATGGCAAGCGCAAGGCCGCGCTCTATGCCACCTGCTTCGTCAATTACAACAAGCCCGATACCGGGATGGACGCGCGCGCGGTGCTGAACCATATCGGGGTGGAGACATTGGTCACCTATCCCGGCTGCTGCGGCATGCCGTTCCTGGAACAGGCCGAGCTGGACCGCGTGTCGCAGAACGCCGCCAAGGTATCGAAGGAGCTCTGCAAGCTGATCGACCAGGGCTATGACATCGTGGCGCTGACCGCCAGTTGCGGGTTGATGCTGAAGTTCGAATGGGCGCTGGTCTGCCCGGACAATCCCGATGTGAAGAAGCTGGCCGATCATGTCTTCGACATCGACGAATATGTCGTCGACGTCGCGAAGAATGAGGGCCTGCCGCCCGGTCTGACGGCGCTGCCCGAAGGCGTCACCGTGCATCTGGCCTGCCATGCCCGCGCCCAGAACATGGGCCCCAAGGCGGCCGAGATGCTGAGGATGATCCCCGACACGCCCGTTGATGTGATCGAACGTTGCAGCGGCCATGGCGGCACCTTCGGCGTGGTCAAGCCCACCCATGAGGTTGCCATGAAGGTCGGCCGCCCAGTGTTCCGCGCAGCCGAAAAACAGGCGCGCGGCCATATCGTGTCGGACTGCCCGCTGGCGGCCCAGCACATCGTCGCCCACACACAAACACCGGCGCGCGCGCCCGAACATCCCATCCAGATCATGGCGCGGGCTTTCGGGTTGAAGAAGGAATAGCGCGATGCCCGAAGCCGCCCGCAAGATCACGCCGGAAGACCTGTTGGCGCCAGGCGAATACGAAGCCCGGCGCAAGGCGCTGAAGGCCGGCCTGATCCCCGTGAAGAAGCTGCGGCGGGTGGAGGTCGGCCCCTTCGCCACTTTCTATTTCGAGAACTACGCCACCATGTGGCTTCAGGTGCAGGAGATGCTGCGTATCGAAAAGGGCGGCGCCGAACAGATACCGGGTGAGCTGGAAGCCTATAATCCGCTGATCCCGCAGGGCCGGGAACTGATCGCCACCCTGATGCTGGAAATCGAGGATACGCGCCGGCGCGATGCGGTGCTGCTGACGCTAGGCGGGATCGAGGAAACGGTGTTCCTGGAAGTGGGGGCCGAGACGATCCATGCCACCCCCACCGAATATGAGGACCGCACCACGGCCGACGGCAAGACCAGCTCGGTGCACTGGGTGCGTTTCGCCTTCGCGCCGGCGCAGATCGCTGCTTTCAAGGACCCGGCGCAGCGGGTGGTGTTGGGGCTGAGCCACAAGAATTACGGCCACATGGCGGTGCTGACCGCACAGACGCGCGAGGCTTTGGCCACAGACTTCGCCTGACAGGCGCCGGCCCTAAAGCTTCATGCGGCCTTCGCAGATGTCGGCGTAAAGCTGGGGCGTCAGCGGCTCATAGGCACCGGTCGCCGGATCGAGCCAGTAAATGGGGTCGGCGATGGCGGATGGATCGAAGCCGTCCTTCACCAGGTCGACCTTGCGCTGCTTGAAGGTCCCGGTGACATCGATGGCCGGCGACAGGCGCAGGAAGATGGGCCGCGCATAATGCGGCAGGCGCGCCGCCAGATGGGCCGGCAAGGCGGCCATGTCGAAATCGCCGTCCACCACGATGGCCGCCATGCCGGCGCGCCCTTCCACACCCGGCACGGCAACGCCATAGACATTGGCCTCGCGGATACCCTGCACTGCCGCCAGCGCCTCGCTGACCTCGCCGGTGGCGACATTCTCGCCCTTCCAGCGGAAAGTGTCGCCGACGCGGTCGACAAAATAGAAATAGCCATGGGCGTCGCGCCGCATCAGGTCGCCGGTGCGAAACCAGGCGTCGCCCCTGCGCATCACATCGCGCAGCACCTTCTTCTCACTGGCCTTTTTGTCGGAATAGCCCTCGAAGCCGCGGCCGGCCCGCGCCGAGATGCGCCCCACCGCCTCGCCCACCTCATCAGGGGCGCATTCGATGCAAAGCCCGTCTTCGCCGCGCACCGGCACTTCCTTTTCCACGTCGAAGCGCAGCACCCGCGTGGGCAGCAGCCATTGGAGATATTCGGGCACGCGGCCGACCGAGCCCACCGTGCCGTCATAGTTCAGCATCGAGACATTGCCTTCGGTGGCGCCGTAAAATTCCACGATGCGCGGAATGGCGAAGCGTTCCTGGAACTGGCGCCAGATCTCGGGCCGCAGGCCGTTGCCGGTGATCGCGCGCACGGCATGGCTCTTTTCCAACGGACTTTCCGGCTGGTTGAGAAGATAGCGGCACAATTCCCCGATATATTCGAACATGGTGGCGCGGTATTTGTGGATGTCCGGCCAGAACTCGTGCACCGAGAATTTGCGCTTCAGGATCAGCGCGCCGCCGCACAGGAAGGCCAGTCCCACCGCGCAGACCCCGCCGGTGGAATGATAGAGCGGCAGCGGATTGTAGATGCGGTCGCTTTGGCGCGGGCCCAGCGCGCCGACAAAGCCGCTCATCATGAACAGCATGCGCATATGGGTGAAGTTGGCTGCCTTGGGCAGGCCCGTGGTGCCGGAGGTATAGATGAAGAAGGCCCGGTCTTTCAGGGCCACCGCCCGGCGCGGTCCCTTGCCGGGCGGGGTGTCCGGCATGGAGGCCAGCGCTGCATCCAGGTCATGGTGGTCTTCCGCGCCCCCGCCCTGCACCCAGATCGCCGGCGGATCGGCGAAGGGCGCAGCGCCGATCTGGGCCGCAAGTTCGGCTCCGGCGATCACATGGCGCGCGCCGGAAATGGCGATGGAATGGGCCAGTCCCTCGCCCATCAGGTTGGTGTTGATCAGTGCAACCTGTGCACCGGCCTTGAAGAGGCCCAGCCAGGCGCAGACATAATCCGGCCGGTTCTCCATCAGCAGCGCCACGCAGTCGCCCTGCCCTATCCCCCTGGCCATCGCCCAATGGGCATAGGCATTGGCGCGCCGGTCCATCTGGGCATAGGTCATCTCGCTGTCCTGCCAGACCAGCGCGACGTTGCGCGGATGGCGGCGGGCCTGGGCTTCAACGATATCGACGATGGTGCGGGTGGAATGGGGCTTTACGCGCCGCAGCAGCCACAGCGTGCGCACGATATGCGAAAGATATACATATTCGCGCCGGATGGCGGCGGCCAGGCTCATGGCAGTTCTCCCGCATACAGACTGGCGGGGCAGAACGCGCCGATCAAGCAATACCGGCCGCAAGCATGCTAGAGATCACCGCCATGGACGAACCCCTGGACCTTCGCAGCCTCAAATGCCCCCTGCCCGCCATGCTGGCGAGAAAGGCATTGGCAAGGCTGGGGGCCGGGCAGTTGCTGATCGTCCTGGCCGACGATCCCATGGCGCTGGTGGATATTCCGCATATGTGCCACGGCGAGGGCCACGCCGTGGAAGGCGTGATCCGTCATGCCGCTTACGCGGAATTCCGGATTCGCGCCGGCGCGGCCGTCAGGCCGGAGGTGGAGGAGGCGGCGGTGGCAGAGGCCGGCCCTGGCGATCCGGCGGCACCGCATCGGGACCCAGGTGACGGATCACCTCGGCGGCGTTGATGGCCCGCGGCTCGCTCCTGGCCTGTTCGGGCGTGAGCACCACGATCTCGGCATAGGCGTCGTACTTGGTGCGGGCGATCACATCCACCGACGGTTCATAGGCAAAGCCCCAGCCGCCCCAGTAATGAGGATAAAAGCGCGGGCCATACCAGGGCCCGTACCACGGGTCGGCCGGGAAATTGGGCACGGTCTGATAGGTGGTGCGCGCCTTGGTGTTGCGGGTATCGAAGACGAAGAAGTCATAGCCGGCCGCGCGGGTCACTTCCGCCGCGCGCAGCAGCAGATACGACTCCACAGTCTCGCGAGGGGTGACGGTATTGCCACTGAAGGTCACCCGGTAGCGGTTCGGCGCCAGTTGCCTGTCTGTATAGCCGGTCTGCTGGCCCTGGAGCCGGGGGGCATAGGGCGTAGGGCTGACACAGCCCGCCAGGAAGAGGGCCGTTGCGGCCAGAACCCCGCCCAGCAGAGGCCGGGCCGGTGCGAAGGAAAGGCGGGTTGCGGCGGTCATCGTGAAGCTCCGTTCAGCGCCCCTCGCTGAAAGCCGAATATGGTAACGATCCGCCCCAAACCCAAGTTCCGCCGCATGCCGGAGCCCCAAGAATCACGATCGGCCATGCCAGAGCGTTGATCTGACGCATTTTTTCCACCGCCGGGGCCGGGCTCCTTCGCACCTGCCCTCTTGCCATTCGCGGCGCGGCGTAAGATGGTCGCCTTGCCCTGCGGCCCGCCGCAAGGCATGGTCCGGCGTGGGCCGGAAAGACCCGTAAGGCAGGGTCCGCAAAAAACGAGCCTCGGGGGCCTGAACGATCGCCATGCACGGTCTTTCTCTTTTCCTGCAATTCGCCCTCTGCATTGTCCTTATTTCCGTTTGCACTCTTTCAGTACAGCTGGCTTTTCTGGCCTGGGTGCGCGTTTTCCGGCGCCGGCCCGAACTGAAGCATGTGGTGATCGAGGATGCTGCGCTGCCACATGTGCTTGTGCAGCTACCGGTCTGCAATGAAGGACCGCTGGCCTTGCGTGTCGCGCAGGCCGCGGCGGCGATGGACTGGCCCCGCGACCGATTGACCATCCAGATCCTGGACGATGGCGAAGCCTATGGCCATGACGAGCTGGCCCAGGCGGTGCGCGCGGCGGTGCCACAGGACGTCAATCTTCAGGTCTTGCGCCGTGGCAACCGCAAGGGCTTCAAGGCCGGAAACCTGGCGTTCGGCCTGTTGCACAGCGACGCCCCCTTTGTCGCGGTGTTCGATGCCGATTTCGTGCCGCCCGCCGATTTCCTGCGCCGGACCATTCCGGCGCTGCTGGCGGACAACGGCCTGGCATTCGTCCAGGCGCGCTGGGGCCACGCCAACCGCATCGCCAACTGGCTGACGCGGGTGCAGGGCATCCTGCTGGATTCCCATTTCGCGGTCGAACAGGAAGCCCGCTATCGCGCCGGCCTGCCCATGTCGTTCAACGGCAGCGCGGGCGTGTGGAACCGCACCGCCATCGAGCAGGGCGGCGGCTGGAGCGGCGATACGCTGACCGAGGACCTGGATCTGTCCATGCGCTGCATGATGGCCGGGTGGCGCGCGGCGATCATTTCCGACCTGGTGGTGCCTGGAGAGTTGCCGCAGACCGCGGCGGCCTGGCGGGCGCAGCAGGCGCGCTGGACCAAGGGGCATGCCCAGGTGGCGCGCAAGCTTCTTCCCCAGGTCTGGGCTAGCGCCATGCCGACCTGGAAAAAAACCGTGATGACGCTGCAGATGTGCCAGTTCGGTTTCTACATGCTGGCTTTCACCAGCGCCGCCATTTCGCTGACCTTGATGTACATGGGCGTGGTCTATCTGGCGGGCGTGGCGCTGCTGGGCCTGATGGTGACCCTGTTGGGGCTGGCATGCAGCATCTTCTATCTGTGGCTGGGCCAGCGCATGCTGGAGCGTCACAGGGAAGAACGCCTGATCCCGTCGCTGCTGCTGGCTGTCGTCTTCCCTTCCGGCCTGATCCTGGCCAATACCCGCGCCACCTATGACGCCTTTTTCTCCAGCCATATGGACTTCAACCGCACCATCCGGGTGGGCGAAACCTATAAGGGCGCATGGCGTGGTGGGCCAGAATTGGTGGCGGGCCTTCTGCTACCGGTTTTCGCCCTGGCCGAGCAGCCGATCGGCGCACCGTTTTTCTTCTTCGCGGTGGCCGGTCTTGTCTCCATCGGGGTGATGGGCGTGGCCGGATCGCCCAAGCCGGTGCGCCAGCAGATCACGCCAGGCGAATAGCCCGGTTAACCACCCGTTAACCAGCAAACCTCTCCAATCGGGCGGCCGCAGGTCCGGGCCCGACGCATGCTCCGCGGGGCAGGGACTTGCGTGCCGAATCCGACGGGGAGCATGTGGCCGGTGCCCGCGCGCACGATTGCAAAGTTGCTGGTGACCGCCGTGGCGCTGCTGGCCCTGGAAGGGTGCGCCGGACAGGTGATGGACTATTCCGCCATGCCGCCCGAGCATGGCCGCGCGGTCGTAGAGCGGGGCAATGGCCGTAGCCTGAACTGTGTGCCCTTTGCGCGCGACCATTCCGGGGTGAAGATTTTTGGCGATGCGGTGACCTGGTGGGACCAGGCGGAGGGCCGTTATGCGCGAGCCGAGGAGCCTTCCCTGGGCTCGATCATGGTGCTGCACGATTACGCCGGCCCCAAGCATGGCCATCTGGCCATTGTCCGCACGCTGGTGAACAGCCGGGAAATCCGCGTCGATCATGCCAACTGGCTGAACGATGGAGCGGTTTACCTGAATGATCCCGTTGTCGATGTCAGCCCGGACAATGACTGGTCGAAGGTGCGGGTTTGGAACATCCCCAACAATGCCTGGGGCTCGCGGGTCTATCCGGTTCAGGGCTTTATCGGGCCGGGGCGCAGTGGCGGCGGCAGCGTCGCGCGCGGCGGCGCCATGGGTCCGGTCGCGCTGGCGGGCGAACAATAGTAATTACAACGGCTTACAGTCTCCGACGGGAAGCGGCTGCGTCCTACTGCCTCGCCCCCTTTGAGCGGGGCGGACAACCGCCCTATTTTGGCCGCGCCCTTGGGGGGCCGACGGAACGCCTGACGGAACGTAAGAGTGCCACTCGCTGAGCGGCGCGTTCTTCCCTTGCATCATGAGCCTCAATCGTCCGTGAGCAGCACAGAACAGGACTTGTCTCCAGATTATTCCCATGGGCGCCATCCCGAGATGGATCGCGCGCCCGGATCGCGCCGCAATGCCATGCTGATGCTGGGGGCGCTGGGGGTGGTGTTCGGCGACATCGGCACCAGCCCGCTTTACGCCCTGCGCGAAACGGTGCGCGAGACCACCGGCATCTATGCCAACCATGCCGCGGTGATGGGTTCGCTGTGCCTGATCTTCTGGGCGGTGGTGGCAGTGGTGACGATCAAATACGTCACCCTCATCATGCGCGCCGACAACGATGGCGAGGGCGGCACCCTGGCGCTGGCGGCACTGGCCCACCGGTCGCCCGGCATCAGCCGGGGCGTCAAAAGCATGATCGGCGTCGGCGCCGGCGTCGGGCTGGCATTGTTCTATGGCGACGGCATGCTGACCCCCGCCGTCACTGTTCTGTCGGCGGTGGAAGGCCTGACGGTGGAATCCAAGGCTTTCGAGCCGCTGGTGGTCCCGCTGGCGCTGGTGATCCTGATCAGCCTGTTCGCGTTGCAGAACCGCGGCACCCACCGGATCGGCAAGCTGTTCGGCCCGGTGATGCTGCTGTGGTTCGCGGCGCTGACCGCCTTCGGCATCGCCGCCATCATCCGCACGCCCGTGATCCTGGCGGCGGTCAATCCGCTGTACGGCATCCGCCTGTTCCTGACAGCGCCCTGGATCGCCTTTGTCAGTCTGGGGGCGGTGGTTCTGGCGGTCACCGGGTGCGAGGCGCTCTATGCCGACATGGGCCATTTCGGCAAGAAGCCCATCCAACACGCCTGGTACTTCATCTGCCTGCCGGCGCTGATGTGCAATTATTTCGGCCAGGGCGCGGCGCTTCTGGCCCATCCCGACCGCGCGCCCATCGCTTTCTATTCCGATATTCCGCACTGGGCGCATCTTTCGATGGTGGGCATGGCGACGCTGGCGGCCATCATCGCCAGCCAGGCAGTGATCACCGGCGTTTTCTCGATGACCCAGCAGGCCGTTCAGCTGGGCCAGCTTCCCCGCATGGAGATTCGCCACACCAGCGCCACCGATTATGGCCAGATCTATGTGCCCAATATGAACATCGTGCTGGGCGTGTGCGTGGTGCTGATCGTGCTGATCTTCAAGAGTTCGGCGGCGCTGACGGCGGCCTATGGCATCGCCGTGACCGGCGTCATGGCGATCGACACCTTCAACGTGGCGCTGGTCGCCGGCAAGCAGTGGCGCTGGAATCCTTTCCTGGTGGTAGGCCTGTTCGGGCTTCTGGGGCTGATCGACCTTCTTTTCTTCGCCTCCAACGCGCTGAAGATCCCGGAGGGCGGCTGGCTGCCGCTGTTCATCGCCTTCTGCGCCTTCGTCATGATGGATACCTGGCGCAAGGGACGGCGCGTGCACCTGGAGAAGGTGCGCAGCGAATCGCTGCCTATGAACCTGTTCCTGGAGCGCGCCGACAAGAGCACCACCCGCGTGGCCGGGCTGGGCGTGTTTCTGGCTTCGCGCGCCGATGTGGTCCCCGGCTCGCTTCTGCACAACCTCAAGCACAACAAGGTGCTGCACGAGCGGGTGGTGATCTGCAATGTGGCGGTGGAGGACACGCCGCTGGTGCCTGCCGACAAGCGGATCGAGGTGGAAAAGCTTGGTAAGGGCTTTTATGCGGTCAAGGTGCATCATGGTTTCTTCGAGACCCCCGATGTGCCGCGGGCCCTGGAAGAGGCGCGCCGCTTCGGCCTGGCACTGGATCTGGACACCGCGACCTTCTTCATCGGCCGCGAGACGCTGGTGCCCGACCAGCGTTCGGAACTGGGCCGCTGGCGCAACTGGTTGTATCGGCTGATGGCGGGAGCGGCCTTATCGCCCGCCCGTTTCTATCAACTGCCGCCGGGCCGGGTTGTGGAACTGGGATCGCAGATAACGATTTAGTTTGCCGCTCCGGCTTTGTTCGGCTGGCTTGACCGCCTGTGCGCCAAGTCGCACGAGGGGGCGGTAGGTCGGCGTGGAAAATCAATCGAGCGAATAGACCAGCGCCTTCAGGTAAGCGCTTTGCGGCAGCAGCGGATGCACCGGGTGATCGGGGCCTGCGCCTGCCTGACGGATCAGACCGCCGCGGCGGCCGGCGCGCGCGACACCGGCGGCGCATTCGGCGGCGAAGCGATCGGGCGCGATATTGTGCGAACAGGACGCCATCAGCAGGATACCGTCCCGTGCCGTCACAGCGGCCGCCATGCGCGCCAGCTTGCGATAGGCGCGCGCACCTGCTTCCAGGTCCTTTTTCGACCGCACGAAAGGCGGCGGGTCGGCGACGACGATGTCGAAGGTCTCGTTGTGCGCGGCCAGCCGCTCCAACTCCTCGAAGACATCCGCCCTGACCGCTTTGACCTTCACGCCGCTGGCGCGGGCGCTCTCCTCGGCCAGCGCCAGCGCCGGCGCAGAGGAATCCAGGCAGATCACTTCCTTCGCGCCTGCCTTCGCCGCCAGCACACCGAAGCCGCCGGCATAGGAATAGGCATCCAGGACGCTTCTGTCCTTCGCCAGCCCGGCGATGAAGGCCCGATTGTCGCGCTGATCGTAATACCATCCGGTCTTCTGGCCTCGCGCCAGATCGGCAAGATAGCGCGCGCCGTTCTCCTCCACCTGAAGGCGGTGGGCCTCGCCCTTTAGCACGCGCAGATCAGTTCCGAGTCCTTCCAGCGCACGGGCCGGCGCATCGCCCTTGAGGATCACGGTGCGCGGATCGATCAGCCGGTCGAGAGCGGCCATGACCGCATCGATCTGCCGCTCCATGCCCGCGGTGCCGATCTGTACCGACAGCGTATCGTTGAAGCGATCGATCACCAGGCCGGGCAACCCGTCGCCTTCGGCGTGGCACAGCCGGTAGAAGGGCCGCCCGTACAGGCGTTCGCGCAGCGCCAGCGCATGGCCCAGCCGGGCCACGAAGAAGTCGGCGTCGATCACCGCATCGCAGGCGTCGTCCAGAAGGCGTACTGCGATCAGGCTTTTGGGATTGAAATAGCCGGTGCCGAAAGCATGGCCGTCGAATCCGCGCACATTGACGATCGTGCCTGGCGCGATGGCCCTGGCGGCATCGTCCATGCGGATCTCGTTGGAGAAGATCCACGGCGATCCGGCACGGGCACGGCCGCCTCGCGCGTATCGGTCACTTGCATGTCTGCCGGCTTGCGGACCCTTCGGCAGGATTATCGTCTTGCGTGCCATCATGGCCTCTCGCGCGCTGTGTAGCGCCCCCTTGCGCCCGCGTCCATTGGACCCTTAGATGCAGACTGCTTTGTTCAGGGAGACCGGCATGGCCGTCGACGGCAAGTGGGAAATCGTCATCAATTCGCCCATGGGCGCGCAGAAGGCCACGCTGGAGCTGGCCACCAGCGGCGCCAGCCTGACCGGCACCCAGACCGCGGCACAGGGATCGGGTCCGCTGGAGAATGGCAAGGTGGACGGCAATACCGTGAGTTGGTCCGCCAAGATCACCTCGCCGATGCCGCTGACGCTGGATTTCTCCGGCGCGGTGGAGGGCGACAAAATGTCCGGCAGCGTCAAGGCCGGCGCTTTCGGCTCATTTCCCTTCACCGGCAGCCGCCTCGCCTGATAACCTTTCCCGCCAACGAAAGGCAGCCGTCGCGTGCAGGTGAGCGGCTGAGAGCAGGCTGCCTTCGCTTCCGGGAGCGTCCTCATGCATCTGCCGATTCACCGCGAAGGCTATCCGTTCATCGGCCTGTTCGCGGCGGTGAACCTGCTGGCCTTCCTGTTCGCCGCGTGGCTGGGCTATGTGCTGCTGCCCGTGACGATCTGGTGCATCGCCTTTTTCCGCGATCCCGAACGGCGCGTGCCGGAAGATGGCGATCTGATCATCTGTCCCGCTGACGGCAGGCTTCTGCCCGTCGTGGAGGCGGTGCCGCCGGCGGAGCTGGGGCTGGGCGATGCGCCGCGCCCACGTCTGTCGGTGTTCATGAATGTCTTCAACGTGCATGTGAATCGCAACCCCGTATCGGGCAGCGTGGTGGCGCTGTCCTATCGGTCGGGCAAATTCTTCAACGCCAGTTTCGACAAGGCCAGCATCCATAACGAACGCATGTCGATCCGCCTGCGCCCCGAGGGTCGCGGCCAGGACTGCGATCTGGCCGTGGTGCAGATCGCCGGTCTGGTCGCGCGGCGCATTGTCTGCGATTTGGCCAAGGGGCAGGGGGTGCTAAGGGGCGCGCGATTTGGCATTATCCGCTTCGGCAGCCGGGTGGATGTTTTCCTGCCGGCCGGCACCGAGATCGTGGCCCGGCCGGGCAGCAAGGTGCGGGCGGGCGAAACGGTTCTGGCCCGCTTTGTCTGAAGCCGAATCGCCGCGAACAGGAGTCCTGTTGGAACAGCCAGATCGCATATCCCGCCGCAAGCGTGCCCGCCAGATCGTGGCGGCGCGGCTGGAGCGGCTGGAGGACCTGTCCATCGGCAAGCTGATCCCCAGCACGCTCACATTGCTGGCGCTTGCCAGCGGCACGACCGCCATCCGCTTCGCCCTTGAGGGGGCATGGGCCAGCGCCGTCGCCTTTGTGGTGGCGGCCATGATCCTGGACATGCTGGACGGACGCGCCGCGCGGCTTCTGGGCGCGGACAGCCGCTTCGGCGCGCAACTGGACAGCCTGGCGGACCTTGTCAGCTTCGGGGTAGCGCCAGGGGTCATCATGTACATGTGGAGCCTGGGCCGCATGGGCAATGCCGGCTGGATCGCCGCCCTGATCTTCTGCGCAGCCAGCGCCGTGCGCCTGGCGCGCTTCAATGTCGAGAGCGTGCGCGACGAAGGCGCCACCAAGGGCAACCCCTATTTCACCGGCCTGCCCACGCCGGCCGCCGCCTGCATGATGCTGCTGCCGCTGCTGCTGTGGCTGCAATGGCATGGCGAGATCGTGCGCCTGCCCTGGTTCTCGGCCGTGATGGTGGCGGTGACGTCCTCGCTTATGGTTTCGCGCCTGCCAACGCCGTCGATCAAATACATGAAGCTGCAGCGCCAGCACCGGGTGCTGGCGGCAGTCGTGTTCGCGGGCCTTGCCACGCTTCTGGTGCTGTGGCCGTGGGCCACGCTGAGCGTCGGCCTCATCATCTATGTGGCGTCGATACCCTTTGCGGTATTCGCCCACCATCCCCGCTACGCCACACGCAGTTGAGGGCGATGCGGCCCTCCATCCGGCCACACCGGCTATCTGGCGCCGGGACCGTGATTGAAGCGCGGCGGCGCCGGCATGCCCATGCGCCGGGGCCGGAAGGGCCGGGCACGCGAGGGATTGTACTGAAAGCTCTGGCCGTAGCTGTTGTAGGTGGGGCCGTTCATGCCGGCCGGCCCATCGCCATAGCCGTAGCCATAAGCGTAGCCATAGCCTGAATCGTTATAGCCCACGCCGCCGCTCCAGCCGCCACGGTCGATGGTCAGACCGGATTCTTCGCCGTATGGCATCGGTGGCGGAGCATATGCGCCAGGAGCATAGCCGTCCGGCGCAGCGCCATAGGGGCCCGAGGACGGATAGGCTTCATCGGGGACGGCGTGCCAAGCGCCCTGCCACTGGCCGCGCCATTCTCCATGCCACTGGCCATCCCAGTCGCCATGCCATTCGCCCCGCCATACGCCGTGCCATTCCTCATGCCAGTCCGCCGGACGCACGGGCGCCGCCGCGCGATAGTCGTAGCGTTCGCCATGATGGCCCTCGGCCCGCGCCAGCCTGTGCGGACGGTGGTGCGCGCGGTGGCGGATGATGCGATGGCGTGCACTCGGAATGTCCGCTTTTGCCTCAGCCTCCGCTTTGGGCCTGTCGCCTGTCCTGGCTTGCGGCGAAGGGGTCGCGCAATCGCAGCGGCTGGCCTTTTGGGAGGTCTTGTTGGCGGCGGTCTGACCCTTGCAGGCCGGAATCGCCACAACCATTACGGCCGCCAGCATCATGCTCGCGGTGACAGATCGCGCAGCCACCATAACTCTCCCTCTCCGCCAGGCCGGCGCCGGCATGTGGGTCCGGCGTCCCGATATGGCACATTTTAGTATGGCACGGTAATCGGCTGTGAGACCTGGTTCGCATCCTGGTTAATGTCTGCCGCGAAAGTTCCCGCAAAGCCCGTTTTAAGGTTTGCCCTGCCAAACTGGCGGCCGCGCAGCGGAGTTTCCATGCAGTCAGCCAGCACGATCTGGACGCCAGACGCCGAGTTCCAGGCCGACCAGGAAGGCCGCATCGACTGGGCCCAATTGTGCGGCGTGGTGGAGAATCTGCGGCGCAACATGGCGGCGCCCCCCCTTCTGGCGCTGGCGATCTGCGTGATTTTTTCCCAATGGGTGGCGTTGCCGGTGCTGGCGCTTTGCTATGCGCAACTGACGGCCGGCTATATCCCCCATGCCCTCGTGCTGCGGCGCTTTCCGGCCGGTCCCGTGCCAAGCAGCCGGATGCGGCGCTGGCGCGCATCGGTGGCGGGCGCCAACCTGTTCTTCATCGCAAACTGGGCGGCGACGGGCTGGTACTTGTGGGTGCCGGGCAACCTGGTCAGCCACATCCTGATCGAACTGCTGCTGGGCGCCATCATGGCGGTCCATGCCACATCGACCGCGGCCTGCCGGGCCATCGCCCGGCCCGCATTGGGGGTCTATCTGCTGGCCATGGCGTTGCCGCCGCTACAGAATCCGGCTTGGCCGAATGTATGGCTGTCGCTGACCTCCACCGTCTATATCGCTTTCGTGGGGCTTCTGGGACACAGGAGCTATCTGCGCGCGCGAGCAGCGATCCTGGCGCAGGAAGAGCGCAACACGCTTCTGGCCCAAATGGTGATGGCGAAACTGGAATCGGACCGCAGCCGCGACCAGGCCGAGGCCGCCAGCCTGGCCAAGTCGCAATTCCTGGCCAATATGAGCCATGAACTCAGGACACCGCTGAACGCCATACTGGGTTTTTCCGAACTCATCGCCAGCCGCATGTTCGAGAAGGAGCCCGAACGGGTGCATGAATATGCCAGCCTGATCAACAGTTCGGGCGGGCACCTTCTCTCCCTGATCAATGACATACTGGACCTGGCCAAGATCGAGGCGGGGCGCCGCAGGCTGGACGAGGCCGAGATCGATCTGCGCTGCCTGGCCGACGACGCGCTGCAACTGGTGGCCTGGCGCGCCAAGGACAATGGTGCCCGGCTCGAGAACCTGATCGATGGGGAAGTGCCGCTCCTGTATGCCGATGAGCGCGCGATCCGGCAGATCCTGCTCAACCTGCTCTCAAATGCCGTGAAATTCACGCCCCGCCAAGGCCTGGTCACGGCTTTTGCGCGTCAGGCGGCAAATGGCGCGCTGGTATTCGGTGTGGAAGACACGGGGGTGGGCATCGCGCCGGAGGACATCGACAAGGTGTTCGACACCTTCGGGCAGGGTAAGCACGACATCAAGCTGGCGGACAAAGGCACCGGCCTGGGGCTGGCCATCGTCAAGGGCCTTGCCGAGGCGCATGGCGGCCATGTCGCGCTGGAAAGCCAGGTGGGCAAGGGCACCCGGGTCAGCGTGACGATTCCGGCCATGCGCGTGCGACCCAGAGCGCAGCGCCGGGCCATCGCCCGCGCCGGTTAGAGCAAGTTGTGACCGGACCGGACCGCTGCGCCGGAGGCGTTCGCTAGACCGCCTCGAGCAACTTCTGCCCCCGCCGGCGCGGGAAGGTGATGGTGATGCGCGTGCCGCTTCCCCGCGCGCTGTCGACGACGATAGTGGCATCATGCAGGTCGGCCAGCGCCCTGGTCAGGGGCAGGCCCAGGCCGGTGCCCTCATAGCGGCGCTCAAGCCGGTTATCGACCTGCGCGAAGGGCTGGAAGGCGACTTTCACGTCTTCCGGGTCCATGCCGATGCCGCTGTCGCCCACCGTGACCGATACCGCATCGGACACGGCGGTGGCGGCGATGAGGATCGTGCCGCCCCGTTCGGTGAACTTGATGGCGTTGGACAAAAGATTCAGGAATATCTGGCGCAGCTTTGCGGGGTCGGCGCGCAGCGACAGGTCGTCCTGCATCTCCTCGACCCTGAGGGTCAGGCCCGCATCACCGCATTGCTCGCGCACCATCGCCACGCAGTCGTTCAGGAGATCGCGCATGTCGATATCGTCCAGCGCCAAGCTCAGCTTGCCGGCTTCGCTCTTGGACAGGTCCAGCACGTCATTGATCACCGCCAGCAGGTGGCGACCGCTGCGCAGGATGTCCTGCGAATAATCAAGATAGCGGGCGTTGCCCAGATCGCCGAAGAACTGGCCGGACAATATCTCGGAAAAGCCGATGATGGCGTTCAGGGGCGTGCGCAGCTCGTGGCTCATATTGGCCAGGAACCGGGTCTTGGATGCGTTGGCGGCCTCGGCCTCCCGCTTGGCGCGGCGCAGCGATTCCTCGCGTTCCTTGATGTGAGTGAAGTCGGACAGGAAGATGATCGAGCCGCCTTCGCTGGTGGCGCTGACCGTCATGCGCACCCAGCGGCCGTCGGCCAGCTCCAGTTCGGCATGGCCGGTGGAATCCATGTCGCGGCTGGGCGGCTGGGTCGCGGCAAGCTGGCCCTGGATCAGCGACAGCGCGGTGTCGAACGCCACCCCCGGCGTCAGCCGATCACGGATGGCGGGAAAGAAATCGCGCAGGGTGGAATTGGCCATCACCACGCTGCCGTCGGCCGCCACCAGCATCACCCCTTCGCGGCTGGTCTCGAGCGCGTCCACCAGACGATTCTCGGCCGAGCGGCGCAGCGCCTGCTCGCGGTTCATCATGCGGCGGATATTGTCCTGCATCACCGTCATCGATTTCAACAGCGCGCCGGTCTCGTCGTCGCCGCCGGCGGGAATGGCCGCTTGAAGTTGGCCGGCGGCGATGCGGTCGGCGACGCGCGCCGCCGCCGACAGGGGTCGCACGATGACGTTTTTCAGGTAGATGGTCAGCGCCGTTGCCAGCAGCAGCGACAGGACCGTCACGGCGATGCTGACATTCTTGTAGCGCGCGATATTGGTGATGGTGATGCGGCGGCCGATGAAGCTGTGATCGGTGTTGAGCTCGATCAGCATGTCGAACTTCCCGTCGATCTGCCGGTCCAGTCTTTCCAATGTGGCGCCGTCGCCTTTTGCCCGCGCGGCGCGCCAGCGCGCGACCAGGGGCCGGATGTCCCGGATGATCTTCTGTTCGTCGGCTGCCAGGCTTCGTTCGGCGGTAACATCCAGGTCGGCGGTGAAGGTATCGGCCAGTTGGCCGATCTCGTCGGCGATGGCGGGCTTGTGTGCGGCGTCGGCATGCTCATAGCGCTGCTCGGCCAACTGCATCTCGGTGAAGTCGGTATGGGCGGCGCGCGCATAGGAGATCGCCATCAGCGGGCCATCGAAGGTGGTGACCGCGATGTCGCCGGCCATAGACAGCACACCATAGCCGGCAAGGCCGCTTGCGCCGATGATCAGGCTCATCGCCACAAAGGCGGCGAAGATCTTCGCGCCGATGGTCTTGCCGATCAGTTTCATACCCTGTCCGGGCGGGCGCGAGTGCCCGCAGTATCGTACAAAATGAGCGGAAAGGGTTTATGTGCGCTTAAGGATAGGCGCTGCGCGCAAGCCTAGCGGACATGCACCACAAGCCGCATCTTGGGGTGGATGTGGCAGCGCACTTGGAAGGTCCCGCTCTCGGTAAAGGTTTCGGTAATCAGTTCGCCGGGATTCCTTTCATCGCTGTCGAAGCTGAAATCCGGGGACTCCACATAGATCTGGTGGATGAACTCGTCGTCATTGGTGAAAGTCAGGCTTTCACCCCGGTTGATGGTGACCTCACCGGGCGTAAAGCGACGGTTCTTCTGAACGATGGTATGGGCCGCATCGGCCGCCAGGGCGGCCAGCGGAACCAGAAGGGCGGCGGCGAAAGCCAGCTTCTTCATTTCGTCACCACCTGATGTTCCATGGGCGCCATGCGGGCCAGGAAGCGGTTCTGCACGGAAAAGGGAATGTTGCAGGTGTCCATCGCGTCCTGCAGATCCTCGACCACCGCATTGAAGTCGGCGTCTGTCAGGTGCAGGCCCTTGTGGGTCGCCTCCATGCTGTGTCCGGTATAGGTGCACGGTCCGCCCGCCACGACACAGAACTGTTCCTTCATCTTGGCGCGCACCCGGTCCATGTTGGACTCGTCGAAGATCGCCCGGATGCGCGGATCGGCCAGGTAATTGCCCACAAAGACGTCCACCAGATGGTCGATGCCCGCCTTGCCGCCCATATCGGCAAAGAGCGGGTCTTGGGCGAAGGCGCGCGGCGCGAAGGCCAGCATGGCGCAAGCGAAAAGGAGGGCGAGAGAGAGCGGCTTTTCCATCGTCCGGGCCCTCATCACAGCCCTGCCTGCAGCGAAAGATAGGCGCCGTGCTGGTGATCGCGGATCGCGATGTTGCCCAGGTCGGCATAAGCCAGGGTCGCGGACAAATGCTTGTTCACGAACCAGGCGGCGAAAAGATCGAAGCCTGCACCTTCCCGTGCGATCTTCAGGTTGCCGGGCCTGGTGCGCCACTCGACGCCGAGCGCAAAGTGGCGCGACAAAAGCCATGCGGCCGATCCCTCGAACTGGGGGGAATAGCCGCCATGCTTGTCGCCGCCAAAGCCCAATATGCCGAACTGGTTGGCCCGGGTCGCACGCGCGGCGGCGCTGACCAGAAGGCTCTGGGCCAGAAACAGCTTGGTGGCGGACAGATAGAAATCGGTGCCCACCGAACTCTTGCCTCCCAGCGCGGCGATGACCGCGCCGCGATCGTTTTCCTTGTGCTGTACGCCGACGGCGATCTGCGGCAGCCAACTGTTCTGGTCATAGACCGCATTGCCCGCCAGCCTGAGCTTGGCGCCATAGATGTTCTGGTGAAAGGCATAGCCCCTGCCCAGGCCCAGCGCCGCGCCAACCGCCTGGGTATCGAAGCTTTGCCAGGCATAGGAAAACTCGACCCTGTCGAACAGGCCGACCGCCACGCCCAACGTATCCAGCCGGTAGTCGGGCAGAAGAACGGTCGTGTAATGCGCATTGGCGCCCAGCCCGTCGCGGGTGCCATAGCCGGTGATGAGAGCCCAGGTGGCCAGGCCGCCGCCGCCGGCGCCCTCGATCTGGCTGACGCCGCCGGTGGCCAACAGCTTGCCCTGATCGAAAAGGACGGGATCGGCGGACACTTCATCGGCCCGCAAAGGACCGCAAGCCAGCCCCGCGAGCATCGCAAGGCCGTAGACGACCACACGCATGAGAGACATTCCCCCGAAACGAGAGACCATGTTGACGGGATCATGGTTAAGACTGCGTTGAAGATGGCCGGCGGGCCAGTGGCCGCGACCATGTCGGCGCGGTCGTCCAGCGGGAAAAATCCTGCTTTTGGCGGGTTCCGGCAGGGGTGGACAGGGCTGGTGCAAAGTCCTATATCCCGCCTCCCCATGACGCGGGGTGGAGCAGCCCGGTAGCTCGTCAGGCTCATAACCTGAAGGTCACAGGTTCAAATCCTGTCCCCGCAACCACCATGAGCACACGGCTTAGGTCCATTTCGGGCCTAAGCCGTTTGTGCGAATGGTGTCCCCCGGCTTGTCCGGGGCCCAGCTTTGCCCGACCAAAGGTCACAGGTTCAAACCGTTCCCGGCTCCCGCAGGGTCCGCCGGACCCGGTTAACGGTGAATTTTTGCTCGCATTGTCTAGTCCCGAACGCAGCGGGGGCGCTTAATCGGCGAAACTGGTAGCGGTTCCGGGATTTCGCGCTCTTGCTGGAATATGCACCGCTGAGGTTGCGCTCTGGCCTGCCGTCATTGCGGGGCTGCCTTTATTATTCCCAGCGCCTGTTCACCCGTCCGGCAATGCGCCGTGCCGCAGCCGGGATAATCGCCGCCGGCGTGAACCTTTTACAGCGGCGCCCCGAGCCCTATCCCGCAGCCGCCGGGCAGGAAGCCCTGATCCGGCTGCGCCGCGATGGCTATGCGGTGCTGGCTGACATGCTCCGGCCGCAGCAGATCGACGACATCCTTGCCTATCTTGGCGACAAGCCGCTGTTGCTGCGGGATGGCCGTTGCGTCGGCCCGGCCGAGGCCTGTAACCAGGTCACGATCGCGGATGTGCCGCTGGATGTGGTCCTGCAATGCCCGCATGTGCTGAGTACCGCCAATTCGCCTTTCCTTATCCAGCTTGCGATCGATTATCTGGGTTGCATGCCTACAATCTCGACCATCGGCATACGCTGGTCGTTCCCGGGCGACGGTCCCGAAGTCCAGACCCAGAATTTCCATCGCGATCCCGATGATTGGCGCTTCTTCAAATTCTTTGTCTATCTGAGTGACGTGGATTGCGAGTGCGGACCGCATCTTTACGTGAAAGGCACCCACCGCCTGGCCGGGACCTTCCGCGTTCGCCGCTTCGACCTGGAGGACCTGGAACGGCGCTTTGGGCATGACGCGATCATCGCGGTCATGGGGCCACGCGGCACCAGCTTTGTTGCCGACACCTACGGCATCCATGCCGGGCCGGTGCCCCGCTCGCGTCCACGCCTGATCCTGGAAATCGGCTATTCGATCCTGCCGATCTATGCGCTGAGCTACCGTCCGCAGCGCAGCGACCAGGCGCACGGCCTGGACCGATATGTGAACAGACTGCTGCTGAATTGAATGCCGCCCACTTTCGGGTTCCCGGCAGGTCATTCCCGGCGTCGACCGGAAAATTCCTTGAATTCAAGATGTTGTAAGAAAGTGCACGAATTTTGTGCAGCAATTATTTTGATACGCTTTCCCGATTGCTGCGGGGTTTTCCCGCCGGTATAAACCCGCCCCTTACAGGCGGGTTTCACCGTGAGTCTGCCGCCCGCCCCGCGTCGAAGGGAGTGCGCATGGGTACCCAGATCCCGGCCGACTATCGGCCGTCGGAAATTGAACCCTTTATGAATGAGCGTCAGCGCGAATATTTCCGTCGCAAGCTCAATCAGTGGAAAGAAGAAATCCTCAAGGAAAGTCGTGAAACCATACAGAATCTGCAGGCGGAAACCGTGCCGCATGCCGATCTGGCAGATCGCGCTTCGACCGAGGCCGAGCGCCAACTGGAACTGAGGACCCGCGACCGTCAGCGCAAGCTGATCGCCAAGATCGACGCCGCCCTGCGCCGCATCGAGGACGGCTCCTATGGTTTTTGCGAGGAGACGGGCGAGCCCATCTCGCTCAAGCGGCTCGACGCACGGCCGATCGCCACTCTATCCATCGAAGCACAGGAGCGCCATGAAAGGCGCGAAAAAGTCTATCGGGACGATTAGCTGAACCGCGTTCCCGAGCTTCGGCGGCGCCAATCAGAACGGCATCAGGATATCGAAGACCTGGCTGCCATAGCGTGGCTGCTGCACGTCGGTGACCTGCCCGCGCCCGCCATAGGAGATGCGGGCCTCGGCGATCTGGGCCAGGTTGACGGTATTGTCCTGGGTAATGTCCTCGCGGCGCACGATGCCCGACACACGCATGTCGCGCAATTCGTTGTTCACCCGCACTTCCTGATGGCCGTCGATCACCAGATTGCCGTTGGGCAGCACCTGGGCGACCAGTGCCGCGAGAGTCAGGTTGATGGATTCGGAGCGGTTGATCGCACCAGTGCCGGTGTTGGACATGTCGGACCCCATCTTCACCAGGCTGGTGGGATCGACATTGTTGGGTAGCGCATTCTCCAGACCGAAGAAGTTGGTCAGGTTGGCGTCGTCCGAATTGGTGCGCCCGCGGGTCGAGGTGTTCGACAGCTTGGCGGCGTCGGCGACGCTGACATTCACGGTGATCACGTCGCCGACATGGCCGGCGCGCGGATCGTGGAAGAAGGAACGCGAGCCCGGCTGCCACAGGGAATTGTCGACATGCATGATGGGCTGGGGCCTGGGAATGGCGGCCACGATCTGGCGGCCGGCCGGGTTGTCCACCGCGGTCAGCTTTGGCGGTTGGCCGATATTCTCCAGCCGGTCCATGGCGGAGCAGGCCGACAGGGCGATCCCGGTCATCAGGAGGGCGGCGAAATGGGGCAAACGGGCGCGCATGGCAATTCCTATCGGCTGGCGGTGCGGGTGGGGCTGCTGACGATGCCGCCATCGGCGCGCACGGTGCCCGGCGCGATGACGGTGGCGGAGATCATGCGGTAAGAAGCGGGGTTCTGGAGCGTCACGGTGTCGCCGATGCCGCCTTCGCTCATGGCCCGGCCCATGGCCGTGACTTCCACGCCGGGGGCGTCGAATGTCATGGTCACCATCTGACCCTTGCTGACCACGATGGGACGGCGCACATCGGTCGCACGCAGCGGCTGGCCGGCGCCGAGCACACGGCGGGCCTGCATGCCCTTGATCTCGTCCATCGAAGTGGCGATGCCTCCCATCAGGGCGTTGCCCTCGACGGTGGCATAGGTCAGGTCGCTCTCGCCGATCACATCGCCGCGGGCGATATCGTGCGTAGGCACCACAATACGGATGGTGGCGGCGAAGGCGCTGGTCGCGGCCAGAAACGCGGCAGGCAGGGCGACGCAGAAGGTCAAGGTCAGGAGGAATTTGCGGGTCATGGCTTACGATCCCAGCCTGGCGGCGTCCTGCAGCATCTGATCGGCTGCCGAGATCACCTTGGAGTTCATTTCATAGGCCCGCTGGGCGGTGATCAGCGCCGTGATCTCGTCCACCGAGTTGACGTTGGAGGTTTCCAGAAAGCCCTGCTGGATGGTGCCGTAGCCGGTCGAACCGGGAACCCCCGCCTGCGGGCTGCCCGATCCGGGCGTTTCCAGATAGAGATTGTTGCCCAGCGCCTGCAGGCCCGCTTCGTTGGGAAAGCGCGTCAGCTCCAACTGACCCACGGTCTGGGGCGTCGAATTGCCGGCGATGGTGGCGTTGACCTGGCCCTGGGCATTGACGGTCACCGAAAGCGTGTTCTGCGGGATGGCGATCCCCGGCTGGATGATCAGCCCGTCCTGGGTGACCAGCTGGCCCTGGGGCGACAGCGAGAAATTGCCGGAGCGGGTATAGGCGTCGGTGCCATCAGCCTGCTGCACGCGGAAGAAACCGGGCCCCTGGATGGCGACGTCATAGGGATTGCCGGTCGACTTCAGATCGCCCTGGGTGGTGATGCGATAGACCGCCGCCGTGCGCACGCCCGCGCCAAGCTGGATGCCGTTGGGGGCATAGGTGCCCTGGTCGGAGGTCTGCGCCCCCGGTGTCTGGATATTCTGGTAGAGCAGGTCCTGGAATTCGGCGCGCTGCTGCTTGAAGGCCGTGGTGTTCATGTTCGCCAGGTTGTTGGCGATGACCTCGACATTGGTCTGCTGGGCCAGCATGCCGGTCGATGCGATGGAAAGGGCTCTCATGGGTCAAATCTCCTAGGACGGCATGGCGCCGAGCTTCTCGACGGCATCCCGTTTCATGTCCTGCTGGCTCTTGGAAAGGGTCGCGGTCGCCTCATAGGCGCGCATCACTTCGATCATATGGCTGATTTCGAGCACCGGCTGCACATTGGAGCCTTCCAGCGTGCCCTGGCGGATGTCGATCACCGCGGGCGTCAGCGGCGCCTGGGTGGTGGAATAAAGGTTGGCTCCCTGTTTCACCATCGCGTGCTCATCGGGGAAATCGACCACGCGCACCTTGGCCAACTGGCCGGTGCGGCCTGAAACCGTGCCGTCGGGCGCGATGCGGATGTCGCCGTCGTCGGGGGTTATGGTGATGGCGCCGCCGTCGCCCTGCAGCACATAGCCGTTGGAATTGACGATCTGGCCATTGGCGTCCAGCGAGAAATGACCGTCGCGGGTATAGCGCAGGCCCTGGGGCGTCTGGACAGCGAAATAGCCCTTGCCGTTGATCGCCAGGTCGAAGGGGGCGCCGGTCTGGTTCATCTGGCCCTGGGCCAGATCGCGCAAGGTGCCCGCATCCTTGACGAAGCTGAGCAACTGGGCGCCCTTTTCGTCCTCGGCCGGCCGCATCCGCGCGACATATTCCTCGAACGCCGAAGCCTCGCGCTTGAAGCCGGGGGTGGAGGCATTGGCGATATTGTTGGCGATCACATCAATCGCGCGATAGGCCGCAAGCTGATGTGAAAGACTAACAAGAAGTGAATTGTCCATCGGGCACCTGTGCAGATCCTTCTGATCCGTGCCCATGCAGGTGCAGCAGCCATGCCAGCGGCGGACGCCGCGATTCTGCTGGCTTTTCCGGGTGGCGGCTTCCGGCGGGCGGAAATTCCTGCCGGGCGAAACCGGCCCTGCCCGGCAATTTGAACCACTCCTTAACCACGTTTGCGCAAGTCTCGCCGGCGACATCGAGAGACACCGGCAATGGCGAGCAAGCAAGAAGCCCCCGAGGCAAAGGATGGCGAAGACGCCGGTACCGAGGACGCGGCTGAAACCCCAAAGGGCCTGAAGAAATTCCTGACCCGCAAGATGCTGATGATCCTGGTGCCGGCGCTTCTCCTGGTGCTGGGGGGTGGCGGTGCCGGCGCCTATTTCCTCCTCGCCGGCGGCGATCATCCCCGTCAGGGCGCCGAGACCGAGCAGAAGCCTATCACACCGCCAAAGGTCGCCTTCAGCGACATGGCCGACATCCTGGTCAACATCCAGTCGGACGACGGCACCCCAGCCTATCTGAAGCTCTCCGTATCCCTGGAGTTGGACGATGAGGAGCACAAGGCGGCGATCCAGCCGCTGATGCCGCGCATCACAGACCAGTTCCAGGCCTATCTGCGCGAGCTGAGGCTGGACGACCTGAAAGGGTCGGCCGGAGTGCTGCGCCTGAAGGAGGAGCTGCTGCGCCGCGTGAATGTGGCCGCCGCCCCCTATCATGTGCGCGACGTGCTGCTCAAGGAAATGATCGTCCAGTAACCCGCCCTTCGAGACACAATCATGGCCGACGAAACACCAGAGATCGCAACCGACGCCGCCGTGCCCGATGACGCAACCGATACGGCCGGCGCAGAGCGGGTGCTGAACCAGGAGGAGATCGATTCCCTTCTGGGGTTCGATGCCGGCGCCGAGCAGATGCAGGACAAGTCTGGCGTCCGCGCCATCATCAATTCGGCCCTGGTCAGCTATGAACGCCTGCCGATGCTGGAAATCGTCTTCGATCGCCTGGTGCGGCTGATGACGACCTCGCTGCGCAATTTCACCAGCGACAATGTCGAGGTGAGCCTGGATTCGATCACCTCGATCCGGTTCGGCGATTATTTGAATTCCATACCGTTGCCCGCGATCCTGGCGGTGTTCCATGCCGAGGAACTGGACAATTACGGCCTGTTCACCGTCGATTCCAACCTGATCTATTCCATTGTCGATGTGCTTCTGGGCGGGCGGCGCGGTTCGTCCGCCATGCGCATCGAAGGCCGTCCTTATACCACTATCGAGCGCACCCTGGTCCAGCGCATGATCGAGGTGATCATGCAGGACATGCGCGCCGCTTTCGAGCCGCTGGCGCCGGTCGACTTCACCCTGGACCGGCTGGAGACCAATCCCCGCTTCGCCGCCATTGCCCGTCCGGCCAATGCCGCCATCCTGGTCAAGCTGCGCATCGACATGGAAGATCGCGGCGGCCGCACCGAGCTGCTTTTGCCCTATGCCACCCTGGAGCCTATCCGCAAGCTGCTGCTGCAGCAGTTCATGGGCGAGAAATTCGGCCGCGATTCCATCTGGGAAAGCCATCTGGCCACCGAATTGTGGTCCACCAAGATCGACATCGAGGCGATCCTGGACGAGCAGACCATGCCGCTGCACAAGGTCATGAACCTGGAAGTCGGCCAGACGCTGATGCTGGGCGCCAGTCCCGATTCCCGCGTCGAACTGCGCTGCCGCGGCGTGCCGCTGCTGACCGGCCGCATGGGCCGGGTCAATTCCAATGTCGCCGTGCGGGTCGATGAAGCCATCGAGCGCACCGACGCCTCGCGGGCTCTGTGAGGCTTAGCGGGCTGTGAGCCGGGGCGCCTGGCGCCTCTTCAACACCAACGGGGGACGACCCATGATCGCCGGTATTCTTTCCAATCTCAGCCCGTCCTTCTTCCTGGAGCTGGCGCTGAACCTTCTGCTGGTCTTCACCTTGGGCTACTGCATCGTGCTGGAGCGGCGGCTGGCCGCCGTGCGCAAGGGTCAGGAAGGGCTGGCACGCACCATCGGCGAACTGAACATGGCCATCGCCGGGGCCGGCGCGTCGATACGCGCGCTCAAGACGGCCGCGGGCGAAGCCGCTTGCGTGCTCGATGAGCGGTTGAAGCGTGCACGGCTGCATATCGACGAATTGTCGGTGCTGGCCGCTTCGGGCGAGCGCATCGCGCAACGTATGGAAGGCGCCGCAGCCGGACGCGCCGTGCGATCCGCAACCGCTGACATGATGCTGCCATCCAACAGCATCATGAGCCGCCTGGAAAGGTCTGCGCAATGATTTCCAATCCCAGACCGCACAGCGCCGCCGGGGGCTCCTTGCCCGCTCGCGCGGGTGCGCCTTCGCCAGCGAGGCGGAGCCGGGTTCTGCGGTTGCTTCCCACGGTCGTGATCGTTGGCGGCGCGCTTCTGGCGCTGAAGACCTCGGACCTGGTGCATGGCGCCTATGCTGCGGCGGATCAGGCCGGTGCGGCACAGGAAAACGCCGACCTGACACATGCCCCCAAACCATCCAACCCCGATTATGCGGGCGCGCAGAACGACGCCTCGGTCAGCGCCGCCGAAGTGGACGTCCTGTCCAGCATGGCAAAGCGCCGGCGCGAACTGGACGGGCGGCAGAGCCACCTCGATACCCAGGCCAGGATCCTGGCGGCCGCCGAACAGCGCGTGGACACCAAGATCACGCAGCTCAAGCAGCTTCAGGCCCGGATCGCTGCGCTTCTGGGACAGCGTGACGAAGCGCAGAAGGCCCAGATCGCTGCCCTTGTGAAGACATATTCCAGCATGAAGCCCAAGGATGCCGCGCGCATCTTCAACAGCCTGCCTGACGAGGTCCTGGTGCCTGTGGCCCAGCAGATGAAGGCCGACGCGCTGGGGACCATTCTGGCCAATATGAGTGCCGACACTGCTCAGAAACTTACAGTGAAGTTGGCCAACAGATTGACCTTGCCCGAAACCGCGGATGCGCCGGCGCCGATTCAGACAGCCCAGGCCGTGCCCGCTGCCCAGGCGCCGGTCACCCAACCGCCGGCCGCGAAAGCTTCCGCCGCGCCGGTCCAGGCCGAAGCCAAGGCACAGTCTTCCCAGCCGGCCACGAAGCCGGGCGGATGATTTTTCGTAGTTAACCGAGAGTTAATGCCACGTCGCGATAGTCGCCAAGTGCAGGGGAAAAATCCGTGACCGGTTTGGCTTCCAGGTTGGCTGTGGTGGCGGCGCTGTGCGTCGCCGCGATGCTTTCCAGCGCCCGGGCAGACACGGTTTCGGGCCAGATGCGTGACGGTTATGGCCGGCTGTCCTTCACGTTGAGCAACGATGCCCGGATAAGCGCCGTCACCAGCGGCGGTGTGCTGGCGATTTCCTTCGGCGCAAAGACCGATCTCAGCCCCGCCGCCGTCACCGCCGCCATGCCGGGCGTCCTGTCGGCTGGCCGCGCCGACCCCGACGGCAAGACGCTGCGCTTCGCCCTGGTCCAGCCGGTGCGCCTGCATGTCAGCCAGCAACAGACCCATGCCGTCGTCGATCTGGCGCCGGCCACCTTCAACGGCGTGATGCCCGACCTGCCGCCGCCGGCCAAGCCTGTGGCGAAGCCCATCGATCCCGCCAGCCTGCCGGAAGTGAAGCTGCGCACCGGTACCTATCCGAATTTCACTCGCCTGGTGTTCGACTGGCGCAAGAGCGTGCCCTATACGGTGTTCCCCGGCGCGGGAAAGATGACGATCCGCTTTGCCGCGCCCGCACGGATGGACCTGTCGATGATCGCGCGCTTCACTCCGCCCTGGGTGAAGAACGCCGCCTGGCACCTGGACGGCAACGCCACGGTGGTCGAGTTCGAAACCGACTCCGATTCCGGCTATCACGACTTCAAGGACGGCAACCACATTGTGCTGGACGTGCTGGCGCCCAAGGCCGACGGCAGCGCCTATGCGCCGCCCGGCGGTGCGCACCCCCAGGTCACGGCGATGAAGCCGCTCGCAAAAGGCGTCACCGCTGCCCAGGCGCGGGCGATCGCCGAGGCAGCAGCCAGGCTCGATCCCGGCAAGCCGGACAAGAAGCAAGACAAGCCGGACAGCAAGGCCACCGCGCGGAAACCCGACCAGAAAGCCGTCGAACAAGAAGACGATCAAAAAGATGTGAAGGCGGCCGCGGCCGAGCGCGTCCCGGATTTCGCCGATGGCCGGCGCACCAGCGACGGCGTGCTGATCACCTTCCATGGGGCGGCCAGTCGGCCCAATGCCGTCTTCGTGCGGGGCCTGACAGCCTGGATCGTCCTGGCCAATACGCAAGGCTTCGATGTCGCCAATTTACAGAAGTCGCTGGGAAACTACGCGCTGCAGGTGCAGGCGGCGTCCAGCCGGAACCTTTCCATCCTGCGCCTGACGCTGAAGGCGCCCGCCCAGATCGCCGCCGCCGCCGACCGCGATGACCTGAAGGTGGCTATCGGCACACATGTCGACAATACCGCCCAGCCGGTGGGACTGGCGCGCAGCCAGAGCGATCCCAGCCGCCAGTCGCTGTCCACCCTGATCCCGGCGGCGGCACATGCCTATGCGGTGCCCGACCCGGTCATCGGCGACGTGCTGACTGTCGTGCCCGCGGCCGCCGGTCGCGCGGTGCCGCAGAAGCGGATCTTCGCGGATTTCGCATTGCTGCCCAGCGCATCCGGCCTGGTGATCAAGCCCTTTGCCGATAATCTTGAAGTTGCCGCCGATGAATCGCGGATCACCATTTCCCGCCCGGGCGGCCTTGCCCTGACGCCGCCGCAACTGCCGCTTGGGCAGACGCCGGCAGCGCTGGCACGCTTGGGCGAAGGCCCTGGATTCCTGGACTTGAAGGCTTGGGGCGCGCTGAAGGCAGGCAGCTTTCTCGCCACCGAAAGGCTGCTCAACGAACGCATCGCCCATCAGCCGACACCGGGAGCCAGCGGCGCGAGGCTGGACCTGGCGCGCTTTTACCTGGCCCATCGTTTCGCGCCCGAGGCGCTTGGTCTGATCGATCTGGTGCAGACGCACGACCCGGGCCTGATGGGCGATGCGCAACTGACGACCATGCGGGCGGCCGCCCAGTACATGATGGGCCGCTATCGTGACGCCTACAACACGCTGGCAGGACCGGGGTTCGACGGGGCCCGTCATGCCGCCTTGTGGCGCGGCCTGATCGAGGCAGGCCTGGAGGATTGGAAAGCCGCGCACGCGCATCTGGAACAAGCCGAGCCCGTGCTGAGCCGCTATCCCGTCTATTGGCAGGCCGAGGCGCGGCTGGCCGATGCCGATGCCGCGCTGGGCATGGGACGGCTGGACCTGGCCGACGCGGCCCTGCTGCGCCTTCCCAAGGTTCTGACATCCAGGCAGGCGATGGCCAGGCAGCTTGCAAAAGCCAGACTGATGGCGTCGGGAAACCGCTATCATGACGCCGCTTCGCTGTTCGCGGGCGTGGTCCGCGGCGGCGATGAAAAGCTGGCGGCAACCGCGATCTTCTACCAGACCAATGCGGCGCTGGGCGCAGGCGCGATCACCGTGCCCCAGGCGATCGACGCGCTGGAGCGGCTGCGCTTCCGCTGGCGTGGCGACTTGCTGGAGCTCAAGACGCTGCGCAAGCTGGCCTCGCTCTATTTTGGCAGGAGCCAGTGGCGCGAGGGGCTGAAGGTGCTGCGCGTCGCCACGCGCAATTTTCCACACGAGGATAGCGCGCGTGTGGCGCAGGACGACATGCGGGCGGCCTTCGTCAAGCTGTTCCTGAAGGGCGGCGCCGACAAGATGAAACCCGTCGACGCGCTGGCGCTGTTCTACGACAATCTGGACCTGACCCCGATCGGGCCGGACGGCGACGAGATGATCCGTCGCATCAGCGACCGGCTGGTGGCGGTCGATCTTCTCGCGCCCGCTACCAACCTGCTGGCCTATCAGGTGGATAAGCGCCTGGACGGCATTGCCAAGGCACAGGTCTCCACGCGGCTGGCCGGCATCTATCTGATGGATCATAAGCCGGACCTTGCGGTGAAGGTCATCCGCGATTCCGATGTCACCGGCCTTCCGGCCGATGAGATGCAGGCGCGGCTGCTGCTGGAGGCGCGCGCTTTTGCCGCCCTCAAGCAATGGGACAATGCGCTGGACCTGATCGCGCTGGATGAAACACCGCAATCGCGCCGGCTGAGGGCCGACATCTACTGGGAAAGCGGAAATTGGCCGATCGCCGGCCAGAAGGCCGAGGAGATGCTGGATACACGCTGGAGCGATCAGGCACCGCTGAGCGGCGAGGAGCGCACCGAGGTGCTGCGTGCCGCAGTGGCCTATTCGCTGGCGGGCGACCAGCAAAGCCTGGCGCGCCTGAACGAGCATTTCGGCGCCAAGATGAAATCCACCCCGGATGCCGGCCTGTTCGCGGTGCTGGCGGCGCCGCTGGAAGCCCACGGCCTGGCGTTCCGCGATGCAGCGGCGAAAATCGCCAGCATCGATACGCTTCAATCCTTCATGAAAGATTTCAACAGGCGTTACGGCGAGCCGCCGCGCAGCTAGAGCTGTTCTTCCAGCCATGAGAGCGCCCGATCCGCGAGGACCTCCCAGCCCGGCTCACCGATCAGCCAGTGGCCCATGCCGGGCAGAACTTCGTTGGTGGCGCGATCCCGGTAGAGCGCGGCGATACGCATGACGGTTGTCGGCGGGCTGATGCGGTCCTCCGAGCCTGTCAGCAGCAAGACAGGGCAGCGGACATTGGCATGAGCGACCTCGCTGGCGCGGTTCATGTCCAGACCCCAGTTCATGATCTCGAAGGTGGCGCGGCCGGATTCGCAGGTGAAACGGCTGAATATCTCATCGCGCAGCGCACGCGGCAGCCTGTCGATGGAATGGGCCAGCGCGATGTCGCGGCTTGGCTCCAGCAGCCGGTTCCAGTAGCCGGGATTGAGATGCAGCGCCTGGGCCGCGCCGATCTCGAACAGGGTGGATGGCGGCACGCCCCAGGGCGACGAAGGCGCCAGCAGGATCAGCGCACGGGTTTGGGTTCGTGCCGCCAGCATCTGCGCCAGGAGCCCGCCCATGGAATGGCCCACCAGCACCGGCGGCTCGCCAAGCGCGCGGATTTCCTCTTCCAGATCGGCGGCAAAATCGGCAAGCCCCGTGGTGCCCAGCGCCGGCGGCGGAGGAACATGATCGTGGAATCGCAGCCAGGGCGCGCGAACGGCATAGCCAGCCTGCTCGAACCGGATCTTCAGTCCATCCAGCGCCCATGGCCCGCAGAAGGCGCCATGGATCATCAGCACGGGCGGTCTGGAGCGTCGGCGCGAGCTGGAGCGACCATCGTCAAAAGCGCGTCGGCGCGAGCCGGAGCGACCATCATCAAAGCCTCGGCGGGAGTCGGTGCGGCTGTCGCCGGACCGCCCGCGCCGGCCACGGTCGGAGGACGCGCTCATGCAACGTCCCGAAAAGCGGAGATGACCGTTCGGTAAGTGTCCCGCTTGAAGGGCACGATCAGGCCGGGAAGCGCCTCCATGCTCACCCACTGAAATGCGGCAAACTCCGGCTCATGCGCCGTCAGATTGATGTCGGCATCGCTGCCGCGGAAACGCAACGCGAACCATTTCTGCTTCTGGCCCCGATAGCGGCCATGAAAGGCCACGCCCACCAGATGCGGCGGCAGGTCATAGGTCACCCATTCGTGCATCTCGGCAACGATCTCAGCCTTGTCGGTGCCGACTTCCTCCAGAAGCTCGCGCAGCGCCGCCTGGCGCGGGGTTTCGCCGGGATCGATGCCTCCTTGGGGCATCTGCCAGCCTTCGACGGTCTGATCGATGCGCTTGCCGACGAACACCTTGCGGTCGGCGTTGAACAGCATGATGCCCACGCAGGGGCGGTAAGGAAGATCGGCTGTCATAGTCTCTGCTCTGTTCGGGCGAGCGGTTTGCGGCCTGAGCAGAAGCGTGGGCGATGCGCACCAAGGTACTGGAGCGAAGGCTGGACGCGCTCAGGGCGCGCGAAGCAGCCGCGCTCCCTATTTTGGTGCGCGCACTATGGCCGAAACAGGGACCAGGACAAACCCCCGCGATCTGAGGTCTTTTGCCCACGCAGCAATGCGCGACAGGCTGACCGGATAAAGGAACGCGCTACCCGTCGCGCTGCCATTGGCGCGGGCGGCCTTCTCCAGGTCGGAAAGACGATGGTCGATCTCCAGCGCGGTCTGGATGGTATCGATGGTCGCGTTGGACTGTACCAGCGGCGCACCGACTTGTCCGGCGACCAGCGGCGCGACGGATTGGACCGCACTGCCATTGTCAAAGAAATAAAGGCCATGGCGCGACAGATAGGTCAGTACCGGCGAGAGTGCGTCGCTGTCGGAAAGAAATCGCTGCCCCATGAGGTTGGTCACGCCGGCATAGCCGGTGAAGCGGGTCAGCGCCCAGCTCAGGCGGTCCATATTGGTTCCCTCGCCCTGCCCGGCGCGCAGAGTGTGCGGGCCCGGGTCACTGTCGGGAAAATCGAAGGGTTCCATGGGCACTTCCAGCAACACCTCATGGCCCTTGGCGCGCGCCTGGGCGACCCAGCGCCCGACATCGCGGGCATAAGGCGCGAACGCCAGGGTGACGCCGGGCGGCAAAGTGTCCAGCGCCGCCTTCGTGGCGGTCGCGGATATCCCAAGCCCGCGGACCACGATGGCGATACGGAACTTGCCGGCGGCAGCGGGTGCGGCATAAGCCTGCATGGCGGTGCGGCCGTCATCGGCAATGCGCGGCAACGGACCTTGCCGCGTGTTCTCGATCAGGGCCGGATCGGCCAGGAGCGCCTTGCCTGCATAAAGCGGCCTGGTAACCAGCGGCATGACCGGGCCATCACCCCCAGGCGCCGGCATGGCGGGCGTGGGACGGATGGCCTTGGGCAAAGGCGGAGCCGGCAGCTCAAGCGTCACAACCGGACCATGATGGCGCCCCAGGACCGTGATCGCCAGCGCGCCGGCCGTCAGGCTGAAGGCAACGAAGGCGGCGCAGAAGCCGAGTGCGCGTGCAGCACGCGGGGCCAGTGGCTCGTCGTTGGGACTGATGGCAGTCATGCCATCATTAAGGGATTTTGTGGTTACTCTTTGGTTAAGCGAACCTGCGAACCGGCCCGATCCGGAAAGCCGCTAACGTGCTGCCTGAGCGGTCTTATCGGCCGGCGGCGCGACGGTGGCCGAGGCAACCGTCATCTTGCCGTTGAGCAGATCCAGCGCATAGGAAAGCTGGAAGTCATCATACTTCTTGCCCGGCGCGGGCTTGATCACCGGCCCGTTGGCACGCTTGGGGGGAATGGGTTCACCCGCCAGATGACCGCGCAAATCCGCTTCCGAGGGGCGGGCCAGCTTAGGCACATCGGCTTCGTCGCCTTGCGCGACCTGGATATCGGGAACGATGCCCTGCGCCTGGATGGAATGGCCGGACGGCGTGTAATAACGCGCCGTGGTCAGCCGCAACGCGCCACGTCCTTCGCCCAGCGGAATGATGGTCTGCACCGAACCCTTGCCGAAGCTGGTGAGGCCGATAATGGTGGCGCGCTTGTGGTCCTGCAGCGCGCCCGAGACGATCTCGGACGCCGAGGCGGTGCCGCCATTGATCAGCACCACCACCGGCTTTCCATCGGTGATGTCGCCGGGATGGGCATCATAGCGCTGCGTATCCTCGGAGTGGCGGCCGCGCGTGGAGACGATCTCGCCCGTATTGAGGAAGTCGTCGGAGACCTGGATCGCCTGATCCAGCAGGCCCCCCGGGTTGTTGCGCAGGTCCAGCACGTACCCTTTGATGCCGGGCCCGATTTGCTTCTTGAGCTGCGTCACGGCCTTTTCCAGACCATCGGCGGTCTGTTCATTGAAGCCCGGCAGGCGGATATAACCGACATCGCCCTCGCGCCGCGAACTGGCGGCATCGACATGCACGATGGCCCGGGTCAGCACCACGTCGAAGGGTTTCTTCTCGCCTTCGCGCAGGATGGTCAGCGTCACCTTGGTGCCGGGCCGCCCCTTCATCTTGTCGATGGAATCGTTCAGCGGCATGCCCGCGATCGACTGCCCGTCGATGCCGGCGATGCGGTCGCCCGACTTTATGCCCGCGCGCGAGGCAGGCGTCCCGTCGATCGGCGAAACCACCTTGATCAGGCCGTCTTCCAACGTCACCTCGATGCCGACGCCGCCGAATTCGCCCTTGGTCGTGACCTGCATATCGCCATAGGCCTTGGCATCCATGTAGCTGGAATGCGGGTCCAGACTGGAGACCATGCCCTGGATGGCATTGTCGATGAGCTCGCTGTCCTTGACGGGGCGAACGTATTTGTCGCGCACATCCTGGAAGGCGTCGCTGAACAGGTCGAGCTGGGAATAGGCGCTGGCGTCATTGGCGCCCTGGGCCTGTGGCAACGCGAACAGGGCCACAGACAGGCCGCCGACAAGGCCCAGGCCCACCAGGGCGAACTTCTTCATGTCGTCTTTGCCTTTCACAGTATCGGGCGCCGCAATTGGGGCTTCAGCCAAGGCGCCGGATTGAGACCATGACCCGCATGGCGCAACTCGAAATAGAGCCGATTGTCCGGCCCGGGGCTTGCAGGCATGTTTCCAACCGGCTCGCCTGCAAGCAGTTGATCGTTCGGCTTTACGGTCACGCGTCCCATTCCAGCCAGGACCAGATCGTAGCCAGTGGTTATCTCCAGGATCAAGACCTCTCCCGACTTATGGTAAGGCCCGGCGTATAAAACTTTTCCATCCGACGGAGTGATCACCTGGGCGCCCGGCTGGGTTGCATAGGACAGGCCCGGGTCGGAACCGCCGCCCTTCACCGGTGATCCCACCACCGGTTCCAGAAGTGAACCTTTTTGCAAGGCGGGCAAGGAATCGGCGCTGCGGGCCGTCACCATCACCACGCCGTCGGCAGCCTTGCTAGCCTGCCGCCTCAGCGTCCGCACCCGGTTCAGAAGCGCCTGGAAACCGGCTGCCTGCCGGGCCACCTGGTCCAGTTGCTGCTTGAGAGTTCCATAGGATTGGGCGGCATCCTGGGCTTCCTCCTCCTTTTGGGCCAGCAGCCGGTCGAGCTCCTGCCGGGCCGCGCCGAGTTCGGTCGCCGTGACCTGCGCCTGGGCGTGGCGCTGTTCAAGCGCAGCGCGGGTGCGCTTCAATGTCTCGATCCGGCGGGACAGCCGGGCTGCCTGGGCATAAACCGGGGGCAGGCCCGCGCCGATCAACATGGCGCCGCGCGCCGCACCCAGCGCGTCGTCCGGCCGCAGCACCAGGGCGGGCGGCATATCGTGCTGAAGCCTTTCGAGGATCGCCAGCAATTTCGTCACCGCCACCCGGTCATTGGCAAAGCCGGCGGAAAGACGCGCATCTTCCGCGGTGAGGCGGTCGATCTCGGCGGCGTCGGCAAGCTGGCTGCGCTCCAGGCTTTCGATCCGGGCCGCCGTGTTGATCAGCTTCTGCCGCAAAGCCCGGGCCTCGGCTGTCAGGGTGTCGCTCCTGTCGCGCGCCGCCTGGAGCTTGGGCCGGTCCGCCTTGAGTTTGGCAGACAGCGTCTTGAGCTGGTCTGCGCTGGGGGGCAGCCCCTCCAGCGCCTTGGCCGGCAAGGCATGCGAGAGATCGATCGATGGGTCGGATGCGGCCGCAGGACGCGGCCGGGGTGTGGGCCGGGCTGGAGCCCGGGCGCGCTTTTGCGGGCCGGCCTTGGACGCAGAAGAGCCGGCGGCAGCTTTGTGCACCGCCGCCCCTGCCGGCGCCGTCACCAGCAAAGCCGCAAGCAGGGGGACAACAACCTTCGACTTCACGTCGGCGTCACCAGCAGCGCGTGGCCGGTCATCAGGGCCGGCTTTTCGAGTCCCATCAACGCCAGCATCGTGGGCGCCACATCGGCCAAGCGGCCATTTTCCAGCTTCACCCCCTTC
The DNA here is from genome assembly GCA_040255825.1 of Hyphomicrobiales bacterium. GTDB lineage: Bacteria > Pseudomonadota > Alphaproteobacteria > Micropepsales > Micropepsaceae > Rhizomicrobium. Next base: position 419,699 of record JBDZVS010000002.1, on the reverse strand, counting down.
GGCGCGCCACCCTTCCCCCCAAAAAACGCGATCACCGGCACGTCCAGCGTGGTGTGGGCGGTATAGGGTTCGTGCGTCCGAGGATCCTTCATCATCTCGATATTGCCATGGTCGGCTGTGAGCAGCATCACACCGTCCACCTTTTCCAACGCCGCCATCAGCCGGCCAAGGCATTCGTCGATCGTGTCGACCGCCTTGACCGCCGCGCTCATCACCCCGGTATGACCTACCATGTCCGGGTTGGCATAGTTGCAGACGATGAGATCGTACTTGCCGGACAGGATGGCCGCTTCCAGCCTGTCGGTCACCTCATAGGCGCTCATCTCGGGCTTGCGGTCATAGGTCGCCACCTGGGGACTCGGCACCAGGATGCGGTCCTCCCCTTCGAATTGTTCCTCGCGCCCACCGTTCAGGAAGAAGGTGACATGGGCATATTTCTCGGTCTCGGCGATGCGAAGCTGCGTCATGCCGTGGCGGGCGACCACCTCGCCCAAGGTGTCGCGCACGTCTTCCGGCGGAAAGATCGCGGCCATATAGGGCTTAAGCGGCTCCGAATATTCCGTCAGTCCCGCCGCGGCAGAGAACTGCGCGACGCGGTCGCGCTTGAACCCTTCAAAGCCGGGATCGAGCAGGGCGGTGGAAGCTTCGCGTGCCCGGTCGGCGCGGAAATTGGCAAACAGCATGCCGTCGCCATTCTTCATCCCGGCATAGTCGCCCAGCACGCACGGCACCACGAACTCGTCGGTCACATCGACCGCGTAGGAATCGTCCAGTGCCGCGAAGGCATCGGTGTAGCGGCGGCCCGAGGCATCGACCATCGCCGCATAGGCTTTCGCCACCCGGTCCCAGCGCTTGTCGCGGTCCATCGCGTAATAGCGGCCCGCCAGGGTGGCCAGACGCACGCCGGGCACGCCGTCGATGTCGGAAAGGAACTTCTGTATGTAGCCACGCGCGCTTTTGGGCGGGGTATCGCGGCCATCCAGGAAGGCATGCACGAAGACCGGCACGCCCGCGCCCGCCAAGATTTTCACCAGCGCCACGATGTGGTCCTGGTGGGAATGCACGCCGCCCGGCGACAACAGCCCGATCAAATGCACCGCCGACTGGCGGGTCCTGGTCTTGTCGATCAGATCGAGCAGCACTGGCCGGCGCGCCAGCGAACCGTCCTCGATCGCCACATCGATGCGCGGCAAGTCCTGGGCCACCACGCGGCCCGCCCCGATATTCATGTGGCCGACTTCGGAATTGCCCATCTGTCCCTTGGGCAGACCGACCGCGCTGCCTGAGGTTTGCAGGAGGGCATGGGGACATTCCTTCAGCAGGCGCGAATAATTGGGCGTGGCAGCGGCGGCGATGGCGTTGTCTTCGGCATGATTTTCACGCCAGCCCCATCCGTCCAAAATGCAAAGCAGTGCAGTTCGCGTCATGGTGCCGCTCCACTGCCGGGCTGGCCTTTATCTAATTGGCGGCGGGCGCCGCCGGGGCCCCATCCGTCCAAAATGCAAAGCAGTGCAGTTCGCGTCATGGTGCCGCTCCAC
>JBDZVS010000002.1:233647-418061 GCA_040255825.1 Hyphomicrobiales bacterium | reverse complement strand
GCCCCATCCGTCCAAAATGCAAAGCAGTGCAGTTCGCGTCATGGTGCCGCTCCACTGCCGGGCTGGCCTTTATCTAATTGGCGGCGGGCGCCGCCGGGGCCCCATCCGTCCAAAATGCAAAGTAAAGCCGTGCGCGTCATGAGGAATCCCGGAATCTGGTTGAGAGTTTAGCGGAAACGAGGGCCGTTGGCCCAGACCACCAATGACTTGCGGGTGCCGCGGGTGATCGGGGTTACCCGGTGCAGGGTATAGGAGGGGAACACGATCACAGCGCCGCGGAGGCGCGGCGCCACCTCCAACTGACGGCTGCCGAAGAATTGCAGGTCACAGCCCTCATATTCGGACGGATCGGTCAGTTGCAGCGACAGCGACAGCTTACGCGGCATGGGACCTGGGTTGAGGTCCATGTGCCAGTCATAATGGCCGCCCTCGTCGTGGTGATAGATGGTGTATTGGAAATCTTCGGAAAAGCCTTTGAGGTCGAGCTGATAGGCCTGCTTGTTGATCACACCCATCACCTGAAAGATGCGGTCGTAAAGCCATTTGCATTCGGGTGCGTTGGCCATCCAGGCATTGCGGGTGATGCGGATCTTGTCGGCAGCACCCTGATCCCACGCGTCGCCGGTGAGGATCGCCTTTTCGACCGCCAGCGTGTCGCCATAGGCGATAATGCGGTCCAGTTCCTCTGGCGTGAATACGTCCTCGACGGACACACAGGTGGGTTGGGAATCGATCAGGGGCCGGTCCATGGACGCTCGATGGCTGGGGGAGTCCGCACCATAGGGCGTGGCCCGGACAGGGAAAAGCCGGCAAGGACGTCGTGACCGGGAAGCGCGGTCCTGCCGGCAAAGAGGCACGATCCGCGTTCTCGGCAGAGCCAGCCCGGCAGGAATTGCCGCCGGCGACAGGATCAATTCCGAACGTCGTTCAACATATTGTTTTAACAATGAAAAATATCTGCTGTCTGCGGCACAGTTCTGGCAAGGGACGCACGCGAACATGAAGGCAGAAGCCCGTATGCGCCGTGCACCATCATATCTTATTCGTCTGATTGTCCTCGTCCTGGGTGCCCTGATCGCCGGGGCGCCTGCCCCGGTCCTTGCCTTTTCGCGGGTCAAGGACCTGGTCGATGTCCAGGGCATCCGCGACAACATGCTGGTCGGCTATGGCCTGGTTGTGGGCCTGAACGGAACCGGCGACAGCCTGAAGAACGCGCCGTTCACCCAGCAGTCCATCCAGGCCATGCTGGAACGGCTGGGCGTCAACAGTCGCGGCCAGGTGATGCAGACCAAGAATGTCGCCGCCGTGATGGTGACCGCCAACCTGCCGGCCTTTGCCGCACCCGGCACCCGCATCGACGTGTCGGTATCGGCGATGGGCGACGCCAAGAATCTGCAAGGCGGCACCCTTTTGGTGACGCCCCTGTTCGGGGCTGACGGCGCCACCTATGCCCTGGCCCAGGGCCCGGTCGCCATCGGAGGCTTTGCCGCCCAGGGCGCCGCTTCCTCGGTCACGCGCGGGGTACCCACCGCCGGGCGCATCGCCAATGGCGCCATCGTGGAAAAGGAAACCGGTTTCAAGCTGGCGAGCCTGTCCTCTCTGAAGCTGTCGTTGCACAACCCCGACCTGACCACGGCCACCCGCATCGCCAAGGCCGTCAACACCTATCTGGGCGACAGCGCCGCCCAGGCCACCGATCCGTCGAACGTCCAGCTCACCGTACCGGCCAACTATCCGGGCGGCGTGATGGCGCTTCTGACCGACATCGAACAGATCAAGGTCAATCCCGACCAGCCCGCCAAGGTGGTCATCGATGAAAACAGCGGCGTGATCGTCATGGGCGCGGATGTGCGCATCTCCACCGTGGCGATCGCCCAGGGCAACTTGACCATCAAGGTCACCGAAACTCCGCAGGTCAGCCAGCCCAACCCCTTCTCCAACACCGGCACAACCCGGACGGTGCCGCGCACCAACATCCAGGTCGACGACAGCCGCGACAACCGCATGGCGGTCATGCAGGACGGCGTATCGTTGCAGCATCTGGTGGATGGACTGAATGCGCTGGGCGTGGGACCACGCGACATCATCTCCATCCTGCAGGCGATCAAGGCGGCCGGCGCGCTGCAGGCCGACATCGAGGTGATCGGCTGATGGACGCGGCGATCTCTGATGCGGGCTTCCTGGCCCGGCAGGGCACAATTGCCAAACCGGCCCAGACGGCGGATGCGGCCAAGGCGGCCGGCGCGGCCAAGGACTATGAGAGCGTCTTCATCGCGCAGCTTCTGGGGACCATGTTCGAGGGCATCAAGACCGACGGGATGTTCGGCGGCGGCCAGGGCGAGGAGATGTTCCGATCCATGATGATCGACCAGTATGCCAAGGGCATCGCCGACCAGGGCGGCTTCGGACTGGCAGCACACATGCAGGCCGAGCTGCTCAAGCATCAGCAGGTGGAATCATGAGCGACGTGCGGGACGAACCCAAGATCGAACGGATGATCGCCATGGCCGAGCGGCTGGTCGCGGTGTTGGAAAGCGACATCGCGGCGTTGAAGACGGGCAACGTGGCGGCCCTGAAGACGGCCGATCCCGAGGTGCAGAAGCTGACGGCGCAATATGGGCGGGAAGCACAGGATTTCGATCCTCGCATCGCCCAGGCAGCGCCCCTGACTCTCCGCACCCGCTTCCTGGCCATCACCGCGAGGTTCCGTGAGGTGCTGCAGCTTCACACCCGTCTTTTGGCGCGGGTGAAGAACGCCAGCGAGGGCATGATCCGCGCTATCGCGGGCGAAGTCGACCGGATGAATGCGCCGACGCGGACCTATGGCGCCAAGCCCGGCTACAAACCGGCGTCCTCTGGCGCAATGGTGTTCAATAAGGTGGTTTAGTTAAACCCCCTCCGGTTTGTTTCAACACGAACTCGGTGCGACTCCCCTGTTGCGCGCAGCGCATCAAAGGGGAGGTGGCGCAGCGCCGTGTCCACCGAAGGCAGACCAAGCTGCGACGGTGGGGGTTAACTAAATGAGTCCGCCGAGCAACCCGGCCAGGCCTCCGCCCGAGCCACCGCTGTTGATGATCTGTTGGATATTGGCGACCGCGTTGCTGGGGTCGGTGTTCATCAGCCCCAGCGCCACATTGTAGCTGGACAGTTGCGAAACCTGATAGGCGCTCGCTGTGCCACTGGTATTGCCGGGGTGCGTGGTGCCGGTCTGTTTGGGCGCGTTGGTGGCCTGATAGGTGCTCTGGATGGATGACAGCACGGTCAGAAGCTGGGAACGCGCCAGATCGGCGCCCATCTTGGTGGAAAGATCCAGCGTGCCCGAAAAGCCCAGTCCATAGGTGGGCATGATGTCGCTCGCGGTCGTGTCGGCATCGCCGCCATTCTTGGACGGTGCGGTCAGCACGCCGGACGGGATTCCCAGCCGCGACAGGGCGTCGAAATCGCCCTGACCCGGCACGAGATTAAGCGTATAGCCGGCGTTGACTTGCAGCTTCAGGTTTTCCGCGCCACCGGTATAGTTGATCGACGCCTTGCCCACCTGGCCCAACTGGGCGTTGATCTTGGTCACCAGCGAATCGAACGTCTCGCCCTGGTCAATGGCGATGGTGGCCGTGCGCGAACCTGTTCCCTGAATCTGTATCTGGAACGTATCGCCGGCCCGCAGCGTGGTCTGGCTTGTCAGCTCCACGGACTGATTCAGGTTGATGGTGCCCCGCGGCAGGCCCAAAGCATCGAGCACACTGGAGCCATTGGGATCGGTGACGAGGCCTGTTCCGGTGGAGATGCCGTCCTGTCCGCCATATTGGCGCGTCCAGGACGTGCTGCCGTCTGGATTGATCGCGGTGACGAAAGCGTTGGTGGTGTTCTGGATGTTGCGGGTCTGGCCGGCGAAGGTGCCGGTTGTGCTGCCGGCCAGGTAAATGGTGCCGTCCGCCCCAACGCTCAGCGAACCGGCTTGGTCGGTGCCGGCGGTGCCGACATAGGTGACATGGTCGGCGGTCGCGGCGGCGCCGTTGTCGGTGAGCGCGAAGACGAAGGAATCGACGCCGCCCTTGGCCGCGCCGGTAACCGATGCCTGCCCGCCTGCCGTCAAATTCTGGTTGGTGGTGGTGCCGGAAACATAAACTTGGCCACCCGAAACCGCCAGGCCGCCGATGGCGCCGGCGGCCGATAGATCGCCCAAATCCTGTGCCCAGGTCGGGGCACTGGTGATGTCACCGCCCGCATATTTTGCCACGATGGCATGCCCGTCCTGGACCGAAGCGACATAGAGGCTACCGTCGCTGCCGGTAGCGGTGGCGGCGACGGAATCGTCGCCGGCGGTGCCGAACTGGTTTTCGGCCAGCAGGTTGCCCTTGGAATCGTATTTGGCGAGAAAGGCGTCGGCCTTGCCCATTCCGGCCTGGCCGGCGCCGATCACCCCGCCCGAAACCGAGCCGCCGATATAGACATTGCCGCTGGCATCGACGCTGACGGTGTTCGACTGATTGGTGGCCAGGGTCTGGATCTGTTTGATCCAGCTCTGCTCGCCATCGGCATTGTAGCGCGCGACAAAGGAATCATTATTGCCGTCGGCGATCGATGTGGGGGTGAGGTCCGCCGTAGAGCTTCCGGTGACCACCACTCCGCCGGACGGATCGAGCGCCAGGCCGTAGCCGCTGGCGCTGCCCGCGCTGCCCAGAAGCTTCTGCCATGCCACATTGCCGGCGGAGTCGTATTTGGTGAGATAGACGTCCTGGCTACCCTGGTTGATCTGGCTGCCGAAATCGCCCGTGGCGTTGCCGACCACATAGATGTTGCCGCTGCCGTCCACCACCGTGGCCTGGGCATTGGTGATGCCGCCGGACGCCTGCTGGTTGACGCTGAAGGTGCCCGACGGCGCGCCGGACAGCCCGGAGATCTTTGTCAGGCGTCCGGCCTGGTCGGCGGCGGTGGTCGTGGTCGCTGAGGTGGCGGCGTTGGTGACGGTCTGGGTCTCGTTGGCGTTGCCCGAACTGCCCACCATGTAGAGCGAGGGCGTGGAAGCGGCCGACAGCGTCACCTGCTCCACGCCTCCCGGCGTAATCTGCATGCCATAGGTGGCGTTGGTCGAACTGGTCGGGGTGTCCCCCGTCACCGTCTTCTGGAAACGGGTCGAAAAGCCGTTCGCGGCCAGTTGGCCGTTGATATAGCTGACAATGTTGGTCAGCGTCAGCGGACCCTGGACCTGGCTGAAATCGATCGCCACATCGGTGGTGACGCCTCCCTTCTTGATGCCGATGGTGAAGCTGTCGGAAGACGAGACGCCCGGTAGCGGATCGTCGATATGGGCGTTGGTGACGAATTTCTTGGTCTGGTAGGTATAGTCGCTGAAGGGGATCGACGCCGTGGAGGTCACCTGGTCCGATGGCTTGGCCGCCTGCAGGTTGAAGTTGTTGAAGCTCGTGCCCGCCAGATATTTCTGCACCTGCGCCATGCCGGCCTGGAAGCGGGTATTCAGGCCGGCAAGCTGACCGCTGGTGGCGGTGGAGCGCTGCGCCATCTTTGCAAGATAGGCGAGCGTGTTCACCGCGCTGTAGAGCGCGAAGAGTTTCTGGTTGTCCTGCTCCATCCGGGAGTCCGTGGTCGCGCCGGCGCTGAGCGGCACCTTGGATGTGTCGAGGAAATCGGTGGTCGAAAGGACCTGCGCATCCTGGTGCGCGTCATTGGTGTTGGGCGTGTTCCAGGGCGGGTTGTCGTTGGCGGTGGCGCCACTGTTCCGGCTGGCGGCAAAGGCGGCGGCCTGGGCCGCCCCCGCCGCAAGGGCGGTCGGCGAGGACGCAAGCTGGGCCTGATAGAAGCCCAGCAGGGTGGACGGATCCAGCCCGGAAATGCCTATGCCCGACATGCGCAGATTCATCGCATCCGGGGCGTTAAGAGGAGACTAAGGGTGGCGCAGCCCGCGTGGTGCATTGGGGCCAGGCGCCCGGGTGGATCGCAAAAACAGGCTTAACGGGGTCTTAAGGCGCGGGCCGCGATGATCCGGGCCATGCCTTGCGCCACATATCAAATGGGCCTGAAACTGTCGTCCCAGGGACGCCATCTGGAAGCGATCGGCCAGTATGAGCAGGCGCTGGCCCAGAATCCGCAAGATGTCAGGGTGCTGTTCGCGCTCGGCAACACGGCTGGCGCGCTGGGTATGGACAAAGCAGCGGAGCAGTTCTTCCGCCAGGTGCTGGCAGTGGACCCGGATTGCCTGGAGGCTATGGTCAATCTGGCCAACCTGATGCGGATGAGCGGCGAGTTCGACGGCGCCATCGCCTTGTTGAAGCCGGCACTGGCCCGCCACCCCCAGAGCCCGGAGTTGAACCTGACGCTGGGTTCGGCCTGGCGCGAAATGGGCGATCATGCGAAGGCCGAAACATATTATCTGGCTGCGCTGGCAGCGCGGCCCGATTATGCGCCGGCGCTGTCCAACCTGGCTGACCTTCTTTGCGACCGGGGAAACCGGAAAGAAGCAGAGAATCTGTACGATGCGGCCATCCGCAACGACCCCAAAAATCCGCAGATCCGCTTGAACCGCGCCATCCTGCACCTCCTGGACGGCGCCTTGAAGGAAGGTTGGCGCGATTATGCCGCTCGTATAGCCATTTCCGGCAAGGTGCCCGCCGCGGACTTGGCGATGGCATCCTGGACCGGCGAAGCATTGCGCAGGAAGCGGCTTCTGGTGCGTGCCGAGCAGGGGGTGGGGGACCAGATCCTGTTCGCAAGCGTGATTGCCGACCTGGCGGCGCGCGCCGCGCGCGAGGACGGCAGCGTGGTGCTGGAATGCGAGCCGCGGCTGGCCGGATTATTCGCCCGTTCCTTTCCGACTATATGTGTGCGTCCGGCCAAGATCGCCAATGGACGAGCCCATTACGGCTGGCTGAAGGATGCGGGCGGCGCCAATACATGGACGCTGATGGGAAGCCTGCCGCGCTACTTCCGCGATGCGCTGAACCACTTCCCCGATCCCAACGTTTTCCTTGTGCCCGATGCGCGGGAAACGGCACGCTGGAAGCAGGCCTTCGGCGATGCAAGAACGATCGGCATCTGCTGGCGCAGCGGCAAGTCCGGCGGCCACCGCAGTGCGCAATACGCGCCTCTGGAGGAATGGGGTGCTTTCCTGCGCGAAGTTCCGGGCATCATCGTCAGCGTGCAATATGATGCCCTTCCGGAGGAAATCGCGGCGCTGGAGCGGATCAGCGGACGGCCGATCACCGTCCCGCGAGGTATCGACCAGAAGAACGAGCTGGACCGTGCCGCATCGCTGATGGCGGCGCTGGATGGCGTGATAAGCGCGCCCACGGCCGTATCATGGCTGTCGGCGGCTGTTGGTACGCAGACGTGGAAAGTGCTGTACGATACGAGCTGGACCGCGCTGGGCCAGAGCTATGAACCCTTCGCGCCGGCCTGCCGCCTGGCGATACCCGAGACTCGCGGTGACTGGCCGTCGGCTTTCCGCAAAGTGATCAGAGCGCTGTCCTGATCGGCGTGCGCGCCGCCTTCAGCGCCGCGGCGAGATCGGCGGCAACACGTGCCGCGCCCTGTCCGTCAATCAGCGAAATACCAATATTGCGCATGTCGCGCCGGGCCAGCGGCTTGTGCAGCAGCCAGCGCACTGTTCGCAGGATGTCGCCGTCACTCACCTTGGCGATGGTGCCCAGCGCGATCCCCATGCCCGCTTCGGCGAACGCTCCGGCGGAGGTGGCATGATCCTCCGTCAGGCCCAGATAGATGGCCGGCGTCCCCGAGGCCGCCAGTTCATAGGCCGTTACGCCAAACGCACATAGCCCGACATCGGCATTGGCATATTCTATGGACAGGTCGTTGAAGCCCTCCACCGTCTCGTAATTGCCCTTCATTCTGACAAGGCCTTCGGCGACCTTCTTGCCGTCCTTCATGCCGGCGCCGATCACGAAGCGCACTCGAAAGATGGGGTCCAGCGGCATAAGCGCCCTGGCGCAGCGCATGGTGAGTCCAAAGGGATCGCTCCCGCCCATCGCCACAAGCACCGTGGGACGAGCATTCTTGAGCGGAGCCCTGACCTGCGCATGTGAACCGGCATTGGGATTGAGCCCGGTCAGCGCCCATTCCCAGCCGATGCGGGGCAGCGTATCTGCGCCGGTCCAATCCAACGCAAAAGCCTGAGGCACGGGAGGATAGTAGGCATAATCGGCGGCCAGCCGCCGGTTGCTGCCGTCATCGATCACGGCGGTGGCGGCAATGCCCCGCTTTAGCTTTTCCAGTTCGGGCCGGTCGGGCCCTTCACGCCCGTCCAGCAGCAGCAGGTCGGGACCGACGGTATCGACCAGCGTTTCCAGATCGCTTGTCCCGTGCAGCATCGTGACCTGGAAGCCCGCGCGCTTGATTGGAGCGGCGGCATCCTCCGTACCATTGAGCGCGAAAACCGCGCCAAGGCCTTCACGGTCGCGCAATGCCCTGGCCAGCGATACCATCCGCTTGACATGGCCATAGCCGAAGGCGCCGCCGCCATCACAGCGGATCAGCGCCACGCCGCCAGTCTTTTGGCCGCCATCCCCGCCAATCGGCTTTTGCCGCACATGGGCGTTGATGCGGCTAAGGTCCGGCTCGCGCTCCAGCAGCAGCAGCAGGTCGCTGAGAGAGGCTTCGCCTGCCCGGGCCGCCAGCCGGGCATGGACCGCCTCGATGAAAGCAAGATCGTCCGGTGTGTCGATCGTGAGACGCCCGCCTTTCCTGGCGAGAGGCGGATAGGGCGCGGCGCGGACGATCTTCACGAAATCGGGATGCAGCTTGAAATAGCCGGTGACATGCTCCTGCGCCGCCGGGTCGGCGGCTGCGTCCATCATCAACTTGTCGAGGGCACGGCGGCTGAAGGGATCGACGCCCTCATGGGCGCAATTCGCTCCCTCCTCCAGCAGCACATAGTCGCCGTCCTGCTCGATCAGGGTGGCGATCAGGTGATCGACGAAATCGGCATCGATGAAGGGCGCGTCCGAGGAGACGCGGACGATGATATCGGCATCCAGCTTCTCGGCGGCGGCGGCAAAACGGGCGAGGACATTATCTTCCGGTCCGCGCACCACGATAACGCCCTCGGCGTTGCACCACTCCACGATCGCTTCGTCCGCAGGATTGGTGCTGGTGGCCACCGCGATGTCTTCGATCAGGTGGCAGGCCCTCAGGCGGTGGACGATGTGCCAGATGAGCGGCTTGCCGGCGATGGGTTTAAGCACCTTGCCCGGCAGGCGGGTGGACCCCATGCGGGCCTGGATCACCGCGACGACACGGATATGCTCGCGCGCCTCCATCAGCGCACACCGGTCCCCGTCATGCGCGTCAGCGCATAAGAGGGGGCGGCTTCGGCGGCCGAGTGAAGCGAAAGCGGAGCGAAAGGAAGCCGGAAGAGGTGAAGCGAAATCATGCCGCTTCGCCCCTGTAGCTCGCCCGCACATGCTTCAGCGGCCGCATGCCGTCGCTCGGATCGGCGCGCCAGTCGCGGTCGGCCAGTTCGGACGGCTGCGGGCCCTTGAAGCCGCTGCCGTCGGCGACGGCCGATTCACGGATGCGGGCGATGACGGGGGCGATCTCGGCGGGCAACCAGCAATGGCCGGCGGCGTATTCCGCGCCGTTGCCGTCCAGGTCGAGGTGGAATTCGACCGCCGCCGCATTCCAGTGATGCACCGCCCGCTCGATCACCGCTGGGCGCCGGGTATGGTCAGACCAACCCACTTTCAGCCCGGTTGCCTGGTGCAGGGCGGCGATGGCCGACAGGTTGGCTTCGCAGGCCGGCGTGGGATAGGCCGAGACGCAATGCAGCAGCGTGATGTCGCCAGCGCCGGCGCGCTTCAATGCGTCGGCCGCGGCGGCGATTTCATCCATCCTGGCCATGCCGGTGGACAGCACCACCGGCTTGCCCGTCGCGGCGCAGGCCTCGAGCAGGTCGGTGACCAGAAGCTCATAGGACGCGACCTTGTAGAAATCGACGAAAGGCGCCAGTTCCGCCACCGCTTCCCGGTAGAAGGGCGTGCAGGAAAACCGGATGCCACGGACCGCACAATGCGCCGCCAGCGGCGCCAGATGGTCCAACGGCAACTCCCATTCCGCCCGGGCCCGGTGCTTGGGGCTTTGCGCCAGGATTTCCGGCGCGAACATCCGCTCGATCCTGAAAAGCTGGAATTTGACCGCATCGCAGCCGGCATCGGCGGCGGCATCGACGAAAGCGCGTGCCCGGTCCAGGTCACGACCGTGATTGGAGGAAGCTTCAGCGATGAAGATCGGCTGGTCCATTTAACCAAATCTAAAGTTCGTATGGCTAAGAAGCGGTTAACGGAAAGCCGCCGGCACAGGCAGTTTTGGGACAAGCCATTGAGCAGCCACGCAACCAAGCCATTGCAGTTCCTGCAGGACGGGCGCCACAACGGCCCGCGCATCGCCACCGCCAGGGGCTATGACATCATCGACTGTTTCGCCTGCGGCTTCCGCCATGTCCTGCCGCTGCCCGATAGTGCCAGCCTGGAACAGGAATACCGCCAGAATTACTATGCAACGGAAAAGCCGACTTTCATTGTCCATGCCGGCGAGGACCAGGATTGGTTCGGGCTGGCGCAGAATGACCGGCTGGAGGCATTCGAGCGGCGGCTGGATATGGGGCGGCGCAGGCTGCTGGACATCGGTTGTGGCCCTGGCTTCTTCCTGGCGACCGCGATCGGCCGCGGCTGGCAGGCGCATGGCATCGAGCCATCGCGCCAAGCCTGCGAACATGCGCGCGGGCTGGGGGCCGCCGTCACCGAAGGCTTCTTCAATGCGCAAAGCGCTCCGGCCCTGGGCCGTTTCGACGCGGTCAACCTGACCAATGTGCTGGAACATGTGCCCGATCCGATCGATGTGCTGACGCGCGCGATCGGCTTGCTGGAGCCGGGCGGGCTTCTGTGCGTGGGCGTGCCCAATGATTTCTCGCCTTTCCAGATCGCCGCCAAAGGCGCGCTGGGCGTGGGCGAATGGTGGGTCGCCCCGCCCCATCACCTGAATTATTTCGATTTCGAGTCCCTGTCGGCATTGTTGGAACAGCTGGGACTTGTCGATCAGGAGCGCACCACCAGCTTTCCCATGGAAGCCTTCCTGATGATGGGCGAGGATTATACCGCCGATCCGGCGCTGGGTCGGGCTTGTCACAAACGGCGCAAGCGTTTCGACTTCGCGATGGAAGCGGCGGGCCTGAAGGAGGTTCGGCGCGATTTCTATCGCGCGCTGGCCGGCCAGGGCATTGGCCGCGAGGCCGTGATCATCGCCACCAGGCCATGAGCGCCAGGCCTTTTTTCATCGTCTCGTCGGGGCGCAGCGGAACCGCCATGCTGCACAAAGCGCTGTGCGCCAAACCGGATGTCGAGATGCATCACGAGTATGCGGTGCAGATTAGCCAGCCGCTGGCGGTGAAGCGCTATCTGGGTCTGATCGATGAGGCCACGGCACGGCGCCACATCGCGGAGACTTTCGGCGCGGCCATCCACTACAGCCGGGCGCGGCTGTGGGGCGATTCGTCCAACAAGCTGTCCTGGCTGGTCGCTGACCTGACGGCGCTGTTTCCCGAGGCGCGCTTCATCCACCTGGTGCGAGACGGACGCAAGGTGGCCAGTTCCTACTTCCACAAGCTGGGCAGGGAAAACTACGATGACCGCTCCAACGCCATCATGCAGGCGCACTATGACGGGGACGCGCCCGCGCCGCCGCCGGAAAAGCTCTATTGGTGGCCGGTGCCGCGCCGCGACGATCCGCTGGCTGCCGCCTTCCGCGGTTTCGACCAATTCCAGCGCATCTGCTGGCACTGGGCCGAGATCAACCGCGTCATCCTGGAATCCCTGGCCGCCCTGCCGGCCAGCCGTACGCTGTTCGTCCGGCTGGAAGATCTCGCCCGTTCGCCGTCCCGGGTGCGGGAAATGTGGAGTTTCCTGGGGCTGGACTACCAGGACAGCGACTTCGATGCCTTCGCCCGTCCTCACAATGTCAACCGGCCCGAGGACCGGTTGCTGACCGACAAGCAACGAGACCAGTTCGACGCCATCGCCGCCCTCATGATGGATCGGCTGGGCTATGCCGAACGCGCGGAATATCTGGTGAATTACTAGGAAACTAAGGGGCCGTTAACCATGTCCGGCGGAACATGGTTATCGGATTCCTCCGGCGGGCTGGCCATGTCTCCTCAATCCTCATTCTGCGATTTCTGCCATCACGAAGCGCTGGCGTTTGCCTATATGCCAGATGGCAGCACGCGCGGCCTCAAGGTCCATGTCTGCGGCCATTGCGGCCTGGTGCAGTCCACCCCCCGCATTGCCCGCACCGGCGATCGCCATGGCGCCGCCGTCTCGGGCGGCGCGGACTGGGGCAATGTCCGTTACGGCAAGGGCTTCCGCACCGACGCGGCGATGACCGCGCTTGCCCGCCACACCGATCTTTCGCAAGGCTTGGCATTGCTGGATGTCGGCTCCAATCGGGGCAGCTTCGCTCGCGCCTTCCTGGAGGCCGCCCCGGCCAGCCGCCTGACCGCGGTGGAGCCCGACGAGCGTTTCGCCGATTCCTGCGCCGATCTGCCCCGTACCGAACTGGTGCGGGCCCGCATCGAGGATACGCATTTTCCCGACGCCGGTTTCGACATCGTCCATTCGTGTCACACCATCGAGCATCTGGGCGCGCCGTTTGCGGCGCTGAAGGATCATGCGCGAGTGCTAAAGCCCGGTGGCCTGCTGGTGATCGACGCCCCCAACATCGCCCTGATCGGCGGCGAGGACATTGTCGAGGAATGGTTCATCGACAAACACCTGTTCCACTTCTCGGCCCGCACTCTGGCGCGCATGACCCAAGCCGCCGGCTTTGAGATCATCGCGCAAAACGATCCAGCCGACATGATCAACCTGCTGTTCATTGCCCGCAAGAAGGGCGAGTCCGCTGACGCGGTCACGGCTGATCCCGCCGAAGCCGCCCAGGCCATGACGCTGATGACCCGCTATGCCAACACCCGCGCCCACAACCTGGCGGCGCTTGAAATTGCGGCGCACGAGCTTGCCGCGCTGAAGCCGCGCCGCGTGGCGGTGTGGGGGGCGGGACGGCTGTTCGACCTTCTGGTACGCGAGGGCGGCTATGATCCGAGCGGCCTGTCGCTGCTGATCGACACCCACCTGAAGAAGCACATGGACAGCCGCCATGGCGTCGCCCTTTCTACAGCGGAGGCGCTGAATGACGACACCGCCGATGTGGTGGTGGTGATGTCGCGCGGTTTCGCTGACGAGATTTCCGCCGAGGTGCGCGCCCGTGCGCCAAAAGCCCGGATCATCCTTTATGCCGACCTGCTGGGGCGCGCCCGCCTTGGCCGCGCGGCCTGACCCATCCGAGAGGGGCTCATGAACCTGCCACTCAGACGCCATCCGGCCAACGATCCGGCGTCGGACCTGCAACAGGCGCTGGCCGGGGCCGCGCGCTTCATCCGCATGCATTCCATTGCCTCCATCTATCATGCCGGTTCGGGGCATCCGGGCGGGGCGATGTCGTCTGCCGACCTTTTTGCCTGCCTCTATGGCGCAGAGATGAATGTCTGGCCCGGCGGCGTCAGTGATCCCACCCGCGACCGTTTCGTCCTGTCCAAGGGCCATGCCGCCCCAGCACTGTATGCGGCGGGCGCGCACTTTGGCTTCTGCGATGCCAGGGAGGCGCTGAACCTTCGCAAGCTGGGCAGCCGGTTCCAGGGCCATCCCCATGTGCTGGACCTGCCATGGGTGGAAACCTCCACCGGCTCGCTGGGCCAGGGCATCTCGGTCGCGGTAGGCATGGCGCTGGGCCTGCGCATTCAGAAGAATCCCGCCCGCGTCTATACGATGCTGGGCGACGGCGAGATGCAGGAAGGCGAAGTGTGGGAAGCAGCGATGTCCGCGGCGCATCACGGGCTGGCGCGTCTGACCGCGGTGGTCGACTACAACAAGCTGCAGAGCGACGCCCACAATGACGCGATCATGCGGCTGGAGCCACTGGCCGCGAAGTGGCGCGCCTTCGGCTGGGATGTGCAGGAGATCGACGGCCATGACATCGGCGCGATCCTGGATGCGCTCCGCAACACCGGCCTCAATGCCGAAATGAATAAAGTCCCGTCCCTGATCATCGCCCACACGATCAAGGGCAAGGGCGTGCCTTATATGGAAAACATCCCGGCCTGGCACGGCAGCGTGAAATTCACGCGCCGGCAGGCCGAAGAGGCCCTGGCGGCGCTGGGCGCCACGGCGGGAGAAACCGCGGAGCTTCTGGATGTCTAGTCCTGCATTGATCGCATCCAATGGCGACTCGTTGCGCGAAGCCTTTGGCAAGGCTCTGTCGTCCCTCGCAGACGAATTCTCCAATCTCGTAGTGCTGGACGCCGACATCGCAGGCGGCACCGGCGTCCATCATTTCCGCAAGTCCCACCCGGACCGCTTTGTACAGTTCGGCATCGCCGAGCAGAACATGATGGCGGCGGCTGGCGGCATGGCCGCGGTCGGCCTGGTGCCGGTGGTGACGACCTTCGCCGTCTTCTGCCTGCGTGCCATCGAACAGGCGCGCCTGTCGCTCGCTTACGCCCGGCGCAACGCCAAGATCGTCGCCTCTCATCCCGGCCTGGATGTCGGCCCGGACGGCGGCAGCGCCCAGGCGCTGGAAGACCTGGCGGCGTTCCGCGCCATTCCGGGCATGACGGTGATCTCGCCCGCCGACGCCACGGAAATGGCGCTGGCTACCCGCGCGATCCTGGAATTCGACGGGCCCGTCTATATGCGCACCGGCCGCAGCCCGGCTCCACGCCTGTTCGGCGACGACCACGCATTCGAGATCGGCAAAGGCCAGATCGTCCGCGACGGCGGTGACCTCACCATCATCGCCTGCGGCGTGGAAGTGGCGCGTGCGCTGGCAGCCCATGATCTGCTGGCGGCGGACGGGATTTTCGCCCGCATCGTCAACATGCCGACGATAAAACCGATCGATGCGGCGCTGATCGAGCGTTGTTCCCGCGAAACCGGCGCCATCGTCACGGCCGAGGATCACAATATCCATGGCGGCCTGGGTGGGGCGGTGGCTGAGGCGCTGGCCGCCACCCGTCCCTGCCCCGTCGAGTTCGTGGCGGTGAAGGACGTGTTCGGCGCGTCCGGCGAGCCGGAGGAACTGGCGCACCATTACGGGATCGCCGCGCCCCATATCGCCGCCGCCGCCAAGCGCGTGCTGGAACGCAAATGACATCTCGTTTTTCCCTTCTCGGAAAGAATGCCGTCGTCACCGGCGGCTCGCGCGGTATCGGCGCGGCCATTGCGGTCGGCCTGGCCGAAGCCGGCGCCGATGTGGTGCTGACCTATCGCGAGCGCCATGAAGAGGCGCAAGGCGTCGTCCACCGGATCGAGGGCCTGGGCCGCAGGGCTCATGCCATGCCAATGGATGTGACCAGCCGCGCCAGCATCGAAGATGCCGCCGGCCAGGCGGCTAGCTTCGGCCCGATCTCGATCCTGGTGAACAATGCCGGGATCAACAAGCCGACCGATTTCGACCGAATCAGCGACGCCGACTGGGACATGATCCTGGACACCAACCTGAGGGGCCCCTTCATCGTCAGCCAGGTGTTCCTGTCGCTTATGAAAGATGCGGGCGGCGGCGCCATCACTCATATCGGTTCGGTCAGCGGGCAGTATGGCGGGCCGCGCACCGCGCACTATGCCGCCTCCAAGGCCGGGCTGATCAGCCTGGCGCAGGTGATCGCCCGCTTCGGCGCGCAGCATAATGTGCGCTCCAACACCGTGGCGGCGGGGCTGATCGCCTCCGACATGGCCGCCGCCGGCATGGCCAATGCCGCCGTGCAGAAAGCCGCCGAGACCATCGTGTTGAAGCGCCTGGGCACACCTCAGGACGTGGCCGACGCGGTGGTATTCCTGTCCTCGGACGCCGCCGGCTATATCACCGCCCAGACCCTGAACGTGAATGGGGGCCTCTACTTCTGATGAACAAGTCCTTCTGATGGAAAAGAAGACCCTCCTGATCATCTCCGGCGGCATCGAAGCCGCGGACGCCGCGCGCCGCGCCAAGCAGATGGGGCATACCGTCGTAGTTTCGGACCGCGATCCGAACGCGCCAGGCTTCGCCTTTGCCGATTCCTGTCTGATCGCCGACGTTTACGGCCCGGACGAGACGACCGCCGCCGCCGAACGCTACAACCGCAAGATTCGCAAGATCGACGGCGTGCTGTGCGTGGCCGCCGATGCCCCCGTCACCGCCGCCACCGTGGCGCAGCGCCTGGGTCTGCCGGGAATTCCGGTGCATGTGGCGGAACTGGCCTGTGACAAGCTGGCAATGAAAAAGGCTTTCCGCAGCGCCGGCGTCGCGGTGCCGTGGTTCGCCGAAGTCGCGACGCCCCAGGAATTGCAGCGTATCGCCATCGAGCGCGGTCGCGACCTGGTGATCAAGCCGGTGGATTCACGGGGCAGCCGCGGCGTTCAGCGTGTCGCCCAAGTGGCCGACCTGACCCAAGCCTTCATGCTGGCGCGCCGCCATTCACCCAGCGAGCGGGTGATGGTGGAGCAATATCTGGCCGGTCCCCAGGTTTCGACTGAAAGCATCGTGATCGACGGGGTGTGCCATACTCCCGGTTTCTCGGACCGCAATTACGAATATCTGGAGCGCTATGCGCCCTTCTTCATCGAGAATGGTGGCGATCTTCCCAGCCGCTTGTCCGCCGACATCCAGGACAAGGTGAAGGATCTGGTCGGACGCGCCGCTTCGGCGTTGGGCGTGACGACCGGCACCGTAAAGGGCGACATCGTGGTGTATGAGGGCGAACCCCATATGATCGAGCTGGCCGCGCGCCTGTCGGGCGGCTTCTTCTGTACCCGCGAGATTCCGCTCAATACCGGCGTGGACTTCATCGGCGCGGCCATCCGCCTGGCGCTGGGCGAGACCGTCGCGGCGGAGGAACTGGTCCCCCGCCAGCAGATGCCCGTGGTGCAGCGCTATGCTTTCCCCGCGCCGGGCACCGTGATGGGTGTCACCGGCGAAGATGACGCCCGCAAGATTCCCGGCATCGCCGAGATTGTGGTTACGGCCCGGCCGGGCGATGTGATCCCGCCCGCCGGCGACAAACGGCCCAGCGCCGCGATGGTGCTGGCCACCGGTACGACCCACGCAGCGGCGTTGAAAGCCGCCAATGACGCGCTGGCACTGATACGGATCCGCACGGCATGAACGCGCCGATCCAGGTGGCGGCGGCGCAGTTGGAAAATGGCCTTTCCGTTTTCGCTTTCTTTCACCTGAACCTGGCTTTTTCCTCCATTGAGGAGGAACGCCGCGATGCGGTGATCGCCAACTGCTACTGGCCGCTGCTGGAGTTGGCGGCGCGGCAGGGCCCGCTGGGCCTGGAAGTCACTGGCTATACGCTGGAAGAGATCGCAGCCCGCGATCCGGTCTGGATCGAAGCGGCGCGCGCCGCCATCGCGCATGGCGAAATCGAGCTGATCGGTTCTGGCTATAGCCAGATGATCGCACCCCTGGTACCTGCGCGTGTAACGCGGGAGAATCTGCGCCTGGGGCTTGAGATATATCGGGATCTGCTGGGCGCGCGCCCACGCCTGGCGCTGGTGAACGAGCAGGCATATGCAGGCGGGCTGGTGGGCCTCTATGCCGATGCCGGTTTCGATGGCCTGATCATGGATTTCGACAATCCTGCCAGCCAGCATCCCGATTGGCCTGCCGAAACAGGGTTCCTGCCGCAATATGCGGTGGGGCCGGATGGTCGGCGCATCGCGCTGGTGTGGAGCAACACCGCCTCTTTCCAACAACTGCAACGATTGGCGCATGGCGACACGGACGTGGCACACTACCGCGCGTTCGTGCGCAGCAAGGCAGGGCCCTCGCGCGCCCTCTGCCTTTATGCCAGCGATACGGAGATTTTCGACTTTCGGCCGGGTCGCTTCAAGACGGAAGAAAAGCTGGCCGGCGGGGAATGGGACCGGCTGGCCGTCGCCTTCGCCGCCGTGCGTGAAGACGGCGCCACGTTCGTCGCGCCATCACACATGCTGGAATTGCTGGACCTGCCGGGTGCGGGCCAGGAGCTTGTGTTGGAAAGCCCGGCCTGTCCGGTGCCGGTCAAGAAGCAGCGCAAATACAACCTGGCGCGCTGGGCCGTGACCGGCCGGGACAATCTGGCGGTCAATGCCGCCTGCGAGCGGATTTACCACGGCATGGCCGCCAAGGAAGCGGGCGCCGACTGGAAAGAGCTTTGCTATTTGTGGGCCAGCGATTTTCGAACCCACCTTACCGAAAGGCGTTGGACTGCATTTGTGGCGCGCCTGAAGGCGGCCGAGGCAAAATGGGGAACCGGTTCTGCCGCGGCACCTGTGCCGCTGGCGGCGCCAGCGGTCTTGGACCGGCACATCGCCATCACCACGTCGTCGCTGTCGGCGCAACTGGACCGCCGCCGCGGACTGGCGATTTCAAGCTTGCATTTTCGGAATCAAGAGCGCGCCGTTCTGGGCGGCCTGCCTCACGGCTTTTTCGACGACATCGCGCTGCAGGCCGACTGGTATACCGGCGACTGCGTATGGGAAGCGCCCGGCGAGCATAAGACCACAGACCTGGATTGGGCAGACACGCGCATCGAGACTGCCGCCAATGGCGATGTGCTGGTAGAAGGGTGCATCGAGACACTCCGCGGACCGATCACCAAGCGGATGCGCTTTTGCGCGCATGAGCCCCGGGTCGAGTTCGACCTGACGCTCGATTGGCCGGATTGGGGTAAGGGTGTCTTGCGCCTTGGCCATTTCACATTGCTGCCCGATGCTTTCGACCAGTCGAATCTTTCGCTGTCGACTACCAATGGCGGTGCTACCGAGCATTTTGCGTTGGTCACGCATTCGATCGAGCATGGGGCGCCCGTATCCTTCCTTGTCTCGTCCAGCTTCGGATTGGGCATGACGGATGGGTGGGTAGTCATTGGCGATGGTCGCACAGGCATTCGTGTGACGGTGGATCGCGGCTGTGCGCCACTTCTCGGTCTTTTAACCCACCGGCCGGCACGCCGAGCAGGTGGCGCCGGGAGTGTGTTTTGCCAGCTCCAATTATCGGCTCTGGAGTTGGACGACACCCGCAAACCATCCGCGCTTTCCGCCGGACCGCGCCGCTTCCGCTTTTCGGTGGCGTCCCCCTGACGCGGCCGCGTTGCGCACCAAAGCCTTCCCAAAAGCACAAAGGGTGCAAGGCAAAAGCCCCGCACCCTTTGCATTCCCACCAGAAATATTCCCTTCGCCCCGGGGCGGAGGCCATATTCTTATGGTCCTCCGGCAGCGGTTGACGATGAACGGCGCCTCCGGGAGGAGAACGCCGTTCATGTCATGGCTTAGCGGAACAGGGAGAGGATGGTCTGCGGCGCCTGATTGGCGATCGACAGCGCCTGGATACCCAGCTGCTGACGAACCTGCAGGGCCTGCAACTTGGCGCTTTCCTGCGCCATGTTGGCGTCAACCAGGTTGCCGATGCCCTGAGTCAGGGTGTCGGACAGCTTCTGGGCGAAGGTGCCCTGGATCGAGAACTTCGCCGCTCCGGCCGACAGCTTGGCAAGAGCCGCGTTGACGTTGGTGAGGGAAGACTGGATCGTGGCCACGAGGCTCGAGGCCTTGCCCTGGGTCGAGATCGTGTCGTTGCTCTTCACAGTCACGATGGAGCCCGACAAAGACATCTTCTGGGCCGAAGTGGTGATACGGCGGCTGCCATCGGCGCTTGCCAGGGCGCTGATCTGGGTGGTCGAGCCATCCACCAGATTGAAGCCGTTGAACACCGCATTCTTCACGATGGTGCTGATCTGGTCGCGCAGCGCCGTGAAGTTGGCATTCAGGGCCTGGCGGCTGGCCGTATCCAACGAAGAGTCGGCGGCGGACAGCGCCTTCTGCTTCATCTGGATCAACAGGTCCGAGATCGACTGGCCGGCAGACAGGGCCACGTCGACTGCCGAGGTCGCGTTGTTGATGGAGCTCATCACGGCCTGGTAGCCGGCAACCTGCCCGCGCTGATTCTGGGCGATCGCATAGATCGCGCCGTCGTCACGGGCATTGGCAACCTTAAAGCCGCTGTTGATGGCCGACTGGGTCTGGTTGAGCTGGCCCTGGGTGGCCGACAGGTACTGCAGCGCGATGGCGGCGCCGTTGTTGGTATTGACGCTAAAAGACATGTGGTCTCTCCGTTCTGGTTTTTCGAGCAGTGCTCTTGGGCATTTTGCCCGACGGCCACATTTCAAGGCTTATGCCGGAACGGATTCATGATCGCTTAAGCATCGATTTTGCGCCGGGCAGGAAAATCGGCCCCGGCGATCCTTGCCGCACTGTCATTCTCGCTCGGCATAATTTTCCGCCACTCGGCAGCAATTGCCGGGCGAGGCGGCAAAAGATTCCACTTTTCACAAAATGCACGAGGCCGGAAGGCGCACAATTGCTGGAAAAACCCGTACCACCGCGGAACAGCGCATGGTGAAGACTTTTTTTTGAATCCTGGATTCCGCCGCAGCTCGTTCCGGTTCGCCACACCATGCCCGCTTACGAGAAAGGCTCTGATTGCGCCGCAGATAAGAAAAGGGGCGATGCCTGGCATCGCCCCTTTCCCTTGGAAGGCGTTTTGATGATCAGCGGAACAGTGACAGGATGGTCTGTGGCGCCTGGTTGGCGATCGACAGCGCCTGGACGCCCAGCTGCTGACGAACCTGCAGGGCCTGCAACTTGGCGCTTTCCTGCGCCATGTTGGCATCGACGAGATTGCCCAGACCGCTCGTCAGTGTATCCGACAGTTTCTGGGTGAAGGTCGACTGGATCGAGAACTTCGCCGCGCCGCTCGACAGTTTGGCAAGGGCCGCGTTGACGTTGGCGAGCGAAGTCTGGATCGTGCCGATCAGGGCCGAGGCTTTCGTCTGGGTCGAGACCGTCGCAGTCGATGCGAGCGTTACGATGGAACCGGACAGGCTCAGATTCTGGGCAGCGGCGGTGATGCGGCGCGAACCGTCAGCCGAAGCCAGGGCCTGAATCTTGGTGGTGGAACCATCGACCAGATTGAAGTTGTTAAATACGGCATTCTTCACAATCGTGGTGATCTGATCGCGCAGAGCCGTGAAATTGGCGTTCAACGCCTGACGGCTCGCCGTGTCGAGCGAGGGGTCAGCCGCGGACAGCGCCTTCTGCTTCATCTGGATCAGCAGGTCGGAAATCGACTGGCCCGCGGAAAGGGCGACATCGATCGCGGACGAGCCGTTGTTAAGCGAACTCATGACGGACTGATAGCCGGCCAGATCCCCGCGCTGGTTCTGGGCAATGGCATAGATGGCGCCATCATCCTTCGCCGATGCGACTTTCAGGCCGGTATTGATATGTGACTGGGTCTGGTCCAACTGACCCTGTGTCAGATTCAAATACTGCAGCGCGATAGCCGCGCCGTTGTTGGTGTTGACGCTAAAAGACATTGGCATTCTCCGTTACTGGTGGCGGACGCGCATTCTGCTTGTCCTGGGCTGTATGGCCCTGGCCGTGGGTTGCAACCGGCATGCCAGCGCGTTAACCGCGGAAATGGCTGATTTTCGGGCGTTATCCCCGGCGGCTCGGCAGTACGGGTTAGGCATCTTTTGCCCATCGGCAACAGGGCCGGGCAGAAAGCGCATCGAAAGCAAAAAAGCCGGCCCCAATGGGAGCCGGCCCCTTACGTCGAAAGGCTTGCGCTAAGAGGCTTGCAGGCCCTGCATGATGGTGCGGTTGATCTCGATCAACGGATCCAGCGGCGCCTTCTCGCGCGCCACGCTGCGGGAATATTTCGATACCCACAGCGACAACGAGATGATCTTGGCGCGCACATCCTGGGTCAGGCTGTTGCGATCGTCCATGCAGTCGGCTGCCAGCGTGCGCCACAACTGGCGATTCCAGTCGACCGCCTCGATCAACTGGCTGCCGATGGCGCCGGCTTCCTTGGCATTGAGCAAGGCGCCTGTAACCTGGCCGAACAACCGGTATTCGGTGACGCGGGGATCTTCAGTGGTGGCCTGGACGGCCTGATAGGCTTTAAGGCTCATAGGCAAGACGCTCCCGTTCGGGTTCAAAGAGTTTGCGGCAGGCGATCAGCGCCCTGTAGTAGTTGCCCTGGGCCACGTCGCGGCTTATGTCGACACACAGCGACAGGATGGCTGGCGTGCGGATCGCGCCCATGAACTCGGTCATGCGCAGGGCGAACTCGTTATAGGGTTCCTCGCTGGCCTCGCCATCGAGATACATCATCATGATGGCCAGATAGATGCGGCGGGCCGGGGTATCGGCCTGCTCCGGCTGCAGGATGTCCTTCTCGCGCAGCACGCAGGCCTTGTTCTGGATCACCAGGCTGGTGCGCTTGTCGCCATTGGCCAGGACCGCGCCGTTCAGCACGAATTTCTCTCCCGGCTTCAAAGACAGTTTGAGCGGCATGGCGGCCCTTTGCGGTTTCGGCTGGCCGGACCTTAAGACCGCTTTGGTTAACAAAGAACTGCGATATTCCAGGTGTTTTCTTTACATGCGCTTAAGCATGAATTGCTTTGATGACCGCGCAAATCCGACCCCGAGTGACCACCATGGCCCAGGCAGCGCCCCTTCCCACCATCGACAGCCTGTCCGGCGTGGACGCACGCATGCAGGCCATCAGCCGCCTGGAAGAGATGGTCGGCGAGGTCGCGCGCGAGAAGGCGCGCCATCGCTCCAACCTGCTGCTCAAACGCGCGGTCCGCGCCTGGCGTAAGGGCGACATCGTCAAGGCGGGCCAGTGGGCCCTGAAGGCCAGCGAGGTCGATGGCGACAATTCCAAGGCTTTTCATGTGCTGGCCATGGCGCTGGAACGGATGGGGCACCTGCACAAGGCGCTGGTGACCTATGAACGCGCCTTCGAACTCGATCCCGAAGACCCCGAACTGCTGATCAACCTTGGCCTGACCGCGTGGAACCTGAAGCTGACGGAAGGCGCGGCCAGAATGTTCAGGCTTTATATCTCCGCCTGCCCCGAATCGCCGCTCGGCTACAACAATCTGGGGAGCATCCAGTGCGACATGGGCGCGCCCGACACGGCCATCGAAACGCTGCGCGCCGCGCTTTACCGCATGCCGCATGAAGCGATCCTGTGGAATTCGCTGGCCACCGTGCTGGCCGAGGAAGGCCGCGCCGATGAAAGCCTGGTGTTTTATCAGGAAGCCGCCCGCCTGCAGCCGGACTTCGCCCGCGCCTATCACAATCTCGGCTATGCCTATCAGCATCTGGGCATGCTGGAAGACGCGCTTGCGGCCTATGAGATGGCGCTGGAGCGAGCGGTCGATCCCACCGAGCGGCGCGAGACGAAACATTCGCGCAGCATCTGCCTGATCGGCGCCGGCCGTCTTGCGGACGGCTTCCGCGAATATGAGATCCGTAACGACCAGCGCTTCCGCGCCTATCTGCATCACATGATCGATGCGCCGCAATGGAAAGGCGAGGACCTTGCGGGCCACAAGATTCTGGTCGTGGGCGAACAGGGCCTTGGCGACGAGTTCATGTTCGCCAATGTCCTGCCAGACATCCAGAAGGCGGTGGGCGAAACGGGCCGCCTGCAGATCGCGGTCGATCCGCGGCTGGTGGCGTTGTTTCAGCGCAGCTTTCCCAAAGCCGAAGTCGGCGCCTATGACGACCGCACGCTGGTGGACGCGGACGGCAACAAGGCCCTGCGCCTGATCCCCTTCGCTTCCGGTGCCAATGCGCCCGAACTGTGGACGCCGATGGGATCGGCGCTGCGATATTGCCGCCAGTCGCTCGGGGATTTCCGGCGCGAGGCGTTCCTGGTGCCGGACCCGGCGCGCGTAGAGGAATTCCGGCAGAAACTGGCCGCCCTGCCGGGCCGCAAGGTCGGCATTTGCTGGCGCTCGATGATGCTGGGCGCCAAGCGGGCGAAATATTTCTCGCCGATCGATCATTGGGGGCCGATCCTGAAGACGGCGGGCGTCAGCTTCGTCAACCTTCAGTACGGCGATTGCACCGCGGAACGTGCGCGCGCCGCCGAAAAGTTCGGCATCGCCATTCATGAGGTCGAGGGCCTGGACCTGAAGGATGACATCGATGGAGCCGCCGCCCTGTGCAGGGCGCTGGACCTGGTGCTGTCGGCCCCAACCGCGGCCGCCGCCACCGCCGCCAGCGTGGGGACAAAGACCTGGTTCATCACCGCCGGGCGCACCTGGCCGCAACTGGGTACCGCCGAATATCCCTGGTACGCCGACACCAAAGTGTTCTGGCCCGAGAAGTTCGGCGACTGGAACGCGCTGATGCCGCGCGTGGCCGAAGAGCTGGCGGCGTTCGCCGCGGGATAAGGCGTGGACAGGCTTGCGCCTTCCTGGGGCTTGCCGCGTGCGGGAAACGCCCGATTGGCGGGGCTTTGCTGAATATTCGTTTGCGCCAAATCCGGCCACCCCCCTCCCCTTGGGCGCTGGACAGGCCCGGCCGCTTTCGTCCCGTTTCATCCTCATGCCGGACAGTATGTGCCCATCCGGGCGCGGGTGGATTGGCGCGAGGCCGGGACCGGCATCCAACCAACGGACGGCAAAGGCGAAAATAAAATCCGGCCGCCGGTGGAAAGGCCGGTGCCGTCGCCGGTTCGTTGTAATGCCATCCCCGTGCGAGGCGCGCCCCGTCGTTACCTTGATGGGAACCGCGGGAATTTTGTGGCGCCCTTACCCAATGTTTGGGTTTAGCAAGCAGGAACTCAATGTAAAAACTGCACTTAGCCTTTGGGCCAGGGGTAGAGGGGGGATGTGCAAGATTCGAATCTTGGCGGCGGCGATTTGCGCCATCGCGCTAAGTGGCTGCGCCACACCGGCCCCTCAGCCGGTTGCTATTATTGCGCCATCGGCCGTCCAACCTGCAAAGCAGCAAGCCTTGCAGCCCAGTCAGCCAACCCTCAAGCGCAAAATCGCCATTGGAAGATTTTCCAATAGCACCAATTACGGCAGGGCACTCCTTCTCGACGGGCAAAAGGACCCCCTTGCAGAACAAGCGTCAGACATGCTGATGAGCCGTCTCGTCGACACCGGGCAGTTCATTGTTCTGGAACGAGACGACCTGGATGCCGTTAAGGCAGAGGCCCAGCTTTCCGGCAACAAACCGACCCTGGTCGCAGCAGACGCCTTGATCATCGGCTCGGTTACTCAATTCGGTCGTCAAACCGAAGGCAAGGTGGGGTTTCTAAGCTCGACAAAAAAGCAATCTGCTTCAGCAACCGTGGAAATCCGTCTCGTCGACCCGCGAACCGGTGTTGCGTTCTTCAGCACGTCCGGGACCGGCAGCGCATCAGTAGAGGCTGGTGAAGTCGCTGGCTTCGGATCACGCGCAGCTTACGATTCCACCCTTACGGACCGCGCAATCGCGGCCGCCATCTCTGACCTAACCACAAATGTTATTCAGAAACTGCAGGAACGGCCCTGGACGACCGACATCTTGAATGCCGTCAACGACCAAGTGCAGATCAGCGGCGGGCCTTCGCAGGGTATCAAAATCGGTGACGAGTTTGCCGTCGAAACGAAAGGGAAAATTGTCCAGAGCGGACAATCCGGGATACCAATTACGCTCCCGGGAACGCAGATCGCTCGAATAAAGGTGATTTCATTTTTCGGCTCTGGAGAGGCCGAAGGTGCTACCGCACAAGTCATTGACGGAAGCGTTCCCGCTGCGGACCGAGCCTCCCTCATCGTCAAGGAGGTGCGCCGGTGAAACAGGGTTTCGCGATTGCTCTAGTGGGCCTCGTTGCCTCCTGCACCTACCCCAGTTCTCACGCCACTCAGGGTTCTGATGTCGGCCTTCTGATCTTCCCTGGCAGTCTTCCTAGTGACCGCATTCAAATCGACGGTGAGGATGCAGGTCCTGCATCCGAATATGACCAGAAAAATGCCCTCGGCGTACAACCGGGGACTCACCGAGTGACCGTTATCTCGGGCGGAAAAATAGTTCTGGATAGGAAATATTTTGTCGGCGCATGGTCGAGAGTGGTGGTGCAATGATCTCAAGAAGCTTGATGAAAATAGCGGCCTGCCTGCTGCTTGCTTGCCTTGGAGCGTGCGCTCCCAAGTCACGTTTCGAATGGGGCAGCTACGAGACTTCCTTGTATGCATATTACAAGGATACCGGCCAGCGGCTGGAATATGAAACAGCCTTGAAAAAGGCAATCGCAGATGGCCGGAAGGAAGGCAAGATAGCGCCCGGCCTATGTGCCGAGCTGGGATACATGAGGCTCGAGGATGGCGACGTCGTTCAAGCCAAGCAGGACTTCGAGGAAGAAATGCGCTTATTTCCAGAGTCGAAGCAATTCCTCTTCGGTGTCATAGACCGAATGACAACGGGTAAGTCTTCTGGGAAGGAGGCGACATCATGAGGCGAACGCCGATCCTCCTCGTTGCCGCCCTCGCGCTCGGCGGATGCGCTACTAAACAAAATGCCAAAGATTATACGGCTTTCAGGTCGCATGACCCGCACAGCATTCTCGTTCTCCCAGTGCTGAACAACACGACATCGTTGACAGCTCAGGACTATTTCCTTTCTACGGTTTCAGAACCATTTGCGGAACGAGGCTACTATGTATTTCCGGCGCACATGGTAAAGAGTCTTCTGGAAAAGGAGGGCCTTTCCGATGCTGGCCTGATGCACAAGGCAAGCCCAGCGCGATTTGGTCAGTTGTTTGGTTGCGATGCGGTCCTGTTCATAGATATAAACAAGTGGGACTCGCAGTACGTCATCCTCTCCACCACGACCAATGTGGCATTCCATTACAAGCTTGCGAGCTGCCGCGATGGGACAACTTTGTGGCAGAGTGACCAACAGATGAGCTATAGCCCGTCTGCAACATATAGTGCCAATCCACTGGCCGCGTTACTGGCCACCGCAATCAAAGCCGCTATCGAGAAGGCGGACCCGAACTATATGCCGCTGGCCAGAATGGCGAACCAACTTGCGGTCGGCACGGTCGGTCAGGGGTTGCCTGCAGGTCCTTACTTGGCGGATTACAGAAACGATCTTCAACAATTCCCTGTCCAATAGGACCCGCGCGCGCGGGGCCCAGTCGTTTGTGCGGCTATGAGGATTCAAACGTCGCGGCCGGCCACGTCCTGCTCGTCCAGGATCAGCTCGAAAGGCCGGCCGCGGGATTTCGGATTCCAGCCCGCTTCCATGGCCAGCCTGATGTCGGCCGCCAGATGGATGGGATCGACACGCGGCTTGTCAGGGAAGCGGGAGGCACCTTTCTGCCGCTTTACGAAGGGATATTGCAGGATCAGTTCGCGATGCCGGCCTTCGGCGGCGGTGACCGATAGCCGCAAGCCGATGTCGCCGGCCGTTGTGTTCCACTGCGGCTCGCTGCGGATCGACCAGGTAAGGGCGATGCCGTCCACCGTGACGGTGCCGCCGATGTCGCGCTTCTTTTTTCCCGACATCCGCAAGACCTTTCCGCGCCGCCTTTGGCTGGGATGGGTAGCCGGGCGGCATGCGCCCCGCAACAGGACATCGGGATAGATGCGGCGGCGTGGCGGACAGGGAGCATGTCTGCCGGATGCTCCCTGTCCGCCGTCCGAAGCCAGGAGCGACGCCGGGGGGAGGTCGCGCGGCTGGCCGGGGATGGCTCCGGCGGGTGAACCAGGACTACAATCGTGAGTTGTACACAGAAATTGTAAACGGGTCGTTAATCCCCGGAATTCCTATGATATCCTTCTTCTATTCTAGCAATGCGAGCATGGCGCCCTGGTTGGGGCGGGCCGCGACCCGTACCGATGCGAAGGACAGGGGCGACAGGGCGGCCGCCGTTTCGGCACTGATGCAGAGCGCCGCCAGCGCGCCCGCCAGCCGCCCATCCAGCCGAAGCAGCATATCGCGAAAGACCGCCGCGCTGCGCGGCGAGAAGAACATGGCGGCGTCGAGCCGGCCACCGATCAGCGCCCGGGTCGCGGCTTGGGGAAGATCGGTCGCCGCCTCGATCCGGTAGAGCGGAACGCGGCGCGCGGCAAAGCCGGCTTCCGTTAAAAGAGACACCAGTGTCCCGGGGGCATCCGTGCTCGCCACATGCAGCAAGGCGCCCTTATGTGGCGCGGCCCATTCCCCGGCCCGGCGTGCCAGGTCGCGTGCATTGCCGTCGGCGTTGCGGATATGGGTGAAGCCGGCCTTTTGCGCCGCCATCGTGGTCTGGGGGCCGACCGCGAAGATGGAGATGTCGCGGCGTTGCGTGGCGCGCGCCAGGGCGCGCACGCCATTGGCGCTGGTGACGAGCACCGCCTGCACGCCGGAAAGGTCGAGATGGCGGGCTTCATCATAGCGTGGCGCCAGCAGCGGGGCGATCAGGCCTTGATGGCCCCTTTCGGCGAGGCGCGCGGCAATCTCGGCGCCATCTTCGGCGGGGCGGGTGATCAGGATCCGCATCGGCTTTGATCCATGGCGGTTTGGGAGTAGACGAGCGCCCCATGACAGGCAAGCCCATGCCCCTGACGATGCCACTGGCGATGCCACTGACGATCCTGGGCATCGAGACCAGTTGCGACGAGACCGCGGCGGCGGTGGTGCGCGGATTCCCGCCGGGACCGGGAGAAATCCTCTCGAACGTCGTGTTCAGCCAGACCGAAGCACATGCGCCTTATGGCGGCGTGGTGCCCGAAATCGCCAGCCGCGCCCATCTGGAGATCGTGGACGGGATCATCGAACGGGCGCTGGCGGATGCCGGCATGACCCTGGCCGGGCTTGACGGTATCGCCGCTACGGCGGGACCCGGCCTGATCGGCGGCGTGATGGTGGGCCTGACCACGGCGAAGGGCCTGGCGCTGGCCAGCGGCAAACCGCTGGTGGCGGTCAATCATCTCATGGGCCATGCGCTGACGGCGCGGCTGACCCATGGCGTGAGCTTTCCCTTCCTGCTGTTGCTGGTATCGGGCGGTCATTGCCAGCTTCTGGGCGCGGGCGGGCCGCTCGAGCTGGATCAATGGGATTTCCGCCTTTATGGCAGCACCATCGACGATGCGGTGGGCGAGGCCTTCGACAAGGCGGCGAAGATCCTGGGCCTGCCCTATCCGGGCGGACCGGCGCTGGAGGCGGCGGCGCGGAGCGGCAATCCGCGCGCCCTCGATTTGCCGCGTCCGCTGGTCACCGGCCACAATGCGCGGCCGGGCGCGGACTTTTCTTTTTCGGGACTGAAAACGGCCCTGAGGCTTCTGGCGCAGCGGCAAACGCTGGACCGGGCCGATGCCAGCGCGTCGTTCCAGGCGGCGGTGATCGACATCCTGACCGACCGCACGCGGGCGGCTATGGCGCTGTTCCGCGCCGACTTTCCGGACGCGAAGGAAAATGTGCTGGTGGTTGCGGGCGGTGTGGCCGCCAATCAGGCGATCGGCGCGGCGTTGAACAGGCTGGCGGCGCGCGAAGGTTTTACCGTGCGAATCCCCCCGCCCAGGCTTTGCACCGACAATGCGGCGATGATCGCCTGGGCGGGGCTGGAAATGCTGGCGCTTGGGGAGGGGGAAAGCACGCCAGGCACTTCCTTGTCGGCATCTCCAAGAGCGCGCTGGCCGCTGGCGGCAAGGCGCCCCTGAAGGTTTGAGGTTCCGTCAGAAGGTTGCCACCACGGTCAGAAGGCCGATGGCCGCCGCGAAAGCGATGGTGACGGCGTTGAAGAGGTCGGCTACCGCTTCGGCCAGATCGGCCTGGGGCTGGATGGTGAGCAGCTTGGTCATGGAATGTCTCCTTTTCGTGGGTCAGACCGTCACGGCGACGGTCAGCAGCGCCAGGATGGCGGTGAGAGTGATGGTGACGGCCTGGAAGGCTTCAGCGATCAGGCTTTCGACGCGCTCGACGGGCGCAATGGGCTGGATGGCGGGGTGGGTCATAGTGTTGTCCTTTCAATCCGGGAACTGGTCAGGTCTTGCGCCTCGCTACTGCCTGTTTCCTCCCGGGAACTCCTTCGCTGCACCGCAATATGGCGCTCAGATACAGCGTTTCAATACCAGCTAGCTATGAAATTATTGCATTGCTGCGTCGCAATATATTTGGCAAGCCCGTGATATGATTGTAAAAAATTAACGACTGCCCGCGCGCCGGTTAAGACGTGCGGCGCCGGAGCGGCGGCAAGGAGCTGTTTGGTGAAAATCGCCACTTGGAACGTCAATTCGGTGCGCCACCGGATCAACCTGGTCACACGCTTCCTGCGCGAGGAGCAGCCGGACGTGCTGTGCCTGCAGGAGACGAAGGTGGAAAACGGCCTGTTCCCGGCCGAGCCCTTCCGCAAGCTGGGCTATATCCACCAGGCTATTCAAGGCCAGAAAGCCTATCACGGGGTCGCCATCGTGGCGCGCATGCCCTTCCGCGAGAGCGGCGCACAGGATTTCTGCCGCCAGGGTCATGCCCGGCATATGGGTGTGACGCTGGCCAACGGCGTGGAGTTGCACAATTTCTATGTTCCCGCCGGCGGCGACATTCCCGACCCGGCCCGGAACGGGAAGTTCGACCACAAGCTGCACTTCCTGCGCGGCATGGAGAAATTCTTTTCCGCCCGCGCCGCGAGAAAAAGCCAACCCGCGGTGCTGGTGGGCGACCTGAATGTCGCGCCGCTGGAGCATGATGTGTGGAGCCACAAGCAGCTTCTGGACGTGGTCAGCCACACGCCGGTGGAAACGCGGCTGCTGGGTGAAGTGCAGGCGGCGTTCGACTGGACCGATTCCACCCGCCACTTCATCCCTGAGAACGAGAAGATCTATTCCTGGTGGAGCTATCGCGCAGCGGACTGGGCGGCCTCCGATCGCGGGCGGCGGCTGGATCATGTCTGGCTGAGTCCGGGTCTGAAGGGCGCGCTGCAATCACAGAAGATCGTCAGGAAGATGCGCGGCTGGCAGAAGGCGTCGGATCATGTGCCCGTTGTCGTCGAACTGGATGTGTGAATGAAGCTCGCGCTGCTGCGGCATGGGCCGACCGCGTGGAACGTGGCGGGGCGCATTCAGGGTCATATCGACATGCCGCTCAGCAGCGCCGGCGCTGCAGAGATGGCGGGCCTGCGCCTGCCCGATACGCTGGCGCCGCAGCGTGTCTTCTCAAGCCCGATGCTGCGCGCGCGCCAGACGGCGCAGGCGCTGGGTTTTGGCGATCCCATCCTGGATGCGCGGCTGATGGAGCAGAACTGGGGCCGCTGGGAAGGGCTGACGCGGGAGGAAATCATCGCCCGCGATGGCGCCGATTGTTATGTCAGGGCCGGTGCCAACCGCGGCGGCGCCTTTCGCCCGCCCGGCGGCGAGTCCACGCAAGGGGTGCTGGACCGGGTCGCCGCCTTCCTGCGCGATGTGGCGGCCGGTGACGGCAACGCCGTGGCGGTAACGCATCTGGGCGTGCTGCGCGCCGCCTATACGCTGGCCACGGGTTGGACGATGGACGCGCCCATGCCGCCGGGGCTGGACGTGTCACGGATCCTGGTGCTGGAGCTGACGCCGGGCGGCGGGTCCGTGATCGTGGAATTGAACATGGCATTTGTCACCGCCATGCCTGTTCACCATGGCCGGGTTTAACCCGGCCATCCAACTTGGGGTCGACAGGTGAAAAGTTGGATGGCCGCCTTGAAGGCGGCCATGGCGGAAAACGAAGGACGGAATTTCATCCCCAGAAGGGCGTCAGCTTGCGGAATTTGCGGTAGCGCCTCAGCGCCTTCTTCACCGCGCGCGGCGCCCGGGCGCGATGCCAGCCCAGCACGATCCCGGCCGCCAGCCGCGTGGCGTCGCCGGACGTGTCGCCGGGGCGGATGTGCAGCAGCCTGGCGATGGTGGCCCGGGCATTGGCGGCATCGTTCAGATGCCCCAGTTCATCCTGCAATCGGCGTACACAGGCCAGATAGGCCTTCACCGCCTTTGCCGGATAGAGGGGAGCAAAGAACTCCGCGCTGTAGCGCAGCTTCTTGAGCGCGATGCGCAGGCGGTGCAGGTCGGCTTCATCGCCGCCCTTGGCGGCACGGCCACGTTTTTTGACCCGCCGCGCCTGGCGGTCCAGGATACGCGCCGCTATACGCGGCAGCCTGCGCCCGTGGCCCAGCGGCAGCCGCGATTGGGCCAGCGCCGCCACATCGTCCAGCAAGCGGGCGAAGTCGGCGCCGGCCACACAGGCGCACGCGCCCGCCCATGCCGTCTCACGCGCGGCCTGCGCCTGCGCGCGCAGGGCACTGGCGCTGTCGGCGGCCTCGGCCAATGGCGCGCGGTCCAGCGCAGCGGCCAGAAGACTGCCGACAAACACATCCAGGTCGCGGGCCGCCGCCAGCCGGCCCGACAGCAGCTTGGCGCGGCTTCGCAACTCTTCCAGCCAGTCCTGTCGGAACTCCCGCGCAAAAACACCCAGCACCGTCTCCAGACGGCGGAGCGCCACGCGCAATTGGTGCAAGCCTTCGACCGATCGGGCCGCGCGCAAGCTCGCCGCGTTCGCGGTCAGTTGCGCCAGGCAGTCGGACAGGATGGCACGGAAGGCTTCTTCGGGGCCCATGTCGCGGCTGACGGGCACCGTCGCCGCCTTGGCCGGACGGCCATACGGGCCGGGCCCATAAAGGGCCGGAGACTGGACGGAAGGGCGGTCCATGCGCCCCAGCTAAACCGGAAAGCAGGCGTTCATCAATCGCGCATCGCGCGAAACAGCGCCGGCTTGGGCCAGGGCAGGCTTGGCCCCGCGCGCGCCGCGCGCCGTCAAACAAACAGGCCAAGGCTGCTATATCGGACGAACGGGAATGCCGGCTTGGGCCAGAGCAGCCTTGGCCTGCGCGATGGAAACCTCGCCGAAATGGAAGATGGAGGCGGCCAGGACCGCGCTGGCATGACCCTCTTTCACACCGGCCACCAGGTCGCCCGCCGAACCGACGCCGCCCGAAGCGATCACCGGCACGCCGACCGCGTCGGCGACCGCGCGGGTCAGCGCGAGGTCATAGCCCGATTTCACCCCGTCGCGGTCCATGGAGGTCAGCAGAATCTCTCCCGCGCCGAAGCCGGTGAGCTTTTTGGCGTGCTCCACCGCGTCGATGCCGGTCTGGCGCCGCCCGCCATGGGTATAGATTTCGTAGCTGCCATTTTCTCCGGTCGCACGCCCGGACGGCGAACCGCTTCGCACTTCGCCTGGCCGATGCTCCGCGGGGCGCCACTTGGCGTCGATGGCGGCGACGATGCACTGGCTGCCGAACTTCCGCGCCGCCTCGGCGACGAATTCGGGATGCGCCACCGCGGCACTGTTGATCGACACCTTGTCGGCCCCCGCCAGCAAGAGGGCGCGGATATCATCGAGGGTGCGCACACCACCGCCCACCGTCAGCGGCATGAAACAGGCCTCTGCCGTCCGCCGCACCACGTCCAGCAGGGTGCCGCGATTCTCGTGACTGGCGGTGATGTCCAGGAAGCAGAGCTCGTCCGCGCCGGCGCGGTCATAGAGGACGGCCTGCTCCACCGGATCGCCGGCATCGCGCAGGCCCTCGAAATTGACGCCCTTGACCACGCGGCCGTCCTTGACGTCCAGGCAGGGGATGACCCGTATTTTAAGCATCTGTGGCCTTAAGCATCTGGGCCTGACGCATCACATCCGTCCTTTCGCCATCGCGGCGATGTTCATCAAGGCGCGGCCGGTCACCGCCTCGGCGGGAACGCCGGTGGTGCGGGTGAGTATTTCGGCATCCAGCAGCATGTCCAGCGCCTCGCCCAGCCGGTCGCTGTTCCAGCGCTGGGCCTGGGCCTTGAAGCTGGCGGCGCGGGAGAAATGCAACGGCGGGCGCAGCTTCTTCAGTGCCACCTCGATCGGCTCGCCACGCTGGGCGGATTCGCGCACCATGAGCAGCTTCTGGAAATGGCCCATGGCGCCGCGGATGACCTGGGCGGGCGCGACATCGGCGGTCCACAGTCTTTCCAGCTCGCGGTCCAGCCGGGCGAAATCGCCGCTGCCCGCCGCGTCGCAGGCCGCCTCGCTGCGCGCCTCGGCCTCGTCGCCCATCACCGCCCGCACATCGTCGATGGTGACCTTGTCCCGGCCCCGGGCGTAAAGCGCCAGTTTCTCAAGCTCGCGCCGCGTGACGCCGCGATCGGAGCCCAAGCGCGAGACGGCATCTTCGAGCGCATCGGGCGTGATGGAAAGGCCCTCGGCACGAAGCCCGTCGCGCACCACATCGGCCAGGTCGCGCGCCGAGTCGGGATAGCAGCCGATGGCGGCCACCCGGCCGTCGCCCTCGAACAGCTTGCGCAGCGCCGCCGTCTTGGCCAGGTCGCCCGCCTCCACCACCAGCAGCGCATCGCCTTTGACGTCGGAAAGGAAGGTCTCGAAGATTTCCGCGCTGGCATTGGTCGCGCCGCGTATCCGCACCACCCGCCGCCCACCCATCATCGAGATGGCGGCGACCTCGTCGGCCAGCCGTGCGGGATCGGCCAAGAGCGCGGCCTCGTTGAAGTCCGCGACATTGAAGGGATCGGTCAGGTCGGGCACGACCTGCCGGGCCAGTTTCTCGGCGCGTTCCTGCACCAGACCCGCATCGGGACCATAGACCAGCGCCCCCAGCAGCGCCTTGGGGGGCGCGGCGACGAAACGATCGGCCTCGTGATTCTTGACGATCATTTGCCGCGCCGGAACCAGGCCCCCAGGTCCAGATGGATGCGCTCGGCGATGTCCTGGGCGGCGCGCTTCGACGAATCCTGCGCCGCGGCCAGGGTGGCATAGGGCGAGCCCGCGACATTGTAGGCCGACAGATTGGTCTGGTCGCCTTCGGTCAGCACTGTGCCGCGCGCGTCCGTCAGCACATAATGAGCGTCGAGGGTCTGATTGTAGCGGGTGATGGTGGCGTCATTGCGCAGCGCGATACCCTGGCTTGTCTCGTTCAGCGTGACCTTCAGGATGTAGCGCTTGCCGGCCTTGGAGCCATCGCTGTGCAACAGGTCGATCAACTGGTTGCGCAATTCATAGCCGTCGCGTTCGGCGATGGGCTCGACATAGATGGCGGTGAGCTGCGGCTCCAGCGCCGAGCCGTACATGGGATGAAAGCCGCATCCGGCCAGCGGGAGAAGCGCAGGAAGGATCAGCGCCTTCTTCATGCCACCACATTCACGATGCGGTTGGGAACCACGATGACCTTTTTCGGCGTCTTGCCGCCCAGCGCGCGGATCACCCCCTCCTGTTCCAGGGCGAGTTTTTCAACGGCCTTGGGGTCCGCGTTCTTGGCGACGGCGAACTCGGCCCGGCGCTTGCCGTTGACCTGGACCGCCATCACGACCTGATCCGATTGCGTCAGCTTCGGATCATGCTTCGGCCAGGGCGTTTCCGCCACCAGCCTGGCATGGCCCAGCGCCTGCCAGCATTCCTCGGCCAGATGCGGCATCATCGGCGCGGACAACAGCACCATCGTCTCGATCGCCTCGCGGCGAACGGCGCCGTCGCATGTCTCGCCCGCCGCGATCGCATTCGCCAGGGTGTAGAGCTGGGCCACCGCGCTGTTGAAGCGCAGGGCCTCCAGATGTTCGGTGACGGCGGCGATGGCCTTGTGGGTGGCGCGGCGCAGATCGAGGCTGGCTGCATCCTGGGCAGTAATCGGTGCGCCGACCGGGGAGAGGCCTTCGCTTTCGCTGGCCAGGCGCCAGACGCGCTGCACGAAACGCCAGCAGCCTTCGGCGCCGGCATCGGTCCATTCGATGTCGCGCTCGGGCGGGGTATCCGACAGCATGAACCAGCGGATAGTGTCGGCGCCATAGTCCGCGATGATCGCCTCGGGCGCGATCACGTTTTTCCTGGACTTGGACATCTTCTCGGACGGGCCGACGGTCAGTTCGGCCTTGTCCGCTATGCGGATTGCCTTGCCGGCCTCCTTCACCACCTCATCGGGTGCAACCCAGTCGCCCTTCGCATCCTTGTAGGTCTCGTGACAGACCATGCCCTGGGTGAACAGGCCGGCGAAGGGCTCGGCCACCTTGACCATGCCCAGCCTGTGCATGGCGCGGGTGATGTAGCGGGCATAGAGCAGGTGCAGGATCGCGTGCTCGATGCCGCCGATATACTGATCGACCGGCAGCCAGTAATCCGCCGCCGCCTTGTCCACCGGGTCGGCCGCGGCCGGCGCGGTGAAGCGGGTGAAGTACCAGGACGAATCCACGAACGTATCCAGCGTGTCGGTATCGCGGGTGGCGGCCCCGCCGCAGGATGGACAGGTGGTGGACTTCCAGGCGGTATCGGCATCCAGCGGATTGCCCTTGACCGCGAAGTTGATCTTTTCCGGCAGCTTCACGGGAAGCTGTTCGGCCGGCACCGGCACGACGCCGCACTTGGCGCAATGGATCATCGGGATGGGGCAGCCCCAGGGCCGCTGGCGCGACACCAGCCAGTCGCGCAGGCGATAGTTTACTGTGCGCCCGCCGATGCCCGCCGCTTCCAGCCGGTTTGCGACTTCGGCCTTGGCGTCGTCCACCGCCATCCCGTCCAGGAAGCGGGAGTTCGCCAGCCGGCCGGAGCCGGTATAGGCCTGGTTGCCGACATCGAAGGTCTTGGGGTCCGCGCCTTCGGGCACCACCACCGCCGTCACCGGCAACGCATATTTGCGCGCGAAATCCAGGTCGCGCTGGTCGTGGGCGGGGCAGCCGAAGATGGCGCCGGTGCCGTAACCCATCAGCACGAAATTCGCCACCATCACCGGCAGCGTCCAGCTTTCGTCGAAGGGGTGGATGGCCTTCAGCCCGGTGTCATAACCTTTCTTCTCGGCCTTTTCTATGTCGGCCTCGGCGGTGCCGACATGGCGGCATTCGGCGATGAAGGCGGCAAGCTTTTCGTCTTTCTTCGCAAGGTCCTGCGCCAGGGGATGCTCGGGCGAAAGCGCCACGAAAGAGGCGCCGAACAGCGTGTCGGGTCGGGTGGTGAAGACATCCAGCTTTTGGGCATTGGACAGCGTGAACTGGAAGCGCAGGCCCTCGCTCTTGCCGATCCAGTTCTTCTGCATCAGCCGGACCTTTTCGGGCCAGCGGTCCAGCGTGTCCAGCCCGGCCAGCAACTCCTCGGCGAACTGGGTGATGCGGAAGAACCACTGGCTCAGCTTGCGCCGTTCCACCACCGCGCCGGAGCGCCAGCCGCGGCCGTCGATCACCTGCTCATTGGCCAGGACCGTCATGTCGACCGGATCCCAGTTCACGTCCGCTTCCTGGCGATGGACGAAGCCGGCCTTGTAGAAGTCCAGGAACAGCTTCTGCTGCTGGTGATAGTATGCGACGTCGCAGGTGGCGAACTCGCGCGACCAGTCGATGGAAAGGCCCATCATCTTGAGCTGCCCGCGCATGTGCGCGATGTTCTCATAGGTCCAGTCGCGGGGGGAAACGCCCTTGTCACGCGCCGCGTTCTCGGCCGGCAGACCGAAGGCGTCCCAGCCCATCGGATGCAGGACGTTATAGCCCTGGGCCCGGCGAAACCGGGCGATCACATCGCCCATCGTGTAGTTGCGGGTATGACCCATATGGATGCGCCCCGACGGATAGGGGAACATCTCCAGCACATAGCATTTGGGCGCGGCGCCCGACCTGGACGAGTCGAGCGCGGGCGTCTTGAAAAGGCCCCGGGCCTCCCATTCCGCCTGCCAGCGTCTTTCCGATTCCTTGGCGTTGTAGCGCGCCATGCCTGTCCCCTGCCGGCAGTCAGCCGGCGGTGCCGAGCGTGGCCAGCCGCAATTCGCGCGCCCGGGTCAGGATGGCATCCTCCAGCTTGTGCGCGGTATCGGCGCTGGGCTCGGCATCGCTCCAGCCATTGGCGCCGCGCACCTGGCGGAACACCACCACCTTCAGGCCGTCGGCACGCAGCGCACGATCCATGATGTAGACGGTCACCTTCAGCCGCTCATTGGGCGCGGTGGGCGCCACATACCAGTCGCTGATGATCACGCCGCCGAAGGGATCGGCGGACTGGAGCGGCAGGAAGGACAGGGTGTCGAGCGAGGCGTGCCAGAGGAAGGAATTCACCCCCAGGGTCATGCGGCTGGAGCCGCTGGCAATGCCGGTGCCGCTGTCCATGGTGCGGGCGCTGTCATCGGAACCGCAGCCGGCCAGAAGCAGCAGGCAGGCAAGTGCAGTCAGAAATCGCATGAGGAGCGTTGTTCCTTTGAGGGGCCCGGGTCCTGCGGCTTATAATGGGCCGGCCCCTCTGGCGCAACGGCGCCAGGCTTGCCTTGAGCCGCCGAGTTCGGCTTATCCTGAAAGGACTTATAGCAAACCGAGCACGGGTCTGGCATTGCATAGCGGTAAGGTGGCGGCGGGTATCTGGGTGGCGGCGGCCCTGGCGGGGGGAGGTTCCGCCATGGCCGATCCGTCCGAATGGTCTCTGGCGCCCCTGTCCTTTCCGGCCGGCGACGCCGAATTGACCATCAATGCCGAAGCCTCCGGCACATTGTTCTGGCCCGATCAGCCCGGCCAAAAAATCGGCGGCACCCAGGCCAGCGGCGCCGTGCTTTTGATGCCCGCCCTGCGCCGCGACTATGACAGCGGGTTGGCCCTGTCGCTGGAGGCCATTGTCGCCGCATCCGATCCCCTTTCGCGCGGACGCTATGACGGCGATGCGCTGGAACGGCTGGCGGGGGTGGCGCGCACCGGACTGGGCACGGTCCAGATCGGCCTGGCCGATGGCGCCGGATATGCGCTGGCCGTCACCGGCCCCAAGGTCGATCCCGGCGTATCGCTGGACGACCCGCGCACGAGCCTCTTTCGCGATCCGGCCAGCGGGCGGGCGCTGACGGGGATTTTCCCACTGCGCGCGGAGGTGGGCGCCTCCTCCAACTACGCCAAATTCACCTATGCCAGCCCGGAGATTTTCGGCATCCAACTGGGCCTGTCCTTTACCCCGACCGAGGGCAAGCAGCTTCCCTTCATGAACGCGGGGCCGCATGTGCCGGGCCGCCAGGCCGACATCTGGGAAGCGGCGCTGCGCGTCAGCCAGGATGTGGGCCCGGTCACGCTCAGCGCCTATGGCGGCTTCGCCACCGGACGCGCCGAGCACAAGCTGCCCGGCCAGCATGGCGTCAGCGACATCGGCTTGGGCGTTCGCGCCGATTATGCGCTGGACAACGAATACACGCTGTCGCTGGGCGGGGCCTATCGCACCAGCAACGCCTTCGCCTTCGACATCAACCAGAGCTGGGGCGGGACCACCACCCATGTGGTTCAGGCCTCAGGGATGATCGGCAACGGCGCCTGGAGCGCGGGCTTGGAGTATGGCAACGGCGTCGCCGGCAGCGTGCCCGGTGCGCCGCGCATCGGCCTTAATGGATGGGAAGCCTCGATCGGTTATCAGCTCAGCCCGTCCATCGGCGCCAGCACCGGCTGGCAGCACATCGCGTATGACCGCAACGGCGGCGTTTTCTTCGATGGGTCGTCGCGGCTTTCGATGGACGCGGTGTTCATCCATCTGAATCTTAGAACTTTCAATAATTAACCCGCTCTGTCGCAGCTCGGTCTGCCTCCGGCAGACACAGCGCTGCGACATCTCCCCCTTCCTGGCGCTCGCGGGGGGAGCCTGATTAGCGCTTGCGTCAGCTAGAACAAAATGCGTTCTGATCGAATCAATTCTCCTCACCCTTCGACAAGCTCAGGGTGAGGAAATTATTCGAAGTCCTCATGCTGAGCCTGTCGAAGCATGAGGACGGCGTGGGTACGTCTGAACGTAATTTTCTCTAGGGTTCGAGCAGGCTGCCGATGGCGGCAATACCGCTGAACGCCGGCGCAAGCCGCGCCGCGTTGCGGGCGGTGACCCCGCCCAGCGCATAGACCGGTACCGGCGATGCCGCCGCGATGAAGGCGGCGCGCGCCGGCCCCAGCGACGGCGCGCCGGGATGACTGGCGGTGGCGAAGACCGGCGACAGGAACAGCGCGTCGACTTCGCGCGCCCGTGTCAGCACGCCCATCCCATGCGCGGCGGCGGTGATGATCCAGTCCGGGTGCCGCGCCCGCCAATGCGATGCTTCGCCGATGCGCGCTTGCGGCAGATGCAGGCCCGCTGCGCCGATACGCGCCGCCAGCTCCGCATCCCCCGCGATCAGGAGCGGCGCAATGCCGTCCAGCATCCCTGCCAGCATAGCGCGGGCCTTTGACGCACGAGCCCGTACAACCACCAGACTGCCGGCCGGCAGACGCCGCGCCCCCGCCACCCAGTCCGCATCGCGCCCGTCGGTGAACATCACCAGCGGAAACGCCGCGTTGAGGCGCTGCTGCCGTCTTGCTAGT
Organism: Hyphomicrobiales bacterium; assembly: GCA_040255825.1. GTDB lineage: Bacteria > Pseudomonadota > Alphaproteobacteria > Micropepsales > Micropepsaceae > Rhizomicrobium. The sequence continues at coordinate 377,836 of JBDZVS010000002.1, read as the reverse complement.
GATAGTCCCATGACCGTCGCGGAGAATCTTCAGGCCATTGTGGCGCGCATCGAGGCGGCGCGGAAGGCCGCGATCCGCCCCGCCGGTGAAACAAGCCTGGTCGCGGTCAGCAAGACCGTGCCCGAAGCGGTCGTGCGCCAGGCCATCGCGGCGGGCCAGCGTCTCTTCGGTGAGAACCGCGTGCAGGAGGCGCAGGGCAAGTTTGCCGCCCTGAAAGACGAATTCCCCGACATCGAACTGCACCTGATCGGGCCGTTGCAGACCAACAAGGTGCGCGAGGCGATGGCGTTGTTCGACGTCATCCAGACGCTGGACCGTGTCCGCCTGGCCGAGGCGATCGCTGCCGAGCGCGCGCGCGGCGGCAAATGCCCGCGCATGTTCGTGCAGGTCAATACCGGCGAGGAGCCGCAGAAGGCGGGCGTCGCCCCGCGCGAGGCCGGTGCACTGATCGCCCATGCGCGGGAAACGCTCAAGCTGCCGGTGGTGGGACTGATGTGCATCCCGCCGGTCGAGGACGATGCCGCGCCGCATTTCGCGCTGCTGAAGAAACTGGCGCAGGAGCACGACCTGCCATACCTCAGCATGGGCATGAGCGCCGATTTCGAACTGGCGGCGAAGTTCGGCGCGACGCATGTCCGTGTCGGCAGCGCGATCTTTGGTGCGCGCGCCTAGAGCATTTTGCATTCAGATAGAAACATACTCCTTGTCATGCCCGCGAAAGCGGGCATCCAGTAGGCCGTTGGATAGACTCTGGATTCCCGCTGGAGTTTATCATCCGGCCGCGCATAGCGCGGACCGGGGACGGGAATGACAATCAGGATTCGGGCGATTCAATCTGCATGCAAAATGCTCTAGACGATCTCAGAGCAGCGGCAGATTTCCGCCGGCCCGGCAGGCGCCAAAAAATCAGCCCAGATGGCATTGTGATGGGCAATGATCTGCTCGGCACGCAGGTGCGGCCGGTCGGCAGTGGTGTGCCCATCTGCCGGAACCAGAGTGCGGTATCCTCTACCGAGCGCACTGCGCACCGTAGTGTCCACGCAATAATCCGTGGCACAGCCAGTGATGACGAGTTGCTCGGCGCCCGCGACCCGCAAAGCGAGATCGGAATTCAGGAAAGCATCACAGGATTGTTTGCGAACGATAACATCCGATGGCTGACAATCCAGGTCCGGCAGGAGTCGCCATCCAGACGCCTTAGGGTCCAGACAGTCGCCCGCTGGGCCGTCGTGCTGGACGAAAATGACTTTACCGCCATTAGCGCGCACTCGACCTGCCATGGCGTTCAGCCTTTCGACGAGATGAGCCGCATCGAACCGCGGCAGGCTGGCAAATAGGCCCTGCTGCATATCGATGATGATCAATGTGCTTTTCATTAGCCGATCACGATCCTGTCGCCTTCGCGCAACTGCGCCAGCGCCGCCAGGGCATCGCCTTCGGCCAGCGCCACGCAGCCTTGGGTGGGCGCGAAGTCGGGCCGCGCCAGGTGCAGGAAGATGGCGCTGCCTTTGCCCGGCACCACCGGATCGTCATTATAGCCGATCACCAGCACCAGATCGTAGAGATGATCGGCGCGCCACATCTCTTCATGGCTGGCGGCATAGGGCAGGGCAACGGGCCGGTTGTAGCGGGGATCGTCCGGCGCGTCGCACCAGCCGTCATTGGGCCGGATCGGGATCGGCACCAGATGGCAGGGCGGCGGCAGAATATGGTCGGCGCGATAATAAAGCTGGCGCAGCGGCCAGGACCCGCGCGGGGTCAACCCATCGCCTTCGCGCGTCTTGTCACCGATGCCGCCGCTGCCGATGGCGCAGCGGCGCCTGCCCTTGCCCCAGTCCAGCCAGCTTAAGCCACCCTCCTGCGTCACGATCAGGTCCATCGGACGCTTATAACGTCAATGGATGCCGGCCGTCAGCGCCTGGCCCGCCAAGGTTCGGTCCATCGATTGGCCTGTCAGCGAAACACTGCGCCGATAGGCGTAGAGTGCCCGCTGCGCGGTTTCGCCCGTGACGCCGCGTGCCGACAGCGCTCCGCTGAAAGCGGTCAAGCCGGCCGGCGGCGGGTCGGCCGTTGCCGTCAAGGGCTGATCCGGCATGGACGGCGGCGCGGCGGCGATCGGGCCGGTTTTGGGGGCCGTCAGATGGGGCACCGGCATATTGTCCGCCACCTTCGGGCCGTCATCCGATGAATCGAACCAGGCGAGTACCGTGTCCTCTGCCGATTTGCCGGTGATGGCCTCGAAGGCCACATCGGCCACCGCGGTGGCCGCGCCCCACACCCCGCCATACAGGGTATCGCCGGCGACCCTGGCGAAGGTGTCGACATGCTCGCCGGTCAGCGCGCGGTAGATCGTGCCGATGACCGGCAGGTGCTGCAGCGGATTGATGATGTCCAGGAGTTCGGAAAAGAAGGACCCGCCATGGCCGGCCGCACCGCCAGCCTGCGCGGCGGCAGGCGGCAGGGCCGGGAGCGCCGCCGCGGGGGCAGGTGCATAGCTGGCGAACCGGACATCATGAACGCTCATGGCAACTAACCAAGCAAGGCCCGGGCCAGCCCTTTTTGCGCCTTATTGCTGGAATTTCATAAGGTTATGTGGGCGATGGGCGGCAGATTTTGCCGGCTGGGGACGCGCACGCTAAAGTCTTAACCAACAGGAACCGCCAGCATGCCCAGCCGCATCCTCTTGTCCGATGACGATCCGGTGCTGCTTGCCAGTCTGGCCGAGCAACTTGGCCATGAAGGGTTGCACGAGGTGGCGTGCGCGGCCACCCCCGCGCAGGCATTGGAAGCGGCGCGTACCCTGCCCTTCGCCCTGGCCATCGTCGGCCAGCCCGGCAACGCCGGCATCGAACTGGCGGCCGGCCTGCGTGACGGCGGTCTGGCCTGTCCCATCCTGCTTCTGACCGAGGATACGGCCCAGGATGGCGGAGGCTTCGAAACCCTGGCCAAGCCGTTCCGCTTCGCCACGCTCCTGTCACGCATCCATGCGTTGATGACCCATCATGCGGCGGACGGCGACGCAGTCGTACGTATCGGCCCCTATACCTTTCATCCCTCGGCCAAGCTGTTGCAGGCCGATGGGCGCAAGGTGCGGCTGACCGAAAAGGAAACCAACATCCTGAAGTTCCTGCACGCCAGCGCCGGAACCGTATCGCGCGAAATTCTGCTGCACGAGGTCTGGGGCTATGGCCCGGCGGTGGCCACCCACACGCTGGAAACCCACATCTACCGGCTGCGCAAGAAGATCGAGGAGGATCCAGGCCGGGCCCAGATCCTCTTGACGGAAGGCGGCGGCTACAGGCTGTCGGCCTGATGGTCGCGCCGGACGGTCCTGCGCAGCCGCTGCGCGCCTGATCCGGATCGCGGCCGCTCCGGCAGCTTAACCTTTGGGGGAAAGCCTTAAGAGGCGGGTAGGACTGTTTAACAGCCGTTAACCCTTTCGTCCTTAGAAAAACGGGATGGCGAGGAGGCCTCCATCGAATCCGGTGCCGCCGGCGCGTATGAAGGCGCATGCCGGCCGTCCCGGCGAAGCGGCAAGGCGCGGCCATTCGGCCGATGCGCCCGAGCCGCTGGCGCCGCCGCCACCGTCCAGGAAAGTCCGCACCTGGCCCTATATCCTGACGATGCTGGCCGCGTGGGGCGTGATCTTCGGTGGGCTGTTCTTCTCGCACTTCCTGTCCAGCCTGCCGGATGTGGGCAACCTGATGGTGACGGGGCCGTCGCGCGACATCACCATCCTGGACGATCGCGGGCGGCAGATTGCGCGGCGCGGCCTGACCCAGGGGCGCCTGGTGGCGGTCGAGGAGTTGCCCGATTACGTGCCCAACGCCTTCATCGCCATCGAGGACCGCCGCTTCCGCTCGCATTTCGGCATCGATCCCATCGGCATGGCGCGGGCCGCCTTCGAGAATATGATGAGCGGCCATGTGGTGCAGGGCGGATCGACCCTGACCCAGCAACTGGCCAAGAACCTTTTCCTCAGCCCCGGCCGGACCTATGAACGCAAGCTGCAGGAAGCCATGCTGGCGGTCTATCTGGAGACCCGCTACAGCAAGAACCAGATTCTCACGCTGTACCTGAACCGCGTCTATTTCGGCGCCGGCGTCTATGGCATCGAGGCGGCGAGCGAGAAATTCTTCGGCAAGCATGCGAGCGAGCTGAGCCTGACCGAGGCGGCGATGCTGGCGGGCAGCGTCAAGGCCCCTGCACGCTACAACCCGATCGCGGACACCGACGCCAGCCTGGCGCGCGCGCAGCTCGTGCTGAAGGCGATGGCCGAATCCGGCTTCATCGACGCCAGGACCCGCCAGATGGCGGCGGCGACGCGGCCGCGCATCGTGCGCAGCACCGGCACGCCGGGCGCCGGCTGGTTCGCCGACTGGGTGGAATCGCGGCTGGACGATTATGTCGGCAGCAACAGCGGGCCATTGATCGTGGAGACCAGCTTCGACCTTCAGACCCAGACCCTGGCCGAACGGGCTGTGGCCGAAGCCATGGCGCGCGAGGGCGAACGCCTGAATGCCAGCCAGGCGGCGCTGGTGGCGATGACGCCGGATGGGGCGGTGCGCGCCATGGTGGGCGGGGTCAGCTATGCCGCGTCCAGCTTCAACCGCGCCACCGACGCGGTGCGCCAGCCGGGCAGCGCCTTCAAGCCCTTTGTCTATCTCACCGCCTTCGAGCACGGCCATCGCCCCGAAGACGTGATGAATGACGGACCGGTCAACATCCATGGCTGGAAGCCGCAGGATTATGAAGGCCGTTTCAAGGGACCGGTGCCGCTGATCCAGGCCTTTGCCGAATCCTCGAATTCGGTGGCGGCGCAACTGACCGACGAAGTCGGTCCCGATGCGGTCGCGCGCACCGCGCACCGGCTTGGCATCGCCTCGCCGCTGGCCAAGGTGGCCTCGCTGGCGCTGGGCACCTCCGGCGTCACGCCGCTGGAACTGACCGGCGCCTATGCGCCTTTCGCCAATGGCGGCGAGGGGGTCACCCCGTTCGGCATCGTTTCCATCCGCACCCGCGCCGGCCGGATTCTGTATCAGCACCGCCCGCCCGGAATCGGGTTGGTGATGAGCCCGGACAACAACTATCGCATGACCCGGTTGATGGCCGAGACGGTCGCCACCGGCACCGGCAAGGCGGCACGACTGGACGAACGGCCGACGGCCGGCAAGACCGGCACTACCCAGGACTATCACGACGCCTGGTTCATCGGCTTCACCGCCGATCTCGTGTGCGGCGTGTGGGTCGGCAACGACAACAACGCGCCAATGAAAAGAGCGACCGGGGGCGGGCTGCCCGCGCACATCTTCCACGCCTTCATGGAGGATGCCGAACAGAATCTTCCCATTCGTCCGCTTGCGGGCATGACCCTACTCGCCAGCGCCGGGCCGAATCCCGTGCCGGCCGCACAGGCGCAGAAGCCGGAAGAGGCGCACCAGCCGGATGCCCTGGAGCGGATCATCAACGGCATCTTCGGCGGGACGTGATCGCGGCGTCGCGGCCGTCCCCGAACGGCCAATGCTTTCGTCAGGCCGCCTTGGCCACCGCGTAACGCTGCAATTCGCGGCCATGAGCCCTGAGCCAGGTCTGGGCCTGGGCCATGGTGGGCATGAGCGTGCGCACATGCGCCCAGAAACGCGGCGAATGATTCATCTCGCGCAGATGCGCGACTTCGTGGGCCGCCACATAGTCCAACACGAAATCGGGCGCCAGGATGAGACGCCAGGAAAAGGAAAGCGAGCGCGCCGTCGAACAGGAGCCCCAGCGGCTGGCGGTGTCGCGGACGGTTATGCGCGATGGTTTGACGCCAAGCACAGCCGCATGGACCAGAACCCGCTCCTCGCACCGCTTGCGCGCTTCACGCTTGAGGAAATCCAGGACGCGGCGGGGAGCATGCATCGCCTCGCCCCGGACCCAGACGACCCCCTTGTCACGCCAGACCGGCGCAGGCCCCGTTGCCGCGCCCGCGATCACATGGCGCTCGCCGCGGAAAGGAAGTTCTGCCCCCGGCTCCAGCACCACCGGCCCCGGCGCCATGGCCAATTGGCGGGCAATCCAATCCTGCTCGCGCCGCGCGAAATCCAGCGCCGAGCCCAGCCCGCGCCGCGTCGGCACGGTGACGCTGACCTCGCCTGTGGCTGGATTGACCTTGACGATCATGCGGCGGGCGCGCGGATTGAGCCGCACTTTCACCTCCAGCAGGCGCCCATCGATCTTCAGCAGTTCGCGGCGCGGCGGCGGTGATTCCTTGAACAATGCGGGTAACTCGTGCACAGGCGCAACCGTTTCATGGTGCGACGCAATCATGCTACTTGTATCGGGCCGAGCCCATCACCGGAAGAACTTTCTCTGCCATGATTCGTGATGACACAATTGCGATGGCGCTGGGCGCGGTTGCTCTGTTGCTTTTTTTGGGGGCGCTGGGCTTTCAATTCCTGGCGCATCTTGCGCCATGCGAGATGTGTCACTGGCAACGCTGGCCGCATATCGCCGCCGCTTTCATCGGCATCGCCGGTATACAGTTGTGGAAGAAGCGACCGTATCTGTGGACGATCGCGGTCATCGCGATTGCAGGCATCGCCGGCGTCGCCGTCACCGGGCAATGGCGTAATGCGCCCTATATTGCCGCCGCGATCGTCCTGGCCGCCGCGCTGCTGGCTTTGGCGCCTGGCCGCCGCGTCATCGCGGTCGCCACCGTCACGCTGGTCGCGGTGTCGGGGCTGATCGGCGCCTACCAGACCGGCATGCAGATGGACTTGTTGCCCGGCCCCAGCGCCTGTGTCGTCACCCACGCCTATGTGCTGGGCTCGGGCGCGCCGCCCCCGGAAGTCAGTTGCAACGCCGTCACCTGGTCGCTGTTCGGCCTGTCCCTGGCGGCGTATAATGCCGTCATCTCGCTGGGCGCCGCAGCCTTGGGCGCGGTCTTCCTGGCGAAGAATGCATGAGGCGCCGAAATTCATGACCCGCAAGCCGAAGCCCGCCGCGCCAGGCACGACCGCCGACATCGAATCCATGATCCGTGTCGATCACGCTGGTGAGTATGGCGCGGTGCGCATCTATGAAGGCCAGCTTGCCGTTCTTCGCCGCCGCAAGGGGACGGAGAAAAGTGTCGAGACCATTGCCCATATGGCCGAGCAGGAGCAGCGGCACCTGAAAACCTTTGACGCGCTGGTGAATGCGCGCCGCGTCCGCCCCACCGCGCTTGAGCCGGTGTGGCGGGTGGCGGGCTTTGCGTTGGGCGCGATGACGGCGGCGATGGGCGAAAAGGCGGCTTATGCCTGCACGGCGGCGGTCGAGGACGTGATCGATGCGCATTATGCGCGCCAGATCGCCGCATTGGGCGAAAGCGATCCGGCGTTGAAGGACACCGTGGCCGAGTTCCGCGCCGACGAGGCCGCGCACCGGCAGACGGCGCTGGACGAAGGCGCTGAGCAGGCGCCGGCCTATCGCCTGTTGAGCGGAACCATCAAGGCGGGCTGTCGCCTGGCTATAAAACTCTCTGAGCGAATCTGAGCGCGGTCTCGCTAAGGCGCGAGGGATTTTGTGGCGGTCCGTAGCGACAGCGTGCGGACGGAGCGCCGAGCGATGTATACAAGACGTACATGAGCGGTGAGTAGCGTCAGCGTACGAACGCGACGAACCCACGGCGCAAAAGAACCGCGCCCCTAGGGCTCGAGCTCGGAATCCCAGTACAGATAGTCCGTCCAGCTTTCGTGCAGATAGTTGGGTGGAAACCGGCGGCCATGCTCGCGCAACTCGATCACAGTGGGCTGGTGCGGGCGGGTGCGCGGATGCATGCCCGCCTGGGCCGGCAGGCGTCCGCCCTTCAGCAGGTTGCAGGGGCTGCAGGCGGTGACGACATTCTCCCATGTCGTGCGTCCGCCCTTGCTGCGGGGAATCAGATGATCGAAGGTCAGATCGTTGCCGTCGCCGCAATACTGGCATTCGAACTGATCGCGCAGGAAGACATTGAAGCGGGTGAAGGCGGGCCTGCGCGCCGGTTTGATATAGGTCTTCAGGGACACCACCGAAGGCAGCCGCATTTCGAAGCGCGCCGAGTGAACCACCCGGTCATATTCCTCCAGGATGGTCACCCGGTTCAGGAACACGGCCTTGATCGTGTCCTGCCACGACCAGAGCGAAAGCGGGTAATAGCTCAAGGGCCTGTAATCGGCGTTGAGCACCAGGGCAGGGCAATTGCCGGCGGAAACGCTGGCGGCTAGCACGGAAGAAATCCTGTGAAGGCCAATCTCCCTCTGAAAAGAGGTCTCCTCTCACGGGGAGTTTGCGGCATCCCCAGCCACGATGCTAGCCGATTCGCTATGACGGTTTGTAGACGCAGCGGATTTCCGGCCCGCGCTGCAGAAGCCCGCGGAACGCCTGATTGAGGAAAAGACCGGCCATCATCAGCCCTTCCGGGTCGATTCCGTGGCCCATGCCGGGCGCCAGGTGCCATTGCACCGCCGCGCCCGCCAGCGCGAGCTGGTTGGCAGCCAGCAACATGGCCTGAGGCGGAATGACGCTGTCGCTGTCGCCATGAGTCAGAAGGATGGGCGGAATATCGGCGCCCCCATTGGCGAAAGCCGGCACCGGCCCCGCCAGAAGACCGGAAAATCCCACAATCGCGGCGGGCTTGACCACGCGGCGCAGGCCCACATGCAGCGACAGCATCGTGCCCTGGGAAAATCCCACCAGCGCCAGTCTTTCAGACGGAAGGTTCAGGCGCGCCAGCTCCGCATCCAGGAAGGTGTCCAGGGCGGGACCTGCCTGCTCGACGCCTTTGAGCATCTCGCGCGGATCGATGCGGGAGATGGGAAACCATTGATAGCCCGGCGAGCCGGGCAGCGGGACCGGCGCATTGGGTGCGCTGAAAGCGACGCGCGGCAGGAGCCGACGCCAGTGATCGGCCAGGCCGATCAGATCCTGACCATCGGCGCCATAGCCATGCAGCATCACCACCAGATGGGTGGCGGGCCCCTGTGCGGGAGGCAAGATGGGTCCTTTGAGTGCCATGGTGCGTGCGATGGGCTAGATTTGGCGGCGATGATTGTTACCCGCTTCGCGCCTTCGCCGACAGGCCTGCTGCATCTTGGCCATGCCTTCGCGGCCATCACCGCCTTCGAGGCCGGGGACGATTTTGTCCTGCGCATCGAGGACATCGATATCGCCCGTTCGCGCGATGCGTTCGTCGAAGCCGTTTTCCTGGACCTGAAATGGCTGGGGCTCTCCTGGGACGAGCCGGTGCTGCGCCAGTCCGCGCGGATGGATGCTTATCGCATCGCACTGGACCGGCTGGCGGCGCAAGACCTCACATATCCCTGCTTCTGCACCCGCGCCGACATCGCCCGCGAGATCGCGCGGGCGGGCGAGGCGCCGCATCAACACCCCTCCGGCGGCAGCGAAGGAGTCCTTTATCCCGGCACCTGCCGTGCGCTTACCGCTGCCCAGCGGCAGAGCCGCATGGCGGCGGGCGCCTCCTATGCGGTGCGACTGGATGTGGCCAAGGCGGCGGCCCTGACGGGGCCGCTGTCCTTTCTGGAACAGAGCCGCCGCATCGCCGTCAAGCCCATGCTGTTCGGCGATATCGTGATCGCGCGCAAGGACATGCCCGCTTCCTATCACCTCAGCGTGGTGGTGGACGATGCCCATCAGGGTGTAACGCTGGTGACGCGCGGTCAGGACCTTCTGCCTGCCACCCATGTACAGCGCCTGTTGCAGGCGCTTCTGGATCTGCCGGAGCCGCGATACGCCCATCATCGCCTGATCCTGGACGAGGCGGGGCGCAAATTTTCCAAGCGCAACGCCGCCGTCACCCTGAAGGCGCTACGCGACGCCGGCGCCACGCCTGCGGACATCCGCGCACGCACCGGGCTTTGATGGCGGCGCAGCGGTTCCAACCGGCGCTGACTTGCTCTAGCCTGTCCCCTTTCTGCAAGAGAGCCATCATGTCCGACGCGCTGGACCGCCTGTTCGCCACCATCGCCGCCCGCAAGGGCGCCGATCCTTCACGGTCCTACACCGCCAGCCTGCTGGCGAAGGGCGTGGACAAATGCGCCAGGAAGTTCGGGGAGGAAGCGGTCGAAGCGGTGATCGCGGCGGTTCAGGGCGACAAGGCCGCGCTGACCGCGGAATCGGCCGACGTGCTTTACCACCTGCTGGTGTTGTGGGCGGCGGCGGACATCACGCCCGAAGACGTCTATTGCGTGCTGAAGAACCGCGAGGCGCAGTCCGGGCTGGCGGAGAAAGCCTCGCGCAAGAAGAATTCCGCTTAGAGCGCGATCCGGTCGAGCGGATACCGCGAGACCGGAAAATTGCGCGACCGAACAACAAGCTAGAGCATGATCCAGATTCAAGGAAGATGGATCATCCGCTAGCTTTTCTGTTCTTCTTCGTCGGCCAGGCTCTTCACCAGATCAAGGACGCGCTTGCGTACCTTGGCGTCCTTTATCTTCATGAAAGCCAGCGAGAGTTGCAGGCCTTCACCGGAGGAGACGAACTCCATGACCGGAGGCGCGCCCTCGGGCTCGGCCATGCCCGCCTGGCCCGCGAGCGTGGCTTCCACGCCGTCATAGAAAAAATCGATCGGCACGTTGAGAATACGCGCCATCTCGAACAGGCGTCCCGCGCCGATGCGGTTAACGCCCTTTTCGTATTTCTGAACCTGCTGGAAGGTCAGGCCGAGCAGATCGCCCAGTCGCTCCTGACTCATACCGATCAACATGCGTCGGATGCGCACGCGATTGCCGACCTGAACGTCGATGGGATTGGCTTGCTTTTTGGGCACGGCTGCCTGCTCTGGTCGTCGGAGGAACTTAGCCGTTACAGAGGCCGAACTGAACAGATATTTCACGTTGCATCGCGGGACAAATGCCGCCGGCGGGTGAACCAGGCTGCGAGGGCAGCGCCTGTCAGAAGCAGGAAAAAGAGGCGGTCGCCAAAGCGGCCATAAAGCGTTTCGGGCAGGGCGGCAGGCAGACGCGCATCCACCACACCCATTCGGCCCAGCCCGAGCCGGGCGGGAACCCGCCCGAGCGGGTCGATCATGGCGCTTATACCGGTGTTGGCCGCGCGCGCGATGGGAAGGCCTTCTTCGATGGCGCGGACGCGCGCGGTCAACAGATGCTGACGGGGGCCAGCCCCGGGGCCGAACCAGGAATCATCGGTCACATTGACGAACCAGCCGGGCCGCGGCGCGCCCGGATCGATGACCGCCCCGGGGAAAATCACCTCATAGCAGATCAGGGGCGAGAAGGAGGGCGCCCCAGGGACCGAAAGCAGATGGGGATGGTCACCGGCGGAAAAGCCCGACGGCCCCTTTGTCAGCTTGGTGATGCCGAACCGGCTCAAAAGGCTGGCAAGCGGCACATATTCACCAAATGGAACCAGGTGGAACTTGTCATAAACCTGGGGCAGGGCGCCAAAAGGCTTGAAAAGATAGAGGCTGTTGTAAAAGGCAAGCCCCTGCCTGTCATGGTCGATGCGCTCGGAACCGGTGATGATCGTCTGCCCGCGTGCCGTGAACAGGGCGATCTGGTCCAGCGCCTCGGGCGATCGCGCTACCGGAAATCCGGTCGCCGCCTCGGGCCAGATGATGATGTCGGGCTTGCGGGCCCCCGCATCTGCGGGCCTGGCCGACAGATCGACCAGGCGCCGCCAATTGCGCACCATCAGCCGGGGAACGTATTTTTCGCGCTGGGGGACGTCAGGTTGTACGAGGCGGACGACTACACCTGGCACATCGTTAACGCGTGTGGTCCCGAGGCGATACGCGCCAAAGGAAAACAACACCGCGAACAAAGCCAGGATCACGCCGGGCATGCGCCAACGGCCGCAGGCGAACTCGGCCAGCGCCGCGCCCAGAAGGATGGTGAGAAAAGAAAGTCCATAGGCCCCCACCAGGCTTGCCGATTGCAGCAATGCCGGAACCAGGCTCCAGCCATAGCCGGAGAGGTTCCAGGGAAAGCCCGTCAGCAAATGTCCGCGCAGCCACTCGCACAGGGCAAAGAAAAGAGCAAAAACAAGGATGCGGCTCGGGCCGTCCCGCCAGAAACAGGCCGACAGCGCGCCAGCCACTGCTCCATATAGAGCCAGACCCGCCGTCAGGCCCAAAAGCGCGAACGGCATCTGCCAAAGATGGGCTGCCGCATCGACCATGAAGGCATAGCCGATCCAATAGAATCCGACGAGGAACTGCCCGAACAGGAACGCCCAGCCGATGGCCGCGGCGTTGCGGATGGGCCGCGGGCCATGATTCACGCCATCGATCAAAAGGACGAGGACCGCATAGCCCAGCAGCAGCGCGGGGAACAGTCCCAGCGGCGCAAATCCCGTCGCGGAAAAGGCGCCGGCGGCAAAAGCCGCGGCCAGGCGCCGCCAGCCGGAAAGGGACGCGATTGCGTTGCCGGCCACCTGCAATGTCCTCATCGCGGCGCGGCGCTCTTCTGGTCGTCCGGCGATATGCCGGCCGGCAAGCGCACGCGCAGCCGGCGCACGCGGCGCGGATCGGCATCCAGAACCAGGAACTGGAAACCGCGCGGATGATCGACGATCTCGCCACGCTGGGGGACCCGGCCGAGCAGCGACGTCACCAGACCCCCCAGGCTGTCGATATCCTCGTCCGCATCCTCATACATCAGGTCATGGCTGGTCTGGGCCTTGAAATCCTCGAGGTCCATGCGGGCGTCGGCGATATAGCCGTCGCCATCCGGCTTGAGCGCGGCGGGGTCCTCGTCATGTTCGTCGGATATGTCGCCGACGATCTCCTCGATCAGGTCCTCGATCGAGACCAACCCGTCGGTGCCGCCATACTCGTCGATCACCAGCGCCAGGTGGGTATGGCTGGCCTGCATCTTGACCAGCAGATCGAGCGCGCGCATCGAGGGAGGAGCGAACAGAATAGGCCGGCGCAGCGAAGCGATCCGCACGCTGGGCGCGATGCCATAGGCGCCCTCAGACGAAGGTTCCATCAGCGCCATCACATCCTTGACGTGAACCAGGCCGGTGGGGTCGTCCAGCGTCTCGCGGTAGACCGGAATGCGCGAGTGCTGCGCATCGCGGATCAGCCTTATCAGCGCGGCAATGGAAATATCCTCGTCCGCGGCGATGATCTCGGCGCGCGGCACCATCACATCATGCACACGCAGATCGCCGAAGCGCAGCAGGTTGCTCAGCATGACGCGTTCCTGCGGCGAGAGGCGCGGAGATTCGCGCTCGCTCTGCTCTACAACCTCGGCCAGGCTTTCGCGCATGGCGGCGGCCGATGCATCTTCGCCGCGCAGCTTCAGCCAGAGCCGTTTCCATGCCGAAAGGCCATCGCTCATGGCGACACCGTGCGATAGGGATCGGCGATGCCGATGCGGGCCAGAATCCTCACTTCCATCGGCTCCATCACCTTGGCGTCGGACTCGGTTTCATGATCGTAGCCGGCCAGATGCAGCACCCCGTGCACGACCAGATGGCTGGCATGATCGATAAAACGCAGTCCCGCCGCCTCCGCTTCCGCGGCGGTGAGGCCATGGGCGATGGCGATATCGCCGTGATAGTCCTTCCGGCCGGACGGGAAAGACAGGACGTTGGTGGGCCTGTCCTTCCCGCGAAAGCTTTGGTTCAAGATCTTGAGCCTTGCGTCGGCGGCCAGGAGGATGGTGAAGCCGCGCCGCAGTTTCCCTGCCCTGGCGGCGGCCTCAGCGGCGCATTTCAGCCTGGCCTGAAGGCCACGATGCGCGCGCCAGGCCGGATCTTCGATCACCAGCTGGACCCCGCTCATGTGCGCTGGCCATAGGCGGCCACGATCCGGGCGACGAGGGGATGGCGCACCACATCGCGTTCGCCGAAACGCACCACGCCCACGCCTTCCACATCTTCCAGCAGGGCGAGCGCCTGGTTCAATCCGACGGCTTCTCCGCCAGACAGATCGCTCTGTGACGGGTCGCCGGTCACCACCATGTGGCTGTCCTCGCCCAGGCGGGTGAGCGCCATCTTCATCTGGGCGCTGGTGGTGTTCTGGGCCTCGTCCAGGATGACGAAGGCGCGGGTCAGGGTGCGGCCCCGCATGAAGGCCAGGGGCGCGATCTCGATAACGCCCAGTTCCATCAACCGCGCGGCTTGCTCACCCAGGACGTTGAACAATGCATCGTAAAGCGGGCGCAGATAGGGATCGATCTTTTCCTTCAGGTCGCCCGGCAGAAAACCCAGACGCTCGCCGGCCTCCAGCGCCGGGCGCGACAGGATGACCCGCTCGACCCGCCGCTCGTGCAGCATGTGCGCGGCGAAGGCCGCGGCCAGATAGGTCTTTCCCGTGCCCGCCGGACCGATGCCGAACACCAGGGGACAGCTTCGCATCATGTCCAGATAGGCGGCCTGGGCCGGCGAGCGCGGCCGCACGGCGCGGGCCGAAGACGTCTTTATCGCGCCGGGCGCCAGCGCCCGCCCCTGGTCGGTGAAGCGAATCTCGGCATCGACTTCGGCCAGGGTGATGCTTTCGCCGGCGCCCGCCCGCGCGTAAAGCGCGCGCAGAATGGCGGCCGCCCGTTCGCGCGCGGCGCCGGCCACCGACACCAGATTGCCGCGCATGTCGATGGCGACATCGAGCTTCTGTTCCAGCCGCACCAGGTTCTTGGAATGGGGACCGCTGACGGCGGCCAGAAGCGCGTTGTCGGGAAACTCCAGCGTCAGCGGGGCTTTTTTGGTCTTGGTCGTCAAACCAGCGTCCCATGAAGACTGTTGGCGGTGCGCCGTTCGACCCGCACCGATGCGAGGCTGCCGATCAGCGTGGGCTGCCCATCCACATGCACCGGTTGCAGATAGGGGGTGCGGCCGACAAGCTGGCCGGCTTTGCGGCCCGGCTTTTCGAACAACGCCGGCAGGGTGCGCCCGATCTGCCTGTCGTCGAAAGCATGTTGCTGGCGGGCGATGAGGTCTTGAAGGGCTTCCAGGCGCGCGGATTTCACGTCCTCGGCCACCTGCTTCCTCAGCGCGGCGGCGGGCGTGCCCGGACGCCTGGAGTATTTGAAGGAGAAGGCGGTGGCAAAGCCGATCTCGCGCACAAGCTGCATCGTGGCTTCAAAATCGGCGTCGCTCTCGCCGGGGAAACCCACGATGAAATCGGATGTCAGCGCGATGTCGGGCCGGGCGGCGCGCAGCCTGTCGATGACGCGGCGATAATCGCCGGCGCGATGCTTGCGGTTCATCGCTTCCAGAACCCTGTCGGAACCGGACTGCACCGGCAGGTGCAGGTATGGCATCAACTTGTCATTGTCCCGATGGGCAGCGATCAGGTCGTCGGACATGTCGCGCGGATGGCTGGTAGTATAGCGGATGCGCGCCAATCCCTCGATACGGGCAAGCGCATCGCACAATTTCGCCAGCGACCAGCCGCCGCCGTTATAGGCATTGACGTTCTGGCCGAGCAGCACCAGTTCGCGTGCGCCCAGATCGACCAGATGGCGCGCTTCGGCCAGCACTGCTTCGGGCGGGCGCGACTGTTCGGAGCCGCGCGTGTAGGGCACCACGCAGAAGGTACAGAACTTGTCGCAGCCTTCCTGCACCGTCAGGAAGGCGCTGACGCCGGCCTCTTTGGCCTGTGGCAACGCATCGAATTTCTCCAGAGCGGGAAAGTCGGCCGCCAGCGCATGCCCGCCTTCGCGTGCGAAGCGGGCGATCATCTCGGGCAGGCGGTGATAGGATTGAGGTCCCACCACCAGGTCCACGGCGGGAGCGCGCGCCATGATTTCCTCGCCTTCGGCCTGGGCCACACAGCCGGCGACCGCCAGCAGCATGGATTGGCCGCTTCGTGCTTTTTCGGACTTCAGCGCGCGCAGGCGCCCGATCTCGGAATAGACTTTTTCGGCCGCCTTTTCCCGGATGTGGCAGGTATTAAGGATCACCATGTCGGCCCCGTCGGGGGCTTCGGCCGGCGCATAACCCAATGGCGCCAGAAGATCCGCCATGCGGGCGGAGTCATAGGCGTTCATCTGGCAGCCATAGGTCTTTACAAAAAGCTTTTTCACGGCACGCCGGTTATCGGGGCCAGACTGCGCAAATTCAATCCCTTCCCGCCCTCCGGACATATTGGGAAATGCCGCCATCCGCCGGAAGGTCCTGCCAAATATGCCATTTCGGCTAAATCCTGCCTGCCAGGGCTTCCGCCAGGCCGGCCCGGACCCGCTTTTCCGCTTCCGCCGCCAGGGCCTTGCGGTCCATCTGGTCCAGGCTGAGAGGCTCGTGGAACTGGACCACCACGTCGGCGGGCCCGGCCAGCAATGCCTCCCATAGGTGGGGCAGCATTTCCATGTCGCCATACCAGGCAAAGAGGGGCCGGTTCTCACGCCCCATGGGCAGCCCATGAAGGCCTGTGAAGGCGGCAGTGACCGGCTGGACCTTCACATGCGTTCCGTCGGACAGCTCGGCCTCGGCGGCGCCCAGCAGCGCGCTCTTGAAAGGCAGGACATGGTTGCCGTCATGGCTGGTGCCCTCCGGGAACAGGACCAAGGCGTCGCCCGCCAGCAGGCGATCGCGAATCTCGTCGCGCTTCTCGGCGGTGGCGCTGCGCCGGGACCGCTCGACAAAAACGGTACGCTGGAGCCGCGCCAGCGTACCGAAGAACGGCCAGCGCGCGATCTCGGCCTTGGAAACGAAAGAGATCGGCAACACCGCCGAGAAGATCACGATGTCGGCCCAGCTTGTGTGGTTGGCGACGATCAGGACGCCTTCATCCCGCACGGGCGTACCCACTACACGAATCCCCAGCCCGAACAGGCCTGCGACCCGGCGGTGATACCAGTTGGGAAAAAGCCTTGCCCGGCGGCTGCCCAGCTTCAGCAGCAGCCACTGGATAGGCATGCACAGCAGGGTGAAGACCAGGAAGACCGCGACGATTGCGGCGGCGCGCAGACGGTCCATCATGATCGGATCACGAGACTATAATTTGCGGCCCTTGGGGACGCCATACAGCTCCAGGCGGTGGTCGACCAGCTCGAAGCCCAGCTCCTCTGCGACGCGGCGCTGCAGCCGCTCGATTTCCTCGTTGCGGAATTCGATCACGCTGCCGGTGGCGACGTCGATCAGATGGTCGTGATGGGATTCGGGCACTTCCTCGTACCGCGAGCGGCCGTCCCGGAAGTCATGCCGCTCCAGGATGCCGGCATCCTCGAACAGCTTGACGGTGCGATAGACGGTAGCGATGGAAATGTGCGGATCGACCACCGAGGCGCGGCGGTAAAGCTCCTCCGCATCCGGGTGGTCTTCGGCTTCCGAAAGGACCCGCGCGATCACGCGCCGCTGGTCTGTCATGCGGAGACCTTTATCGACGCAGAGTTTTTCGATCCGCGTCACTGATAGCTCCCTGTCTGGCGTGCGCCGGTGAAAACGGATGCCAAGGTTAGGCGAATTCGGCAGGCAGCGGAAGCCTGAGGACCGCGGCGTCCGGGTTTCGACTGCCGGTGCGCGATGGGCTGGGACCGCCATAGTAACCGCGCCGCATGGCGACCTTGACGAAACCCAGACCGGCATAAAGGGCCAGGGCGGCCGGATTGGAGACGCCTACCTCCAGAAACAGGGCGTCGGCCCCGAGTTCCTGAGAATGGATCGCGGCCGCCATCATCAGCGCCCGTCCCAGGCCCCTGCACCGCGCGGCCGGAGCAACCGCCAGGGTCAATATCTCGGCTTCGCCGCCGGCGGCGCGGGCCAGCACGAAACCATTCGGGTGGTGGAAGGCAAAGACGCCGGGCAAAGCCAGAAGCCCGGCCAGGGCCGCCCGGTCCCAGGGCGCTTCAAAACTGGCGGCGTGAAGCGTGGCGAGATGCGCCACATCGTCGGTCGCGGAATTGAAAAGGACCACGCTCATGCCGGCGATGGTCCCGAAGGTGGGCCGGCGGCCGGCAACTTGACGTCCGGCGCGCGCAGGTAAAGCGGCCCCGGAACTGTTTGCGGATTTGCCTCACTTCCGGCAGCCAGCCGCGCCACCCACAGTGCATCCGGCTGCCGGATGGACGAGAGCACAAAGCCTTCACCCAGGGCGGATGCGGCGGCTTCGGCTCCGGTTCCGGCCAGGGCGCAGGCGCCGAACATGCGGATGCGATCGAGCGCCTCGGCGAAGTCCATCACCACGGGCTGCAACCGGTTGACCGGGCCGTCGCGCAGCAGCAGATAGGCTTCGCCGCGGCGGGCATCATGGATGGCGGCAGCCCTGGCATTGCCCGTGCCGGCCATTGCGGCCTGGGCCATCGCCTCCAGCGTGGTTATCCCCACCAGGGGAATCTTCAGCGCCAGCCGCAGCGCCCGCATGAGGGCCAACCCCACGCGCTGGCCGGTGAAGGTGCCCGGGCCCGTGGTGACGGCAAGCCGCGTGAGCGCGTCGAAACCCAGCCCGGCATCCTTCATGGCGGCATCGACCATCGGCGCCAGCGCCTCGGCATGGCCGCGCTCCATCGCCGTGAAGCGGTGCGCCAGCATATGCTCGCCGTCGAGAATGGCCACCGAACAGGCGCCCAGCGCGGTGTCGGCCGCCAGGATAGGCATTAGAGAATCTTGCAGGCTTCGTCGAAGCCCAGGCGCTCGTTGCGCGGGCGCCATCCGCCCTCGGCGCCATAGCCCAGGTTGCAGAGCAGATTGGATTTGATCCGGGTACCGGCGAAAAACTCCCGGTCGATTCCGTCATGGCTGAAGCCGCCCATCGGGCCGCAATCCAGGCCCAGGGCGCGGGCGGCGACGATGAAATAGCCGGCCTGCAGGCTGCCATTGCGCAACGCGGTCACCGTGTTGGCTTCGGCGTCGGTGAACCAGCTCTGCGCATTGGGATTGTCGCGATAGAGCCGCGGAAGATGGCGGGCGAAATCCAGGTCGTACCCGAGGATCGCGGTAACCGGCGCCTCCATCGTCTGGCGCACATTCCCCGCATCCAGGTGCGGCTTCAGCCTGTCCTTGGCCTGCTTCGATGCCACGAACACGATGCGGGCCGGGGTGATATTGGCCGTGGTCGGGCCCCAACGCATCAAGTCATAGACCGCCATCAGCAAGGCCGGCGAAACGGGCTTGTCCTGCCATTTGCGAGTGGTGTGTGCGTCACGAAACAGGGTGCCGAGCGCAGCATCGCCGATCGCGTGATGCGGTTCGGACAGCCAGGCTTCGGGCTTTGGCGGACTCATGGATCGATCAGACCGCCTGAACGGCGGTCACCTCGGGCACATAGTGGCGCAGCATGTTCTCGATGCCGTTCCTCAGGGTCATGGTGGAGGACGGACAACCGGCGCAACTGCCCTGGAGGTGGAGGGAAACGACACCGCTGCCGCTGTCAAAGCCGCGGAAAATGATGTCGCCGCCATCCTGCGCCACCGCCGGGCGCACGCGCGTCTCGATCAGCTCCTTGATCTGGTCGACAATCTCGGCATCGGCCTCGCTGTAGTTCTCCTCGTCCCCTGTCTCATCGGCGCCGCCTTCGAGCAGGGGCAATCCCTGCGTGAAGTGCTCCATGATCGCGCCCAGGATGGCGGGCTTCAAATGCTTCCATTCGCCGTCGCGCTTGGTGACCGAGATGAAGTCTGCTCCGAAAAAAACCCGGCTGACTTCCGGCACAGTGAACAGCGCCTTGGCCAGGGGAGAACGGCCGGCGGTCTCGATGCCGGGAAAATCCGCGACCGCGCCTTCGCCCATGACCTCGCGGCCCGGCAGGAATTTCAGAGTGGCCGGATTGGGGGTGGATTCCGTCTGAATGAACATGAGCGCGCGCCTTGATGAAACCTCTTCTGTAAATGAACCCTCCGCGATGCCTCATCAAGAGCGGCTGGGGATATTATTTTGCCCGGGTTAATTGACTGATATATTATACCCGGGTACTATCGTACATGACCCATGTCGCCTTTTCCGGTTTCGAGCGGCTGGCCTCTGGAACGCTTGCCGAGGTCCATGCCGCTTGTTCCGCGGACGGAGCCCTCATTTTCGATACTGATACCGGACGGGTGGTGGACATCGACCCCCGCTTCCCGCCCGGCAACAATGTGCCCCGGCCGGGGCGGCCAAAGCTGGGGGTGGTCGCGCGGGAAGTCACCCTTCTGCCCCGGCACTGGGACTGGCTGGCCAGTCAACCGGGGGGCGCCTCCGTAACCCTGCGCAAGCTGGTGGAGAATGCAGCCCGCAGTCCCGGAGCCCGGCGGCGCGCCCGGCAGGACGCGGTTTATCGCCTGGCGACCGCGCTGGTCGGCGACGCGCCCGGTTATGAAGAAGCGATGCGGGCGCTTTACGCCGGCAGGGGCGAGGATTTCCGGGCTCATATCGAGAGTTGGCCCGGCGACGTGCGGGACGTGCTGCTGGAGATGTCCTGCGGGGCTTTCGCGGATTAGCCTAGAAGTCCGAGACGATCCCTTTGCGCTCCCAGTCGCCGTAGCGTGTGGGCTCCGGGCCTTTCGGTCCGCCCAATTCCGGCGGCAATTGCTTTTTAGTTTCATGCGCCCGGCGGGCTTGCGCTTCGGCGTTGGCGCGGCACGCGGCCTCGGCGATGCGGGTGGCGACCATCGCGGCCCCGGTTTCTTGATTAGCCATGGACAGAGCTTACATCTTTTGCACCTGGAGTGACAAAACCAATGAATACGCTTCGTACCGGTATCCTTATGGCGGCCCTGATGGGGCTGTTCGTGGCGGTGGGCGCCCTGGTGGGGGGCACCTCGGGGATGCTGATCGCCTTCTGCTTTGCCGCGGCGATGAACCTTTTCGCCTACTGGAATTCGGACAGGGTGCTGCTGTCGATGTATGGCGCCCGCCAGGTCGACGCCGCCTCGGCGCCCGATCTTTACCGGCTGGTGGAGCGGCTGGCGCAGCAGGCCGGCCTTCCCATGCCCAAGGTGTTCATCACCGAAAACCCGCAGCCCAACGCCTTCGCTACGGGCCGCGATCCCGAACACGCGGCCGTTTGCGTGACAACGGGACTGATGGCCCAGGTCAGCCAGGAAGAACTGGCGGGCGTTCTGGCGCACGAGTTGGGGCATGTGAAACACCGCGACACGCTGATCATGACCATCACCGCCGTGATGGCGGGCGCCATCTCCATGCTGGCGAATTTTGCCTTCTTCATGGGCGGGCGCGACCGCAACAACCCGCTGGGCATGGTCGGCATGCTAGTGGTGATGCTGGTGGCACCGCTTGCCGCCATGCTGGTGCAGGCCGCCATCTCGCGCTCGCGCGAGTATGAGGCCGACAAGGCGGGCGCGCAGATCACCGGACGGCCTCTGTGGCTGGCCAGCGCCCTTGGCCGCATCGAGAACGCCGCGCACCGGATTCCCAACCATCCGGCCGACGCCAATCCGGCGACGGCGCATCTCTTCATCATCAACCCGCTGCATGGCGGCTTCTCGGGCCTGTTCGCCAGCCACCCGGCGACGGCCGATCGCATCGCGCGCCTGCGGGCGATGGCGGGCCAGCCTGAAGTCGCTGTACAGCGTGGCCCCTGGGGTTGAGTTGGCGTAAACAGCCCCTATGAGCGATGCCCCCGGACTGGCCGCCCGCCGGGCGGCGCTGGCCATGCTGTCCGGCGTGCTGGGCCGTGGCCGCAGCCTCGAGCATCAACTGGATGCGATGGATGGCCTGGCGGCGCGCGATGCCGCCTTCTCCCGTGCGCTGGTCAGCCAGACCTTGCGCCATCTGGGCGTGCTGGATGCGGTGATCCGCCATTTCGCTCCCAAGCCGCTGCCCGCGCACAAGGCCGGCCCCGCAGCCGAGATCCTGCTGCTGGGAGCGGCCGAGCTTCTGGTGCTGAAGACCGCGCCGCATGCGGCGGTCGATGGCGCCAATGCGCTGGCGGCCAGGGACCGGAAAGCGGTTCATTTCAAGCCGCTGATCAATGCGGTGCTGCGCCGGATGGCGCGCGAGGGGGAGGGTGTGCTGGCCGGTCTGGACCGGGTGCGCCTGTCGGTGCCCGACTGGCTGTGGCCGCGCTGGTGCGCACATTACGGCGAGGAGGCCGCACGGTCCATCGCCGCCGCGCACCTGAAGCAGGCCGCCACCGACATCGTCGCGCAGTCCTCCGACAGCCTCCCCGAAAGCGTGCCGCTGTTCGGGAGCGTGCGGCGCCTGGCGGAGGAAGGCCGCATCGAGACCCTGCCCGGCTTCGCCGATGGCGGCTGGTGGGTTCAGGACGCCGCCGCCACCTTGCCCGCGCATCTGCTGGGTGATGTGCGAGGCAAGCGGGTGATCGACCTGTGCGCCGCGCCGGGCGGCAAGACCATGCAGCTTGCCGCGATGGGCGCGGTGGTGACGGCGGTGGAGATCGACGCGGAGCGGGCGGCGCGCATCCGCGAGAATCTGGCCCGCACCCATCTCGCCGCCACCATCATCGAGGCCGATGCACGCGAGGTGAGGCTGGCCGCGCCACTGGTGCTGGTGGATGCGCCCTGCACCGCCACCGGCACTATCCGCCGCCATCCCGAACTGCCCTGGATCAAGCAGGCCGGCGACATCACCCATGCGGCGGCCATGGCCTATGAAATCCTGGAGGCGGGCGCGGCGATGGTCGAGCCCGGCGGCACGCTGGTCTTCGCGGTGTGCTCGCTGGAGCGCGAGGAAGGCGAGGAGCAGATCGCCGCCTTCCTGTCGGCGCATGCCGGCTTCGCCCGCGCGCCGCTGAAAAAGGAAGACGTCTTCGGTCACGAAGAGTGGATCACCCCGGAAGGCGACCTGCGCACCCTGCCGTTCCACCTGGGTGGCATGGACGGGTTCTATGCGGCCCGGCTTACCCGGTCACAACCGGCCTAGCGCATAGGCGATCGCCAGATAGACCTTGCCGGTGTCAGCGGAAAGCAGCGTCGTGGTCAGCAGGCCGCCGCCATCGCCTTCCCGCGCCCGGTCCAGCAGCATCTCGAACTCACTGATGTAAGCGTCCGCGGCGTCGTGGAACGGCTTGTCGTCGCGATAGAGCGTGGTGATGCGATCCACCGCCCCGGCGTCGATGGCGCCGGCCAGCCGCCGCGCGAAAACCGCGCGGTCGCCCATCAGATACTGTTTCCATTCCTCGATGCCGGGCGGCTGTTCGTCCAGCGGCGCCAGATTGATGGCAAGGTCCGCCAGCGCCGCTTGCAGCGCCGCCAGCGAGGCGGCCTGGGCGCCGCCCGCCTTCAGCCGCGCGTCGTCGCCCTGCTCGGCGGCGGCCAACAGGGTTTTCATCTCCCAGCTCTTGCCTTCGTTGCGCTCGCGCTTCTGGCGCGCGGTCAGCTTGCGGGCCAGGCCCTTCAGCCCCTCGCTTTCCGGTTCCGGTCTGGCCGGCCCGGGCCTGCCAGCCTCGGGCCCAGGGGGCGGGGCTTCGGCCGCAGCGGCGGGTTGCGCCCTGGTGCCGGCGCGGGCGTGCAGGCTGGCCATCGCGCGCGCGGAGATGTCCAGAAGCTGTTCGGTTTCGGCGGCAATCATCTGGCGCACGCGGCGCGCTTCGTCCTGGGCCAGGCCCGGCAGGCGAACGAGGTGACGTTCAACATCCTCGGTCGTCTTGGCCAGGATGCCGCGAATCCGGCCGGCTTCGGCGCTCATCTCGCCGGCGGTGCGCAGCAGGCGCTCGCATTCCGCCATCGCCTCGCCCACCAGAAGCCGCGCGTCCTGCTTGGCCTGGCTGGTGCTTTCCCCGATCAGGGTCCGCGCGCCGGTGCCCGCTTCCTTCAAGGAAGCGGAAAGCTGCGCCAGTACGGCGGCGGCGGCGTCGCCGGCTTCCTTCAGGCGGTCGGCCTCGCGGGCAAAGGTGCCGGTGAGCTGTTCGGCGCGGGTGGCGGCGCTGACCATCAGCTGTTCCAGTTGCCGGTCGGCATCGCCGGTCACCGCCTCGCACTTGCGCGCCTCGCCGGCCAGCGCCTCCACCGCCTGTTCCAGGCCGCGGCGCTGGCGGGAAAGAGCGTTGTCCAGCCTCTCGCCTTCCTGCTCCAGCTTCTGCATCACCTCGGAAAGCTGGGCACGCTGCTTTTCCTGGCGCGCCAGCACGAATTCGGCGCGCGAGGCGACCGTGTCGGCGACCTCGGCGATGCGGCCGGCCTGGCGATCCAGCTCCACCGCTGCCTGATGCGGCGCTTCGGCCGCGGTGGTGACGGCGGCGCGAAAACCCGCGGCCTGCACATCCAGCGACTGGGTCGCCATCTTCAGCGTGCCCTCGGCCGATTCCATCATTGCCTTCAACTGGGCAGCGCGGCCGGCGACAATCTCGCTGGCACGGGCGGCGGCGGCGTTGAGATTGTCGCCCAGCGCCTCTATCCGCAGGCTTTCCTGGGACATGCGCGCGGCGATGGTCTCGCCGGCGCGGGCGGCGGCCCCCGTCAGGCTTTCGCCCAGGGATTCAACCCTCTGGCTTTCCTGGGCGACGCGGGCGGCGACGGTATCGCCGGCGCGGGCGGCGGCGGCATTCAGGCTGTTGCCCAGCGCTTCCACCCGCTGGTTTTCCTGGGACATGCGCGCGGCGATGGTTTCGCCGGCGCGGGCGGCGGCGGCGCTCAGATTGTCGCCCAGGCCTTCCATGCGGCGGCTTTCCTCGGCCAGCCGCGCGGCGATGGACTGGCCGCGCACCTCGGCGCGGGCCCCCGCCTCATCCAGAGTGGCGATCTGGGTCTCCAGCACCTGCTCGAGGGCGCGCATGCGCTGGGCGGCGGCGTCCAGGCCCGTGTTCAGGCTGTCCAGCTCGCGCCGGATCAGGCGGGCCAGCCGGGCGGCATTGCCGGCGGCCACCTCGTCGGCGGCCAGCAGGCGTTCGGTGGCGGCCAGCAGGGTGCCGGTCGCCTCATGCATGGCGGCGCTGCGCGCGAGGGCCGCCGCAATGGCCAGGAACAGGACGGGTGGAAGGAGGGCTCCCGCCGCGAACAGGGCGGCACGGAGCGGATCGAGCGCGGCCAGGCCGTTCGGTCCCAGCCAGCCCCACAGGAAGGCGCCGGAAATCCCCACCCAGAACAGGCTGGTCAGGCCGGCGACCGTCATGGCGATCACGCCGAAGCGGCCGGGCCGGACACGGACGGTAGCGGGGGCTGGGGCTGGGGCTGGGGCGGGTTTGGGCTCCGCCGCGCCGGACGGCACAGCGGCAGGCGCGGCATCGGTCTTGTCCAGCAAGACCGGCTGGTTCTGCCCGAATGTCCTTACCATGCCGTCAAGCCACGCCCCCAGGCCCAATCGGATCGGGCCGCTGGATTTTCCCCGACTTAAGCATCATTCCGCGGGCCTTGCGAGCGTCTCAAAGCATAAAATGCGCGCATTAACGAGGTCTTAGCCGCGGAGGGGGCAGGATGGGGCCATGACGGACGACATCCATCCCATCGATCTGAGCCACCTGGCCCGCTATACCGGCGGCGAGCATACCCTGAACGCCGAGATCCTGCGCCTGTTCGACGGCCAGATCACGGCCATGGTCGCCGACCTGAAAGGGGTGCTGGACCAGCGCGATGCCAGGCGGTGGCGGCAGATCGCCCATACCATCAAGGGCGCGGCACGGGGCGTGGGCGCTTTCCGCATGGGCGAGGCGGCGGCGGCGGCCGAGCCCGTCGACCTGGTGATGCAAGCCGACAAGGCCGAGGCCGCCATTGCCCGGCTGATGCGCGAAGGCGACGCGGTGCAGGCCTTCATCGCGGACTATCTGGCGGTAGCCTGAGGCGGCCGCACACAACCTTGGTTTGCGACAGGCCTGGTTTGCGGCAGGCCTGGTTTGCGGCAGGAACCTTTCAAGATCACAGGCTTATCACATGCGCGGGCAATGTCCCGCCGCTAAAAATCCGCCTATGACCAGCATCGCCCACAAGCTGCGCAGCGCTGCCTTCTATCTGGGGCGCCCGCCATTCTGGGCGCATTTCGGCCATCGCGCGCTCGGCTATCTGCGCTCGGCGCAGGACGCGCATTCGCAGCAGATTTATGCCAAGGGCTGGGCACAGGCGCGGGCCCATCCGCTGGGCGCGGTGCTGATGCATTTCGGGCTGGTCCCGGACGGGATCGTGCCGCGCATGCCCATCGACGTGATGGCGGATGCGCGGCACCGGGTGGCGGGCGCGCCGGTCCGCATGGGCGGTGGCGCCAATGTCGATCTTCTCTATGCGGTCACCCGGCTGACGGGCGCGCGGCGTATCCTGGAGACGGGGGTGGCCTTCGGCTGGAGCAGCCTGGCCTTCCTGAGCGGGATGGAGCGCAATGGCGGCGGCCGGCTGGTCAGCGTGGACCGGCCCTATCCGGGCGAGCACAGCGAGCATTTCATCGGCCTGGCGGTGCCCGAGCATCTGGCCAAGCACTGGGCCGTCGTGCGCGAGCCCGATCGCAACGGCCTTGTGAAAGCGGCGGGATGGTTTCCGGGCGGGGCGGACATCGTGCATTACGATTCCGACAAGAGCTATCGCGGCCGGCAGTTCGGCTATCCGATCTTGTGGCGAGCGCTGCGGCCGGGCGGGCTGTTCATCTCGGACGACATCCAGGACAACCTGGCCTTCGCCCATTTCGTCGAGCGCGCCCATGCCTCGTATGGCGTGGTGGCGAGCGGGGACAAATATATCGGCATCGCCATCAAGCCGGGCCTGGCGCCGGCGCGATAAGGCAGCGGGCGCACGCTTTGGGGTGGACAGGGGCCTTGGCGCTATCGCGCGGGTGAGATCGCCGGGCGTTGCGCAAGCGGCTGAGACCATTGCGCGATCGCGATCGGATTCGGCACCGTTTTTTCGCCCCCTCCCCCTTTGTCCACGGTGGATAGCGTCCATGACCATGCGTCCGTGCCGTCCTTTCATGGCGGCAGTATCACATGCTGGGCGGACGATTGGCGTGGTGGATATCTCCACACCCCGATGGCCGGCCATCCGACTTCGGCAACACCCGACATCACCATGGCCGCCCTTGAGCCGCCCATGGTGAGAAGAAGGAAGGTGCTTCTCGTTTCCGTCATGGCCCGGGCCATGACGGCCGGGGGGGAGCGTCAATGCAGATTCGCCGCTATGATGCGCGCGCGCCCGACCACCGCGCTCACAGCGCGCTCCGCCTGTCGAACGCCTCCAGCTCGTGGGCGATGCAGCGTTCGATCAGCGTGCGCCAGACCGGCTCGGCGATGGCGGGCGACAGGCCGGCCCGCGCGGCCTGGGCCAGGACATGGGCCACCACCTCCTCCACCCGCGCCTCGTCGCGCACCAGCTCGCGCCGGGGCTTGAGCTCGGCCGCCCGCTCCATATAGCTCTGGCGGATGGCCAGCAGGGCGACCAGAGTTTGATCCAGTTCATCGACGGCGGCGCGCAGCCGGTTCATATCCAGGCAGGCCGCGGCCGGGGTGAAGCGACTGGCTGGGGGAGCGTCATTGTGCATCGCGGTACCCTGTGGGACGGGGGTTGTTCACAATTGGCTTTTTACATATAAGGGCGCAGCTTTCCCATACATTACAGACGTTTAGGTGTGAAATCCGTCCGATGGACAAGACGATGACCGATGCGCCCGATTCCGCCCCCGCCGGCGGCCCGATCCAGACCGATGTCGCCATCATCGGCGCCGGTCCCATCGGCCTGTTCGCGGTGTTCGAACTGGGCCTTCTGGACCTGAAATGCCACCTGATCGACATCCTGGACCGGCCGGGCGGCCAGTGCACCGAGCTTTATCCGGAAAAGCCCATCTATGACATTCCCGGCCTGCCCATCGTGACCGGCCAGGAGCTGGTGAACCGGCTGATGGAGCAGATCAAACCCTTCGATCCGCAATTCCATTTCGGCGAGATGGCGACCGCGCTGACACGCCAGGCCGACGGCCGTTGGAAGCTGACGACCGACGCGGGCACCGAGATCGTCGCGCCCGTGGTGGTGATCGCGGCGGGGGCGGGCAGCTTCCAGCCCAAGCGGCCGCCGGTGCCCGGCATCGAGAAATTCGAGAATGCCGGCGACGGCATCGGCGTGCATTATGCCGTGCGCAAGATGGAGACCTTCCGCGGCAAGAACATCCTGATCGCCGGCGGCGGCGATTCCGCCCTGGACTGGGTGATCAACCTGGCGCCGCTGGCCAGGACGCTGACCCTGGTGCATCACCGCGACGGCTTCCGCGCCGCCCAGCACAGCGTCAACCAGATGCGCGAGCTGGAAGCGGCCGGCAAGGTCAAGTTCCATGTCGCCAGCGTGAAGGCCGTGCATGGCGAGCCGGGCAAGCTGACCGGCGTGACCTTAAGCGGAATCGCCCCGGGCGGCGATGGCGAAAAGACGGAGTGGCATCACGAGGCCGACGCGTTCCTGCCCTTCTTCGGGCTGACCATCAAGCTGGGGCCGATCGCGGAATTCGGCATCAACCTGCATGAGAATCTGATCCCGGTGGATACGGCGCGCTTCGAGAGCCAGACGCCGGGCATCTTCGCCATCGGCGACATGAACACCTATCCGGGCAAGCTGAAGCTGATCCTGTCGGGCTTCCACGAAGCGGCGCTGATGAGCCAGGCGGCGTTCCACATCGCCCGGCCGAACGAGAAGCTGCGCTTCCAGTACACCACCTCGTCCTCCAACCTGCAGAAGAAGCTGGGCGTCTCGTAATGAAAATCTTCGCCACCGATCGTGAGGGCAAGGAATACACGCTGGAAGGCCGCGAAGGCTGGAGCGTGATGGAGATCCTGCGCGAAGGCGGGCTGGACATCGCCGCAGAATGCGGCGGGGCCTGTGCCTGCGCGACCTGCCATGTCTATGTCAATGACGGCTGGTACGAGAAGCTGCCCAAGCCGTCGGACGCGGAGATCGACATGCTGGACATGGCGCTGGCGGTGGAGCCAAACTCGCGCCTGTCGTGCCAGATCGTCTGCTCGGACGCCACCGACGGCATCAAGGTCACGGTTGCTCCCGAGTAGGGGCGCGCCGGAGTAGCGGCATCCGCGTCCCGCGCCGGATTCAAGCATTCTGAAAAATTCGCAACCGGACTTGCCGCGCCGCGCGGCGGCGGGCCATGCTTGCCGTCTTCCGGCCTGCCCGGCCCGGCGTACTTCGCGAAGGGACATCGATGCTTGACCGCCGCACGCTTCTGAAATCGGGCGCCGCGCTGACGGCGCTGTCCGCAGCGCCCGCCCTGGCCCAGAACGCCCATCACCAGGAAGCGGGCGACAAGGCGCTGGCGGCGCTGTTCGACGATTTCGTTGGCCAGACGCTGGACGCCTCGCCCCTCACCGTGTCGTCGCTGGGCATGGATACGGGGCCGCGGGCCTGGCAGAAAAGCTTGCTGGACGATTATTCGCCCGCCGCCATCGCGCGCAACAAGACGGTGACGGCCGATCAGCTTCGGCGGCTGTCGGCGGTCGATCGCGACCGGCTGAAGGGCGAGGACCTGGTGTCGTACGACGTGGTGATGTATGGCCTGAAGACCCAGGTGGAGGGCGGCCGCTTCGATTACGGCCCCGGCATCGCCGGCCAGCCCTATATCCTGTCGCAACTGACCGGCAGCTACAGCCAGGTGCCGTCCTTCCTGGACAACCAGCACACCATCACAACGCGCGAGGATGCCGACGCCTATCTGGCGCGGCTGGACGGTTTCGGCCGGCTGATGGACCAGGAAGTGGAATTGCAGCGCCATGACGTGGCCGAGGGCGTGTTCGCGCCCGATTTCGCGCTGGCCAAGACGCTGCTGCAGATGCGGCAGTTGCGCGCGCCACGGCCCGAAGCCTCGCCCCTGACCGAGTCCGTCGCGCGGCGGACGAAAGAGAAGGCCATCGCCGGCGACTGGGGCAAATGGGCGGCGCGCATCGTGGCGGAGAAATTCTATCCCGCGCTGGACCGGCAGATCGCGCTGGTGGAGCAGTTGCAGAAAAAGGCCACCCACGAGGCGGGCGTGTGGCGGCTGCCGCAAGGCGAAGCCTATTACCGGGCCAGCCTGAAGCAGTGGGCCACCACCGACCAGAGCCCCGAGGAAATTCACCGCATCGGCCTTTCCATCGTGAAGGACCATACCGCCCGCATCGACGCGCTGATGAGGAAGAACGGCCTGACCCAGGGCACGGTGGGGGCGCGGCTGAAGGCGATGTATGCCGATCCCCGCTACCGCTATCCCGACACCGACGCCGGCAAGGAACAGTTGATCGCCGACCTGAACAAGAAGGTTCAGGCGATCCGCGCGCGGCTGCCCTCGGTCTTCGGGGTGCTGCCCAAGGCCGGCCTTCTGATCAAGCGGGTGCCCAAGAACATCGAGGCGGCCCAGCCGGGCGGCTATTACAACAATCCCTCGCTGGACGGAAAACGCCCCGGCATCTACTGGATCAACCTGCGCGACACCGCCGAGGTGCCGAAATGGACGCTGCCGACGCTGACCTATCACGAGGGCATTCCCGGCCATCACCTGCAGCTTTCCATCCAGCAGGAAGCGGGCCTGCCGCTGATCCGCAAGATCGCTTTCTTCTCCGCCTATATCGAGGGCTGGGCGCTGTATGCCGAGCAGTTGGCGGTCGAGATGGGCATGTACAAGGACGACCCCCTGGGCCAGATCGGCCAGTTGCACGACGCCATGTTCCGCGGCGTGCGCCTGGTGGTGGACAGCGGCATGCATGCGATGAAATGGAGCCGCGAGCAGGCGGTGAAGTATTATGTCGACACGCTGGGCGACAAGGAGGCCAGCGCGGTGACCGAGATCGAGCGCTATTGCGTGTGGCCGGGCCAGGCCTGCACCTACATGCTGGGCAAGCTGGCCTTCCTGAAGGAGCGGGAGCGGGCGAAGGCGGCGCTGGGCGCCCGCTTCGACATCCGCAAATTCCACGACGCCGTGCTGACGGCCGGGGCGGTGCCGCTGGACGTGCTGGACGCGATCACCGACCGCTATATCGCGGCGGCGAGGGCCTGACCGGATTATTCAACACTCTCCATGGGCGGCCCCGCCCGCGCGAAGCGCGGCCGTTGGGTGAACCAGCCGGCGATGGTGATTGGGGCGGGGAAGATTGAGATACCTGTCGTCGATAACATCGCCATCGCCAGGTCACGTCATCGCCAGATCACGCCACCGCAAGCCAGGCGATGACGGCCAGCAGGACCCAACATCCGCCCAGCGCCATCATGATGTCGGTGGGGCGGATGTCTTCCTCGGCGCGGGTCTGCGCGACTTTCGCGGCGATGCGACGTTCGGGCGTGAATTTTGTCATGTGCAGCCTGAAATCTTATCGATTTGTCGCAAAGGAAACGCCACGCCCACATGGGCGGTTCCGTGTGGACGACGGCAAGATGTGACGCGGCGAAAAGGCGGCGCAAACGCGGCAGCAATGGACGCGCCCTGCCACAAATGCCAAGGTGGCGCGGGGGCAGTTTTTTTCAAAGCATCGTGACCGTCGCACATATTTACACAGTGGCGTTTCAAGGCATCGAAGCGCGCGAAGTGGACGTGCAAGTCCACATCTCCGAGTCCGGCGGCGGGCAATTCAATGTCGTCGGCCTGGCCGACAAGGCGGTAGGCGAAAGCCGCGAGCGGGTGCGCGCCGCGCTGTCGGCCATCGGGCTGGCGCTGCCCTTCAAGCGCATCACCGTCAACCTGGCGCCGGCCGACCTGCCCAAGGAAGGATCGCACTATGACCTTCCCATCGCGCTGGGCCTGCTGGCGGCGATGGGCGTGGTGCCCGCCAGCGAGATGGCGCATTTCGTGGCGCTGGGCGAGCTGTCGCTGGACGCCCAGATCACGCCCGTCACCGGGGTGCTGCCCGCGGCGCTGGCGGCCAGCGAACAGGGTCGGGGCCTGATCTGTCCCGCCGCCAACGGACCGGAAGCGGCCTTCGCCGGCGCCATCGACATCCTGGCGGCGCCGTCGCTGATCGCGCTGGTCAATCACATGAAGGGCGCCAGCGTGCTGACGCCACCGGCGCCGAAAGTCGCCGCGCCCCTGCGCAGCGCGCCCGACCTGCGCGACGTGAAGGGCCAGGAAAGCGCCAAGCGCGCGCTGGAGATCGCCGCCGCCGGCGGCCACAATCTGCTGATGATCGGCCCGCCCGGCGCGGGCAAGTCGATGATGGCGGCGCGGCTGCCCGGCCTGCTGCCGCCGCTGGATGCGCGCGAGGCGCTGGAGATCAGCATGATCCAGAGCCTCGCCGGGGCGCTGGAGGACGGCGCCATCAGCCGGGCGCGGCCGTTCCGCAATCCGCATCATTCCGCGTCGATGGCGGCGCTGGTGGGCGGCGGATTGAAAGTGAAGCCGGGCGAGGTGTCGCTGGCGCATCTGGGCGTGCTGTTCCTGGACGAGCTGCCGGAATTCGCGCGCGCGGTGCTGGACAGCCTGCGCCAGCCGATCGAGACCGGCGAGGCGGTGGTGGCGCGCGCCAATGCCCATCTGCGCTATCCGGCGCGCTTTCAACTGGTGGCGGCGATGAACCCCTGCCGCTGTGGATACCTGACCGATCCGCATCAGGCGTGCGGGCGCGCGCCCAAATGCGCGGTGGATTACCAGTCGCGCATCTCAGGGCCGCTGTTCGACCGCATCGACATCCATGTCGATGTCGCCGCCGTGTCGGCCGCCGACCTGGCCCTGCCGCCGCCCGCCGAAGGCAGCGCCGAGGTCGCCGCAAGGGTGGCGAAGGCGCGCGGCGTCCAGCGCACGCGTTTTGAAGGCCACGCGGTGCGCACCAATGCCGAGGCCGAGGGCGAATTGCTGGACAGGATCGCCACGCCCGACGCGGCGGGGGCGAAGCTTCTGACCGAGGCGGCGGAACGCATGCGCCTGTCGGCGCGCGGCTATCACCGGGTGCTGAAGGTGGCGCGCACCATCGCCGACCTGGCCGGAGCCGACACCGTCGCCCGCGCCCATGTGGCCGAGGCGTTGTCGTATCGCAGGGTCGTGCATCCCAGTGGGTGAGACGGCGCGCTCCAGGCTGAATCGACATTCATGCTTCCCTTGAGGGACAGGGAAAAACCGGACGAGTTGATCAACTGCCCAGGACCAGCGCGCCCATTGCCCGCAGCAATTCGCCATGCCCGATCCCGCCCGCCTGTCCGATCCGCCGTCACAGGTGAAAGACCCGGCGCGGCGGAACCAACGCTTCCGTCCCGCCGTTCTCTTGCCATTGCCGGGCGCCACAGGGCGCCGCATTCTGCAGGAGAGGGACATGAAGCCGCTTGCGATACTGGGCCTGGTGCTGATCGTCCTTGGCATCGGCGGCCTGATTTTCCGCTCGGTCCACTGGACCGAGACCAAGAATGTGGCCGACATCGGTCCCATCGAAATCAATTCCCAGGAAGACCACAGCGTCTGGATTCCCACCGCCGCCGGCATCGCCGCGGTGATCGCAGGGCTGGGCCTGGTGCTCGTCAGCCGGCGTTCCGCCTGAGCGTGATCGTGTTGCAACCGCGAAGACTGCGGCGCGGTTGCTTGTGAAGACTGCGTGGCTCTGCCTATCATCCCGGGCATAAAACCCCAGGAGACAGGATCATGCATTCGCTCGTGAAAATCCTCGTGGGCGCCGCCGTGGCCGCGGGGGCCGCCGGGCTTGGCGTCATCGCGGTGGCGCAGCCCGATCCCAAGATCGGCACCACGGTCAACGATCCCATCGGACCCAAGCCCGATCCGTCCCGCGCCGCCGTCATCCCGGCCAAGGACATCAAGTGCAGCGGCAAGAAGGGCGTGCAGGAGATGTGCATCCTGTATGGCGATCCCAGCAAGCCCGGCCCCTATACCGTCATGTACAAATGGTATCCGGGCCACTTCTCCAAGCCGCATTTCCATGACGGCGAACGCTGGGCCTATGTCGTGTCGGGAACCTGGTGGGTTTCGACCAGCAACGTCTATGACGAGCGCACCACCTATCCGGTTCGGGCCGGTTCGGTGGCGATCGACCGCAAGAACGGCATTCACTGGGACGGCGCGCGCACCGGGGAAAAGGAGCCGGCGGTGCTGATCCTGTCGGGCATCGGCCCGGTCAAGACCACCCAGGTCGACGAGAACGGCAAGCCCAAGCCCAGGAACTGAAAGCCCGCAGGGCGCCGCCGCCCGGCGGTGGCGCCCTGCGAGGCCGCGGCGAAAGGATCGACCCATGCGCCTCAATATCAATGCCGGCCTGATCAATGCCGGCTTGGCCGCGCTCGCAATCGCATGCGCGGGCCTGGCGGCCGGACCGGCATGGGCCGAAACCCAGGCACAGCTTCTGAACCAGGGGCCGCCCCGGACCAGCCAACCCAAGCCCGATCCCGGCCACATCCCGATCGTGTTCGGCAAGGACATTCCCTGGAAGTGCGGTAATGGCGAATGCAGCGCCAAGCTGTTCGGGGATTCGGCCAAGCCGGGCATCTATGGCGTGCTGATAAAATGGGAGCCGGGCCACAACTCCCAGCCGCATTTCCATTCCACCGACCGCTATGTCTATGTCGTATCGGGAAGCTGGTGGGTTTCGTCCAGCACCCATTACGACCCGGACAAGATGTATCCCATTCCGGCGGGCAGCTTCGTGACCGACATCGCCAATACCGTTCACTGGGACGGGGCCAAGGCCGAGACGGGGCCGTGCATCATCATGCTGGTGGGCGAGGGGCCGGTGACCAGCACGCGCTATGTGCCCAAGGACGCGGCCAAGCCGGCAAAGGGACAGGATTTCGTTCCGCCGCCGAAATAGGCGGGCCTCGACTTCAGCACATAACGATTTTCAGGGCGCAAGACGCCAGGACTTCATGAAGGGACGATGATGAACAAGGGGGCGCGCCGGAGATTTCATCCGGTCTATCTGATGTTGCTGGTGCCGTATGTGGCGTTCTTCTGGGTGCCCTTCTACAACCGCATCACGCCGGAGCTGTTCGGCATTCCCTTTTTCTACTGGTGGCAGATCCTGTGGGTGGTGCTGACGGCGGTCTGCATCGTTCCGGTCTATCTGCACCAGCAGGGGCGGGGCCGGTAATGAGCGCCAATCCGGTGACCATCGGCGTCTTCCTGGCGCTGTTCGTGTTCGTGGCGCTCCTGGGCCTGTTCGGATCGCGCTGGCGCGCGGGTGACCTGTCGCAACTGCATGAATGGGGCTTAGGGGGGCGCAGCTTCGGCACCCTGATCACCTGGTTCCTTCTGGGCGGCGATCTTTATACGGCCTATACCTTCATCGCCGTGCCGGCGCTGATGTTCGGCGCGGGCGCGATGGGCTTCTTCGCCGTGCCCTATGCCTCGCTGATGTATCCGGTGCTGTTCCTGGCCTTCCCGCGCCTGTGGTCGGTGGCCAACAAGCACGGCTATATCACCGCCGCCGATTTCGTGCAGGGCCGCTTCGGCCACAAGGGCCTGTCGCTGGCCATCGCGGTGACCGGCATGGTGGCGGTGCTGCCTTATATCGCGCTGCAGATGGTGGGCATGCAGGTGGTCTTCGCGGCCATCGGCATGAACTATACCGTCGCGGTGCCGCTGATGGGCCAGGTGTCGGTGCCCCTGATCGTGGCCTTCGCCGTGCTGGCGGGGTTCACCTATACCTCGGGCCTTCGCGGCACCGCCCTGATCGCGGTGGTCAAGGACATCCTGGTCTATATCACCGTGCTGGCGGCGATCATCATCGTGCCGGCCCAGCTTGGCGGCTATGGCCACATCTTTTCGGCCATACCGGCGGAAAAGCTGACCCTGGCGCCCGCGCCGGAGCACAGCCTGGGCTCGGGCTTCGCCTATGTCACCCTGGCGGCGGGATCGCTTCTGGCGCTGTTCCTCTATCCCCATTCGGTGACGGGGCTTCTGTCGTCATCCAGCCGCCATGTGATCCGGCGCAACGCCATCGTGCTGCCGGCCTATTCGGTGGCGCTGGCGCTGATCGCGCTGCTTGGCTACATGGCGCTGGCGGCGGGCGTGGAGACAATGCCCGAATACGCCGCGGGCTTTGCCGCCTACAAGGCGAACTTCGCGGTGCCGGCGCTGTTCCTGCACATGTTCCCGGCCTGGTTCGCGGGCTTCGCCTTTGCCGCGATCGCCATCGGTGCCTTGATGCCCGCCTCGATCATGGCCATCGCCTGCGGCAATCTTTTCACCCGCAACGTCTACAAGGGCTTCATCGCGCCGGACTGCGCGCCGAAGGCCGAGGCGCAGATGGCCAAGATGGTCGCCTTCATCGCCAAGCTGGGGGCGCTGTTCTTCGTACTGGAGATGGACACGACCTATGCCATCCAGCTTCAGCTTCTGGGCGGCATCTGGATCTGCCAGACGGTGCCGGCGGTGCTGCTGGCGCTGTATGTGCGGCTCAATCCCTGGGCGCTGCTGGCGGGATGGGCCGCCGGGATCGGCAGCGGCACTTGGATGGTGGCGCAACTGGGCTTCCAGGGCTCGACCTATCCGCTGCATCTGTTCGGCTGGACCATCCCCTGCTATGCGGCGATCGTGGCGCTGGTGCTGAACCTCGGCGTGGGCGTGATCCTGCACCTGCTGCTGCCCAAGGGCGGCGCGCAGACGGATGAGACCATTGCGGCGGATTATGTGTAGCTTCTTTTCTCTCCAGAGCAGGCCATCCAACTTCTCGATGCTCTAAGCAAAGTTGGATGGGCGGGTCAGGCCCGCCCAGGGAGAGGAAAATGGGCAATCGCTCAGCCTTAGCCAAAACGCCCCGTAATATACTGCTCCGTGCGCTTGTTGGACGGTGCCGTGAAGATTCGTTCCGTCGGGCCGTATTCAACCAGCTCGCCCAGATACATGAAGGCGGTGAAGTCGGACGCGCGCGACGCCTGCTGCATGTTGTGGGTGACGATCACGATCGTATGGTCGCCTGCCAGCTCCTCGATCAGTTCCTCCACCTTGGCGGTGGAGATGGGATCGAGCGCCGAGCAGGGCTCGTCCAGCAGGATGACTTCGGGCCCGGTCGCCACCGAGCGGGCGATGCACAGGCGCTGCTGCTGGCCGCCCGACAGCGACAGGCCCGAGGCGTTCAGCTTGTCCTTGACCTCGGTCCACAGCGCGGCGCGGCGCAGGGCGTGTTCGACGCGGCCGTCCATCTCGGACCTCGGGATGCGCTCGTACAGCTTTATGCCGAAGGCGATGTTGTCATAGATCGACATGGGAAAGGGTGTGGGCTTCTGGAACACCATGCCGATGCGCGCGCGCAAGAGGTTGAGGTCGCGCGCCTTCAGGATGTCCTGGCCGTCCATCACGATCTGCCCTCGGGCGCGCTGGCCGGGATACAGCTCGAAGATGCGGTTGATGGCGCGCAGCAGGGTGGACTTGCCGCAGCCCGACGGGCCGATGAAGGCCGTCACCTTGCGGTCCATCAGCGGCAGGGAAATGTCCTTCAGCGCCCGGTGGTCGCCGTAGAAGAAGGAAAGATCGCGGATGGCGATCTTGATCCTGTCGGTATCCGGCGCGGCGGCCGGCTTTTCCATCACCATCGTGTCCATGTGGCTCATCTCCGTTGCTTGCGTTCGAGGAGGCGGGCCAGGATCGACAGCGCCAGAACGGCGGCGGTGATCAGCAGCGCCCCGGCCCAGGCCAGCGCGTGCCAGTCGTCATAGGGCGACATGGCGTACTGGAAGATCACCGCCGGCAGCGACGCCATCGGGGAATTGAGGTCGGCGGTGGTGAACTGGTTGTTGAGCGCGGTGAAGAGCAGCGGCGCGGTCTCGCCCGAGATGCGCGCCACCGCCAGCAGCACGCCGGTGACGATGCCGGCGCGCGCCGCCTTCCAGGTGACGGCCGTGATCACGAAGCTGCGCGGCGCGCCCAGGGCGCTTGCGGCCTCGCGCAGGCCGCCGGGCACCAGCAGCAGCATATTCTCGGTGGTGCGCGTCACCACCGGGATCACGATCACGGCCAACGAAGCGGCGCCGGCTAGCGCCGAGAAATGGCCCATCCTGGCCACCATCACCTCGTAGATGAACAGGCCGATGACGATGGAAGGCGCCGACAGCAGGATGTCGTTGACGAAACGCACAATGAAGGCGAGGCGGTGGTGGCGGCCATATTCGGCCAGCCAGGTGCCGGCGAACAGGCCGATGGGGGCGCCCACCGCGACCGCCAGCGCGCTCATGATGACGCTGCCCAGGATGGCGTTGTAAAGGCCGCCTTCCATCATCGGTGGCGGGGTGGGCAGCGAGAAGATGTGCGGCCCCATGGCCGAGACGCCTTCCTTCAGCAGGGCGTAGAGGATCAGCGCCAGCCAGACGAGGCCGAACAAAGCCGCTGCAAGCGACAGCAGGATGAAGAGGCCATTGGTGAGGCGGCGGCGCAGGTAAAGGCCGGGATTTGCGAGCCTGGAAGTCACCTGCCCGCCCTGCGTTCCATGGCGCGCAGCATCAACTGCGCGCCGGCCAGCACGATGAAGGTGATGACGAACAGCACAAGCCCCAGGGCGATCAGCGAGGAGCTGTAGAGCGCGCCGGTCGCCTCGGTGAATTCGTTGGCGATGGTGGCCGAGATGGTGGTGCCCGGCGAGAATAGGGAGACATCGATATTGTGCGCGTTGCCGATCACGAAGGTGACGGCCATGGTCTCGCCCAGGGCGCGGCCCAGCGCCAGCATCGCCCCACCCACCACGCCGGTGCGCGCGAAGGGCAGCGCCACGCGCCACATCACTTCCCAGGTGGTGCACCCCAGGCCATAGGCGGCTTCCTTGAGCACATGGGGCACAGTCTCGAACACGTCGCGTGTTACCGCGCAGATGAAGGGCAGGATCATGATCGACAGGATGACGCTGGCGGTGAAGACGCCGATGCCATAGGGCGCGCCGCCCAGCAGCGACCCGATCACCGCAATGCCGTCGGTCGCCTCGATGATGGGCTGCTGGACATGGGCCTGGAACCAGGGCGCGAATACGAACAGGCCCCAGATGCCGTAGATGATGGAGGGGATGGCCGCCAGAAGCTCGATGGCCATGGCGATGGGCCGCCTGAGGGGACGCGGGCACAGCTCGGTCAGGAAAATGGCGATGCCGATGCCCACCGGCACCGCGATCAGCATCGCGATTGCCGAGGTGACAAGCGTGCCGTAGACCGAAGCCAGCGCGCCGAACGTCTCTTGGGTGGGGCTCCAGGCATCGGTGGTGACGAAGGACAGGCCGAATGCCCGGAATGCCGGCAGGGCGCCGACCAGCAGCGCGGCGATCACCCCGGCGAAGACCAGCATGACCGTCACCGCCGCGCCCAGCGCGAGCAGGCGGAAGCGCAAATCCCCTGCCCCGGCGCGGCGGGCGGCCAGCAGGCGGCGGTCATGGGCTGCGAAATCGGCGGTCTGGCCGGTCAGGCTGATATTGGTCAAGCGCGGTCCCATTAACGGATGGGGTGAATTCACCCGCCCGTGCGCCACGAACATCACAGTCCTGCAAAGCTTTTGTGACGGCACCGCAGGGCGGCCCCGGCTGGGCGCAAGCCCTTGTTTCCAGGGAAAGAGTGCCGCGACCCCGCCCGGCCGGGAACTTTAAGTAAATCTTTGCGGACGCCGGGCCAGTATCGGGCCGCGAATTTCCGGAAAGAGCTGGCCGTTTCCGTGCTGCGGGTGACACGTCTTGTTTTTGGAAGCCTGGCCGGATGCATCCTGCTGGCGGCGCTTGCCAATGTCGTCCTGACCGGCGAGTTGACCATCATATCGCCGGAGTGCTTCGGCGCCCTTCTGGTGGTGGCGCTGGCCTTCCTGATCAAGAGCCTGGTCGAGGCGCGCGCCCGCCGCGAGGCGCTGGAACGCCAGGCGGCCCAGCTCAAGAACATCACCCAGCGGCTGGAAGCCTCGCTGAAGAATGCCGCCACCATCAACGCCCGGCTGAACCAGAGCGAGGCGCGCTACAAGGGCCTGGTGGACGCGCAGGGCGACGCCATCTTCCGCCGCGACGCCGCCAGCCGGCTGACCTATGGCAACGACGCCTTCTTCCGCCTGTTCGGTCTGACGCCGGCCCGCGCCATCGGCTATCCCTTTGCGCCCCAGCCGCATCCCGAAAGCCGTTCGCCCATCTTCGGCGGTTTCGCCGCGCTGGAGCAGGGACGCGGCCGCGTGCGCTATGACCAGCATGTGCGCACCGCCAGCGGCTTCCGCTGGATCGCCTGGGAAGACTATGCGGTGCGCGATTCGCACGGCCGGCTGGTCGAGGTGCAGAGCGTGGGCCGCGACATCACCGAGCGCAAGGCGCTGGAAGACGCGCTGACCGAGGCGCGCGACAGTGCCGAGGAGGCATCAAAGGCCAAGTCGGGCTTCCTGGCCACCATGAGCCACGAGATCAGGACCCCCATGAACGGGGTCCTGGGCATGGCGCGGCTTCTGCTGGAAACCGAACTGCGGCCCGAGCAGCGCACCTATGCCGAGGCGATCAGCCAGTCGGGCGAGGCGCTGCTGAACCTGATCGGGGACATTCTGGACTTCTCCAAGATCGAAGCCGGCATGCTGACCCTGGACGAGGACGAAGTGGACCTGCGTGCGCTGCTGTCGGGGGTGGCCGAGCTTCTGTGCGAGCGCGGCCATGCCAAGGGCATCGAGATCACGCCGGTCGTCGCCGCCGACGTGCCGCGCCGCATCCGCGCTGATGAAGGACGCCTGCGCCAGATCATCACCAACCTGATGGGCAATGCCATCAAGTTCACTGAAAAGGGCGGGGTCTGCGTCGAGGTGCGCCGGGTGCAGGGCAGCGAGCGCGCCTTCCTGCGTTTCGAGGTGCGCGACACCGGGGTGGGCGTGCCGCAGGCCAAGCGGCAGGAGATCTTCCACGAATTCGTCCAGGCCGATTCCAGCCATGCGCGCCGGTTCGGCGGCACCGGGCTGGGGCTGGCCATCTCCAAGCGGCTGGTGAACACGATGGGGGGCGAGATCGGCGTCGATCCCGCGCCGGTTCGCGGCTCCTGCTTCTGGTTCACCATCCCCAGTATCGTGGTGGAGGACGCCGATCCGTCCGCCCAGCCACTGGCAGGCCTGAAGGTGGCGGTGATGAGTCGCAACCGTGCGCTGGGCGAGGGCCTGGCGCTCCAGATCAAGGCCTGTGGCGGCAGCGTCATGGAAACGGGCGAGGGCCGGCCGGATGCGGTGCTGATCGATGCGGGGACCGGCGCCACGCCGGTACTGAAGGTGCATCCCCAGCCGTCCATCCCTGCCCTGGTGTTGCTGACGCCCGCCGCGCGCGGCAGCCTGGCGGAAATGCGGCAGAGTGGTTTTGCCGGCTATCTGGTCAAGCCGGTGCGTCAGGCCTCGCTGGCGGAGCGGCTGCTTCTGTGCCGTGAGCCGGCGGGAACAGAGCCGGCGGGAACAGGGAACGTGCCGCCTTCGGACGGGGCCGATCCGCAGATCGATGCACAGCCCGATATGGGGCCGGGCGATGACGAGGGCCTGCCACCGCTGGTGGCCGCCGCCACGCCGCATGCGCCGGCTGTCCCGGATCCGCCGCTCGCCGATGCGGATGCGGCCCGGAT
The DNA here is from genome assembly GCA_040255825.1 of Hyphomicrobiales bacterium. Lineage (GTDB taxonomy): Bacteria > Pseudomonadota > Alphaproteobacteria > Micropepsales > Micropepsaceae > Rhizomicrobium. Next base: position 336,632 of record JBDZVS010000002.1, on the reverse strand, counting down.
GGATGCGACCCTTATGGATATGTCTGGCCTGAACGTGCTTCTGGCCGAGGACAATCCCATCAACATGATGCTGATCCGCGAGCTGCTGCGCCGGCGCGGCCACAAGGTGACGGAAGTCGCCAACGGCAACGCCGCCGTCGAGGCGATGCGGACCGGGCGCTACGACCTTTTGCTGACCGACATCCACATGCCAGGCATGGACGGCATCGAGGCGGCTCAGGCGGTCCGCGCCTGGGAAGGCGAAACGGGCCGGGCGCGCACGCCCATCGTGGCGCTGACCGCCGACGCGCTGGACACGGGCAAGCGGGCCTGCCAGGAGGCGGGCATGGACGGCTTCCTCACCAAGCCGGTCGACCCGGCGGAGCTTGAGGAAATGTTCTTGATGCTGTTTCCCAGCGAGGACGGTTCGCATATCGTCGCCGCGTGATGCTTCGCAGGAGCGTCGGCGCAAGCCGGAGCGACCGGAATGGAGCGTCGGCGCAAGCCGGAGCGACCAGGGTGGAGCGTCGGCGTGGCCGGTAGCGCCGGCATACCGGCGGACGGCCAGGAAAACGCCTTGGCGTGAGGGGCCGGCGCTTACCAGAAAGAAGAGGAGCGTCGGCGTGAGCCGGAGCGACGAGAAAAAGCCGCGCAGGCGGCGCTATACCCTCCGCGAATATCTCAATCCCCGCGTGCTGGTGATGCTGGCGCTGGGCTTCTCGTCGGGCCTGCCCTTCGTACTGGTGGGCAATACCTTCGGCTATTGGCTGCGCGATGAAGGCACCAGCCTGGCGGCGATCGGCTTTCTGTCATGGGTGGGGATCGCCTATTCGCTGAAGTTCCTCTGGGCGCCGCTGCTGGACCGGCTGGCACTTCCGGGGCTGAAGCGACTGGGCCAGCGGCGCGGCTGGATCGCGCTGATGCAGGTCCTGGTCGGGGCAGGCCTGGTCGCCATGGCCGCCAGCGGCACCGCGCACGGTCTGGTGCAGCTTGGCGTCTGCGCCCTGGTTGTGGCCTTCGCCTCGGCCACGCAGGACATCGCCATCGACGCCTGGCGCATCGAGTCCGCCCGCACCAAGGACGAGCTGGGGCTCCTCACATCGGGCTACACGATCGGCTATCGCGCCGCGCTGCTGATGAGCGAGGCGGTGATCCTGCCTATCGCCCAGCGCATCGGGTGGAACGACGCCTACATGCTCTATGGCGCGGTGATGTTCGCGGCGATCCTGGCGACGGCGCTGGCGGCCGAGCCGGTGCAGGGCGAGCGCGCGCTGGCCGCCAAGGAAGAAGAGGCGCCGCTGTGGACGCCGCGGGGCCTGTTCGACGCCATCGTGGGACCGTTCATCGCCTTCTTTGGCAATTTCGGCTCTACCGCCATCCTGATCCTGGCGGCGATCAGCCTGTTTCAGCTTCCCAACTTCGTCAGCGGTCCGATGTACAACCCGATGTATGTGGACCTTGGCCTGACCAAGGACATGGTGGGTGCGGTGCGCGGCAGCGTCGGGCTGGTGGGCGTGTTCCTGGGGGTGGCGGCGGGGGGTGTGCTGACCCTGCAACTGGGGCTGATGCCGGCGGTGATCGTGGGATGCCTGGGCCAGATGCTGGGCACCGCGCTTTATGGCGTGCTGCCCTATGCGCACGATCCGCTGTCTTTCGCGCTGGTGATGGGGCTGGACAATTTCGGGATCGCGATGGCCGGGGTGACGCTGGTGGCCTACATGTCGTCGCTCACCAGCCTGGGCTATACCGCCACGCAATATGCGCTGCTGTCCTCGACCTATGCCTGGGCGGGCAAGATCCTGAAAGGCTTTTCAGGCGAGGCGGTGGAGGCCTTGTCGGCCCATGTGGGTCTGATGAACGCCTATGCCCTGTTCTTCGTCGGCTGCGGGGCGATCGGCATTCCGGCCCTGATCCTGTTCACGGTTCTGTCCCGCGTCCGCCCCGTGTCCGCGCCCGGACCGTGAAACCGGGTTAACTGCGGGCGCCGGAACGGTTTTCGGCTCTATCCTTGCACCGGGAGTTGGGCTAAAATTGCCAAACTGTCGCAAAGGAAGCGTAGCTTTCAGCGATGGGAGTTCAGGCGCGGCGGGTCCCACAGGCAGAAATGGGGACCTTGCAGCGCCAAGGGATAGACCGTGGTCAACATCTACGAAGCCGGACCTTTCGAGGGACGCCTGTTGCAGTGGCCCATATTGGCCACCGCCGGAGCCCTCGAGGTCCGCCTGGCGGAGACCGAGCTGGAGGTCGAGCAGGCCCAGCGCCTGCGCTACCAGGTCTTCTATGAAGAGATGAGCGCGATCCCCACGCCGCAGATGCGCGAGAGGCGCCGCGATTTCGACAAGTACGACATGGTCTGCGACCATCTACTGGTGGTGGACCGCGACGCCCATGACGAGGACGGCCAGCCGCTGGTGGTGGGCACCTATCGGCTGACCCGCGAAAAGGATGCGGCCCGGGCCGGCGGCTTCTATACCAGCGGCGAGTATGATCTTTCGCGCATGCTGGCGGGACTGGCGCCCGACACCCGGTATCTGGAGCTGGGCCGCTCCTGCATCCTGAAAAGCTATCGCGCGCGGCCGGGCACCATGCAGCTTCTGTGGAAGGGACTGATGGCCTATGTGGCGCGCTTCGACATCGACCTGATGTTCGGCTGCGCCTCGTTTCCGGGGACCGACCCCAAGGACCTGGCAATGCCGCTGTCCTATCTGCACCATTTCCACGCCATGCCGGCGGCGCTGCGGGTGCGCGCGCGCCCCGAACTGTTCGTGGACATGAACCGGCTGGCCAGAAACGCCATTGACGAGCGCGAAGGCATCCGCAGCCTGCCGCCGATGCTGAAGGGCTATGTGCGCGCCGGCTGCTGCATCGGCGAGGGCGCGGTGATCGACCGCCAGTTCGGCACCACCGACGTGTTCATCTATTTCCCGTTGTCGGGTATCGATGCGCGGTACAAATCGCGTTTCGGACTGGTGAAGTAGCTCCGCTCCGGCCTTTGCCGGCGCTTCACGCTCAAGCGCCGCATTCCCGGCGCGGCCGTCCGCTTCCGACAGCTTCCTTACCCCACAAGCGGGGCGACGAGCGGGGGAAGGTGTCGCAGCGGGGTGTTTGCGGCACGCAAACCCGAGCTGTGACCGATGGTGGCGGAAAATCACGCCAAATCGAACAGCAGCAGTTCCGCGTCGGTTCCCGCCCGCACGGCAAGTCTTTCGACATCGGTGACGGCGGCGGCGTCGCCCGCCGCCAGCACCCGGCCGTCCAGATGCACGCTGCCGCGCGCCACCTGCAGCCAGGCGCGGCGGCCCGGCGCCAGAACATGGATCGCCTCCATTCCCGTATCCAGCCTGGCCGCCCAAATCTCGGCGTCCTGCACCAGGCGCACCTCGCTGGCCTGCGGATCGGGACCGGCGATGCGGGCGAAATGATTGCGCACCGCCGCCGCGTCAATGGTCTTCTGTTCGTAACCGGGCTCAAGGCCGCGCTGGGACGGCATGATCCATATCTGCAGCAGATGGCACGGCTGCTCGCGGCTGGGATTGAATTCGGAATGCACGATACCGGTGCCCGCGCTCATGCGCTGGATTTCGCCGGGGCGGATGGTGCCGCCGCCGCCGGTCGAATCCTTGTGGGCGATCGCCCCGCCCAGGATGTAGGTGACGATCTCCATATCGCGGTGGGGATGGGGCGGAAAGCCTGCGCCGCCGGCGATCCGGTCCTCATTGATCACGCGCAGCGGGCCGAAGCTCTCATGGGCCGGGTCGTAATAGTCGCCGAAGGAAAAGCTGTGGCGCGATTCAAGCCAGCCCGTCCTGGTCTGGCCCCGGTCCCCCGATCTGCGAATGGTCATCATGGCGTCACCTGCCGGTTGCTGCCCGCCTTATATAGGCACCCTGTCAAGACCGCCGCGTCTCGATGGCGTCCCAGATGAGGGCGGCGATGTCGGCCCCGCCGAAGCGACGGACCTCCTGGATGCCCGTGGGAGACGTAACGTTGATCTCGGTCATATAGTCGCCGATCACGTCGATGCCGGTGAAGATCAGGCCGCGGCGTTTCAATTCCGGGCCGATGGCGGCGCAGATGTCGCGCTCGCGCGCCGTCGGTTCCGTGGGCTGGGCAAGCCCGCCCACATGCATGTTGGAGCGCGCCTCGCCCGCCGCGGGAACCCGGTTGATGGCGCCGGCGAATTGCCCGTCCACCAGGATGATGCGCTTGTCGCCCTGGCGCACGGCGGGCAGGTAGCGCTGTACGATCACCGGCTCGCGGTAGAACAGGGTGAACATCTCCATCAGCGAGCCGAAATTCTCGTCATCCGGTTTGAGGCGGAAGACGCCCGCCCCGCCATTGCCATAGAGCGGCTTGATGATGATGTCGCCATGCTCGGCGCGGAATTCGCGGATGGCCGCCAGATCCGACGAGATCAGGGTGGGCGGCATGAAATCGGCGAATTCCGTGACGAACAGCTTTTCGGGGGCGTTGCGCACATGGCGGGGATCGTTGACCACCAGCGTGGCGGGATGGATGCGCTCCAGGATGTGGGTGGCGGTGATATAGGCCATGTCGAAGGGCGGGTCCTGGCGCATCAACACCACATCCGCCGCCGCCAGGTCATAGGTGAAGCTTTCGCCCAGCGCGAAGTGATCGCCCCTGACGGCGCGCACATGCAGCGGACGCACGCGGGCGCTGACATGGCCGTCGCGGAAGCTGAGATCGCGCGGGCCATAATACAGGAGTGCGTGGCCGCGGGCCTGCGCCTCCAGCGCCAGGGCGAAGGTGGAATCGCCGCCGATGTCGATCTTCTCGATCGGGTCCATCTGGATCGCGACGGTCAGCGCCATGCCTGCTTCTCCCGCTCAGAAATCCGGCCGCCATGCGTCGCGGTGATGCACCGGCAACGTGCGCGGCGCCAGGGCGACGATGTCGAAGCGCATGCCCCGTCCCGCCAGCGCCGGGCGCGCGGCCAGATATAGGTTGGCGGCACGGGCAATGCGAGTCCGCTGGCCGTCGGCCACGCTTTCGGCGGCCAGGCGCGCATGGGCGCGGGCCTTGACCTCGACGAAGCAGACCGGGCCGAAGGGCGCGGCCGCCACCAGGTCGATCTCGCCGGCATGGGTCTTCACCCGCCGCGCCAGGATACGATAGCCCTTCAGCCGCAGCCACAGGGCCGCCAGGCTTTCGCCGGCGCGGCCGCGGCGCTCGGCCGCCTCACGCTTTCGCATCGTCTTCGCGTTCATTGCTTTTGTGTTCAAGGGCGCGGTCATAGACCTGCTTGCGCGAGGCGCCGGTAAGGGCGGCGATCATCTCGGCCGCCGCCTTGACCGGCATGAAGGCCAGCGCCTGGGCCAGCGCCGCATCGATGCGCGCGAAGTCGGGGCCTTCCTCCAGCGGCGGGCCCACCACGAGCGTGACCTCGCCCTTCGGGGCGCCGGCGCCGCCATAATGCGCCGCCAGTTCGCGCAAGGAACCGCGCCGCACCTCTTCGTGCCGCTTGGTCAACTCGCGCGCCACCGCGGCTTGGCGCTCGCCCAGCACATCGGCCATCGCCGACAGGCTTTCGGCCAGGCGCTGCGCGGACTCAAAGAAGATCAGGGTGGCCGGCACGGCGGCGAGTTCGCAAAGCGCCCGGGTCCGCTCACCGGCGCGCGAAGGCAGAAAGCCCGCGAACAGAAAGCGGTCGGACGGCAGGCCCGACAGCGTCAGCGCCGTCAGGACCGCGGAGGGACCGGGCACCGCCTCGACGCGCAAGCCGGCGGCCAGCACGGCGCGCACCAGCTTGTAGCCCGGGTCCGACACCAGCGGCGTACCGGCGTCCGAAACCAGAACCACGGCCTGGCCCGCCGCCAGCCGGGCCAGGATCTTGGGCCGCATGCTGGCGGCATTGTGGTCGTTATAGGCGATCAGCGGGCGGGAAATACCGTGTATTGCCAACAGCTTGGCGGTAACCCGGGTATCCTCGGCGGCGATCACGTCGCAGCCGCGCAGCACGTCCAGCGCCCGCAGGGAGATGTCGCTGGCGTTGCCGATGGGGGTCGCGAGCACATGAAGGCCCGGCGCGGCCGCCAATCCGCCGCGATTGGCCGCCAGGCTGGGAGCAGACGAATCGCGGGATTTACCGGGCTGTTCCAGCGGCTTAAGGTCGCCCGCCCCGGCCGCCGCCGGGGATTTTGAACCAGGATCATGTGATGCTCGGCCCATCGGCTTTCCGTTTCCATCCCGCGCCGCGCTTTTTTGGCATGGCCGCCCTTTGCGCGACAGTGCTGCTGGCGGTTTCGGCCTGCGCGAGCAAGCCGCCGCCGCCGCCGCGCCCCCATGTGACGGCCCCGCCGCCCCCGCCGGTCGCCGGCAATCCGCTGGACCATGACATGCCCAGCTATCTGCGCCTGCCCGGCCTGCCCGAGGGCACGCCGGTGCGGGTCGGCGTGATCCTGCCGCTTTCCAGCGGCTCGGCGGCGACGCGCAACCTGGCGCAGTCGATGCTGAAGGCGGCCGAGCTGGCGATGTTCGATTCCAAGAACCGCGGCATCCTTTTGATGGTCGGCGACGAGGGCAATGGCGGCGCCCAGGCCGCCGACGCCGCCAGAAAGCTTCTGGCCCAGGGGGCCGAGGTGATCGTGGGCCCGCTGTTCGGGCCTTCGGTCGCGGCGGTGGCGCCGGTGGCGCGCGACCGCGCCGTGCCGGTGCTGGCCTTTTCGACCGAGCGCAGCGTGGCGGGCAAGGGCACCTATCTGATCAGCTTCCTGCCGCAAAACGAGGTGCGACGGGTGATCGGCTATGCCGCCTCGCGCGGCCACCAGAAATTCGCCGCGCTGATCCCGCAGACCGCCTATGGCGACGTGGCGCAGAGCGCCTTCCAGAATTCGGTTCAGGCGGTCAAGGGCCAGGTGGTGGACATCGAACGCTTTGCCCCGCGCAGCGGCGCGGTCACGGCGCCCGCCGGCGCGGTGGCCAAGAGCGGCGCCGACGCGGTGCTGATCGCCCAGGGTGGGCCGTTGGCGAAGGAAATCGCGCCGACGCTGCAATTCGACGGCATGGGACCGGGCAAGGTGCAGCTTCTGGGCACGGGGCTTTGGGATGACGCCAGCCTGGCCAAGGAGTCCAGTCTTCAGGGAAGCTGGTACGCGGCGCCCGCGCCCAAGGCCGACGACGCTTTTGTCGGCCGCTATCGCGCCACCTTCAATTCTCCACCCGCCAACCTGGCCAGCCTGGCCTATGACGCGGTGTCGCTGGTGGCGCTGCTGGCCCAGGGCGAGCCTTATCACCGCTTCACCCAGCACGCGCTGATGGACCCCAACGGCTTTTCCGGCGTGGACGGCATTTTCCGCTTCAATGCCGACGGCACATCGGAGCGCGGACTGGCGGTGCTGGAGATGACCCCGATGGGGCCGGTGGTGGTTTCACCCGCTCCCACTACTTTCCAGGGGAAGAATTCTTAAGTCTGCCCCCCTCCGGCCTTCGCAGCTTTGCTCAGGGCGGCGCACAACGATGCGCCGCCCTTTCGCGTTGCCACGGCCACCTCCCCCTTTCCGGCGCTTTGCGCCAAAGGGCGGCGGGCCTGTGCCTGCTGCAACAGGTTTGACGCAGCGCGCGCCATATCCCTCCCCTTCGCGTGCGTCAGCACGCAGGAAGGGGAGGTGTCGGCAGCGATGGGTCTGCGAAGCAGACCGAGCCGCCGACGGAGGGGTTCAGTTCAATAACTCTGCAATTACCCGGTTCAGCAATAGCCGCCCCGCGGGCGTGGCGGCGAGGATGTCGCCGTCCAGCGTCGCAAATCCCTGGTCGGCCAGCGCGGCGATGCGGGCGGGATCGGGCCGCGTGCCCCAGCGCAATTCGTAAGCCGCCAGGTCGACTCCTTCGGACAGGCGCAGGTTCATCAGTAGATGCTCGCGCGCCGCATCGCCGTCATACACCGCGACCATCTCCTCAAAGCCGTGGCCCTGGCGGCGCACCATGTCGATCCAGCGTTCGGGCAGGCGGATGGCGGCGGTGGCGACGCGGCCACCCTCCAGCGTCAGGCGGCCATGCGCCCCCGGGCCGACGCCGGCATAATCGCCATAACGCCAATAGATCAGATTGTGGCGGCTTTCGTGGCCCGGCCGGGCGTGGTTGGAAATCTCGTAGGCGGGAAGGCCCGCCTTCTGCGTCAGTTCCTGGGTCGTCTCGTAAAGACCGGCGGCAAGGTCCTCGCCGGGGATTTGCAGCTTGCCCTGTTCGTAGAGCAGCGCGTAGGGCGTCTGCGGCTCGATGGTCAGTTGATAGAGCGACAGGTGCGAGGTGCCGAAGGCCAGTGCTTGTACGAGTTCGGCGCGCCAGGCCGCGTCGCCCTGGCCCGGACGGGCATAGATCAGGTCCAGCGAGACACGCTCGAAGGTGCGCATCGCCAGCGCCAGCGCCGCGCGCGCCTGCGCCACATCGTGCAGCCGGCCCAGCGCCTTGAGGTCGGCGTCGTCCAGCGCCTGCACCCCCAGCGAGATCCGATTGATGCCGGCGGCGGCGTAATCGGCGAAGCGCGCCGCGTCGGCGGATGCGGGGTTGGCCTCCAGCGTGATCTCCGTGTCGTTGGCCATCGGCCACAGCGCGGCGATCTTCTCCAGCACCTTGGCGACGCTGCGGCCTTCCATCAGCGAGGGGGTGCCGCCGCCGAAGAACACGGTGCTGACGACCTGCGGCGCAGGCTGGCGCGCGCGCACCCAGTCCAGTTCGGCCAGGATGGCGTCGACCCAGCCGTCTTCATCGATGCTGGCGCGGACGTGGGAATTGAAGTCGCAATAGGGGCACTTGGCGGCGCAGAACGGCCAGTGGACATAGACGCCGAAGCTCCTCATGCGCTCCATCCGTCATGGCCCGGCCCCCCGAACCGCGCGAAGCGCGGTCGGAGGCGAAACTTCACGTCCGGGCCATCCAGTTCATGCCCGGCAAAACTGGATGGCCCGCATACGCGGGCCAAGACGAATGGGTGATAGTCAGAGCGACTCATCGAAGATGTGGCTGTGCAGCAGCCGCCGGAAGGCGATGGCGCGGTGGCTGATGGAATGCTTCAGCGCCGGATCGATCTGCCCGAACGTCTCGCTCATCAGGTCGGCGACGAAGATGGGGTCATAGCCGAAGCCGCGATCCCCGCGCGGCGGAAACTCCACCTTGCCGTGCACCGTGCCCTCGAAGGTCTGGTATTCGCCATCCGGCAGCGCCACGGTCAGGGCACAGACAAAGGACGCCGGGCTGCCCGACAGCTTGCGCTGGCGCAGTTCGTCATGCACCCGGTTGATGGCGATGCGGAAGTCCTTGGTCGGGCCGGCCCAGCGCGCCGAATAGATTCCGGGGGCGCCGTCCAGCGCCTCGACGCAGAGACCCGAATCGTCCGCCAGCGCGGCGTGGCCGCTTGCCCGGGCGGCCGCCAGCGCCTTGAGCTGGGCGTTGGCGGCGAATGTGCCGCCGGTCTCTTCCGGCTCGGGCAGGTTCAGTTCGCGCGCGCTGAGCGCCTGGATGCCGTGCGGACCCAAGAGCGCGCCGATCTCGCGCACCTTGCCCGGATTGTGGCTGGCCACGACCAGGGTCGCGCCGCGCGGCAGGCGTATCGTCACGCCACGATCTCCATCAGACAAGCACCTGCTTCTGCAACGCCACCAGTTCACCAATGCCCTTGCGGGCCAGGCGCAGCATCGCCGTCAGTTCTTCCTCGTGAAACGGCGCGCCTTCGGCGGTGCCCTGAATTTCCACCAGGCCGCCCGCGCCGGTCAGCACGAAATTGGCGTCGGTCTGGGCGGTGGAATCCTCGTCGTAATTCAGGTCCAGCACGGCCACGCCCTTGACGATGCCGCACGATACCGCCGCGACGTGATCGCGGATGACCGGCGCGGTCACCATGCCCACCTTCTTCATGAAGCCGACCGCCTGCGACAGCGCCACGAAGCCGCCGGTGATGGCGGCGGTGCGGGTGCCGCCATCGGCCTGCAGCACGTCGCAGTCGATCACGATCTGCCGCTCGCCCAGCGCCGCCAGGTCGCACACCGCCCGCAGCGACCGCCCCACCAGACGCTGAATCTCCTGGGTGCGGCCGGACTGTTTGCCCGCGGCCGCCTCGCGGCGCATGCGCTCATGGGTGGAGCGGGGCAGCATGCCGTATTCGGCCGTGACCCAGCCCTTGCCCGAGCCTTTCAGGAAGGGCGGGGCTTTTTCCTCAAGGCTGGCGGTGACCAGCACATGGGTGTCGCCGAACTTGACCAGGCAGGAGCCCTCGGCGTGACGCGAAAAGCCGGGGGTCAGGCTGACGGCGCGCATCTGGTCGGGGGCGCGGCCCCCGGGGCGGCCAATGGCCGGATTGGCGGTTGCGGACGGGTCGATTGAAGGGGGCATGGCGCCTCTTATATGGAAGAACTCTGCTATCGTTGGGCGCGTTTCCTAGCGGCATCTGCCCGCACAAGTCCATCGACCGGCAAAAACACTGGGAAAACAAGGCATTGAGTTTGGAATCGCGATCCTCTCTGTATGTCCCCTCGGTGCTGGGGGAGCGGCCGCGCGAGGTGTTCCGCCACCTGGTGGAGGCCTTCCTGGCCAGTGGGGAACCGGTGGGCAGCCGCACCCTGTCCCAGCGCCTGCCGCTGGCCCTGTCGCCCGCCTCGATCCGCAATGTGATGAGCGACCTGGAGGCGATGGGCCTGCTTTATGCCCCGCATACCTCGGCGGGCCGGGTGCCCACCGAAAAGGGCCTGCGCCTGTTCGTGGACGGTCTTCTGGAAATAGGCGAGCTGGCCGACGACGAGCGCGCCGCCATCGAAAGCCGCATGTCGGACACGGGCAGGAATCTGGAGGAGGTGATGGGCCAGGCCGCCCAGTCGCTGGCGGGCCTGTCGCGCTGTGCCGGGCTGATGGTCACCGCCAAGCAGGACGCGCCCCTCAAGCATGTGGAATTCGTGGCGGTGGGCCCCGGCAAGGCGCTGGTGATCCTGGTCAGCGAGGATGGCCAGGTGGAGAACCGCGTCATCGACACGCCGCCGGGCCTGCCGGTATCCGCGCTGACCGAGGCAGGCAATTATCTGGGGGCGCGGCTGCGCGGGCGTACCATCGACCTGGCCCGGGCCGAGATCCTGGCCGAGCTGGAAACCGACCGCTCCCTGCTGGACACGCTGACCGCCAAGGTGGTGGCGGAGGGGCTGGCGACCATCGCCGGACCCGAAAAGGTGCTGGTGGTGCGCGGAACCTCGCATCTTCTGGACAATGTCGATGCGCGCGAGGACATCGAGCGCATCCGCACCCTGTTCGACGACATCGAGCGCAAGGCCGACCTGATCCGGCTTTTGGAACTGGCCAAGGACGGTGACGGTGTCAGCATCTTCATCGGCTCGGAAAACCGGCTTTTTTCCCTGTCCGGGTCGTCGATCGTGGCTGCCCCCTATGCCAACGCCCAGGGCCGTATCGTGGGCGTGATCGGGGTGCTTGGCCCCACCCGCCTGAACTATGGGCGCATCATTCCCATGGTCGATCATACCGCCAAAGTCATTGGACGCCTGCTCGCCTAGAGGCTAGAAGGCGCCCGCTCAAGGAATTGCCATGACCGAAGAAAAGACCCCTCCCGAATCCGAGAATGGCGCGTTCGCCGCCGAATTTGCCGTGCTGGAAGCCCTGAAGGCCGAAGTGGAAAGCCTGAAGGACCAGCGCCTGCGCGCCCTGGCCGAGGTGGAGAATGTCCGCCGCCGCGCCGAGAAGGATAAAACCGAGGCCAGCCAGTATGCGATAACCCGCTTTGCCCGCGACATGCTGGGCATTGCCGACAATTTCAGCCGGGCGCTGGCGGCCTGTCCCCCCGCCCTGCGCGAGGCCGCCGACCCCCAGGTCAAGGCGGTGCTGGACGGGGTGGAGGCCACCGACCGCCAGCTCATGTCCACGCTGGAACGTTATGGCGTCAAGCTGGTCGATACGTCCGACGGGCGGTTCGATCCCAACCTGCACCAGGCCATCGCCGAGGTGCCGGGGGGTGGCAAGCCGGCGGGCACCATCGTCGATGTGGTGCAGACCGGCTTCACGATCGGCGACCGCCTTCTGCGGCCCGCCATGGTGACGGTCGCGCGTAAGGAAGCGGACGCTGGCGTGGACGCGCAAGCCTGACAATCGGGGCCTGAACCGGGGCGTCGGGGCACGCCGGGCAAAAGAAGAAGGGACCTTCCCCATGGCCGATCTGAACATCGTCGTCGCCGGCGCGTCGGGCCGCATGGGCCGCACCCTGATCCGCGAGATCGCGCAGGGCGGCGGCATCACCCTGTGCGGGGCGCTGGAGATGGAAGGCCATCCCAATCTGGGCATGGATTCGGGAACGCTGGCGGGCATGCAGCCCAATGGCATGAAGCTGACCGCCGATCCCCTGCCGCTGGTGGCCGGGGCGCAGGCCATCGTCGATTTCACCAAGCCCATGGTGTCGGTGATGCTGGCCGAGCTGGCGGCGCAGGCGCGCATCGTCCATGTGATCGGCACCACTGGCTTCGATGACAGGCAGGAGGCGCGCATCGCCGCCGCCGCCCGTCACGCCGTGATCGTCAAGAGCGGAAATATGAGCATGGGGGTCAACCTGCTGGCGGCGCTGGTGGAGCGGGCCGCCCGATCGCTGCCCGACTACGACATCGAGGTGCTGGAGATGCACCACAGGAACAAGGTGGACGCGCCGTCCGGCACCGCGCTGCTGCTGGGCGAGGCGGCGGCAAGGGGCCGCGACGTGCCGCTGGGCAAGAATGCGGTCAAGACCCGCGACGGCCATACCGGCGCGAGACCCGAAGGCGCGATCGGTTTTGCGACGCTGCGCGGCGGCACCGTGGTGGGCGAGCATTCGGTGATCTTTGCCGGCACCGGCGAGCGCATCACCCTGTCGCATTCGGCCGAGGACCGTTCCATCTTCGCGCATGGCGCGCTGGCGGCGGCCCGCTGGGGTTACGGCAAGAAGCCGGGGCTTTACGCGATGGCGGACGTTCTGGGCCTGTGAGTTGGGTACTCTCACTCATCCTTCGACAAGCTCAGGATGAGGACTGGCGAGCCGGACAATGGATGTAAAGGCCTCATGGTGAGCCCTTTGAGCCTGCAACGGGCGAACCGGGGGGGCGCGCGCTGATGCCCAAGCCTTTCACCAGGGCCGAGGCGGCGGAATTCTTCGCGCGTCTGAAGAAACAGATGCCCGAGCCGAAGACCGAGCTGCAATATGTCAATCCCTATACCCTGCTGGTGGCGGTGGTGTTGTCGGCCCAGGCCACCGACAAGGGCGTGAACAGGGCGACGGCGCCCCTGTTCAAGCAGGTGAAGACGCCGCAGGCGATGGTGGCGCTGGGCGAGGAGAAACTGGCTGAAGCGATCAAGACCATCGGCCTCTACAAGGGCAAGGCGAAGAACGTCATCGCCCTGTCGAAGATCCTGCTGGAGCAGCATCACGGCAAGGTGCCCAAGGACCGGCAGGCGCTTGAGGCACTGCCGGGCGTGGGCCGCAAGACCGCCAATGTGGTGCTGAACGTGGCCTTCGGCGAGCCGACCATCGCGGTGGACACGCATATCTTCCGCGTCGCCAACCGCACCGGACTGGCGCCCGGCAAGGACGTGCTGGCGGTGGAGCAGGCGCTGGAGAAGATCGTGCCAAACGAATATCGCCTGCACGCCCATCACTGGCTGATCCTGCACGGGCGCTATACCTGTGTGGCGCGCAGACCCCTGTGTCCGGTGTGCGTGGTGCGCGATCTGTGCCGCTTCAAGGACAAGACCAAAGAGCTTCCGGCGGAAAAGCCGAGGGTGGCGATGAAGAAACGCAAGGCCCCCGTTTAACCCTCTCCTTGAGGGAGGGTTAAACAGCCTAGGACGTCTTCGCCGGGTCGCGCCTCAGCGCCGTCAGGCAGCCGGGATCGGCGGCGCCGGGCACGCGTTGCGGCAGCGTCTCGACATCGCGCACCGTCTTGTCGCCACCCTTGGGCGGATCGGACAGGAAGAAGAAAGCGTGGCAATCGGCGCCGTCATAGCGCCACAGTTCAAGCGCGCCGTCCTTGCGCACGAAGGCAGGCGCGCCCATTTGCCGGCGCAGCGCGGCGGCGCTCATGCCCAGATAGTCGCGCGATACATCGCGCGGTGGCGCGGGCGCAACCTTCTGTCGCGGCGACGGCGCGGCCGGCCGCTGGGGCGGGTTCGACGCACAGGCGGCGGCAATCAGCAAAAGGCAAAGAGCAAGCGGGCGGCGGATCATGCGGGAACTCTGCTGCGGATGTGCCGGAACAGATGCACCATCAAAGCCGTGCCGAACAAGGGCGCGACCAGGTTCACCACGGGAATCATGGTCAGCAGGGCCAGCAGCATGCCCGCCAGCGTGACGGGCGCGGCGAAACGGCGCCGCAACTGTGCAGCCTGGGCGCGGTCCATATGACGCAGCGCCACCAGCTCGAAATATTCCCGCCCCAGCAGCCAGCCATTGGCCAGCAGCGTGACCAGTTGCGCCAGGCCCGGCAGCGCCAGGTCGAAGGGCAACAGCACCAGATCGACGCCCAGCACGGTGGCGGCCAGCGCCAGCCCCGCCTTCAGTCCCGTCCAGAACGGCACGCCGGGGGCCTCGCGGTCGCCGGGATAATCGCGCGCCTCGATCCGCGCGGCGACGCCATCGAGGAACAGGCCGGCGAACAGCGCCGCCACCGGCCCGCCCAGCAGGATCAGGCCCAGCAGCGTCAGCACCGGCAGCAGCCATTCCAACGCGCGATTGACATAGGGCGAGCCCAGCGTGGGCAGGAAAGACAGGCCCCATTCGCCCAGCCCGAGCAGCGCCGCGAACAGCAGCAGCGTCAGGCCGATGGACAGGAGCAGGGTGCCGAAAAGCCGCCCGTCCACCAGGTTTCTCAACGCCTTGCCCAAACTTGCCAGCATGGCGATCCTTTCGTAGGAAGGCGAACCCTACAACGCTTGGGGCGCATTCGCCGCCCGGACAGGAAATCATGCCGCAGGATGCTGCCCGTTACGATGTCGCCGGGCTGGGCAATGCCATCGTCGATGTCATCGCCGCCGTCGACGACCGTTTCCTTCTGACCCACAAGATCGCCAAGGGCACGATGACCCTGATCGACGAATTCCGCGCCCAGGAACTGCACAAGGCATTGGCGGACGCGCGCCAGGCGCTGAGCTTCCTGCACGAGGTCGCGGGCGGATCGTGCGCCAACACCATGGCGGGGCTGGCCTCGCTGGGCGGCAGCGGCGTCTATGTCGGCAAGATTCATGACGACCGGCTGGGGGGGGTGTTCCGCCGCTCGATGAACCAGCTGGGCGTGACCTTCACCACGGCGCCCGCCAACACCGGCGCGACCACCGCGTCGTCGATGATCGCGGTGACGCCCGACGGCCAGCGCAGCATGAGCACCCATCTGGGCGCCTGCCGCGAGATGGTGCCGGACGATGTGGATGAAGACCAGATCGCCGCGGCCAGGGTCGTCTATATCGAAGGCTATCTGTGGGACGAGGAGAACGCCAAGCAGGCCTCGCGCAAGGCGATGGCGGCGGCGAAGCAGGCGGGCGGTCAGGTGGCGCTGACCCTGTCCGATCCGTTCTGCGTGGGCCGCTTCCGCGAGGAGTTCCTGGACCTGCTGGACAACCAGCTCGACATCGTCTTCGCCAATGAAGAAGAAGCCAAGGCGCTGTTCGAGGAAGAGGATTTCGACAGGGTGGTGGAACATGTCCGCCGCTGGGGCGGGATCGGCGCGCTGACCCGCTCGGCCAGGGGCTGCGTGATCGTGAAGGGCGGAGAGATACACGAGATTGCCGCCGCGCCGGTCGCCGAGGTGGTGGACACCACCGGCGCGGGCGATCAGTTCGCGGCCGGATTCCTGTATGGCCTGACGCGCGGCAAGCCATTGGATGTGTGCGGCAGGCTGGGCGCGATGGCGGCGGCGGAAGTGATTTCGCATTACGGCGCGCGGCCGGAAGTGTCGCTCAAGCAACTGGCGCAGAAGAACGGGCTGGTTCAGAGCAAGTTGTGACCAGATTGAACCGCTGCGCCGGAGGGATTTTGTGACGTGGGCAGGAGGCGGGTGCAGCTCGTATCGGCAATACGGGCAAGCCCGCCGACGACCCCACGGCGCAAAAGACCCCGGCCCTTCGGGTTGCGTTGCGGCGGGCGCCCGCGGTGTCGCCGCGCTCGACCGTATTGCCGATACGCCCTTCGCGCGGCTCCTGGCGGATCACCACGCCGCAACGCAACGCTGCCGATTCAATCTGGTCACAACTTGCTCTAGTCGCCGGTCTTTCCCAAGAAGTTGGATGGGCGGGTCGAGCCGCCCATGGAGAAGGATTCCCCCGGTCCGCGCCATGCGCGGCCGGAGGATAAACTCCAGCGGGAATCCAGAGTCTATCCAACAGCCTACTGGATGCCCGCTTTCGCGGGCATGACAAAGAGTGTGTTTCTATCTGAATGAAAAATGCTCTAGTCCCCCATCAGATGCAGCATCACTTCGCGCCGGTGCGGCGCGTCGCGATGCTCGAACACATAAAGCCCCTGCCAGGTGCCAAGGGCCGTGCGCCCGCCCGCAACCGGAATGGCGATGGATGTCTGTGTCAGCGCCGAACGGATGTGCGAGGGCATGTCGTCGGGGCCTTCGGTGGTGTGGCGGAACGGCGGGCCGCTGGTCGCCAGATGGGCGAAGAAATCCCGCAGGTCCTTTTGCACGTCCGGGTCGGCATTTTCCTGAACGACCAGCGAGGCCGAGGTGTGGCGGATGAAGCACGTCGCCAGCCCGTCGCGGATGCCGCTCTCGCGCAGGAAGGCGTCCAGCCGATCGGTGATCTCGTAAAGGCCGGGGCCCTGCGTGGGAACCGTGATGGTGCGATGGGCCTGCTTCATCGCTTTTTCCTGAGATAGACATAAAGCGCGCCGTCGCCGCCATGGCGCGCGTGGGCGGGCTGGACATGGACGATCAACGCCGACGCCTCGGGCTGGTTCAGCCAGCGCGGCACCATCTGTTTCAATACACCATGGCGGGGCGCCATCCAGGCCGCGCTTTCATCCTTGCGCGGATTGCCCTTGCCGGTCACCACCAGCAGCAGGCGAAGCCCGCGCCCCGCCGCCATGTTCAGGAAGCCATGCAGCGCCCGGTGCGCCGCCGCTTCCGTCTTGCCATGCAGATCGATGCGCGCCTCCGGCTCCAGAAGGCCGCGCCGCAGCCGGTCCGCCGTGCCGCCATTGACGCCGCCCGATCCGGGCGCCGGAGCCTTTGGCCGTGCCTGGGTCTTGACCGCGCCAGCGCGGATGGGGCGCTTTTCCGCGAAATTCTTCTCGAACTCGCGCCGCTCCTCGTCGCTGGTGACGCGCTTCTTCATGGAGCATTGTCGTAACGGGCGCCGATGCGCGCGGCCAGCCCATTGGGCAACAGAACGAACAATCGGCCCGGCGCCTTCATCGTCCCGGCGCGCCGTTCCGCATCCGGCCCGAAGCCGAAGAAGATGTCGCCGCGCACCGGCCCGCGAATGGCCCCACCGACATCCTGGGCGATCAGCAGCCCATGCACCGGGTCGGGCCCATCTGCCGCCAGGAAGAACGGCGCGCCCAGCGCGTTCAGGCGCGGATCGACCGCCAGGCTGGCCAGCGGCGTCAGCGGCACGCCCTGCGCGCCTTTCGGCCCCAGCGCCGTGTCGCCCAAGGCTGTTTCCCGGAAGAAGATATAGCTCTGGTTGATTTGCATCACCGCGCGCGCCTTGTCGGGATGGGCCAGCAGCCAGGCCCGGATGGACTGCAGGGAGACATTCTCGCGCGTCAGTTCGCCGTCCCCGATCAGCACCCGGCCGATGGCGCTGTAGGGGCGGCCATTCTCGCCGGCATAGGCGATGCGCGCGCTGGTGCCATCCTCGAACAGCGCCCGGCCCGAGCCCTGGATCTGCAGGAAGAAGAAGGCAACCGGATCGTCGGTCCACAACAGAACCGGCGCATTGGCGATGCCGCCGGTTTCGATCGCGGCGCGATCGGGATAGGGCAGCAGCGTATGGCCTTCGACGCGGCCGGAAATATGCTCGCCTTTCAGGCCGGGGATGAACTGCCCCAGGTCGGCGCGCACCAGGTCGGCGGGAAGGCCGTAGACCGGGGTCTGGAAGGCGCCATGCCGCGTGCGGCTGGCGTTGATCTGCGGCTCGTAATAGCCGGTGAACAGGCCCTGGCCGCCCAGCACTTCAAAAGGGGTGAAATTGGCGGCGAAGAAATCCCGGCTTGCCTGGTCGGCCGGTACGCGCTGTGCCGCCGCGCAGACCCCGCGCCAGTCGCCCACCGTGCCGGCATAGCCGGCCCCGCCCATGGGCGTCGCATCGGGCCTGGCCATCAGCACCGCGCAGCTTCGGCGGAACGCGGCCAGCGCCGCGCGGCTGTCGCCGCCGAAGCCGGGCAGGGCGGAGAAATCGGTGCGCGCCAGGGCAAGCGCGGGGCCGGAAGGCGGTTGTGGCCGAGGCGCGGCGCATCCCGCCAGCGCCAGAAGCAGCAGGAGGAGAACCGGCGCCGCACGGCAAGCGATCATTCGGCATGTCACTCAGGAAGTTCGCCGGCTGTGGCGACCAGCATCCAGTTGGGGTCGGCGCTGTCCAGGTCGCGCGCGAAGGTCCACACGTCAGTCACGTCCTGCGGCGTCGCGTCCGGCGGCGCAGCTTCCGATGTCCCTTCGTGAGGCCCTTCGTCCCCGGCGGGCCCGGAAAATTCGGCCCGGAACGCGACGGTGATCTCGGCATGGCGCCCGGCCAGCGAGGCGGCGACGATCCGCGCATCGTGCAGGGTGCTGAAGGCGGCAGGCTTTTGCCCACCGCGGGCGGCGATGGCGCCTTCAAACGCCTCCAGCACCGGGGGCGACAGCAGCGGCGCCAGCGCGGCCCGGTCCCCCGCGGCAAAGGCCTTGACGATGCGGGCATAGGCCTCGCGCGCGCCGGCCATGAAATGAGCGGTGTCGAAGTTGCGGTCGGCGAGCTGGATTTCGACCAGGCCGCTGGAGGAGGCCGCATCGCTGCGCGGCCCTTCTATCGCGGCGGCGGGGCGCTGGGTTCCCGGCTTGTCTTCGGGCGGGCCGGGCCGGGCTGTGGGTTCATGGCCGGTGCGCCGGCCCAGCACCAGAAACAGGCGGAAACACACGATTCCGGCCACCATGGCCGCCGCAAACAGGATCAGGGATTGGGAATCCGGCATGACACGAACCTCTGCAATCCCCCTCACACGACCCTGGTTGCATGAACGTCATGAAACTAGCCGTCGCCGGCCCCCTTTAGAAGCCTTTTTAGAGAACGGGGTTCGCCGCGCCCGGTTCGGCCATGATCTGGTTCGCCCATGATCCGGTTCGCCCAGCCTGGTGCGACTTGCTCCCCATGCGCGATCCGTGGTAGCGCGCGGGCCTCATATCGCCCAGGCAAGCGCGCCAGGGGCCCCCGAAAACCTCGCGAGAAGAACATCATGAGCAGCATCGGCACCGATCCCCTCAATGGCAATGGGGACAATCGCCCCGCGCCGCACATGCAGATCGTGGCCCAGTTCATCAAGGACCTGTCTTTTGAGAATCCCGGGGCGGCAGCCAACATCACCCAGCGGCCGCAGATCGAGCTGGGCGTGGACTTGAACGCGCGCAAGCTGGACGAGGAGCATTTCGAGGTCGAGCTCAAGGTGCGCGTCGACGCCAAGCATGAAGCCAAGCCCCTGTTCCTGCTGGAGGTGGCTTATGCCGGCATCATGCGGCTGCAGAACATTCCCGACGTCGCCACCCAGCAGGCGATCCTGCTGATCCAGGCGCCGCATCTGCTGTTTCCCTTCGTGCGGCGCATCGTGGCCGATGTGGTGCGCGACGGCGGCATGCCGCCCCTGATGATCGAACCGATCGATTTCGTGGCGCTGTATCAGGCGCGGGTGGCCCAGGCCAACGCCGAGCCCGCCGGCACGGCCTGAGTTTCAGATCCCTCACCCTTCGACAGGCTCAGGGTGAGGGAGAGAAAGAATCCTCATGCCGAGCATGTCGAAGCATGAGCATGTCGAAGTTTGCCCCACGGCCGCGCTTCGCGCGGTCCGGGCATGGGGCTATCTGTTCCACAGCGTCTTGTCGCCCAACTCGCGGGCGACGAAGGCGGCATGCAGTTCCATCTCGATCACCGTCAGAAGCGAAGCCAGCTTCCGCGGCCGCTGGCGCGCGGGGCGAGGGCCCTGGGCCGCGGCCGCGGCCACTTCCACCGGCGCCAGCATCAGGCCGCGCTGGCGGCCGCCGATCAGTTCCAGATAGATCTCGGCCGTCAACTGGGCGTCCAGCAGCGCGCCATGCTTGGATCGCGCCGACAGGTCGACGCCGAACCGCTTGCACAGTTCGTCGAGGGAATAGCGCGCGCCGGGAATCTTGCGCTTGGCGATCTCGATCGTGTCGATGGTGCGCGCGAAGGGAATGGCAGGGCGGCCGATGCGCGCCAGTTCGGCATTGATGAACTTGATGTCGAAGGCCGCGTTGTGGATCACCAGCGGCGCGTCGCCGACAAAGTCCAGGAACTCGTCCACGATATGCGCGAACAGCGCCTTGTCGGCCAGGAACTCGGCGGAAAGGCCATGCACCCGTTGGGATTCGATGGGGATGTCGCGCTCGGGATTGAGATAGATTTGGAGGGTGCGGCCGGTGGGGAAATGATCCATCAGCTCGACACAGCCGATCTCGACGATCCTATGACCGTCAGCGGGCTCGAAGCCTGTGGTCTCGGTGTCGAAGACGATCTCTCGCATTTACTCGCGCCTGCGCCGGTGAATGTCCGCCAGGATCATTTTCACCTGATCGCGGGCGTGATCCAAGCCCTTGTCGGTCATCACCACATAATGCGCCTGTGAGCGCTTTTGCGCGTCGCTCGACTGGCGCGCCAGAAGGGCGGTGAACTTGGCTTCGCTCATGCCGGGGCGCGCCATCACCCGCGCGCGCTGCACCTCGGCGGGGGCGCTGGCCACCACCACCGCATCCACCTTCACGCCGGTTTCCAGCAAGAGCGGTATATCGAGCAGCACGATGGGCGCGTCCGCGTGGGCCGCGATGAAGCTGTCGCGCAGCGCCGCCACCAGCGGATGCATCAGGCTTTCCAGCCGCGCCAGCGCCGCCGGATCTTGGGCCACCGCCGCCGACAGGGCAGCGCGGTCCACCGCGCCATCGCGTGTGGTGCCGGGAAAGGCGGCTTCGATCATCGCCGCCGCGCCGCCGGCATAGAGGTCGTGGATCGCGGCATCGGCATCGAAGACCGGAACGCCTTCGGCGGCGAACAGCCGGGCCGTCTCAGTCTTGCCCATGCCGATCGAGCCGGTCAGGCCGATCACAAAGGGTGCTTTTTTCCGATTGTCAGGCGCGCTCACGCAGCACCTTTTCCAGCGCCGCGCGCAGGCCGGGCGTGACGGCGGGCCTGACGCCGAAGAACGCCTCGAAGGACGGTACCGCCTGCTGCATCAGCATGCCCAGCCCGTCGATGGTGACATGGCCGCGCGCCGCCGCATCCTTCAGCAACTGCGTTTCCAGCGGATTGTAGACGATGTCGCAGACGGCGGCAGATTTGGGCAAAATGCCAAGGTCAATTGCCGGAGGAGCATTTGATCCCATGCCCGCGCTGGTACAATTCACGGCCAACGCTGCGTGACCGGCGACTTCTTCCCAGTCGTGCCATCCCCCTCCCTGCACGTGCGCTTTTACGTAAGGTCTGAGGCATTCGGCCAGTGAATTGGCCCGTTTCGCGTCACGCGCCAATACGAATATCGATCCGGCGCCCAGTTCGTCCAGTGCCAGCACCGCGCCGCGCGCCGCTCCGCCGGCGCCCAGCAGTATCGCTGCCTTGCCATCCAGGCCGCCGCATTTTTCCCGCAGCGACGCGGCCAGTCCGCCCGCGTCGGTGTTGCGGGCGAAAATCTTTCCGTCCTCGCCGAACACCAGCAGGTTGGCCGCGCCCGCCGCCCGCGCCGCCGCGTCGCAGTCATGGGCAATGGCGAAAGCCGATTCCTTGTGCGGCACGGTGACATTGACGCCGCGAAAACCCGCCAGCCGCACCCCGTCGATCACGCGGGTGAAATCTTCCGCCCGCGCCGCCAGCGGCACCATCGCCCCGTCCAGGCCCAGTTCGTCCAGCCAGTAGCCGTGCAGCAGCGGCGACAGCGAATGGGCCACCGGCCAGCCGATGATGCCCGCGATGCGTCCTTTTCCCGTCAAAGTCATGTCGCGATCACGCCTTCCCGCCGCAGCGCCGCCAAAAGCGGCAGCAGCGGCAAACCCAGGACGGAGAAATAATCGCCTTCCACCCGGTCGAACAACTGCGCGCCCCGGCCTTCGTAATGATAGCACCCCACGCAGGACAGGATGGCCGGTCCCTCCGCGGCCAGATAGGAATCCAGGAAGGTGGACGAAAGCGGGCGCACCGTCATGGTCGCGTGGCTTGCATGACGCCAGACCGGCCTTGCGTCCCGCGCCAGCACCGCCGCCGAGACCAGAAGGTGATCCCTGCCGCTCATCCGCCGCAAAAGGGCGCGGGCCGCGTCCATGTCGGCGCATTTGGACACGAGGTCGCCGTCCAGCGCGATCACCGTGTCGCCGCCCAGGACCAGCGCTTCCGGCCGCCTCGCCGACACCGCCAGCGCCTTGGCCTCGGCCAGGGCGAGCGCCACCGAGGCGGCGTCGGCGCCCGCCATCGCGCGCATCAATGCCGCCTCGTCCACACCGGCGGGATGGACGCAGAATGCCACACGGGCAGCCTCCAGCAGCCGGGCGCGGCTGGCGCTGCCGCTGGCCAGGACCAGGCTCACGCGCTCTCGCCGCGGCGGTCGGCCATGAAGTTCAGCACCGCCGCCGCCGTTTCCTCGATCGAGCGGCGCGAGACGTCGATCATCGGCCAATCCTGGGATTCGAAGAGCTGGCGGGTGGCCGCGATCTCGGCGCGCACCGCGTCGGGATCGACATAATTGCTGTCCTGGGCCTGGCCCATGGCCGTCAGGCGGTTGCGGCGCAACTGGATCAGCCGGTCGGGGGTAATCCACAGTCCCACGATCAGCGGGCCTTTTGCCGACATCAGCGCCGCCGGCGGCGGCATGCCGGCCACCAGCGGCACATTGGCCGCCTTGACCCCGCGGATCGCCAGATAGACGCAGGTCGGCGTTTTGGAGGTGCGGCTGGCCCCGGTCAGCACCACCTGGGCCTGGTCGATGGTAGCCAGTGATTGGCCGTCGTCATGCTGGATGGTGAAATCGAGCGCGTCGATGCGCTCCAGATAGCGCTGGTCGATCTGGTGCTGGCGGCCCACCTTGTGGCTTTCCGAGGTGCCCAGGAACTGGCGCAGCGCCGATACCGGGCCTTCCAGCACATCGACGCATTCCACCAGCATGGCATCGCAGCGCGCCACCAGCCTGTCGCGCAGCCTTTCATTGGCCAGGGTGAAGAACACCATGCCCGGCGCGATGGCGACATGATCCAGGGCGCGGGTCAGTTGATGCTCGCTGCGCACCAGGGCGTAGGGGTGGATGTGGACGTCCACATTCTCGAACTGCGCCAGCGCCGCGGTCGCCAGTGTGTTCAGCGTGTCGCCGGTGGAATCGGAGATCAGATGGATGTGGAACTTGGGACTCACAGGCTTATCCGCAGGAGCGCTGAGCAAGCGTGGACAGGCTGGGCATGACAGCGTCTTCACTCACACCCGTCCTAGCCGGGAAGGCCGAAACTGTGCAAGGCCGGGCATCATGGGGACGGCGGGAGCAGGCGCCCACATGGCCGCCGCGCAACAGGCGCGGCGCCGGCGAAACGCCAAATGCTTGAACCAAAGGATTATTCGGCCTAAGGGGAGCTGCGATCCCCGGATCGGTTCACAGCCCACAGCCCTAACATCAACGTCATCATCTTAGAGATTCTCTGGAGTCTTGTTTTGAGTAGCGCAAAGAAGCTTGTGCGTGTGCTGGAAGGGGCTTGTGAAAACCCGCCGCCGATCTGGCTGATGCGGCAAGCCGGACGCTACCTGCCCGAGTACCGGCAGTTGCGGGAGAAAGCTGGATCCTTCTGGGGCATGGCGCTGAACCCCGACCATGCCGCTGAAGTGACGATCCAGCCGGTGCGCCGCTTCGGGTTCGACGCGGCGATCCTTTTTTCCGACATCCTGACCGTGCCGGAGGCGCTGGGGCAGAAGGTGACGTTCACGGCTGGCGAAGGGCCCAGTCTGGCGCCAGTGAGAGATGTGGAGGGGTTCGACCGCGATACCGCGCATTGGGAGCGCTATTTCGAGCCGGTCTATGAGGCGCTGCGGCGCACGCGCGCTGGCCTGGACCGGGAAGGCTTCGCCGATACGGCGCTTCTGGGCTTTGCCGGCGCGCCCTGGACATTGGCGACCTATCTGGCTGCGGGCGCGGGCGGCGACGAGCAGAAGGCGGCCAAGTTGTGGGCCTATCGCGATCCGCAAGGCTTCATGGCCCTGCTGGATGTGCTGGCCGACTGTGTCGCTTTTCATCTGGTGCGGCAGCTGCGCGCCGGTGCCGATGCGGTGCAGGTTTTCGACAGCTGGGCGGGCGGCGTGCCGCCCGGCCTGTTCCGGCAGGCGGTGATTGCACCGACGCGCAAAATCGTGACAGCGGTGCGCGCCCAGGTGCCGGATGCCAGGATCATCGGGTTTCCCCGCGCGGCGACCCAGACCGGCTATGGCGACTATGTGCGTGAGACCGGCGTGGATGCCGTGTCGGTCGATACCGCGACCCCGATGACCTGGGCGACGAGCCTGGAGCGCGCCGTACAAGGCAATCTGGACCCCATGGCGCTGGTTGCGGGCGGGCCCGCGCTGGACCTGGCGGTGGATGACATTCTGGCGGCGACGGCGGGCAAGCCGTTCATCTTCAACCTGGGACACGGCATCCTGCAGGAAACGCCTGTCGCCCACGTGGAACAATTGCTGAAGCGGATTCGCGGATGAGCATCGTCCGGTCTGCTGGCATTGTTCGACAAGCTTACCATGAGGAAAGCCAACCAGGCCTGGTCCCGAGCCTGTCGAAGGATGAGCCGGACGTGTGCAGACCGGGCGTGTGCAGACCGGGCGTGTGCGGATGAGAGTAGCGGTTGTCCTGTTCAATCTGGGCGGGCCCGACAGCCTCGAAGCGGTGCAGCCTTTCCTGTTCAACCTGTTTTCCGATCCGGCGATCATCGCCCTGCCTGGTCTATTGCGGCGGCCGCTGGCGCGTTTGATCGCTGGGCGCCGCGCGCCGGTCGCGCGCAGGATTTATGGGCATCTGGGCGGACGCTCTCCCATCGTGCCGCAGACACAGGCCCAGGCACGGGCGCTGGAGGCGGCGCTGGCCGGGGACGGCGTGGAGGCCAAGGCTTTCATCGCCATGCGGTACTGGCATCCTTTCAGCGATGCGGCGGCACAGGCGGTCAAGGCCTTTGGTCCCGACCGGATCGTGCTTCTGCCGCTCTATCCGCAATTTTCCACCACCACCACGGCGTCCTCGCTGGCGGACTGGCACCATGCCGCGCGCCGGGCGGGCCTGGCCGCGCCGACCAGCGAGATCGTCTGTTATCCCCGCGAGCCGGGATTCATCGCGGCGATGGCGGCGCGCATCCGTGAGGCACTGGGCGATGCCGGGCCGGAAGGCTGGCGCCTGCTGCTGTCGGCGCACGGCCTGCCGCGCAAGATCGTCGCCAGGGGCGATCCGTATCAGTGGCAGGTGGAACAGAGCGCCGCCGCCATTGTGGATGCGCTGGGGATAAGGGGGCTGGAGAACCAGGTCTGTTACCAGAGCCGGGTGGGGCCGATGGAATGGATCGGGCCGGCCACCGACGCCGAGATCCGCCGCGCCGGGGCCGAGGGGAAAAACCTGGTCGTCGCGCCGCTGGCCTTTGTCAGCGAGCATTCCGAAACGCTGGTGGAGCTGGACATCGAATATGGCAGGCTGGCGCGTGAAAGCGGGGTGCGGCAATACCGGCGGGCTCGCACGGTGGGCGACCATCCCGATTTCATCGCCGGCCTTGCTGGACTTGTGCGGCGTGCGGTCCTAGAGGATGGCGCCGCGCGCATGGGCGCCTGTCCGGCCGCTTTCGGGCGTTGCGGCTGCATGAACCGCCGTCAGGGGCCATGAACATGGACGCGCTGAAAGATTTCCTGGCCGGGTATGAACGCTGGCTTCTGGCCTTTCATGTCATCGCGGTGATCAGCTGGATGGCGGGCATGCTCTATCTGCCGCGCCTGTTCGTCTATCACACCGAGACCGCGCCCGGGTCGGAAGGCAGCGAGCGCTTCAAGCGCATGGAAACCAAGCTGCTGAAGGTGATCATCAATCCGGCGATGACCGCCGCCTGGATCCTGGGCCTGACCCTGGCCTGGGTGATCGATGCCTATCTGCAGCACTGGTTTCAGATCAAGTTCGTGCTGGTGATGGTGCTGTCGGCCCTGCATGGCCACGATGTGCGGTTGTGGCGGGCCTTTCAGCAGGACCGCAACACCCACAGCGCGCGGTATTTCCGCGCCCTGAATGAGATTCCGGCCGCGCTGATGGTCCTGATCGTGATCCTGGCGGTGGTCCGGCCTTTTTAGTCCGGTCGGGCGACTCGCTCGATCGGACGGCAGCCTCACAAAAGCATTTTGCCTGCCCTGGAAATCGGGTATAAGAGCGGGTCTGATTGATCCGCGACCGGCGAGTGCCAGGTCCGGACCGGAAGGCCAAAAGCCCGGACTGGGCGCCAAGCCTTGCGGCCAGCGGATTGAAGCCAACCCCATCGATAATCACGGCGCGGCCAGCAACAGGGTCCGTGTCCGTCGAGGCGATCTTCCCCACTCTGCCAGGTGCCCCTCCCATGACTGTCCAAGATGGCCTGCAGGCGATGAAGCTGCAGGAGCTCAAGAACAAGAAACCCGCCGATCTGCTGGCCTTCGCCGAGGAGCTGGAGATCGAGAACGCCTCGTCGATGCGCAAGCAGGACATGCTGTTCGCCATCCTCAAGGAACTGGCCGAACGCAATGTCGAGATCACCGGCACCGGCGTGGTTGAAATATTGCAGGACGGCTTCGGCTTCCTGCGCTCGCCCGAATCCAACTACCTGCCCGGCCCCGACGACATCTATGTCGCCCCCGCACAGATCCGCCGCTTTGGCCTGCGCACCGGCGACACGGTGGAAGGGCCGATCCGCGCCCCCAAGGAAGGCGAGCGCTATTTCGCGCTGCTCAAGGTCTCGACCATCAATTTCGAGGACCCCGAGCAGATCAAGCACAAGGTCCATTTCGACAACCTGACGCCGCTGTATCCGACAAAGCCGCTCAGAATGGAACTGGTCGATCCGACCATCAAGGACAAGACCGGCCGGGTCATCGACATCGTCGCCCCCCAGGGCATGGGCCAGCGCGCGCTGATCACCGCCCCGCCGCGCACCGGCAAGACCGTGATCCTGCAGAACATCGCCAAGGCGATTTCGGCCAATCACCCGGAAGTCTATCTGATCGTGCTTCTGATCGACGAGCGGCCGGAGGAAGTCACCGACATGCAGCGCACGGTGAACGGGGAGGTGATCAGCTCCACCTTCGACGAGCCGGCGACGCGCCACGTCCAGGTCGCCGAGATGGTGATCGAAAAGGCCAAGCGTCTGGTCGAGCACAAGCGCGACGTGGTGATCCTGCTGGATTCCATCACGCGCCTGGGCCGGGCCTACAACACGGTGGTGCCGTCCTCGGGCAAGGTGCTGACCGGCGGTGTGGACGCCAACGCCCTGCAGCGCCCCAAGCGCTTCTTCGGGGCCGCCCGCAATATCGAGGAAGGCGGCAGCCTGACCATCATCGCCACCGCGCTGATCGACACCGGCAGCCGCATGGACGAGGTGATCTTCGAAGAATTCAAGGGCACCGGCAACAGCGAGATCATCCTGGACCGCAAGGTGGCCGACAAGCGGGTCTTCCCGGCCATCGACATCATGCGCTCGGGCACCCGCAAGGACGAGCTGCTGGTGGAGAAGGGCACGCTGGCCAAGACCTATGTCCTGCGCCGCATCCTGTCGCCCATGGGCACGGTGGACGCGATCGAGTTCCTGCTCGACAAGCTCAGGTCCAGCAAGAACAACGCCGACTTCTTCGAGAGCATGAATACCTAATATTCGGGAGCCTCTCGCCGGCTCGCGTGGGGTAATCTTGCAAACCGTTCATGTTTGGGGACGGGTGTCTGCTCCGCGACCACCGGTCGGATCGCGGGGCCGCGAGGCGCTGTGCGCAGAGCACAGGACGGAGACGGTGCATGGCCCTGTTTCCCCGGCTTGCCGGCCGCCTGGGCGCGCATGATCGCCCCACCCCCGACTTGGACCGCCGCCTGGCGACGGAAGCGTTGCAGGCGTCGGCACGCGATACCGCGCTGGCCCAGATGATCCGCCACGCCTGGGCGGTGGGACAGACGATCGGTCTGGATGAAATCGGCTATGGCCCCGCCCATTGGAAAGGCGAGAAGTTCCATGCCGCGCCCATGCCCTATTATTTCTTCCTTGCCGGACTGGCGCGCTCGCAAGGATGCCGCGCCATCTGCGAGGTGGGCACGCATTATGGCGGCTCCTGTCTTTCCATGCTGGCCGGGGCAGGGAACCGGGCCCGGATTCTGACTATCGACATCGCCGACATCAATCCCGGGCTGGCGCAGGCGGCGGGTATAACCAGACTGACCGGCGACGCGAACAGCAATGCGGTCATCAAGGCCGCCGCGCTGCATTTCGCCGGAAAGCCCATAGACCTTCTCTATATCGATGCGGACCATCGGTTCGCCCCGACCCTTACCAGCCTGGGCCTTTACTGCCTTCTGCTGCGGCCGCGGCTGGTGGTGCTGGACGATGTCCTGCTGAATCCGCAGATGCGCACGCTATGGGACGTGCTGACGGCCGCTTACGGCGCAAGCGCCATCAACTGCGCCGATATCGTGCCCGCGATCCGTGATCCCATGGTCGGGTTCGGCCTGCTCAAATTGCTGCCGGTCCCGGCGAGCGCATCCGGTATGGCGGCAACATCCTGACGCGCGAGCACGGACGTCATCCATCCGCATGCGCGGCCACGATGCTCAGGATTTCAGGAAGGCCGCCACGGCGGGATTGGCCCGAAGGATTTTCAGGTCTTCGTCGGTCGGAAGCTGCGGCTTGTCGCGCTCGACATTGACCATGCAGAGAAAGCCCATCGGCTCGCTGCCCCTGGCGCGGAACTGGTGCCAGGTCATGGGCGGGATGCGCACCAGGTCATGGGTCTTCACGCTGCGGACCTCGTCGCCCACCAGCACATCGGCGGCCCCGCGCAGGATCATCACGCCATGGGTGTGCTCGTGCCGCTCCAGCGTCGAATAGCCGCCGGGCGCGACTTCGAAATAGCGCAGCTCGCAGCGCAGCGCGTCGTCCTTGAACAGAACCTGGCGGGTGATCGACCTGAAAGGCGCTGAACCTTCTTCCTTGTAGGCGAGCAGGGACACATCATCCCAGCGGAAGTTTTCGGCAAAGGCCCGGAACGGCGCCGCCGGTTGCTGGGATTTCTCCTCCGCGGGCTTGTGGTCGGGCTTATCCATGCATCACCACGTCCTGGAATTTCGCTGCCTCGTCGGCCATGTGCGCGCCTGCCGCCAAGAGGCCGCCGCCGATCAGCAGCATCACATCCCTGCCATAGAATTGCAGCATTTCCGGGACGCGCCCGGGCGTCATGCCGCCGGCCGGAACCGGCACGGTATTTTTGAGGCCGCCCCATGGCGCCAGCGCCGCGTCGGCCAGAGCGCGGCAGGTGGCGGGCGAATAGCCGAAACGGCCGCCATGATTGGGAAACACCGTGGCATCGGCACCCAGAAGGCGGAAGATCTTTCCCAGATGCAGCGGCGGGGCGATGCGCGCCGCCCCCGCCAGCGCCGGATGGGCCATGAAGGCCATGTCGGGATTTTCGCGGGCCAGCGCATGGAAGCTGGCCACGCCCGCGATCATCGGGGCGATCAGCACCCCGTCCAGCCCCGCACTCCGCGCGATCTGCACCTGTGCGCGCATCCGCTCCAGATTGCCCGACAGCGACGGCAGATAGACGGTGCGTCCGCCATCGCGCGCGCGCGCGTCCCGCACCGCGTCGGCGATCGCCGGCACCCGTTCGGCAAAGGGGCTGTAACGCTGGTCGGCGATGCCGTGATCGTCCTTGATGAAATCCAGCCTGCCCTTCGCGAGTTGCCCGGCGATTTCCGCCAGCCCTTTTGCATCCAGCCCCTGCGGCTTCAGCGCCGAGCAGGTGAGGGCGCGGTCGCTTGCGCCGACCTTGGCGCGAAGCCCGGCAAGCCCATGATTGGGACCGCCGAACCCCGCCAGCACGGAATCGGGAAACACCACGTCATGCAGTTCGATGTCGGCATGAATGGAGCTGTTGCCGAACAGCATGTTCATCAACTGCCCGGCTTCCGGGCCGCCGGACGTTGAAAAGGTGGCGACCGCCAGCCCGATTTGGACTTCAAACCTGCCGTCGCCCAGGTCGCGTATGGCCTCGACCGCGCCGACAATATCGTCCAGCACGCCGGGATCGCTGATGGCCGACACCGGCATCTCCACGCTTTGCTCGACGGCGATGGCATGGGCGCGGGCGGCGATCCGCTCGGCGCTGTCCCGCACATGGTAGAGGACGGTGATGCGCTCGGACATCAGGGGACCGAATTTTCAGGGAACAAGGATGGTCGCGCCGGTGGTCTTCTTCGCCGTCAGCTCGTCCTGCGCCCTTGCCGCGTCCTTGAGCGCGTAGCGCTGGTTGATGGACACCTTGACCGCGCCCGAGGCCAGCACCGCGAACAGATCGTCGGCAGTGGCCTGCAATTCTTCGGGCGTGCTGGTGTAGTGGCCCAGCACCGGACGGGTGACGAACAGTGAGCCCTTCTGCGCCAGGATGGCGGGCGAGAACGGATCGACGGGGCCGGAGGCGTTGCCATAGGTCACCATGATGCCGCGCGGCTGAAGACAGTCCAGCCCGGCCATGAACGTATCCTTGCCGATGGAGTCATAAACCACCGGCACACCCTTGCCGTCGGTGATCTCGCGCACTGTCTTTTCCCACCCCGCCTCGCGGGTGTTGATGACATGGGCGCAGCCATTGGCCTTGCACATCTCGACCTTGGAGGGCGAGGTGGTCGAGCCGATCACGGTCGCCCCCAGATGCCTGGCCCATTGCACCGCGATCTGGCCCACCCCGCCGGCGGCGGCGTGGAAGACGATGGTCTCGCCCGCCTTCACCGGATGAATCCGGCGCAGCAGATATTGCGCCGTCATGCCCTTGAGCAGCGAGGCGGCGGCGACCTCGTCGCTGACGCCCGGCGGAAGCTTGACCAGCCGGTTCTGCGGCACGTTGGCGGCCTCGGCATAAGAGCCGATGAAGCCCGAGCCATAGCCGACCCGCTCGCCCGTCTTGAAGCGGGTGACCCCCTCGCCGACGCTTTCCACCACGCCTGCCGCTTCCGAGCCCAGGCCCGAGGGCAGCGGCAGCGGATAGAGTCCGGTACGGTGATAGGTGTCGATGAAATTGACGCCGATGGCGGTGTGGCGCACCCGGACCTGGCCGGGGCCGGGCGGGGGCAGATCGATGTCGATGAACCGCAGCACGTCGCTGCCGCCGGGCTTGTCGAAACGGATGGCTTTGGTCATGGCGCTAACCCAGATATGTGGCGAAAAATTCTTCCGTGCGGCGGTTGGCCAGCGCCGCGGCCGCCTGGTCGAAATTCTTGCCGCCGGGCCGGGCGAAGGCGTGATCGACGCCGTCATAGACATGGAGCGTGACGGCAGGATTGTCCTTCAGTCCCGCGACGATCCGGGCC
The DNA here is from genome assembly GCA_040255825.1 of Hyphomicrobiales bacterium. Classification (GTDB taxonomy): domain Bacteria; phylum Pseudomonadota; class Alphaproteobacteria; order Micropepsales; family Micropepsaceae; genus Rhizomicrobium. The sequence continues at coordinate 304,915 of JBDZVS010000002.1, read as the reverse complement.
TGCGCGACTTTGGGGACGAAACTGTCGCGGCCGGCGATGTGGAGCATCAGCGGCTTTTTGATGCCGTCCGCCTCGTCCAGCCTTTCATGGATGTTCACGCCGTAATAGCCCACGGTGGCGTCGGTGTCGGTGCGCGTGGCCGTCAAATAGGCCAGCAGACCGCCCAGGCAATAGCCCACCGCGCCCACCTTGCCGCTGACGCCGCTGGTGACGCGCAGATGGTCGATGGCCGACTGGATGTCCTCCACCCCGGTCTCGGGGTCGAAGCTGTTCATCAGGTCCAGCGCCCGTTCCCATTCCGCGTCGGTCCGGTCGGTCAGTTCGATGCCGGGTTCGAGCCGCCAGAACAGGTCGGGCGCCAGCGCGAAATAGCCCAGTCCGGCGAGCCAGTCCGCCACACCGCGCACGACATGGTTGACGCCGAATATCTCCTGGATGACCACCACGCCCGCGCATGTGCCCTGCGGCGCGGCAGCGGGGCTTGCCAGATAGGCGTCGAAGTTGCCGTCGCGTCCGTTGATGGAGATTTTCTGGCCCATTGGAGACGTCTCCCGTGATCCAGCCGACGATCGGTCAGGCGCTGCGCTGCTGTTGTTGCTGCTGCTGTTGCTGCTGCAACTGGTACGGCAGGGTGAGGCCCTGGGCCAGCACCTGGGCGTTGGTGATGGGCGAGGACACGCGCCCCTGCTGCACCACATAGGCGGTTGGCTGGCCGCCTTCCATGCTGCGGCCGGTCAGCGGATGACCTTCGGGCAGCGCCTGGCCGGGCTCGAGCTGGACCAGCAGCGCATTGGGCACGTTCTTTCCCCAGAAAGTCCGCACCAGTTCCTGGGTGCGGGCGTGGCCCCGCGTACCGATCACCACCACCATCAGGGCGTTGGCCAGATATTCGAGACCGGTGATGAAGGTGCCCGTCAGGTTGAGGATGCGGTTCATCTCGTCGCCGAAGGTGGCGGCCAGGGTGGAGGCGCGGTTCATGTACTCCACCTCGCCCGCGATGAATGCCAGGCGCGTCAGCACGGTCAGCATGGTGCCGTTGGCCGAGGGCGTGGCGCTGTCCATGATGGTGCGCGCGCGCACGATCAGGGCGTCGGCATCCGATGCCGTGAAGCAGTACCCACCGCGCTCGGCATCCCAGAACAGCGTGTCCAGCGTCTTCACCCAGCCTTTCGCCGCGTTCAGGTACCGGTTGTCGCCGGTGACCTCCCATAGCTGGATGGCGGCGCGGGCCATGTGGGCATAGTCGTCGGCGAAACCGGGTGCGCCCTTGGCCCCGTCGATGGCCGAATGGTAGAGGCGGTCGCCCTCGCCGAGTGTCGCCACGACGTGATCGAAGGCGGCCCTGGCGGCGGCGATCCAGTCGGGACGCTCGAACACCACCCCGGCGCGGGCCAGCGCGGCGATGGTCATGCCATTCCAGTCGGCCAGGAGCATCTCGTCGCGCACGGGCGCCGGCCGCTTCTGGCGAATCTTGAGCAGCATTTCGCGCTGGCGTGTCAGCAGGGCTTCGTCCGCCTCGCCGGTGGGGGCGGGGTTGCCCAGCCGGCGCAGGATATTGCGGCCGTTGAAATTGCCGTCGCGGGTGACGCCATAGACCTGCTTGAAGCGGGCCGAGAAGGTGCCCACCAGTCCGGCGTCGATCTCCGCCTCGCTCCACAGATAGTATCTGGCCGCTTCCTCGCCATTGTCGCTGCCCTGGCCGGCGGCGAAGGCTTCGCCGGTCTTCATCTCGCGCAGCAGCCAGCCGACGGTCTCTTCCACCCGCTGGCGGCAGGGTTCGTTGCGATTGTACTGCCAAAGCCCGGTGCACAGGTCGATCATCTGGGCGCTGTCGGCCAGCGCTTTTTCGAAATAGGGCGCTATCCAGCGTTCGTCGGTGGCATAGCGGAAGAAGCCGCCGCCGATATGGTCGTACATGCCGCCGAACAGCAGGGCATCGATGGTGGTGAAGACGAGCTGCGAGAATTGCGGCGTGGCGGTGCGCAGCCAGGCGCGCCACAGCACATCGACCAGCGGCGCGTTGGGGAATTTCATCGGCCCCTGCATACCCCCGAAGAAGATGTCGAAGCGCTGGCCCAGTCGCATCGCCGCCAGGTCGATATTGATGTTCTCCGGCCCCGTGCGCATGTCGCGGCCGTAGAGGTTCTTCAGCCCTTCCAGGATGGCGTCGGAATTCTGGGTCAGCCGCTCCTTCTGGTCATAGAAGATGCTGCGGGCTTCCTCGAACAGCTTGGCGGCCGAGATCAGGCCGGTGCGTTCCTCCTTGGGATGGTAGCCGCTGACGAAATAGGGCACGCCGTCCGGGCGCAGGAACATGGACAGCGGCCAGCCGCCCTGGTGGCCCATGTTCTGGGCGGCGATCTGGTAGATCTGGTCCAGGTCGGGGCGCTCTTCCCGGTCGACGATCACGGGAATGAAATGGGTGTTGATCGCGGCGGCGATGGCTGGGTCCGAAAAGCTTTCCCGGTTCATCAGGTGGCACCAGTGGCAGCCCATGAAGCCGACGGACAGGAAAATGGGCTTGCCCTGTTCCGCGGCCTCGGCCAGGGCATCCTTGCCCCAGACCCGCCACTGGACGGGGTTGTCCTTGTGCTGGAGAATATAGGGGCTGGTCGCGGCGGAAAGGCTCATCGTCGAATCCCGGTTGGCGCCGGCCGGCGGGGTCATCCGCAAAAACCATGCGTCTTGGATGTTTTCAGGGCCGGGTTACTTAGCCCGAAATCCATGGTCCCGAAAGCCCGGCGGAACCACAATGACAGGTGCTGCCATGAAGGTGAACATCACGGTCGATATGACTCCCGAGGAAGCGCGCGCCTTTCTGGGGCTGCCGGACGTGGCGCCGCTGCAGCGGGAGATGATGGAGCAGATGCAAACCCGCATGAAGGCGGCCTTCGATGCCGGCGACCCGGAGGGCATGATGCGGGCCTGGATGCCCCAGCTTTATGGCGAGACGGCCGGGATCGACGCCTTCCAGAAATTCCAGAAAGCGCTGTGGGACAGTGCTTCGGCGATGGCCGGCCAAAGGACCGATAAAAAGGACGGCCGGTAGCGGTCTGCTATAAGGCCGGCCATGAACGCCACGATTTATGCGCTTTCCAGCGCGCCGGGCCGCGCCGGAGTGGCGGTGGTGCGTGTCAGCGGGCCGGATGCGGGCGCTGCGCTGGCTGCGCTTGCAGGCGGTTTGCCGCACGCCCGTCGGGCCGTGTTGCGCCGCCTGTCCTGGCGGGGGGAGGCGATCGACGAAGCGATCGTGCTGTGGTTCCCCGCCCCGGCCAGCTTCACTGGCGAGGATTGTGCTGAGTTTCACATCCATGGTGGGCGGGCGGTGCGCCAGGCGCTGTTCGCGGCCTTCGAAGATATGGGCCTGAAACCCGCCGAGCCGGGGGAATTTTCCCGCCGCGCGGTGGAGAACGGCAAGCTGGACCTGACCCGGGCCGAGGCGGTCGCCGACCTGGTGGATGCGGAAACCGAGGCCCAGCGGCGCCAGGCGCTGCGCCAACACGACGGGGCGCTTGCTGACTTGTATGAAGGCTGGCGGGCGGGCCTGATCGCGGCGCTGGGCCGGGCGGAGGCGGCCATCGACTTTTCCGACGACGGGGTGGGCGAGGCGGAATTCGCCGCTGCCCGCGTCGCGGCTGGGGGAATCCTGAAGGAAATTCAGGGACATACGGACGACGGGGCGCGGGGCGAGAGCCTGCGCGAGGGCCTGAGGCTGACCATATTGGGGCCGCCGAATGCCGGAAAATCCAGCCTTATCAACGCCTTGACACGGCGGCCGGTGGCCATTGTGACGGATGTGCCCGGCACCACCCGCGATGTGGTGGAAGCGCGGCTGGACCTGGGCGGCTATCTGCTGCTGGTGGCGGACACGGCGGGGGTGCGCCAGACCCAGGAGCCGATCGAGGCCGAGGGGGTGCGCCGGGCGCTCGCCCATGCGGCGGGGGGCATGACCCTGCTGCTGCTGGACGGGAGTTTGGACGATCCGCGCGCCGGGCTGCCGGATGATTTGCCCCCGCCGGTCCTGGTGGTGTGGAACAAGGCCGACCTGGGATTTCGGCGGGACGGACTTTGCATCTCGCTGAAGACGGGGGAGGGCCTGGCCGCGCTGCTGGCGCTGTTGCAGCGGAAGGTGCGGGAGAAGCTGGAAAGCGACGCCCCTGCCCTCACCCGCCCGCGTCACCGCGCCGCCCTGACGGAAGCCGCCGAGGCCCTGCGCCACGGCCTGGCCGCCCCGGCCGAACGGCCCGAGCTGCTGGCCGAGGACCTGCGGCTTGCCGTGCGGGCCATCGGCCGCATCACCGGCCGGGTCGATGTCGAGGAGGTTCTTGATAGCGTCTTCCGCGATTTCTGCATCGGCAAGTGAGTTGTGGCCAAGTGACTTGTGGACAAGGGCTCGCGCGCGTAAGAGCCCGCGCATGAAGGCCTATGACGTCATCGTGATCGGCGGCGGCCATGCCGGCTGCGAGGCGGCGGCGGCGGCGGCGCGCTTTGGCGCGAAAACCCTGCTGCTGACCCACCGCTTCGATACGGTGGGCGAGATGTCCTGCAATCCGGCTATCGGCGGCGTGGGTAAGGGCCATCTGGTGCGCGAGATCGATGCGCTGGACGGGCTGATGGGCCGTGTGGCCGATGCGGCGGGCATCCAGTTCCGCCTGCTGAACCGGCGCAAGGGGCCAGCCGTTCGGGGTCCGCGCGCCCAGGCCGACCGCGCGCTTTACCGACAGGCGATGCAGCGGATGCTGCGTGGGATCGACGGGCTTGAAATCCGTGAAGCCCCCGCCGAAGACCTGATTTTAAAGGACAGAATCGTCGCGGGGGTGGTGACGGCGGACGGCGAAAGCATCGCCTGCGACAAGGTGGTGCTGACCACCGGCACATTCCTGAATGGCCTGATCCATATCGGCGAGACACAAATTCCGGCGGGCCGCATGAAAGTTGGAGACGGCGTGGAAGCCCCGTCCATCGGTCTGTCGCGCACGCTTTATGGCCTGGGCCTGAGCATGGGGCGCCTGAAGACCGGCACCCCGCCACGGCTGGACGGACGCACCATCCGGTGGGAGCGGCTGGAAATGCAGCCGGGCGATGACCCGCCCCAGCCTTTCTCGTTCCTGACCACGGCGATCACCACGCCCCAGATCCAGTGCGGCATCACCCGCACCACCCTGGAAACCCACGCCATCATCCGCGCCAACCTGCACCGGGCGCCGATGTATTCCGGCCAGATCGCCAGCACCGGGCCGCGCTATTGCCCCTCCATCGAGGACAAGGTCAGCCGCTTCGCCGACAAGGAATCGCACCAGATTTTCTTGGAGTCAGAAGGACTTAATGACGACACCGTCTATCCCAACGGCATTTCCACCTCCCTGCCCCAGGATGTTCAGCATGCCCTGCTGGCGACCATTCCGGGACTGGAGACGGTGGTGGTGCGCCGCCCGGGCTATGCCATCGAATACGACTATGTCGATCCGCGCGAGCTGACCCCGGCGCTGGAGGTCAAGCGGGTGCCGGGGCTGTACCTGGCCGGTCAGATCAACGGCACCACCGGCTATGAGGAAGCCGCCGCGCAAGGGCTGATGGCGGGTTGGAACGCTGCCCGGGCCGTGGGTGGCCACGACCCCGTCATTCTGGAGCGGGCCCAGGCTTATGTCGGGGTGATGATCGACGACCTGGTGACCAAGGGCGTCAGCGAGCCCTATCGCATGTTCACCAGCCGGGCCGAGTATCGTCTGACCCTGCGCGCCGACAATGCCGACCAACGGCTGACCGGGCTGGGGCGAGATGGCGGGATCGTGGGTCGGGCGCGTGCCGAGGGGTTCGCCGGCAAGATGGCGCGGCTGAATGTTTCACGAAAAACATTGGCAGCCCTGTCCCTGACTCCTAACGAGGCGGCCCGCCACGGCATCGCTGTGCGGCAGGACGGGGTCCGCCGTTCGGCGCTGGATCTGCTGTCAATGGCGGATTTCGCCACCCTCGCCCGTATCTGGCCGGAACTGGCGGGCTTTGCCCCCGATGTGGTCGAGCAGTTGGAGATCGATGCCCAATATGCCGGCTATCTGGACCGGCAGGACGCCGACATCGTCGCCTTTCGCCGGGATGAGGCCCGCGCCCTGCCCGCGGGACTGGATTATGGGGCCGTGGCGGGCCTTTCCAACGAAGTCCGGCAGAAGCTGGAGCGCATACGCCCGGCCACCCTTGGACAGGCCTCCCGCATCGAGGGCATGACTCCGGCGGCGCTGACCCTGATCCTGGCCCATATGAAAGGCCAAAAGGCGGAAAAGCGCCGTGCCTGAGGCGTTCGGGCCCGAGGAATTCGCCGCCGCTGCCAATGTTTCACGAAAAACATTGAGCGCGCTGGCGGCTTATGCCGGCCTGCTGGCGGACTGGAACAGCCGGCATAACCTGGTTTCCCGCGCCAGTCTGGACGACCTGTGGCGGCGGCACATGTGGGACAGTGCCCAATTGGTCGCCCATATCCCGGAAAGCGCCGGAACACTGGCCGATCTGGGCTCCGGGGCCGGGTTCCCCGGTCTGGTTCTGGCCTGCCTGTTGCGCGACCGGCTGAAGGTCACCCTGTTCGAGGCCACCGCAAAGAAATGCGCCTTTCTGATCGCCGCCGCCGGGCGGATGGGGCTGGCCAGCGTTGAGGTGGTCAACGCCCGGATGGAGGAGGTTCCGCCCCGGCGGTTTGACGTCGTAACCTCCCGCGCCTGCGCGCCGTTACCGAAGCTGCTGGGCTATGCCCATCGATTCACAGGTCCGAACACCGTTTGCTTGTTCCTGAAGGGGCAAAATCTGGGGCAGGAATTGACCGAAGCCCATAAATATTGGAGCATGAAGGCCTCCCGGTTCCCAAGCCTTTCCGGTCCTTCGGGTGCTATACTGGAACTGAGAGAGCTCGAGCCCCATGACCCTGCCCCGCAAAAAGCCCCGCGTCCTGGTCGTCGCCAACCAGAAAGGCGGCGTCGGTAAGACCACCACCGCCATCAATCTGGGTACCGCCCTGGCCGCCATCGGCGAGCCGACGCTGGTGATCGACATCGACCCCCAGGGCAACGCCTCGACCGGGCTGGGCGTCCACCGCCAGGACCGCGCCATCACCACCTATGAAGTGCTGACCGGCCAGGCGACGCTGGCGGAGGCCATCGTCCCCACTCGTATTCCGGGCCTGGCGCTGGTGCCGGCCACGGTCGATCTGTCGGGCGCCGAGCTGGAGCTGGCCGACATGGCGCGGCGCAATTTCGTGCTGAAGGACGCGCTGGAAGATTATTCCGTGTACGGAGTGTCGGCGCGAGCCGGAGCGACCACGAATAATGAAGCGCCGGCGGAGGCGCCCGAAGACACCGGAGCGAATGGCTTCTCCTATGTGCTGATCGACTGTCCCCCTTCGCTGACATTGCTGACGTTGAATGCGATGGCGGCGGCGGACGCGGTGCTGGTGCCGCTTCAGTGCGAGTTCTTCGCGCTGGAGGGTCTCAGCCAGTTGATGAAGACGATCGATCTGGTGCGCGACAGGCTCAACCCGTCGCTGGAGATGCAGGGCATCGTGCTGACCATGTTCGACAAGCGCAACAAGCTGTCCGACCAGGTGGCCGCCGACGTCCGCGAGACGCTGGGCGAAAAGGTCTATGCCACCGTCATTCCGCGCAATGTGCGCATTTCCGAAGCGCCCAGCCACGGCGTGCCGGCGCTGGTCTATGATCTGCGCTGTCCCGGCAGCCAGGCCTATATCAAGCTGGCGGGCGAACTGATCCAGCGCGAACGCCTGCGGGTCGCGGCATGAACCCGCCCAATCACGATCGTCCGCGCGGCCTGGGCCGCGGCCTTTCGGCGCTGATCGGCGATGAGGCCGCCGCGGTGAAGGGCGAGCCGGCGCGCGCGAAAGACACGCGCACCTTGCCCGTCGCCTTCCTGCAACCCGGCAAATACCAGCCGCGCAAGACGTTCGATGCGGAGCCGCTGCACAGTCTGGCGGCTTCGATCAAAGAGGTCGGCGTTCTGTCGCCCATCCTGGTGCGCCCGATCGGCCCCGACCGTTACGAGATCGTGGCGGGCGAACGGCGCTGGCGCGCCGCCCAGCTCGCCAAGCTGCATGACGTGCCGGTGGTGATCCGCGAGATGGCCGACCGGGAGGCGCTGGAAATCGCCATCGTCGAGAACGTCCAGCGCGCCGATCTGAACGCCATCGAGGAAGCCGCGGCCTATCTGGAGCTCATCGAGCAGTTCGGCCGCACACAGGAAGAGGTCGCGCGGGAAATCGGCAAAAGCCGCAGCCATGTGGCCAACACCATCCGCCTCCTGAAGCTGCCGGATTCCGTCAAGGACATGGTGCGGGATGGGCGGCTTACGGCGGGGCACGCGCGTGCCCTTCTGGGTGTGCCCGATCCTGAGGCCCTGGCCCAGGAATTCCTCACGCGCGACACGACGGTGCGTGAGGCCGAACGGAAATCGGACGCCAGAAAGCATCCCGGTGGAAAACCTTATCGCGACCCCAACATCACGGCGCTGGAAACCAGCCTTTCCGACGCCCTGGGCCTGAAAACGCAGATTACCCACAGTGTGAGCAAATCCGGGGATAAAGGCGCGGTCAAGATCGCCTATTCCAGCCTGGAACAGCTCGACGAGATCGTGCGGCGGCTCAACCGGCCCTGATAATTCACCATGGGCGGACTTGATCCGCCCATCCAACTTTGCAGGCAAGAAGTTGGATGGCCGCCTCGTGAAGTTTACCTTCGGGCCACGCTTCGCGTAGTCCCGGCGGCCATGATGGGTATTGGAAACAATCCTCACCCTGAGCTTGTCGAAGGGTGAGCTTGTCGAAGCGTGAGGCCGCTAACCCCTGGCCAGCTTTAGCGCGGCGGGGATATCGATCCGCCCGTCATAGAGCGCCCGGCCCACCACCACGCCTGCGATGCCCGGCTCGTCCGCCCCGACCAGGGCCTGGATGTCGGCATTGGAGCCGACCCCGCCCGAAGCGATGACCGGGATCGACAGGGCGCGGGCCAGGGCGGCGGTCGCCGCGACATTGACGCCCCCCAGCAGCCCGTCGCCATCGATGTCGGTGAACAGGATGGCGGCAACCCCGGCGTCCTCGAAACGCTTGCCCAACTCCACCGGGGTCAGTTCGCTGACCTCGGCCCAGCCCTGGGTGGCGATCCTGCCGCCCCTGGCGTCGGCGCCCACCACGATGCGGCCGGGAAAGGCGCGGGCGGCCGCTTTCACAAGATCCGGATCGGTCAGCGCGGCGGTGCCCAGGATGACGCGGGTGATGCCGGCCGCCAGCCAGAACTCGACCGCCGCCATGTCGCGGATGCCGCCGCCCAGCTGGATCGGCAGGTCGATGGCGGCGCGGATGGATGTGATGGCGTCGGCATTGGCGCTGTGGCCGGCGAAGGCGCCGTTGAGATCGACGCAATGCAGCCACTGAAAGCCCTGATCCTTGAAGGTGCGCGCCTGCGCGGCCGGATCGGTGTTGAAGACGGTGGCGTTTTCCATCACGCCCTTCTTCAGGCGCACGCAGGCGCCGTCCTTCAGGTCGATGGCGGGAAACAGGATCATCAGGGACGCCACGACAGAAAGTTGGACAGGATCTTCAGGCCCACGGCCTGGCTCTTTTCCGGATGGAACTGCGTGCCCACGATGTTCTCGTTGCCGACGACAGCCGTCAGCGGGCCGCCATAATCGGTGGTGGCGATCAGGTCTTCGGGCAGCGTGGGCTTGAATTCGAAACTGTGAACGAAATAGGCATGCGCGCCGCTGTCGATCTCTTTGAGCAGCGGATGGCCCTGCACCACATTCAGGACGTTCCAGCCCATGTGCGGAATCTTCAGGGAAGGATCGGATGGCGCGATCCTGACCACCTGGCCGGCGATCCAGCCCAGGCCGGCATGGCGGCCGAACTCCACGCCCTCGGTGGCCAGAAGCTGCATCCCCACGCAGATGCCCAGAAAGGGCGCGCCCTTTTTCAGCACCTTTTCGCGCAGCGCCTGGGTCATTCCGGGCACCGCCGTCAGGCCCCTCATGCAGTCGGCAAAAGCGCCCACGCCGGGCAGTACGACGCGCTCGGCCGCCAGAACGACATCGGGATCGGCGGTGGTGACGATCTCGGCACGGCCGTCGGCGGCATGCGCCAGCGCCTTGGCGGCGCTGGCCAGGTTGCCGGAGCCGTAATCAATCAGGGCGGTGACGGGCTTGCTGGAAATGGCCGGGCCTCGCGGAAAGCGCGGGCTTCATAGCGGCTTGCGGACCCGCTGTCCAAGTCCGCCGCCGCATGGCGGCCCGGCAGGGGAACCGCTTGCCCGCATGATCTAGCGGGGCGAAGGCGCCATGGGCAGGCTTACGGCGGTATCACCGCCGCGCTGTGCGGCATGGCCTTCGGGCGCGACGCGGGCGGGATCGGCCAGGGTGATGAGCGCGGCCGCGGCAGCGATCACGACCGCAGCCATGATGGAATTGGCGGGCTCGATCCGCTCCATCCAGCGGCCTCCGGCGATGGAGGCAAAGGCGGCGCCGCCATAAAGAACGCCATAACCGGCCAGCACCAGGGTCGCCGCTGCCGCATAGACCCGCGGCGCCGTCCAGCCATGCTGGCCGATGCGCGCCGCCAGCGCTACCGCCGCCAGCGCAGTCAGGACCGCGACCAGCAGCGCGGCGGCGAATTCCAGCCAGCGGCGTGCGCGGCCGCGCGCGCCTTGCCCGCGATAGGAGGCATTGATGCCGATCACCAGAAACAGCGCGCCCGCCAGCAGCATGGCGGCGGGCACCCGCCAGCGCAGGACATCAGCGGCCAGAAACACCAGGCCCACGCCCACCATCAGCGGCAGCATCGCGGTGGCGACCGCCAGCAGAAGTCCGCGCGTGCGGCGCATCAGGCTGGCGTGCCCGGCTGTGCGGTGCATCGCCAAAGCGCCGCCCAGGCCCATCAGCGGCGTGATCAGCAGCGTGGGCGCGAAAGCGATGTGAAGACCGGCGAAGCGCGGCCAACCGGCCAGCATGGTCAGCGTGGCCAGGAATGCCCATATGGCGCCGGTGGCGACCACCCAGGCCGTCACGCGCGCGGCCAGCGACCATGTCGATAGAAAGAGGGCGCGATAGCCGCGCCCGCTTCGCCTCATCCAGTGGCGCATCAGCGCCTGGGCGATAAATACGACAAGCCCGGCCAGGAGAAGCAAGGTCCACCCGGAATCGCCCGGATTGGGCGATTGGTGCGCAAGACCCAGGCCGAACAGGGCGGCGCCGATGGCGGCCGTCCAACAGAGCAGCGGCGCCAGCGCCATGTCGCCCAGCCCTTCCAGCAGCACCAGCGGCGCCAGCGACACCACCAGTGACAGCGCCGGCAACAGCGCGCCTACCGGATTGCCCGCGTCACGGCCGAGAGTCAGGAAGCAAAGGCCCAACCCCTGTGCGAGGCCGATGGCCAGGCGGCACCACAGAAGCCGGGACGGCAGGACCAACCGGCGTGGCGCATGCCAGGGTGGCGAGACGGTCGTTGGCTGCTCCTGCCGCTCGCCGTTCGCGGCGTCGGCGCGGTGTTCTTCGGGTCGTTCGGCTTTCTGCTGCCGCGATGGGATGGTGAAAAACGATTCCGCGGCGGGTGAAAACCCGCCAAGCACGCCATCGGATTCGGCCGGGTGGGCAGCCGGTCCAGGATCGGGCTCGACCTGCGGCGGGGCTGGTTTCTTCTTCTGCGGTTGTAACGGCTCGGGTGCGGCGGGCTCGTCCGCGCTTGTCGTCGCGGCTTCCTCGGGCGGGACAAAAGGCAGTTCCAGGGCGGCGGGGAAAATCTCCAGGTCGCCCAGGTCGGGCATTTCCGCCTGCGAGGTTTGCGCTGGCTCGGGCGCCTCGGCGGGCGCGGCATTCTCCGGTTCATCCGATGCCGGTGGCGGGATGATGATGACCGCGCCCGGTCCGGTATCATTGTCCGGGATGAGGGCGAACGGCTCGTCCGGGACCCAGGCGAAATCCGGGGTATCGATCCAGCGGGCCGCGCCCGCGCGTCGAAAGGAAAAGCGCATCGCCAACCGCTAGCGCAGGCCCGGCCCAAGATCACGCTGCGGCCCTGATTGCGGTTAACAGACATGTTTAATGGGACGTGATACGCTTGACGTAATGCATAATGAGTGCTACCAATGAGCATGATCCGAAGCTATCGCAATGCGCGGATGGAGCGGTTTGCACGTGGCGAGCGGGTCAAGGCGTTTGAGCCGTTTCGGCGGCAGGCGGAACGTGTGCTGGATCGCCTGGATGCTGCTCTCACTTTGGCGGACGTGGCGAACTTCCCCGGCCATCGTCTGGAAAAGCTTAAGGGGGACCGGGCCGGACGATGGAGCGTGCGTATTAACGACCAGTGGCGCATCTGCTTTCGCTGGGACGCCGGTGCCGCGGGACCGGACGAGGTCGACATCGTGGATTATCATTGAGGTGCGACATGGCACGTACACCTATCCATCCGGGGGAACATCTGCACGAGGCCCTGGATGAACTTGGCCTCAGCGCGGCCGAGTTCGCGCGGCAGATTCATGTGCCCACCAACCGGATCACGGGCATTCTGAGCGAAAAGCGCGCCATCACCGCCGATACGGCGCTGCGCCTGGGTCACTGGTTCGGCACTAGTGCCGAGATGTGGTTGAATCTTCAGAAGCTTTACGAACTGCGCCTGGCCGAGCGCGAAAAGGGCGCGGAGATCAGGAAGCTGCCAAAGCGGAAGGCGGCATAATAATGCCCAGTTATGTCCTGCTATGGAATCCCAAGGAATGGCCGCACGCAAAAATTCTTCGCATGATCAGCAACTTTAGGAAAAGCGGAAGTGCGAAAGAACCGTGGCGGTTTATGTCGCACAAAGCCGGTAAGGCCGGCGACGATGCCGGAACTATTGAGGGCGGGCCACGCCAAAGATTGGTCGAAATGCGCTGACGGTCGTGAGCGGCTTGACGTTTATAATGGACTGCTTTTAGCGGCGCATTTGGACGCGGCTTTCGACGCGGGCCTTATAGCCATCAATCAAAACGGAGTCGTACAAGTCTCGCCGAAATTGTCCCCCGAGGTAGTTGAGAGGCTTGGTCTAGCCAAGCCCTTGAAGATTGCGGGCATTGAGCCAGCCCATCGCCCATACCTCGATTGGCATATGCGGCAAAAATTCCAACGCACCTGAGGATTAATTGTCGTCCATCTTCAGGGCGGCGATGAAGGCTTCCTGGGGGATGTCGACCTTGCCGAACTGGCGCATCTTCTTTTTGCCCTCTTTCTGCTTGTCCAGCAGCTTGCGCTTGCGCGAGATGTCGCCGCCATAGCATTTGGCGGTGACGTCCTTGCGCAGGGCCGACAGGGTTTCGCGCGCGATCACCTTGCCGCCGATGGCGGCCTGGATCGGAATCTTGAACATGTGGCGCGGGATCAGCTCTTTCAGCTTCTCGCACATGGCGCGGCCGCGGCCTTCGGCGCGCTGGCGGTTGACGATCATGGACAGGGCATCGACCGGATCGTCATTGACCAGGATCGACATCTTCACCAGGTCGCCTTCCTCATACTTCTCGATGTGATAGTCGAAGCTGGCATAGCCGCGCGACACCGACTTCAGCCGGTCATAGAAATCGAACACCACTTCGTTCAGGGGCAACTGATAGACCACCATGGCGCGGCTGCCGGCATAGGTCAGCTCCACCTGGCGGCCGCGCCGGTCCTCGCACAGCTTCAGCACGCTGCCCAGATATTCGTCCGGCACCAGGATCGTCGCCTTGATCCACGGCTCTTCGATGCGGTCGATATGGTTGGGATCGGGCATGTCGGCGGGATTGTGCAGTTCCTTCATCTCGCCGTTGTTGAGATAGATATGATAGATCACGCTGGGCGCGGTGGTGATCAGGTCCAGGTTGAACTCGCGCTCCAGCCGCTCGCGCACGATCTCAAGGTGCAGCAGGCCCAGAAAACCGCAGCGGAAGCCGAAGCCCAGCGCGGCGCTGGATTCGGTCTCATAGGTGAAGCTGGCGTCGTTGAGGTGCAGCTTGCCCAGCGCCTCGCGCAGGTCGTCGAACTGGGCGGCATCGACCGGGAACAGCCCGCAGAACACCACCTGCTGCGCCGGCTTGAAGCCGGGCAGGGGTTCGGTGACGCCCTTGCGCTCGTCGGTGATGGTGTCGCCGACCTTGGTGTCGGCCACCTGCTTGATCTGGGCGGTGATGTAGCCGACCTCGCCGGGACCAAGTTTTTCCACCGGCACCTTCTTGGGCTTGAAGACGCCGATCTGCTCCACCTGATAGACCGCATCGGTCGCCATCATGCGGATCTTCTGGCCCTTCTTCAGCTCGCCGTCGATGATGCGCACCAGCACCACCACGCCCAGATAGGCGTCGTAATAGGAATCGATCAGCAAGGCTTTCAGGGGCGCGGCCAGTTCGCCCTTGGGCGCGGGAAGCCGCGTGACGATCGCTTCCAGCACCAGGTCGATGCCCACGCCCGTCTTGGCGCTGATCGGCACCGCTTCGGAGGCATCGATGCCGATCACGTCCTCGATCTGGGTCTTGACGCGGTCGGGCTCGGCTGCGGGCAGGTCGATCTTGTTGAGGACCGGCACGATCTCCAGCCCCGCGTCGATCGCCTGATACACGTTGGCCAGGGTCTGGGCCTCGACGCCCTGGCTTGCGTCCACCACCAGCAGCGCGCCTTCACAGGCGGCCAGGCAGCGCGACACCTCATAGCCGAAATCGACATGGCCGGGCGTGTCCATCAGGTTCAGGATATAGGTCTGGCCGTCCTGGGCCTTGTATTCCAGCCGCACGGTCTGGGCCTTGATGGTGATGCCGCGCTCGCGCTCGATGTCCATGGAATCCAGCACCTGGTTGGTCATCTCGCGCGACGACAGGGTGCCGGTAAGCTGGATCAGCCGGTCGGCCAGGGTGGACTTGCCATGGTCGATATGGGCGACGATGGAAAAGTTGCGGATGTTGGAAAGCTCGGCCATTTTTTCCCTTGGCCTACCGTTTCGCTGCTTGAGGCCATTTGGCTGGGCTTTAGCAGTTTGCGCCCCCACCTCCAACAGGCGAATTTCAGGCGTAAATCCTTGGGTGTTCCGGGCTATAAGATGGCATGTCCCACCGTCCGCAGGAGCGTCGGCGAGAGCCGGAGCGACCAATGAAAAAGATCCGGAACCCCCTTTCGGACCTGTGGCCCGGCCAGTCGGTTCCGCTCCTGAAGGCGTTGCACATCCTGACCCGGCAGGGCGGGCTGAACGCCGACAGCCGCCGCAAGCTGAAACAGGTCCAGCACCTGGCCCAGCTGATCCGCCCGGCCATCGACGCCGCCCTGGCCGGGAAGGACCAGCCGGTGCTGGCCGATCTGGGGGCGGGCAAGTCCTATCTGGGGTTCATTCTCTATGACCTCTATTTCGGGCCTGCGGGCCGCGGGCGGGTGGCGGCGGTGGAGAGCCGGCCCGAGCTGATCGAAACCGCGCGCGCCATCGCCGCCGAAAGCGGCTTCGATCGCATGGATTTCGTGGAAGGGCGCATCGCAGATGCGGCCATCAGGCCGGTCGACATCGTCACCGCCCTGCATGCCTGCGATACCGCAACCGACGAAGCGATCGGATTCGCGCTCCGGCACGAGGCCAGGTTCGTGGCGCTGGTGCCCTGCTGCCAGGCGGAAGTTTCGCGCCAGCTTGAAACGCGGAAGGGACCGCTGGACCAGCTCTGGCGCCACCCCGTCCAGCGGCGCGAATTCGGTTCGCACCTGACCAATGTGTTGCGCGGCCTGTATCTGGAAGCGCATGGCTACAAGGTGCGGGTGACCGAATTCACCGGCTTCGAGCACACCCAGAAGAACGAGTTCATCTTCGCCGAGCGCCACCAGCGGTCGAATCCGCGCGCGCGCGCGGAATTCGAGAAGCTGATGGCGGAGTTCGGCGCGGCGCCTAAGCTGCTGGCGGCCGCGCTTTCATCGCCCGCGCCAGCGGGATGAAGGCCAGCAGCGTGGCGGCGACCGAAACCGCCACCATCATCGCGATGGAACGGTCATAAAGAAGGCCCATCAGCGCGCTGCCGGCGAACCAGGCGATTCCGTAGAGCGCGGAGAAAAGACCGAAACCCTGGGCGCGGCCTTGTTCGGGCACGAAGCCCGCGATGGCGGCATCCATCACCGCCTCATGCACGCCCAGTGAAGCGCCCCACAGCAGCACGCCCGCCAGCCCCATCGCCGCGCCGCCCAGGAAGGACAGCGGTGTCACCACGAGGCCGAGCAGAAGACCGGGCACCAGGACCTTGAGGCCCCGCCTGTCATACCAGCGGCCGAACACCAGCGCGGACAGGCCGGCCATGCCCATCGCCAGCGCATAGAAGACCGGAATCCAGGTGGGGGAGACGACATCGTGGCGGGCGAAGTGAAAGGCGATCAGAGGATAGTCGGTGAAGCCGAAGCCCACCAGCGCCGACGCCGCCAGATAGAACCAGAAGGCGCCGGGCAAACGCGGCGGCGCTCCCTCTTGCACCGGATGGGGAATATGGCCGGCGCCATCGAAGCGCAGCCTGACGCCGATGACGGTCGCGACGGTCAGGGCGGCGGGTACGCCCAGCCACAAAAAGGCGGTGCGGTAATCGCCATGCCCGGCCAGAACCAGCGCCGCGATCAGCGGGCCCGCGCAGGCGCCCGCCTGGTCCATCGCCTCATGCAGTCCGAAGGCCCATCCCTGGCCGATCCGGTTGCCCGCGCGGCTCAGCATGAAGCTGACGGTGGGCTTGCGCACCGCCTTGCCCGCGCGCTCCAGCACGATCAGCAGGGCGGCCAGCGGCCAGCTTCCGGCGAAGGCCAGCAGCGGCACCGCCGCCATCTGGATCACATAACCGGCGATGGTGAATGTCCAATAGGCACGGGTGCGGTCGGCCAGCCGCCCGGACAAAAGGCGCAGCAGGTAGCCGATCAGTTCGCCACCGCCGGCGACAAGACCCACGACCGCGCCACTGGCGCCCAGCAGCGCCAGGAAGGGGCCGCTGATGCCGCGCATGCCCTCATAGGTGGCGTCGGCGAACAGGCTGACGAAGCCGAAGGCGACCACGAACGCCAGAGCCGACTTCGCCGTGAAGTCCAGCCGTTCCCTCGCCATGGCCGGTCCCATGCCTAACTTCTAAGTGTCGCGCCCGTCGCCTTGGTGACGCCCGCGACGATCTTTTGGGCGATGGCGTCGATCTCCGCCTCGGTGAGCGTCCTGTCTTTCGGCTGCAGGCGCGCGGCGACGGCCACGGATTTGTGACCCTCCGGCACGCCGGCGCCTTCATAGATATCGAACACCGTCACCGCGTCGATCAGGGCGCGGTCGGCCAGGCGCGCAGCCTTGACGATGTCACCCGCCGGGACCGTCTTTTCGACCACAAACGCGAAGTCGCGTTCGATGGCCTGGAAGGGCGAAGGTACGAAGACCGGCCTGACTTTCCCTTTCGCCTTGGCGGCGGGGATCGCGTCCAGGAAAATCTCGAAAGCGGCGGCGGGCCCCTTCAGGTCGAAGGCCGCCAGCACGCGGGGATGAATTTCGCCGAATTGCGCGATGACTTTTGGCCCCAGCGCGATGGAGCCGCTGCGGCCGGGGTGATACCAGCCGGGTGCCTTGTCGGTGACCGGCGCGGTCATCGGCGCGCCCGTGACGGCTTCCAGAACCGCCAGCATGTCGGCCTTGGCCGCGAAGACATCCGTCTCGCCGCCGCTCTTTTGCCAGTGGCGCTCGGCCGCGCCCACGCGCAAGCCGGTCGCGACCGTCTGCTGCTCGCCCGGCATGCCGCTGGCAAAGGCGGGGCCGATCTCGAACAGCGCCTGGGGGGAAAGCCCGCGCGCGGCGTTGCGCGCCGCCGCCGCCAGCAGCACCGGCAGCACGGCCGGGCGCAGCGCGTCGAGGTCGGAGGCGATCGGATTGGACAGTTGGCGCGCCGCATCGCCGCCGCCGAACAATTCGGCATGGCTGCGGGCGATGAAGGAGAAGCTGACACATTCGTTGAAACCGCGCGCGGCGATGGCGCGGCGGGCGGCGCGGCTGCGCCGCTGCGGGCCCGACAGAACGGGCGCGGCGACGGCATGGGCGCGCGCCAGCGGGGTGGAGGGCACATCGGCCAGGCCGTGGATGCGGACCACTTCCTCCACCAGGTCGGCGGGGCCGTCCACGTCATGGCGCCAGCTTGGCGGCACCACCTGAAGCTCAGCGCCATGATCCTCGACCACGAAGCCCAGCGATTGCAGGATGCGGATCGTCTCGCCGCGCGGCACCTCGATGCCGCCCAACCGCGTCACGAAGGCCGGGTCGAAGCCGATGGGCGCATGGGGCGGGGGCAGTTCGCCGGCGATCACCACATCCGACGCCTCGCCGCCGCACCATTCCAGGATATAGCGGGTGCAAAGCTCAAGACCCGGCAGCACCTGCTGCGGATCGACGCCACGCTCGAAACGGTAGCGCGCGTCGGAGATGATGCCCAGCCTGCGGCCGGCGCGGGCGATGTACGCCGGATCGAAATATGCACTTTCGATGAACACATTGACCGTGTCGTCGAAGCTGCCGGTGTCCAGCCCGCCCATGACCCCGGCGATGGAGCGCGCGAAGCTGTCGTCGGCGATCACGATGGTCCGCTCGTCCAGCACATAGGTGCGTTCGTCCAGCGCCAGCACCTGTTCGTGCGGCCTGGCCATGCGGGCATGCAGGTTGCCCGACAGCTTGTCGGCGTCGAACACATGCAGCGGCCGGCCACGGTCCTGGCTGATCAGGTTGGTGGCATCGACCAGGGCGGAGATGGATTTCATTCCCACGCTTTTCAGCCGGTCCTGCACCCATTTGGGGGCGGGGCCGTTTTTCACGCCGCGGATCAGCCGCCCGGCGAAGATGGGGCAGGCGCTCCTGTCCTGCGGCGCGAAATCCAGGGTGATGGTCTTCGGGCTGGGGAATGTGCCGGCGACCGGCGGCACCTTTTCGGTTTTCAGCGTGCCCAGGCCACTGGCGGCCAGGTCGCGCGCGATGCCCAGCACGCTGGCCGCATCGCCCCGGTTGGGCGTGATGGAAACGTCGAACAACGGGTCGTTGAACAGAAGGCCCGCATCCTCCAGCGCCTTTACGACCGGCGTGCCGACTTCGGCGCCCGGCTTCAGCTCGATGATGCCGTCATGATCCTCGCCCAGCAGCAGCTCGCGGGCGCTGCACATCATGCCGCGCGATTCCACGCCGCGGATGGTGCCCAGCTTGAGCGCCTCGCCAGTGGCGGGGATGACGGTGCCGGGCTTGGCCAGCACCACCTTGATGCCGGCGCGGGCGTTGGGCGCGCCGCAGACGATCTGAAGCTTTTCGCTCCCCGTGGACACGCTGCACAGGCGCAGGCGGTCGGCATTGGGATGCTTTTCGGCGGTGACGATCTCGCCGACGATGAATTCCTTCAGCGCCGCGCCCGGATCGGTGACGCTTTCCACTTCCAGCCCGATGGCGGTCAGCCGCCCGGCGATCTGGTCGGGCATGGCGTCGGTGTCGAGATGCTCTTTGAGCCAGGACAACGTGAACTTCATGAGGTAGCACTCGCCGCAATTCCTCCCTCCCCTTGTGGGAGGGAGCACGCGCGAAGCGCGTGAGGGAGGGGGTTCGTGACGCGAGCATGGGCGTCTGAGGTCCGGGATTCCCCCTCCCCCAAAATCGTCGCGCCATGCGCGGCAATTTTGCCCCCTCCCGCGAGGGGAGGGGGAAGAGTTGCGCGCATGCTCATCGGCTCAATCCTCCGTCCAAAGTCGGGATGTCCAGCGCGGCGAAGCCGTAATGGCGCAGCCAGCGCAGGTCGCTTTCAAAAAAGCCGCGGATGTCGGGCATGCCGTATTTCAGCATCGCCATGCGGTCCAGGCCGAAGCCGAAGGCAAAGCCGGTATATTTCCTGGAATCGAAGCCGCAATTCTCCAGCACCTTGCGGTGGACCATGCCCGACCCGCCCAGCTCCAGCCAGTCATTGCCGGCGCCGAACTTGATCTGGCCGGGCACGGAGCGGTCGCAGCGCATGTCCCATTCCAGCGACGGCTCGGTGAAGGGAAAGAAGCTGGGGCGGGCGCGCAACTCGATCCGGTCGATCTCGAAAAACGCCTTGCAGAATTCCTCCACCGTCCATTTCAGGTGGCCCAGATGGATGCCTTCATCGACCACCAGCGCCTCGACCTGGTGGAACATGGGCGAGTGGGTGGCGTCGGAATCGACGCGATAGGTGCGGCCGGGCGAGATCACCCGGATCGGCGGCTTGCCGGCCGCCAGCATGGCGCGCACCTGCACCGGCGAAGTGTGGGTGCGAAGGACATGGCTGCTGCCGTCCGCCTGTGGCGAGACATAGAACGTGTCCTGCATCTGGCGCGCGGGATGATCGGGCGGGATGTTCAGCCTGGTGAAATTATAGTCGTCGAATTCGACATCCGGGCCTTCCGCCACCGCAAAGCCCAGGTCGGCGAAGATGGCGGTGATCTCGTCCAGCACCTGGGAAATGGGATGGACCGTGCCGTTGTTCCGCGGCGGCGGCGGCAGGGTGACATCCACCGTCTCGGCCGCCAGCCGCGCCTCCAGCGCCGCATCGACCAGTTCGGCCTTGCGGACAGCGATGGCGCCGGTGACCGCCTCCTTAAGGCCGTTGAACAGGGGGCCCTGGACCTTGCGCTCGTCGGGCGAGAGCTTGCCCATGGTGGCCAGGAGCGCGCTGACGCTGCCTTTCTTGCCCAGGGTCGCGACGCGCACGGCGTCGAGCGCGGCTTCATCGCCGGCCGAGGCGATGTCGGCCAGGATCTGCGATTGCAGCGAAGCGATGTCGGTCATGAAAACCCCGAAGAGAATGGCGGGGCCCGAAGGTCCCGTTACGCTCCGGTGGCTTTAGGCTTTGGACGCCTGATCCACCAGAGCCTTGAAGGCGGCGGGCTCGTGGATGGCGAGATCGCTCAGCACCTTGCGGTCGATATCGATCTGGGCCTTGGCGAGCCCGGCGATAAATCGGCTGTAGGTGAGGCCATGCTCGCGCACGGCGGCGTTGATGCGCTGAATCCAAAGGGCGCGGAAATTACGCTTCTTTTCCTTGCGGCCGATATAGTTGTGCTGCATCGACCGGTCGACCGCGGCATTGGCGGTGCGGATCGTGTTCTTGCGGCGGCCGCGGAAGCCCTTGGCGGCGTTCAGAACCTTGTTGCGGCGGGCGCGGCGCGCGACGGCGCGGGGGGCACGGCTCATGGCTCAGATACCTCCGCCATAGGGCATCCAGCGCTTGACGCGCCGGGTCTCGGACTCCGACAGGGTGTCCATGCCGCGCAGATTGCGGGTGCGCTCGGGCGAGTTGTTGATCAACCGGTGGCGCTTGCCGACCTGGTGAGTCTTGATCTTGCCCTTGGCGGTGAGTTTGAAGCGCTTCTTGGCGCCCGATTTGGTCTTCAGTTTGGACATTTCGCTTTCCTTTCAGCCGTTTTGGCTGGGTTGCATTCGGGGCGGCCACGGCATGTCCGGCCGGGCTGCCCGGAAGGGGCGCGTTTAAGAGGAATATCGCGGAAAAAGCAAGCACCTCGCCGTGGCCGCCGGGCCGGCGTCAGGTGTCCTTGCCCTCCCGCAGGGCGCGGGTGGGATGACTGCTGGAGTGGCCCGTGACCCCAAAATCCCTGGAATGGCTGCCGGCCTCGACAAACTCGAAGCCATGGGATGACAAACCGCGCTTCAGCAATTCCCGCACGGCGGCGGCCCGGCTGGGCATGCGGGCGGTGAAGCGCCAGCTATCCAGCGCCTCAAGCTCTTGTCTCGTCAGCATGATTTGAAGGCGTTGTTCGCGGTCGGGGTCGACCATGGGCATGACTCCAATGACCTGATGGCAATCGACGCAGCTCTATCGCGCGGGAACGAATTATCTTCCGATGAGGTTCCTGAGGCAATAGCGCCTTTTGAGTAATTACCGCCTATTGCATACATAACCCATTGTAATAACTACAATTTTATGGTTGCACGCGCGGGGGGCAGGTGCATAATGGCCCGAAGAAAGGGCCCGTCATGGAAGCGTGCATCACAGAGGCGCCCCGCGTGGAACGCGCCGGGGATACGGTCGCCGAGGCCCATCACCGCATCGCCAACAGCCTGGCCCTTCTGGTCAGCCTGTTGCACATGCAGGCTGCCGGCGTTGCGCGCGGAACGCGCCTCTTCGAGCCCGGCGAGGTCCGGCGGCTGCTGGATTCGGTGGCCGCCCGCATCGACACCATCGGCCAGCTCCACCGGCTGCTGTCCCAGGTGTCGTTCGAGGGCGTGACCGACCTCAGTCCGCATCTCAAGACGATCACCGGCGCGCTGGTTTCGGCGCTGGGTTCGGCCGAGCAAAGGATCGAGGTCGTTCATGCAGGCCAGGGCGCAGTCGTTCCGACGCGCCAACTGCAACCCATCTTCCTGATCCTGTGCGAGGTGTTCATCAATGCGATGAAATATGCCCATCCCGATGGCGCGGCTGTGATCGTCCGCGTGGATTGCGGCGTGGGCCACGATGGGCGGCCGCGGCTGTCGGTCAACGACAATGGCGCGGGCCTGCCGGACGGGCTCGATCCGTCGGCGGCCCAAGGGCTGGGCTTTCGGGTGATGCGCAGCCTGGCGGCCGAGATCGAAGGCGAACTGCGCTTCGAATCCTCGGCGGAGGGATTCGGCGTCTGCCTGGTCCTTCCGCCATGCCGCAACTGATGGCGCGACGGGTCTTGCGGGGCAAATCTGCACTTCGGCTCTATTGTCGCCTCCGAATTGCCATAGCGGCCCGGCACAGGGTCCCCTCCTGCCGGACGGATTGACACCAGCGATGATTTCCTTGATGCGGGTTTTGCGGCGACTGGCCGCGTGGCTGTTCTGGCCCGGCTTGGCCTTGATCGTCTGGGGCGAGCTGACGCCCGATCCGCCGGCCATAAGCCAGCACATCTGGGACAAGGCGGAGCATTTCACCGCCTATTTTGGCCTGGCCGCGATGGCGACGCTGGTGATCGGACTTCGCCGGTCCCTGGCCTGGGCCATCCTGGGCGTGATCGCGCTGGGCGGGCTGCTGGAGATCCTGCAGGCCCTGCTGGGCCGGGATGCGGAGTTCGGCGATTTTATCGCCAACACGATCGGCGCTCTGACCGGCCTGGCTGTGGCGGGGCTTTTTATCAAATGCACCGGGCGGCGCCCGCTTGTTGGGCGCGACCGGCGGAATTAGCCTGAGGCGGTTCTGTCCCGCGTCCGGGACCCATGATGGGGATTCTCATGTTCGAGGAATTCAAGAAATTCGCCATGCGGGGCAACGTCATCGACCTGGCGGTCGGTGTCGTGATCGGCACCGCTTTCGGCAGCATCGTCAATTCGCTGGTCAAGGATGTGATCATGCCGCCGATCGGCCTTCTGATGGGCGGGATCGACTTTTCCAATTTCTTCATCACCCTCAAGGGCCCGGCCGTCGCCACCCTGGCCGACGCCCAGAAGGCGGGCGCGGTCACCATCAATTACGGCATCTTCGTCAATGCGGTGATCAATTTCCTGGTGATCGCCATCGCCCTGTTCCTGCTGATCCGTACCATCAACAGGTTGCAGGCGCCGCCGCCGGCCGCCAGTGCCGAAGCGCCGCCCCCGCCCGAAGACATCCTCCTGCTGCGCGAGATCCGTGACAGCCTGAAACAGCGCGGCTGATGCGGCTTGCCCCGGCAATGGCGCTCCTGCTGGCGTCGGCCGCCGCCATCGCGCCCGCCAGGGCCGATGCGGCCATGCAGTCGGCGGCCAATGCCTTTTACGATGTCTATCGGGCGCTTGGCCGCGGCCTTCCCGACGCCACCGGGCGGATGCGTTATTCCGCCGTGCTGTCACCCAGGCTGAACCGCCTGTTGAATCAGGCCGGCGCGGCCCAGGTCCGCTTCGACGCCAAGGTGAAGGGGGCGGCTCCCCCCTTGATCGAGGGCGACATCTTCACGTCCAATTTCGAAGGCGCCACAGGCTGGCAGGTCGGCACTTGCAGCGGCGATGCCGCCGGCGCGCGCTGCCCCGTGACGTTGACGCATACCGTCCCCAACCAGAAGCCGGCGCGCTGGCACGACATACTGGTTTTGACCCGTGACGGGGCCGGCTGGAAGGTGGACGACGTCATCTATGACAGCGGGTTTGGCGTCGGCAACACCGGCCGGCTCAGCGACCTGCTGAAAATGGTGCTGGCGCAGGCACCCGCCTGAGGGTGTCATGGCGCGTAACCTTTTGCGGCTTCCGGCGTATGTTGAAGAGAAAGGAGTCATCATGAACGTCAAACCGCGACAGCTCACCCCCGAGCAGCACCGCATCCTGGTGGAACACGGAACCGAACGCCCCGGCTCCAGTCCCCTCAACCAGGAAAAGCGCCCCGGCGAGTTCCAGTGCGCCGGCTGCGGCGCCCAGCTTTTCGACGCCAGCATGAAGTTCGAAAGCGGCACCGGCTGGCCCAGCTTTTTCGACACCTTGCCCGGCGCGGTGGAAACCCGCACCGACACCAGCCACGGCATGGTCCGCACCGAATTCCATTGCGCCCGTTGTGGCGGCCATCTGGGGCACATCTTTCCCGACGGGCCCCAGCCGACCGGCCTGCGCTATTGCACCAATGGCTGCGCGCTCGACTTCGCGCCGGATGCGAAATAGGGGGTGGCGCGGTTTCCCTTGATGGATGGTCGCGCCGGACATGCCCTGCGCCGCCGCTGCGCGTCTGCTCCGGGCGCCGGTCGCTCCTGGCTGCGCACTCGACTTCGCGCCGGATGCGAAACAGGCCCGGGCGGGCAGGCCCCTTCAGCTCAAAGGGGCACGAAAAACAAAACGCCGCGCGTCGTTCGGGGAGCGCGGCGCTTTCGTTCCGGCGAGCCGGACTAGAATGTGTCGCGGGAGCGCGCGAGCCCTTCGGCTTCGGCGTCGCGCAGGTCCCTGCCCTCCGGTCCGTCCAGCGCCGCCTCGGCCTGCCGGCCCATCTCGGGGATGGCCCCTTTGTTGCGCTTCACGAACCTGGCCTGGTCGGCATCGAAAGCGCGCGTGGCGGCGTAATCGCCTTCGCCCACGATCTGCTGTGCCTTCTTCTTCCTGGCGGGCGCCTTGGTCCTGGCGCCCGCCTTGGCGGCAGGCCGTCTTGCCGACTTGGCCGCCACAGCCTTTGCGGATCGCTTGGCCGTGGCCTTCCGCGCCGTCTTCTTCGCCGCCTTCCTGGCCGGGGCCTTGCGGGCGGAAGTCTTCTTCTTCGTCGCCTTGCTTTTCACCGCTTTGCGGGAAGCCGTGCCTTTGGACTTTGCGGCCCTGGCCGGCTTTCCCGCCTTCTTCTTTTTCTTGCTCGCTGCCATGTCATCCACTCCATGGTTGGTATCAGGCGGTCGAAAGCTTACGCGCCTTCGCGGGAATGGGCGAGACTCCTCTTCGTTCCGTCAGCGAGATTCTTTGTCCGTTGTCGATCGCGCGCCGACCGCCAGCCGCTGCATCAACCAGGCGCCGGCAGGGCCCGGCGGATGAGCAGCCAGGCTTACACTGTGCAGCGCATAGTCGATCTCGTCCGGACCCTCGATCTTCAGTTCCACCAGCCGTCCACGGCGGATGTCTTCGCGCACCATGAACCCCGGCATATTCCCCCAGCCCAGTCCCGCCAGCAGCAGCGCATGCTTTGCGCCCAGGTCGGCCAGCCGCCAGGTCTTCACCGACAGGACGCCGAAGTCGCGTCCCGCCGTCAGCGGTGAACGGTCGCTCAGGACCAGTTGGACATGGTCGCGCGCGGCATGCGCGCCGATCGCCCCTTCGATCAGGGCCAACGGGTGATCGGGTGCGGCTACCGCGACCAGCTTCACCGATCCGGCGGGCCCGCGCACCAGAAGATCGCTCTCCATCTCCAGCGGACCACTGATGCCGAAAGCGGCCTGTCCCGCCAGTACGCGCTCGGTCACCGCGCCCAACGTCTCCACTTCCAGCCGCAGGGCCACGGTGGGGAAGCGGCGGCGGAAATCGCCCAGCGCCTTCACCAGCCGGCCGGGCGGCAGCATCACATCGACCACCAACGCCACTTCCGCTTCCAGTCCCGCGGTAAGGCCGCGCGCCTTGGCCAGAAGGCCGTCCAGCGCCATGGCGATGCCGCGCGTGTCCGACAGGATGGCGCGTCCAGCCTCGGTCAGTTCGGGACGGCGGCTGCCGGCCCGCTGAAACAGGCTTAGGCCCAACTGGGATTCCAGGTTGGCGATGGCATAGCTGACCACCGATGTGGCGCGTCCCAGCTTGCGCGCCGCTTGCGCGAAGCTTCCCGTCTCCACAACGGCCAGAAAGACCACGATCTGGTCCAGGGTTGGCGGCTGGGATTGCGGCTTCATTCAATTTTCTCGAACAAGTTGATCGATATTATCCTGATTTTCAGAACGCCGGCCAGCCTCCATCTTCGAGTCCGAGATTCAACACCAGAGGCTTCCATGTCCGCGCCCAAAGTCCTGATCCCCTTCTATTCCCGCTCCGGCACCATCCTGCGGCTGGCCGAGGCCGTGGCGGAAGGCGCCCGCGCCGAAGGAGCCGAGGTGCGCCTGCGCCGTGCGCGCGAGGTCGTGTCCCCCACCGTCATCGCCGCGGTGCCCGGCTGGAAGGACTCCGCCGACGCCATGAACGCGCAATATGAGGCGCCCACGGCCGACGACGCGCTGTGGGCCGATGCCATCATCTTCGGCACGCCCACCCGCTTCGGTTCGGTCTCGTCCGAGCTGAAGGCCTATATCGATTCGCTGGGCGCGCTGTGGGCGCAGGGCAAGCTGGTGGGCAAGGTGGGATCCGCCTTTGCCGGCTCTGCCCAGCAGCATGGCGGCAACGAATCCACCGTCATCTCGCTCTACAATCCGATGGCGCATCTGGGCCTGATCATCGTGCCCACCGGCTATGCCGACCCGGCGATGTTCGCGGGCGCCGGCTCGCCCTATGGCGCTTCGGTGATCTCGGGCAATCCGCCGGCGGGCCCGAGCGAGGCCGAACTGGCGGTGGGGCGGTTCCAGGGCAAGCGCGTGGCGCAGGTGGCGAAGAAGCTCGTTTCCTGAACCCCCTCCTCTTGAACCCCTCCGGCTTTCGCTTCCTGTCGTCGCGTGCGGCACATCACGCCGCACGCTCCTAAGTCGCTACAGCCACCTCCCCCTTTGCGGCGCTTTGCGCCAAAGGGGGAGGCGGGCCTGTGCTTGCGTCAAATCCGCGCCGCGCCGCTTTCGGCGGCATGGCGCAGACGTGCTTCCTCCAGGTCCAGCTCGCGTTCGATGCGGCGGCGGGCATCGTCCTCGATTTTGCCCGCGTCATAGATGTCGGCGATGCTGGCCCGCTCCGCTTCCAGAAAGCGCAACTGCAGTTCGGTGGCGCCGAGCGCCCTTTTGCCTTCGGAAATGTCTTCGCAGGCGGCGACGAAATAGGCCCGCCGGTCCTGGTTGCGCCGGCGCAGCGCATCGACCGTCTGCGGCGAGGCGCCGGCCCCTTCCAGCTTGTCCAGGCGCGCCAGCGCCGCATCGATGCCCGCCACCCGCGCCGCCACTTCGCGCGTCTTGGCCTCGGCGGCTTCCTTGCGGCCCTCCTCCACCAGCCCCAGCGCGCGGATCAGCGGCGCAAAGCCCAGCCCCTGACCCACCAGCGTCACCAGGATCACCGCAAAGGTGATCAGAAGCAGCAGGTCGCGCTGGGGAAAGGGCGAGCCCGCAGCCATGTAGGGGATGGACAGGGCGGCCGCGAGCGAAACCACGCCCCGAACGCCGGTGAAGGCGATAACGAAAACCTGCCGCCACGGTGGAACCGAACCGCGCCATCCCAACGGCAGATAACGCGCCAGCCAGGCACCTGCGAAAACCCATGCGAAGCGCACCAGGATCACCGCGCCGCAAACCGCCGCCGCGGCCAGCGCCACCTGCTGCCATCCGCCCGGCGGCAGGCGCTCTGCGATCACCCGCGCCTGCAATCCCATCAGAAGGAAGATCACGCCCTCGATGAGGTAAACCACCATGTCCCAGACGAAAAAGCCCTGCAGCCGGGTCGCGGACGAGATGAAGCGCGGCCCGTTCCAGCTCACGAACAGCCCGGCGGTGACGGTGGCGACCACGCCCGAGCCGCCCGATATGTGCGGCACCCAGAAGGCGGCAAACGGCGTCAGGAGCGCGATCACCATCTCCACGCGCGTCTCGCGCGCCAGGCGGCGCAGCCCCAAGGCCGTCCAGCCCATGAACAAGCCCCAGGCAAGCTCCCCAGCCACGATCAGGAAAAAGCGCACCACCGCTTCCAGCAATGAAAATTGCCCGCTGACCACGGCCGTGACCGCGAAACTGAACAGGATCAGGGCGGTGGCGTCGTTCACCAGCCCCTCGCCTTCCAGAATGGTCAGCACGCGCTGCGGCAGGGCATAGCGGCGCGCCACTGTCATGGGGGCGACGGCGTCCGGCGGCGATACCACCGCGCCCAGCACCAGGGCGACCGCCAGCGGCATGGCGAGCAGCGCATGGGCCACCCATGCCACGACGATGGTGGTGAACACGACCAGCCCCACCGCGAGCTGCAGGATGGGCCGCAACTGGGCGCGGAAGCCGCGCCAACTCATGCCCACGCCCGCCGAATAGAGCAGCGGCGGCAACAGCAGGGTCAGCACCAGATCGGGGCGAAGCGCCACCCTCGGCACGAAAGGCATGAAGCTGAGCAGCAGCCCCACCAGTACCAGCACGATCGACTGCGGCAGCCTCAGCCGCCGCGCCGCCAGGGCGCTGGCGGCGGTCACGGCGGTCAGTGCGAAACCGATGGGCAGGGCCGGATAGAGCAAGATGGGGCCGCGCTGTGAACGCTTCGGAGCGACTATAGCAAAGGATGAAAAAAGGGAAGGTTCCGGCGCCGAGAACCGCATCCCCACGCCGGCCAACCGGCTGGCCCGGCTTTACCCAGTCGACGAACTGCGCTTCCCCGGAAGGCGATCTTCGAAGCTCTCGGTTTCTCTAAGCGCGCTGCGCGATTGACTGGCTGCCCACTCGGATCGCTGCGCGATCCTCGGTGGCGCTCAGTTTCTCTAAGCTCGCTGCGCGGAGGTGACGGTCTGGCGCCCACTCGCCCACTGCGTGGGCTCGGTGGCGCTCAGTTTCTCTAAGCTCGCTACGCGGAAGTGGCGGTCTGGCGCCCACTCGCCCACTGCGTGGGCTCGGTGGCGCTCAGTTTCTCTAAGCTCGCTACGCTCGCTAAGAGAAACTGGCGCACCCGACAGGATTCGAACCTGTGACCTTCGCCTTCGGAGCAATTTAACCTGCTTTTCGCCACCCTGCGCTAGGGGTGTCCATATCTACGATATCCATTTGATTTATCTAAGATATTTTGACTCTGGCACCGAAATCGCTACCCTAGCGCAGACCGACGAAACCACCCCAACTGCTTCCGTGGTGCTTCCGCGGAAGCAGGGGGGGCCGACCGGAGAAGCAGCATGGCTAAGCTCAACAAGCGTGTCATCGAGGCCGCCGAAATCCGCAAGGCGGACTATTTCATCTGGGACGACGATCTCGCCGGCTTCGGCGTCCGCATCTTTGCATCCGGCAAGCGCAGCTACCTAGTGCAATATCGCGCCCTGGGCCGCAGCCGCCGCTTCACGATCGGGATGCACGGCGTCTGGACGCATGAGATGGCGCGGCAGGAAGCGAAGATTCTGCTCGGCCGGATCGCCAAGGGCGACAACCCCGCCGAGGAACGGCAGCTCGACCGCAAGGCCATCACCGTCAAGGAGCTGTGCCAACTCTACCTCGCCGATCTGGACGCCGGCCTGATTCTGGGCAAGGGCAACCGACCCAAGAAGGCGACGACCATCATCTCCGACACCGGCAGGATTCATCGCCATATCATCCCGCTGGTGGGCACCCGCCGAGTGCAGGATTTGACCAAGGCCGACATCAACCGGGTGCTCAAGGACATCATGGCGGGCAAGACCGCCGTGAAGGCGAAGACCAAGAAGCTGCGCGGAATGTCGGTCGTGCGCGGCGGGGCGGGGACCGCCACGCGCACTGTGGGCCTGCTCGGCGGCATTCTCACCTATGCGATGGATGCCGGGATCATCACCAGCAACCCGGCCCACGGCATCCGCAAGCCCAAGGACAATGTGCGCGACCGCCGGCTGAGCGAGGCGGAATATCGGACCCTGGGCAAGATTCTGAACACCGCTGTCGCCGAATACCCGCAATACGCGATGACCGCGGACATCATCCGGCAGATCGCGCTGACGGGTTGCCGCCGAACCGAGATGATCGCGCTGAAGTGGGCGGAGGCGGATATGGACGCAAGCTGCCTGCGGCTGGAGGACAGCAAGGAAGGCAAATCAACCCGGCCGATCGGCTTGCCCGTCGTCGAGTATCTGGAGAACCGCCGCGCCGAGAATGACGGCAGCACCTATGTCTTCCCCGGACAGGGCGACGACAACGCCTTCGGCAGCTTCCCGAACCATTGGGAGAAGATTCTTGCGGGCACGGCGCTGGCCGACATCACGCCGCATGTGCTGCGTCACAGCTTCGCCAGCATCGCCAACGATCTCGGCTTCACCGAGGTGACGATCGCCGCCCTTGTCGGCCACTCCAAGGGCTCGGTGACGAGCAAATACATCCATACGCTTGACACGGCGCTCATCATGGCGGCCGACACCATCTCCGGCTACATCCAGGGCCTGCTCGACGGGATCGAGTTCAAGCAGACCGCCTATGCCCTCGACCGCGATTCCCGCAAGGCCGCGCTGGCGCGGTTCCTCCGGGAAGCCACGGCCACGCCGAAACCCGCTTCGGAGCACCATGACGAACAGCGTCTTGCCGCCTGAATCTGGCGATCGGGCGTTCCAGCGGTCTTGAAAAATAAACCTTGAAGGTGTATTTAGGGATGGCGATCAAGCGTAAGCCGCATCACAATTTGGCCGCGGTCAAAGCGAAGTTCGCGCAGGTGGAAACCCTGGAGATCACGCGCACCGCCGTCGAGGGCGCCCGCGCTCTGGGCTATTCGCTGAAGGACATCGTTGAGGTGGTGCAGGCGCTCGAACCCGGCGACTTCATCAAGTCGGAAACGGCGCACAGCCCACCCAACTCGAAGGTATGGCACGACACCTACAACATCCCGTGGGACGGTCTGTGGCTGTATCTGAAGTTCGCAGGCGAGACGTTGGTCAACGTCACGCTCACGTCGTTCAAAGAGGTCGGCAATGACTAAGACGCGCATCCATCCCGAGACCGGCAAGACCCTGCGGCGCGACGTGCGCCCGCAGACGGTGAAGTTCGGCTCGATGACGCGCATCATCGAAGTGCCCGGCTGGTATCCCGAGGACGACAGCGACGCCATCCATTCGGGCGCCGACTTGGCCGAATCCGACCACGCCTTTCAGGAGCTGCGGGCCGAATATGCCGCGCATGTCCGTAAAGTCCGCAAGCGGCTCAAGCTGACCCAGGAGGAAGCCGGCCGGCTGATCGGCGGCGGCCGGCGCGCGTTCCAGAAATACGAGAACGGCTTGATGCCGCCGAGCG
This sequence comes from Hyphomicrobiales bacterium, assembly GCA_040255825.1. Classification (GTDB taxonomy): domain Bacteria; phylum Pseudomonadota; class Alphaproteobacteria; order Micropepsales; family Micropepsaceae; genus Rhizomicrobium. The sequence goes on along the minus strand of JBDZVS010000002.1, from coordinate 273,466 downwards.
ACGCGGCTGTGGGCCTCATCGAAATCCTCCATCGGCATCCCGAGGAAATCGAGTTCCTCAAGTCGATTAGGTCTGCAGCCTAGCGCGTCACCAGTATCTGGGACGAAAATCCAGCAAGCTCATGTCTCTACATCTGCCGGGTCAGCCGGCAGCGCAACGACGTGATCGGCGCCGAACCAAGCCGATAGTCGTGCCATCGCACTCTGACTAAGCACCTGCGTAAACAGGACTGCCAGCCGAATCTTCGGTCGCGAGCACGCGACGTAGAACAGATTGCGATTGTTCACGAAGAACTCGGCCTTATCGGCGGGTGGCCCAGCCTCGATCCATTCTAGCATCTGGGCGAAATTGTATCGGTTCCAGCCCCGGCCGACGATCACCAGCACATTCTCGAACTCAGCACCTTTGACGCCGTGCTTTGTGGCGAAGGGCGTGTGCCCGTCGATGAAACGGTCGAGGGCGATCAGTTCTGTGTAAGAGACCGCACGCAGTTTGCGGAGTTGAGTGATGCGACGGGATTCTCCTTCCACCGGTTCGGGGCCGGCATCGGCCAGCCGCCCCTCTGCTTCTTCGACCGGCTCTGGGAGACGCATGTGCGGCTGAGCCGCGATGAAATCCACGACCTCGCCGATCGTGCCCGACGCGCGCAGTTCGATCAGGGCATTCATGGCTTCCGACCAAGCAGTCTTGTCCGCGTGTTTGTGGATTTTAGGCGTCCCGGCCCCCATGCTCTCGAACATTTCGCCATAGCGTTTCGCTGCGAACGCCTCGCAAGCCGGTTCGAGATGGTCGGCCAGGAACTTGATGTGCGGATCGTCTTTCTTCAGCCACGGGTCGTTGAACTGGCCGTATATCGGCGGAATGCTCGAATAGCCCTGCTCGCGTGCGAGGACGCTGTGACTGAGCATCAGGATCTTCGTCTTCCCGACCGCGAAGTCCCAACCCTCGGCCGCTAGTCGTTGCTTGAGGTGCTCGAAATACGCCTTGGCTGCCTCGGGGCTCGTGTCGCCGGTCCAGTGGCCACCGCCTTGTCCTGTCCGTCTAACGCCGGGCCAGAGATTAGTGTGAAACACGCGCGCTTCTCCCGGCATCGCGGGATCGCGCACCATTTGAGGCAGAGCCGGCCGCATTCGGTTTAGAACTTGAACGATCGGGTCGGTGGATCGGAAATTCGCATTCTTGTCGATCACTTCCAGCACGGCGTGCTCAACTAAGCCGCAGCCTTCGCCATAGATCTTCTGCCAGTGATCGCCGAATAGGCCGAGTTGTGGACCTTGGCCCGTATCAAGGAACCAAGTCTTGATCGCATCGATAAAGCCCCCGTTGGTGTCCTGATACTCGTCGATGAGAAGGATGGGGTAGCGCGCCGTCAGAACCGATCTGAACTTCGGATAACCAAGTGTCTGAATCATCAGCGTAAGCACATCATCATGCCGAAGTGTGATCTGGTGGTCGCCGACGCTGGGATATCCTAGCTCGTAGTGGACGCGGCGGGCACCGATGCCACCCACAGGCTCAAGGCGCTCCGCCCAGCCCTCAAGATCGGGCACGAGTGCGCGAAGTGTAGATTGGAAATCCTGCAAAATGGACCAGCAAAAGCCGTGGATCGTCTCCGGCCGCACGGCCGGGTGCGCCTGGATGCGCGAGATGATCTCGTCCTTGGCGACGTTGGTATAGGTGATGCAGCCGACCTGCTGTCCGCGCCGCAGAAGGTCGGCACCACGGCTGTCGATCAGTCGGCGAAGCGCCTTGTCGAGCGAGTAGGTCTTTCCTGCCCCGGCGCCGGCCTCCAGGCGAAAGCTGCGCCCGTCGTCCAGGCAGGCGAACATCCGATCAAGCGCGATCCGACCAGCGGCGTCGGCAGGATTCTCCGGCTCATCAGCCATCTTCGCCCACCTCGGCAACGTTCACCGCGACACCCGCGGCATCTGCAACGATCTCAACCGCGATCTGGACGCCGGGTTGTGCCGGCGCCGGATTGCCCTGCGCCAACCATCGCAGCCCCTCGGCGATATACCGGGGCACATTCCAGTCGGTATGCTCAATCGCGTGCTCCAAGGCGAAGGCCGACTTTTTCTGATCGCCGGCCAACGCATAGGCCGCAGCCGCTTGATCGCCCTCCAGGGGAAAGCGAGCAGGATTCGCCAAGATAAAAGCGTCCTCAAAGCTACGACCGCATGGCCCATCATCTTGTTCGGGTATCTGGAAGGCGACACAGCGAAGGCCCGCTATCTTATCGGGGGCAGATTTCGCTAGCAGTGCCTCCGGCGAAACATCGTCGTCGAACCAGGCCTTGAGGCACCCGTTGCTGGTGAATAGTCCCTCAGCCACGGGCACGGCGACGCGCTTCCCGCCGTCGTTCGGTTTCACCGCGTCTATGTCGGTGATGATGAGAGTGCGCAATTCCAGGAAGGAAAGGAGATCGAAGAAGCGGTGCGCATAGGCGCCGCCGACCTCCATGATTGTGAGATACTGGCTACCGAGCTGCGGCTGGCCGGCGGCTTCGGCGTCGGTCTTGCGGATCATCGCCGGGAGCAGGATGCGCTCCGCAGTTCCCTCGACTAGAATCGCTTTGTCGGCGAAAAACAGGTCACATCGCGTCAGCGTCAAATACTGATGTAAGAACTCGCGATCAGCTTGGGGCGCTTCGCCCATGCCCTTGCGCAAATCCTTCACGACCGAACAACGCATCCCTTCGCCGTCGGGAACAGAGAGGAAATAGCGCATGGCCTCGAAACGCGCTTCGTTCGCCATATGGGGAGAGTGTGTGGTGACGACGAATTGCACCGGCCAGGGCTTGTTCTCATTGAGCTGGGCGACGAAGGCGCTGGTGATTTGATCGAGTTGCCGGATGAAGACCTCCTGCATCTGGGGATGCAGGTGCGCTTCCGGTTCCTCGATGAAGATGAGATGCACGCCAGCCGCTGTCGGCGTAGCCTGATACTCACGGAAGAACCGCAGCAACTGAAGCAGCATATAGACCAAATTACGCACGCCAAGGCCGTTATAGGTCTCGGGTAAAGTCAAGCCATTGACGCCAACATAGCGGACCTTGGTGTGATCATTTAGCAACTTATCTACGTCGAAGCTGGTCTCGGTGACCAAGCCGGGATCGGAAAGGCCGGGGTAGCCGAACAGGTCGAAAGTCGGCAGCAGCGAGGTGAGCTTCGCGTTGAAGCCGGCATGAAGTTCGCCCTGGATTTGCTCCACGGCCGTCTTGAGTTGTTCGGCCGTCGTCCGCTTTTCGGGATCAACGGGATCGGTGAGCGCCGACTGAAACAGCACCTCCACGACTTTGCCCAGAACATCCCGCTCTCGATGCGTGTCGTCGTCGAGTCCGCGCTGCGCATTGATGAAGCCGCCCCGGATCAGCGCCGTGAGCGTTTTCGGCTCCAGGGATTTCCGGTTCGTGGGATCGTTGGGATCAACCGCCTCAAGCGTGGTAGCGTAGGCTCCGGCCAGGCGAGCGCCCAAGGCGCGAAATAGATTCAGGCGATTGACGGCCGCATCCTCTCCGACCGCAATGTCGGCAAAGAGCGTAGCAGGAGCTGTGGGACGCGGGCCGTATGTGAGAACCAGCCTCGCCTCGCTACAGGCTGGGTCGAGATCAACGATACAATCGCTCAGTGGGCCAAGATCGGGAGCGTTGACGTCATAGGCAATGTCGATCGTGACTTTAATGGATGGGAGCAGCGCAACCACGTCCGGCGCTGAACCACCCGCTTGCAAAGATTCAAAGGCGTTCCAGAAGCACTCGTGGCAACCTAGGGAGAAATCCTCGATTTTGAACGAGAGCGATTTCTCGCCCAAGAGTCTGCGAAACAGCTCAGCGATTGAGGTTTTGCCACTATTGTTGCGACCGACAATCAGCGTGGTGCGGTCTTCGAGGCCAATGGCGACGTCTCGCAAAAGGCGAAAATTCTCTATCTCAACCGCTTTGATTCGCATTGATCTAACCCCCAAGCTCCCCCTGAGAGAACTTTGCGAAATCGGGCCTTTTATTACAATGAGTTTCCGTCATGTGCCTCCGGCTGACGACGTGAAACAAAGACTCGGACGGCCCGACGCGGCGGCCGAAATCGGCTGAAAATCACATCATCGCGCTTCTACGCCGACGATGAGGCTATCCAACATGATGTTTGCGGGGACGGCTTGATCCGTTTGGTTGCTAAGGGCTTCGCCCTCGCGCGGCGCAAGAAAACTCTCGGGCCTTTCGCGGCATAAACGGCCTGCTCCCCGCAAGCGGGTCCCCTCCATTTATTCCACGGTGCCCAAGACTTGTCTGGCGCCTTGCTACCCCAGTCTCGGCGACGGCCAGAAGGTCAGGCGCGGCGCTTCGCTACGCTGACCTTCAGACCCGAGGATTAGAGACATGACCAGCAATGCCAAGGCTCCCCGCAACGTAGTTTTCAATGCCGATTGCACCGACGTTATGCAGGCGTTCGATACCGGCGCGGTGGACTTCATTTTGACCGATCCGCCTTATGTGACCCGCTACCGGGACCGCCAGGGCCGCAAGGTGGCGAACGACGATAACGGCCGTTGGCTCCGCCCGGCTTTCCGCCAGATGCACCGCGTTTTGAAGGATGGCGGCTTTTGCGTCAGCTTCTACGGCTGGAACAAGGTTGACTTGTTCATGGACGCTTGGAAGGCGGCGGGCTTCCGGGTTGTCGGGCATCTTGTATTTCGCAAGCGTTATGCGTCGTCGGCCCGTTTCCTTCGCTATGAGCACGAACAGGCTTACTTGCTGGCGAAGGGCAATCCCATCCGCCCCGCGCAGCCCATCCCTGACGTGCTGGATTTCCCCTATACCGGGAACCGGCTGCATCCCACGCAGAAGCCGGTTGAAGCCCTGGCGCCGTTGATCGAGGCTTTCACCCAGCCGGGCGACCTTGTGCTGGACCCGTTTTGCGGCAGCGGCTCGACCTTGGCGGCCGCGCAACGGCTTGGCCGCGACTGGACCGGCATCGAGCTGGACAACGGCCATTATCACACCGCCAGCAAGCGGCTTGCATCCCGGCAACATCACCAGGCGGCGGCATAACCCGCCCCCCTTGCACCGGCGCCCGTCAACACGGCGGGCGCCGCCATTCCCTGACTTCACAGGAAAGGATTTCATCATGCGCTGGATTGTTACGGTTGACCATCATGGCGGTTGCATGAGCTTGGGCGAGGATGCGGACGGCGCCCCCGCACGCGGAACCCCGAAACACGGAGATGCTTTGCCGATGGAGTTCCGGCTTCACGACGCGCGCGGCGAAGTGCTGTTCGAGGGCCGTTGCGGCGACATTGATGCCGACTGGTGGCACGGCTTCGAGCCGCTGAATTACCTATGGCAGACATTCCGGTGCCGCCGGCTGTCATATCGTTGTGCAGGAACGCAAGAACCTTGGCGCTGGCTTCGCCCATGAAGCGGACGCAGGGCTGAATATCGCCGCCGCCGATCCGACAGGATCGGCGGCCGTCGCACGCCCCGAGGACGGCGCGCCGGAAATTCACGCTCGCCGGGCTGCGCCCGGCTCGCCCCAAGGTTTCCCCGTCCATTCGGGCAGCGCGCCGCTATACTCCGCCCACGGCCCTACTCCGGGAAGGAGGGTGGCTGACCGCGCCCGACTTGACGGCGGCCGGCTGAGATTCTGGAACATCGGAATGGGCAAGTATGACGCGCTGGGTGTCTTCCTGAGACGGTGGAAGTTTCGCAACGACGCCGATGGCGTCGAACTCAGCTTCACGCAGATCGAAAGCATCATCCGCGGACTCCTGCCGCGCGGCGCAGGGGACGAGGCGTGGTGGTGCGTCAACTGCCACGCCGACCGCAGCGCGCCGCATCGCCGTGTCTGGCTGGACGCGGGTTTCGACGCCATCGCCGAACCGAAGACCGAAAAGGTCTATTTCCGCAGGCGGTGCGACGCGGCCTGAGTAGCGTCGTTCGATCATCGGCGAGCAGCTCCGGGCCGACCCGACCGCTTTTCCCATCCTGGCTCCTGACCGGATCGCCGAGGCCGTGGCGGCGACACGCCATTGCAATCCTGACCCTGCGCCGTCCGCGCCCCTCGAACCGCCCCACCATGACGGCGGAGCGTTGGCAGGATGATGGGGACAGGCGCCACCCGGCCGAGCGGCTACCAGGTCAATCGGGCTTTCGTCGCCACGAATAACACTGTGCCCTGCATGTCCCTCCAGGTCGCTTCGCCGAGCGAACAGCCCTCCGCCTGACTGATCCCCTAAGCCCGCTCGGTTTTCGCCAGCAACCCCCCGCGGCGTCCGAACCGTGTTGGCGCTGAAGCGCCTGCCCGCACCACTTCGGGCCTTGGGGGCGAGTCTCCGCTGCGCGCCGATTGCAAGCGTCTCCCGCCGGGCTTGGCCGGGTCTCGTCGGAGGGACGGTCCCTCGGACTTGAAGCAACGGAGACTTGAAATGCAGAACATCGTCATTCTCGCCGGCAACATCGGCCAGGACCCGGAAAGCCGCACCACCCAGGGCGGCACCCACATCACCCATTTCACTCTCGCCACCTCGCGCCCCCGTTATTCGGAGGGCAAGGTTGTCCGGGACGAGAACGGCTACCGCGTCCAGGACACCGAATGGCACCGCATCACCGCCTTCAGCGGCCTCGCCAGGACCATTCAGGAGCATTGCCAGAAGGGCATGAAGGTGCTGGTCCGCGGCCGCATCCACTACACCAAGTGGACCGACGAGCGGGACGTCGAGCACTACGGCTGCGAGATCATCGCCGAGACGGTGGACTTCCTCAGCCGGGGCAGGCCCGCAGAGGCGGGCAGCGCCGACGAACTCGACGACATTCCCTTCTGAATCGAAGCGCGAGCGGCCCGGCGGCAGGGAGCCGCCGGGCCATTTTTCTTGGGACATCACGCCGCGTTGCAGTTATACCAAGACGACTATAATAGTCGTTTTCGTGGCGTATAGTTCTCGCCTGGTGAACGTGATCGCACATGATCACTTCCCGCCAGGTGCGGGCCGCACGCGCGCTTCTCGGTTGGACACAGGAGATGCTTGCCGACAAGGCCCTCGTCGCACTGACCGCGCTCAAGCGCGTAGAGTCGGTAAGCGGCCTGCCCGTGCGCGAGGAAACCCGGCATCAGGTGGTCAAGGCGCTGGAAGCGGCCGGTGTCGTTTTCCTCGACTCGGATCGCGGCCAGGGCGTGATGGTGGTCAGTGAGACCGCGAACAAAGCCGCAAGTAAAAGCCGGCGGCGTTAGGTCGATTGTCGTTCTTCCATGTCGCCGCCATAGCCAACCTGGTATGATTACTTCGGTCCATTATGGTGTATATCTCGTGAGTCAGCAGGCGCAGGAGGCTATGGCTGAAGGCGGAGCGAGGCGATGGCGATAGCCGCTTTCGAGGATCGCGCGCCTGCCGTGCTCCACGTCACCGAATATGACGAACGCCACCACCGGACCTACTGGCGGTTGCTCGACGCCGCGGAGGAAAATGCCGATTGGCGCGAAGTCGTGCAGATCGTGTTCGGGATCGACCCTGTAGCCGAGCCGGAGCGCGCCCGCCTGGTTTACGACTCCCATCTCGCCCGCGCCCGATGGATGTGCGAGGCCGGCTATCGCCATTACCTGCGCTCACCCAAACCGTAAACGGCGGTCCACGCCGGGCACCGCTGGCGCGGAAAATCACGCCAAATCGCTAACTTCGCTCGGCTATGCGGCTGCCCAAACAGCAGGACTTCACAGCCTATATCGGCCTGAGAACATCTCCCGTCGCGCTCCATAGAGGGCCATGCTTGGGAGGGATTCGATGCCACCTGAGAGGGACTGGCGCGCGCCCCTGGACGAGGCCGGGGACGACGCGCTGCAATATTCCGACATCGCCATCGGCTACGTTAGCCGAAACAGTCGTTATCGCGTCGATTACCGCCGTGCCCTCAGCCGCGTGAAGCGCGGCGCGGCCACGGCGGACGACGCCACGGCCGATCTCGTGCAACGCTGGGGGATCAGCTTCCACGCCGCGCCGGATGCCGCCTACGATCCGAAACTGGCCGTCGCGCGGCCCGATCTTGCCCCCGACAGCATCGTGCTGGCGCCATCGCTCGACGGAATCGGCGCGGGCCAACCGCTCGACCTGAAGATGCTGGGAGTCGTGCGGGCGCGCATGAAGATCGGCGACTTCCTCCATTTCATTCTCGCCGACAGCGACGGCGATGAGCATATCTGGGTTTCGGGATCGCTCGACCGGCCGCTAGCGATGATCGTGCCGATCGGGCGCGATCCCTTCGCGCGCCTCGCGGCTGCCGAGCGCCTGTCGCGCCGCTTGCTCGGCCTTGCGGCAGGGCCGCCGACGCTGTGCCCCACGCCCTTTCGCCGGCAGCATCTTCTCACCCTCTTGCAGGTGCTCGACGGCCACCAGGCGGGAGCCAGCCGCCGCGAGCTGGCCGCCGTTCTGATCGACGGCGACGTGCGCGATTACAGCGCCGCCGAATGGTCCGACAGCCGCCAGCGCAAGCGCATCAACCGCTGGTTCGCCGAGGCCGTCGAACTGCGCGACGGCGGTTATCGCCGCCTGCTGCGCGGCGCCTGATCGGGGACATTTCCGACCCCCTCGGTTCTGTCCATTCACCGCATAGGGGTGGGTTCGCCACCATCGCCTCCTATCCGCCGGCCCAGCTTTTCGGGGCCGGCCATCATCAGGAGGATCATCATGGCCGAGCCTGTCGCCGCCACGACGCCACGCTATCTCAAGACGCCCGACGCAGCGATCCATCTGGGGCTGTCGGCCCGCACGCTGGAAAAGCATCGCTGCTTCGGCACCGGGCCGGTGTTTCGCCGGCTGGGCGGCCGCATCGTCTATGCCATCGACGATCTCGATGCCTGGGCGGCGCTGGGCACCCGCCGCTCGACGTCAGACCCCGGCAACGGCGTCGTCCATCCCGCCAAACCGCTGCCCACCGATTGCGTGCGGCGCTGACCGATCCATGCGCGCGGATCGCTCCCTTTCCGGCCGCACCAGCGTCGAGCGAACGCAGCTTGAGCTGTTTCGCTCGAAGCCCGGCGACCTCGCGCCGCGCGACGCGCAGGACTTGATGGCCTGGCCGTTCTTCAGCCTCGCCAAGACCAGACGAACGACGCCGATCGACTTTCGCATGGGACCGACATGGATCTCGGTCGAAGCCGTATTCGAGCATGGCATGGCGACCATTTGGTACGCCGACGTGCTGATCTGGGCGGCCAGTCAGCTCATCGAGGCGCGCGATGCGGGCAGGCCGACATCGCGCCTCATGGTGACGACACCGCACGAGATACTCGCGTTCACGCGGCGCGGCACCGGCAAGGCAAGTTACGAACGGCTGAAGGCCGCGCTCGACCGCCTGCAATCCACCACCGTCGCCACGTCGATCCGACAAGAGCATCAGCGCCGCCGCCATCGCTTCTCCTGGATCAACGAATGGCGCGAGCTGGCCGACGGCAACGGCCACGCGCTCGGCATCGAGTTGATCCTGCCCGACTGGTTCTATGCCGGCGTGCTCGACCGCGCGCTCGTCCTGACGATCGACCGCGCCTATTTCGACCTGACCGGCGGGCTGGAACGCTGGCTCTACCGCATCGCCCGCAAGCATGGCGGGCGGCAGACGGGCGGCTGGAGCTTCGATGTTCCGCACCTTCACCTGAAATCCGGGGCGCTGTCGCCGCTGCGCCGATTCGCCTTCGAGCTGCGCGCCATCGTCGCCCGTCAGTCGCTTCCCGGCTACGTCCTCACCCTCGAACAGGCGTTCGGCCGCGACCGGCTGAACTTCACACCGATCCCGCCCGATCCGCTCGCCGCCGCGATGCGCCGCGTGCGCCTCAAGCCTGTGGAGAACTGGCCATGACGTTCGGACTATCGGGAACAGCCGGAGTCGGACGATCAGGAACGCCGGACACGGACTATCGGGAACGCGCGGGCCGCGTAAACCCGCAGAAATCCTCGCTGAATCCGCCCCCTTCTAACCATGCTAATAGAGAAGAATCCTTCGGATTCTTGCTAACGGCGCGCGCGGCTGTGGATAGCCGGCGATCGCGATGCGCGCTCCCGATCCGCGAGCGAGCCGCTGCCTGTCCTCGCGGCTTGGCGAACGCACCTCACCCCACCGGAGATCATCCATGACCAACGACCGGCTCCCCGGCAGCGGCGCCGGCGGCGCGTTCAGCGCGCTCGCCCGCAACTCGCTCACCCATGTCGAAGTGACCTGGATCGAGAAGAAGCTGGAGCATTGGATACGCTTCGGCCGCATCGCCCAGGACCGCATCCTGTCGCGCCGAACGCGCGTCGTCAGCTTCCGGCCGGGCGCGATCTTCGCCTTCGCCCGCTGGGCGTCGAACGATTTCGGCACGATCGTCTCGCGCATCGACGTGGTGCGCGCGGTGGAGACGGGCGAGCCCTACACCACGCTGCCCTTCGTGCGGCCGGGCGGCGAAATCCTGCTCAAGATTCAGGGCTGGCCGAAGGTGCGCCAGGTGCTCGCCGCGATCGACGCGGTGGAGGCGGCCGGCGTCGATCCCTGCGACGCCGCGCCCGATCACTGGCGCCATGTCCACCAGCGCATCACTTCCGGCCATCAGCCGCGCCTCTACACGGCCGAGCGCCATAGCGCCTGGCTCAAGCGGCGGGAGATCGAGGAATGACGCGCCGCTGCTATGGCCTGGCGACGGCCATCGCCGCGTCGGCGGCCGCTGTCGCGTTCGTTGCCGTGGCGCTCGCCGACCCGGCGCCGTGGCTGATCTGGAACGCCAGCGCCAGCGCACCGATCGGACTCTATCGCATCCATTCCGACCGCGATCCCCCGGTCGGCGCGCTCGTCGCCGCGATGCCACCTGCCAGGCTCGCGCGCTGGCTTGCCAAGCGGGACTATCTGCCGGTCGGCGTCCCGCTTTTGAAGCATGTCGCGGCCAAGGCAGGGCAGCGGATTTGCCGGATCGGCGACGTGGTGAGCGTCGATGCGCGGCCCGTCGCCGTCGCCCAGACACGCGACAGTCGCGGCCGTCCGCTTCCGATCTGGCACGGCTGCCGCACCCTGCGAAACGCCGAATTGCTGCTGCTCAACCCGGCCGTCCCCGACAGTTTGGACAGCCGCTACTTCGGCCCGCTTCCGGCGTCCGCCGTCATCGGCCGGGCCACGCCGCTCTATCTGCGCGCGCCGTCCAAATCGCCTTCACCCGTCAACCCCAAGGAGAGTGACCATGCCCGTGAACATCTTTGAACCCACCGACAACGGCTATGCCGGCCGCGTCCGGCTGTTCGCCATCGACGAGGGAATCGTGCTCGTTCCCGCCGAACCGAGCCGCGCCGAAGATGCCGCCAATTATCGCATCCATCTCGACGATGCGGACGGTCCCATCGTCGGATTTGCACGCAAGCGCAGCAGCGAACTGGCCGGGGAATACATCTCGCTGGAGATCGAAAGCCCGCTGTTTCCGCGCTGGCTCAAGCCCAAGCTGTTCCGCGCGGACGCTGAGGGACGGACGTTTCGGCTGGCGTGGCGTCACCCGCGATCCAGCCAGGACCGGACCTGATGGCGTTCCGGCGTCCCGGTTCGCCGCGTCGCCGGATGGTGGCGCTGGCGCTGCTCGCCGTCACGGTGGGCGCGCCGGTCGCCATTCGAGCCGCGTCCGCCTCCGCGCAATCCGCAGCATCGCCGGCCACCGCGACGATCGGCCGTCACGTCGCCGACGCGGCGCGGCGGTTCGCCATCCCGCAAGCCTGGATATGGGCGGTGATGCGCGCCGAGAGCAATGGCGATGTCCACGCCATCTCGCCGGCCGGAGCGATGGGCCTGATGCAGATCATGCCCGCGACCTGGGCAACGCTGCGCGCGCGTTACCAGCTCGGGTCCGATCCGTTCGATCCGCGCGCCAACATCATGACGGGCGCGGCCTATCTGCGCGAGATGCACGACCGCTACGGCAACGCGACGGCCATGCTCGCCGCCTACAATGCGGGGCCGGGCCGCTATGACGAATACCTGTCGCGCGGTCGTCCGCTGCCCGCGGAGACACGCGCCTACCTCGCCAAGCTGACGGCGATCACCGGCGGCTCGGACGCGGTTCAGCTTGCGGCTGCGCCGGCTCCCGATCCGCTCGCCTGGCGCCGCGCCGCGCTGTTCACACTGCGCTCGGCCGCCGCCTCGACCGCGCCGCAAAACGCCAAGCGCGATCCCGCCGCCGCGCCGTCCGAGCGCCCTTCGACCGACCGCGCCGGCGTTGCGATGGCGGCGATCATGCCGTCCGCGACCGGCCTGTTCGTCCCTCTTTCCGGCACGTCTGCGCCATGACGCGCTGCCGCGCATTCTGGTGGGCTTCGTCGCAGCCTTTCGCAGCGCCGGAAGGGGGCAGGCTTCAGGTTTTGCAGGGGAAGGAGCGAGGGCAAGATAAAGGGCGGCAATGTGCGTTGCCATGTCGCCCCGGTCGTAGCCTTGATTCTCAAGGCTTTTGGGCATTGCTGCGCAATGTGTGCGGAAATCCCGCACTGTGCGGCGCTGGCCGAACGCCAGCAGCGCCAAGGGTTTTCCGCACTGTGCGGAGCGCCGCGCCATGAGCGCCGACGAGGATTTCCGCATCCGGCCAGGCCGCATCCGCGCGCGTGGCGGACAGCGGGCGATGCCCATTATCGCCCAGGCGCTCGCCGCCGCGCAGCGGGCCGGCGGCCACGTCTCGCGCCGGGGCCGGATCATTGCGCCGGGCCGCTCGACATTCGGCCGGGGCCGGGTCGCCAGCCTGCGCGCTACGCACCGGCTCGGCCACCGATCGCGCCAGGTCGTCATCAAGGCGCGCGTCATCCGGCACGACGGCCGCGCCTCACTCGCCGCCCACCTCAAATATCTGCAACGCGATGGCGTCACCCGCGATGGCGAGAAGGGCGTTCTGTTCGGCGCGGAGGGCGACGGCCTCGACCGCAACGAGTTCGCCGCGCGCTGCGAGCACGACCGGCACCATTTCCGGTTCATCGTCTCGCCGGAGGACGCGCCGCAGATGGCCGACCTCAAGACCTTCACCCGCGAGCTGATGGCACAGATGGAAACGGATCTCGGCACCCGGCTCGACTGGCGGGCCGCCGAGCATTGGAACACCGACGATCCCCACATCCATGTCATCGTGCGCGGCGTCGCCGAGGACGGCCAGAACCTCGTCATCTCGCGCGATTACATCAGCGAAGGGATGCGCGCCGTCGCGCGCGGGATCGTCACCCGCGAGCTGGGGCTGCGCAGCGATCTTGAGATTCGCCAGTCGCTGGAGCGGCTGGTCGAGGCCGAACGCTGGACCGAGATCGACCGCGACCTCGCGCGCAGGATGCACCGCGACGGCCTGATCGACATGGCGCCCGAGCCGGGCTTGCGGCCGGACGGCGACCATGCGCTGCGGATGGGACGGCTGCGCAAACTGGAACGCCTCGGCCTCGCCAGCGAGATCGCGCCGGGCCAATGGACGCTCGCGGACGACGCGCAGCCCACCTTGCGCGAGCTGGGCCAACGCGGCGACATCATAAAGCGGATGCACAAGGCGATGACCGACCGCGGCATCGACCGTGGCGCCGCCAGCTATATGCTCGAACCCGATCCCATGCAGCCCGTTGTCGGCAGGCTGGTCGATCGCGGCCTCCATGACGAACTGACCGGCCGGGCTTATGCGATCGTTGACGGGATCGACGGGCGCACCCACCACGTCCAGCTTCCCAACATCGAGGCGACGGGCGATTGCCGGCCGGGCGCCATCGTCGAGCTGCGCCATTTCGAGGACCGCAAGGGCCGCCAGCGCGTGGCGCTCGCCGTGCGCTCGGACATGGACCTTGAGGCGCAGGTCAACGCGCCGGGCGCCACCTGGCTCGATCGCCGCAATCTGGCGAGCGACGGCCGCGATCTTGGCGGCGGCTTCGGAACCGAGGTGCGTGCCGCGATGGAAGCCCGCGCCGAGCACCTGGCCGATACGGGCCTGGCGCGGCGGCAGGGCCAGCGCATCATTTTCGCGCGCGGCCTGCTCGACACGCTCAAGCGGCGCGATCTTGATGCGACGGCCAAGGAACTGTCGGCCGAAATCGGTCTGCCGCACGCGCCGTCCAAGGCCGGCGAATATGTCGCCGGCACCGTGCGCCAGCGCCTGACGCTCGCCTCGGGCCGCTTCGCCATGATCGACGACGGCCTGAGCTTCCAGCTCGTGCCCTGGTCTCCCTCGCTCGACCGCCAGATCGGCAAGCACATCTCGGGCGTCATGCGCGCCGACGGCGGTGTGGACTGGTCGTTCGGACGCGGCCGCGGCCTGGGCCTGTGACAAGGAGATAGAAGATGCCCGCCACGAAGATACTCTGGGGCCAGGTCATCGCCGTTTTCGCGGTCATCGTCGCGACGGTCTGGATCGTGACCCAATGGACGGCGGCGACGCTCGGCTATCAGCCACAGCTCGGCCCGCCCTGGTTCATGCTTGGCGATTGGCCGATCTATCCGCCCTACGCCTTCTTCCTATGGATGTTCTTCTACGACGCCTATGCGCCGAAGATATTCGAGACCGGCGCGTGCATCGCGGCCTCGGGCGGGTTTCTCGGCTTCATCATCGCCATCGCCATGTCGGTGCGCCGGGCGCGCGAGTTGAAGAACGCCGAGACCTATGGCTCGGCCCGCTGGGCGGAACGCCAGGAGGCGGAGGCGACCGGCCTGCTCGGGACGAACGGCGTCATGCTCGGCCGGCTGGGGCGGGATTATCTGCGGCACGCCGGGCCGGAGCATGTGCTGTGTTTCGCCCCCACACGATCGGGCAAGGGCGTCGGCCTAGTCGTCCCGACGCTGCTCACCTGGCCGGGGTCGGCCATCGTCCATGACATAAAGGGCGAAAACTGGACGCTGACCGCCGGCTTCCGCGCCCGTCAGACGCGGGTGCTGCTGTTCGACCCGACCGATACCCGATCCGCCGCCTACAATCCCTTGCTCGAAATCCGCAAGGGCGCCTGGGAAGTGCGCGACGTGCAGAACGTGGCCGACGTGCTGGTGGACCCGGAAGGCTCGCTGGAAAAGCGCAACCATTGGGAGAAAACCTCCCATGCGTTGCTGGTCGGCGCGATCCTCCACGTCCTCTATGCCGGCCAGGACAAGACGCTCGCCGGGGTCGCCGCTTTCCTGTCGGACCCGCGCCAGCCGATCGAATCCACCCTGCGCGCCATGATGACGACACCGCATCTGGGCGAGGCGGGTGTCCATCCCGTCGTCGCTTCGGCCGCGCGCGAATTGTTGAACAAATCGGCCAACGAGCGATCGGGCGTCCTTTCGACGGCGATGTCGTTCCTGGGATTGTATCGCGATCCCGTGGTTGCCGAGGTGACGCGCCGCTGCGACTGGCGCATTGCCGATCTCGTCGACGACGCACGGCCCACCACGCTCTACCTGGTCGTGCCGCCGTCCGACATCTCGCGGACCCGGCCACTCATCCGGCTCATGCTCAATCAGATCGGGCGGCGTCTGACCGAGGATCTGAAGCCGGCCAGCGAGCGCCACGAGCTGCTTATCATGTTCGACGAGTTTCCGTCCGAAGGCCGGCTGGACTTCTTCGAGACTTCGCTCGCTTTCATGGCCGGCTACAAGATCAAATGTTTCCTCATCGCCCAAAGCCTCAATCAGATCGAAAAGGCTTACGGCCCAAACAACGCGATCCTCGATAATTGCCATGTGCGAGTCTCGTTCGCATCGAATGACGAGCGCACCGCCAAGCGCATCTCGGACGCGCTCGGCACCGCTACCGAGATGCGAGCGATGAAGAATTACGCCGGGCATAGATTGTCGCCCTGGCTCGGGCATCTGATGGTGTCGCGGTCGGAGACCGCCCGCCAGCTCCTGACGCCGGGCGAGGTGATGCAGCTCCCACCCGACGATGAGATCGTGATGGTCGCGGGCGTGCATCCGATCCGGGCGAAGAAGATTCGCTACTTCAAAGATCGACGCTTCACCGAGCGGGTGCTGTCGCCGCCGGACCCGAAGGTCGGCGTCGGTCAGCCGCGACCGGACGACTGGAGCGCCTTGCCGCCGATCGCTGCCCCGCCGATACCCGACCCGCCGGCGGACGAAGCGCCGAAGAAGCCGAAGAAGAAAAAGGCCGGCAAGAAGAAGGCCGATTCCGATGATGATGCGGCGAACGCGGACCTGCGCCGCGAGCCGGAGATCGAGCGCCACGTCGACATCGCGCCACCGCCCAGCCCGGCGCCCGCCAACGAGTTCGAGCTGGACGAGCCCGATGCGGACGCGGCGCGGCAGGCCGCCGTGCGACGCCACATGCAGGATATGGCGCAGCAGGCGTCGCTCGATCCCGATGACGGCATCGAGCTATGACGACGAAGACGCCGTTCTCCGTCTATCTCGACCCGGACGTGATGGAGGCGCTTGCGGCCTATGCCGACCGCCGCGGTAAATCGCGCTCGCTGGTCGCCGAGGCCGCCATCGCATCGTTCCTTTCTCCGGATGCCGACGAGCAGCGCGAAGCCGCCATCGCCAAGCGGCTTGACCGGCTCGATCGCCGCCAAACCCGGCTCGAACGTGATGTCGGAATCAGCGTCGAGATGATCGCGCTGTTCGTGCGCTTCTGGCTGTCCAATACCCCGCCACCGCCCGAAGCGGAGCGCGCCGCCCTGCGCCGTCAGGGTGGTGATCGCTACGACGCCTTCATCGAGGCGCTTGGCCGGCGACTCGCAAAGGGTCCGAAGGTCAGACAGGAGATCGGCGAGGACATTCCGGCTCAGGAAGAATGAGCAGACTACGCCAGTTCTTGTATCTCTGCGCCAGGCTACGATCACCGCATTTCCTTGTTGAAATGCGCTCTCTTCTGTCTTTCTTGATGTGTCCCTGACGCCGGGCGGTGGTTCGCCCGGCCCAATTCAGGGGCCATTTCTTGACCGTCCACCCGATCCGATCCGAGGCGAAGGCACGCGGCGCGCGAATGCTGCGCACGGCGCTCGGGCCGTCGATTGCCGCCTGGCTCGACGATGCCGCCGTCGCCGAAGTGATGCTGAATCCGGACGGGCGGCTGTGGGTCGATCGGCTCGGCGAGGGGATTTCCGACACCGGCATGACACTGGCCGCCGCGGACGGTGAACGCATCGTGCGCCTGGTCGCGCACCATGTCGGCGTCGAGGTCCACGCGCGCTCCCCGCGCGTCTCGGCCGAATTGCCGGAAGGCGGCGAGCGGTTCGAGGGTCTGCTGCCGCCCGTCGTCGCTGCGCCGGCTTTCGCCATCCGCAAGCCCGCCGTCGCGGTGTTCACGCTCGATGATTATGCGGCGACAGGCATCATGTCGCCAGCGGAAGCGGCGGCGCTGCGGCACGGCGTCGACAGTCGCGCCAACATCCTCGTCGCGGGCGGCACCGGCAGCGGCAAGACCACGCTGGTCAACGCGCTTCTGGCCGAAGTCGCCAAGACGACCGACCGCATCGTTCTGATCGAAGACACGCGCGAGCTGCAATGCGCCGCGCCCAATCTCGTGGCGATGCGGACGAAGGACGGCATCGTCTCCCTGTCCGATCTCGTGCGGTCTTCGCTGCGCCTGCGGCCCGACCGCATCCCCATCGGCGAGGTGCGTGGCGCCGAGGCGCTCGATCTCCTCAAAGCCTGGGGCACCGGCCATCCCGGCGGCATCGGCACGATCCATGCCGGCACGGCGCTGGGCGCGCTGCGCCGCATGGAGCAACTCATCCAGGAGGCCGTCGTCACCATCCCGCGCGCACTGCTCGCAGAGACCATCGACCTGATCGCGGTCCTGGTCCGCGACGGCCACGGCCGCCGCCTGGCTGAACTCGCCCGCGTCGACGGGCTCGACGCCGCCACCGGCGACTACCGGCTGACCCCACTCTCACCCGCACCCCAAGGAGACGCACCATGATTCCTACCATTCGGCAGGGCGCCCGCCGCGCCATGCTCGCAACCGCCAGCCTCATCGCGCTGACCGCCGCCGTTCCCGCCTATGCCTCCGGCTCCTCCATGCCGTGGGAAGCGCCGCTGCAAAGCATCCTCGAAAGCATCGAGGGGCCGGTGGCGAAGATCGTCGCGGTCATCATCATTATCGTCACCGGCCTGACGCTGGCCTTCGGCGACACCTCGGGCGGCGCGCGCCGCATGATCCAGATCGTGTTCGGCCTGTCGATCGCGTTTGCGGCCAGTTCCTTCTTCCTCAGCTTCTTCTCGTTCGGCGGCGGGGCGCTGATCTGATGGAGGCCGGCGAGCCGATCGCGGGTTTTTATGCCCCCGTCCACCGCGCGCTTTCCGAGCCGATCCTGCTCGGCGGCGCCCCGCGCGCCCTCGCCATCGTCAATGGCACGCTGGCGGGCGCGATCGGCCTCGGCCTGCGCCTCTGGATCGCCGGCCTGGTGATCTGGGCAGTCGGCCACGCGATCTCGGTCTGGGTCGCGCGCCGCGATCCGCAGTTTGTGGACGTGGCCCGGCGCCACCTTCGCTACCCGGCGTGGATGCGGCCATGATGTCCCTGCGCGAATATCGGAACAAGGCCGCGCACCTGGCCGACTTCCTGCCCTGGGCGGCGCTGGTTGGCGAAGGCGTGGTGCTCAACAAGGATGGCTCGTTCCAGCGCACGGCGCGCTTTCGCGGCCCCGATCTCGACAGCGCGACACCGGCCGAGCTGGTCGCTACCACCGCGCGGCTGAACAACGCGCTGCGCCGGCTCGGCTCGGGCTGGGCGATCTTCGTCGAGGCGCAGCGCACGCCTGCACTCAACTACCCGGAATCGGCGTTTCCCGATCCGGTCTCGGCGCTGGTCGACATGGAGCGACGCGAACAGTTCCGCGAAGAAGGCAGCCATTTCGAGAGCGGCTATTATCTGACCCTGCTGTGGATGCCGCCGGCCGAGGATGCGGCGCGGGCCGAAGGCTGGCTCTACGAGGGCCGCTCGACATCCGGCGTCGATCCGTGGGAGCTGCTCAAGGGCTTCACCGATCGCAGCGACCGTGTGCTGGGTCTGGTCGAGGGCTTCGTGCCCGAGGTGCGCTGGCTCGACGACACCGAGACCCTGACCTACCTCCATTCGACGATCTCGACGCGGCGCCAGCGTGTGCGCGTGCCCGAGACGCCGATGCACCTCGACGCGCTGCTCGCCGACGAGCCGCTGACCGGCGGGCTCGAACCGAAGCTGGGCGACCATCATCTGCGCGCCCTGACGATTGTGGGATTCCCGAGCCTCACCTTCCCCGGCCTGCTCGACGAGTTGAACCGCCTGGCCTTCGAGTATCGCTGGTCGACGCGCGCGATCATGCTCGACAAAACCGATGCGACCAAGCTGCTCACGCGCATCCGCCGCCAATGGTTCGCCAAGCGCAAGAGCATCGCGGCGATCCTGAAAGAGGTGATGACCAACGAGGCGTCGACGCTGCTCGACAGCGACGCCTCCAACAAGGCCGCCGACGCCGACACCGCCTTGCAGGAGCTGGGCGCCGACTATGCCGGCATGGCCTATGTCACCGCGACGGTGACGGTTTGGGATCGCGATCCGGCCATCGCCGCCGAGAAGCTGCGCCTGGTCGAGAAGATCGTTCAGGGCCGCGACTTCGCCGTGATCCCGGAGGGCATGAACGCGATTGAGGCATGGCTGGGGAGTGTTCCCGGCCAGGTTTACGCGAATGTCCGCCAGCCCCCGATCTCCACCCTCAATCTCGCCCACCTGATCCCCCTGTCAGCGGTGTGGGCGGGGCCGGAACGGGACGAGCATTTCGGCGCTGCCCCCTTGCTCTACGGCAAGACCGAAGGCTCGACCCCGTTCCGGTTTTCCCTTCACGTCGGCGACGTCGGGCACACGTTGATCGTCGGCCCGACCGGCGCCGGCAAATCCGTCCTGCTCGCGCTGATGGCGATGCAGTTCCGCCGCTACACGGGCGCCCAGGTCTTTGCGTTCGATTTCGGGGGCAGCATCCGCGCCGCCGCGCTCGGCATGGGCGGTGATTGGCAGGACTTGGGCGGCGGCCTGTCCGATGACGATGACGGCGGCGTCCAGTTGCAACCGCTGGCCCATATCGACGATTCCGCAGAACGCGCCTGGGCGGCCGAATGGCTGGCGGCGATCTTCGCCTCCGAAGGCGTCGCGGTCGATCCGCAGGCCAAGGAGCATATCTGGTCCGCGCTCGGCTCGCTGGCCTCGGCGCCAAAGCCGGAACGCACGCTGACCGGGCTGGCGGTGCTGTTGCAGAGCCAGCAGCTCAAGCAGGCGCTCGCCTCTTATTGCATCGGCGGGCCGTGGGGCCGGCTGCTCGATGCCGAGGCCGAACGGCTGGGCGAGGCCGATGTCCAGGCATTCGAGACCGAGGGGCTGATCGGCGCGGGATCGGCCGCGGCCGTGCTGTCTTATCTGTTCCACCGGATCGAGGGGCGGCTGGACGGTTCGCCCACCCTCATCATCATCGACGAGGGCTGGCTGGTGCTCGACAGCCCGGCCTTCGCCGCGCAGCTCCGCGAATGGCTGAAGACGCTCAGGAAGAAGAACGCCAGCGTCATATTCGCGACCCAGAGCCTCGCCGATATCGAGACGAGCGCCATCGCCCCGGCTATCATCGAATCCTGTCCGACGCGGATATTCCTGCCCAACGAGCGCGCGGCCGAGCCGCAGATCGCGGCCATCTACGAACGCTTCGGCCTCAACGCGCGGCAAGTCGAAATCTTGAGCCGCGCGACGCCCAAGCGCGATTATTACTGCCAGTCGCGGCAGGGCAATCGCCTGTTCGAGTTAGGGCTGGGCGAGGTGGCGCTGGCCTTCGCCGCCGCCTCGGCCAAGGCCGACCAGCTCGCCATCGCCGAGATTATCGAAACTCACGGCGCTCCCGCCTTCGCGGCTGAATGGCTGCGCCATCGTGGCTGCGCCTGGGCCGCTGACTTGCTGCCGGAACCCGTGTCCGAGCGCCAACCCGAACTCCCGCTCACCCCAGACATGGAGATCGAACCATGAGACTGCATTCCGTATCGCAAGCCATCCTGGCCGGCATCCTCGTCGCCCCGGCCATCCTCCCGGCGATCGTGCCGACGCCGGTTTACGCGCAGTTCGGCTTTGGCGGGATCGTCTATGACCCCACCAATTATGCCCAGAATGTGCTGACGGCCGCCCGATCGCTCCAGCAGATCAACAACCAGATCCAGCAAATCCAGCAGGCCGCGACGAGCCTCATCAACCAGGCGCGGAATCTGGAATCGCTGCCGTTCAGCTCGCTCCAGCAGTTGCAGCAACAGGTGCAGCGCACCCAGCAGCTTCTCGGACAGGCGCAGCGCATCGCTTACGATGTGCAGAACGTCCAGCAGGCATTCACCGATCGCTACAAGGGGGCGGCGCTGACCGGCGATCACGCGCAGATGGTCGCCAATGCCGATGCACGCTGGGCCGATAGCGTCGGCGCGTTCGAGGATGCGCTGAAGGTGCAGGCCGGCGTCGTCGGCAACATCGACGGCGAGCGCACGACGATGGATGGCCTGGTCTCCGCCAGCCAGTCGGCGACCGGTGCGCTTCAGGCGACCCAGGCGGGCAACCAGCTCCTCGCCCTGCAATCGCAGCAGCTCGCCGACCTTACCGCCGCCGTCGCCGCGCAGGGCCGGGCGCAGGCGCTGCAATCGGCCCGGCAAACCGCCGAGGAAGCCGAAGGCCGCGAGCGGTTCCGCCGCTTCATGGGCAACTGAGGCTCGGCGATGTCGCGCACGGCGAAAATCGCGGGAGTGGCGGCGCTGGCCGGCATGATGATGGCGGTGGCGATCGTCGCCGTCACCGATGACCGCAAGCCAGTGCCCGCACCGCATGTCGCCGTGCCCGCGGTCGAGGGCCGGGGCCGGCTCGCGCGCGAGCTGGACCGCTGCGCCACGCTCACCATGCCCGACAGCGGCTGCGAGGCGGCCTGGGCCGCAAACCGCCGTCGCTTCTTTCACCAGGACATGCCCACGCCGGAACGGCCGCGCGACGGGCACACGTCGCCTGGGACCGAAGGCGTCGCGCCATGAACGACACCGGGGTCATCGACACATTCCTGTCGGTCTTCAGCTCCTACATCGACAGCGGATTCGGGCTGCTCGGGAATGAAGTCGCGTTCCTCTCGACCACGCTCATCGCAATCGACCTGACCATCGCCGGCCTGTTCTGGGCGTGGGGCGCCGACGAGGACGTGCTTCAGCGGCTCGTCAAGAAGACGCTCTATATCGGCACCTTCGCCTTCATCATCGGCAACTTCCAGAGCCTCGCCACCATCGTCTTCAAAAGCTTCGTCGGGCTCGGCCTCCAGGCGAGCGGCGGCGGCATGTCGATCGAGGATTTCATGAAGCCCGGCTCGATCGCCGCGACCGGCCTTCAGGCGGCCAAGCCGCTGCTCGATGCGGCCGGGCAGTTCTCAAGCCTCTGGGCCGTCTTCGCCAACCTCGCGCTGATTCTCGTGCTGCTGATCGCCTGGCTGATCGTGGTGCTCGCCTTTTTTATCGTCGCCGTGCAGGTCTTCATCACGCTGATCGAGTTCAAGCTGGTCACGCTCGCCGGCTTCGTCCTGTTGCCCTTCGCCTTCTTCAACAAGACCGCGTTCATGGCCGAGCGCGTGCTGGGCCATGTCGTCTCGACCGGCATCAAGGTGTTGGTGCTTGCCGTCATCACCGGCATCGGCACGACCTTGTTCAACCAGTTCACCAGCGCCAACCTCGGCGTCGAACCGGACATCAATCAGGTCATGGCGATCGCGCTGGCCGCGCTGTCGCTGCTCGGCCTTGCGATCTTCGGCCCCGGCATCGCGAACGGCATCGTCTCGGGTGGCCCGCAGCTCGGCGCTGGCGCCGCGGCGGGAACGGCGCTGGCGGCGGGCGGCGCGCTGGTTGGCGGCGCCGCGCTTACGCGGCTCGGCATGGGAGCCGCCGGGTCCGCGATGGGCACGGCCGGCCGGATGACGGCGGCGGCCGCGCGCGGTGGCGCGCAGATGGCGGGCGGGGCAACGAGCGCCTACAGCCTCGGTTCCCTCGGCAAGTCCGGCGCGGGCGCCGTCGCGGGCGGCATGGCCGCGGTCGGTCAGGCGGCGACGGGCAGCGCGGCAAACGCCGTGCTCTCGCCGCTGCGCAAAGCGGCCGCCAAAGGCGGCGACGCCATCAAGGCCAATTTCCGCTCGGGTGCCCGAGCCGGCTTCACCGCCAGCGGCGGCACGATCACCGGCGGGACTGCCTCCGCTGCCGCGTCTGCGGCCGGCGATTCCGCCTCTGCCGCAACCAGCGCCTCGGGCGTGCCGGCATGGGCCGCCGCGATGAAGCACCGGCAGTCCGTGACGCACGGCGCGACCATTCTCACCCACACGATGAAGGCCGGCGACAGCCACGGCGGCGGTGCCGGCCCCGACATCAAGGAGAAGGATTGACCCCATGTTCCGACGCCCGACCATCCGCTACGGCCAGATGCCCGAACCCGTCACGCCTTACCAACGCGCGGCGCAGGCGTGGGACGATCGGATCGGCTCCGCCCGCGTGCAGGCGAAGAATTGGCGCCTGGCCTTCTTCGGCGCGCTTGCCCTGGCGGGCGGACTGGCCAGCGGTCTCGTTTGGCAGTCGGCACGCGGCACGATCGTTCCCTGGGTGGTGGAGGTCGATCGGCTGGGCCAGGCCCAGGCCCTCGCCCCCGCCGAGGCCGGCTACCACCCGACCGATCCGCAGATCGCTTTTCGCCTTGCCCGTTTCATCGAGGAGGTGCGCTCGATCCCGGACGATCCCATCGTGGTGCGGCAGAACTGGCTTCGCGCTTACGACTTCACCACCGACCGGGGTGCGGCGGCGCTCAACGACTATGCCCGCGCCAACGACCCGTTCGCGCAGATCGGCAAGGTGCAGGTCGCGGTGGACGTCTCCAGCGTCATCCGCGCCTCGCCCGACAGCTTCCGCGTCGCCTGGACCGAGCGTCGCTATCAGGACGGCAGCCTCGCGGCCACCGAACGCTGGTCGGCCATTCTCACGATCGTCGTGCAACCGCCACGCACGCCCGACGCGCTGCGCAAGAACCCGCTCGGCGTCTTCGTCAATGCCCTCAACTGGTCAAAGGAGCTGTCGCAATGACGCATCTGCCCTTCCATCAAGCCGCCTCGGCGGTCCTGCTCGCGTCCGCCGCGGCGCTGGGCGGATGCGCCACCACATCGGCGAAGCCGCCCGCGATTGCCTATGACGATCCGCCGAAAGAGATCGCCGCAACCCTCGCGCCCGAACCGGCCAAGCCCGTCAAGGTGGTGACGATCCCCGAGCCACTGCCACTACCGGGTCAGTTGAAACCGCTGGCGCACAGCGCCCCATCGCCCGAGTCCGCCGATCCGAGCAGCCGTGTTAGCGCGGCCAACGCGGCCGCGCGTATGCAGCCGGTGCGCGACGGCTTCCTCAATTCCATTCAGCAATATCCGTGGACCGATGGCGCGCTCTATCAGGTCTATGCCGCGCCCGGCCAGGTGACAGACATTGCTTTGCAGGAGGGCGAGAAACTCGTTGGTCCTGGCCCGGTCGCGGCCGGCGACACCGTGCGCTGGATCATCGGTGACACGACCAGCGGCGCCGGCGCGACGGCGCGCGTGCATATCCTCGTGAAGCCGACCCGGCCCGACATCACGACCAATCTGGTCATCAACAGCGACCGGCGCACCTATCATCTGGAACTGCGCGCCACGCCCGCGACCTACATGGCGTCCGTATCCTGGACCTATCCGCACGACACGCTGCTTGCCTTGGCGGGCCGGAACGCGGCGGCGGCGTCCGCCGCGCCGGTGGCGACAGGGGTGGACGTGTCCGCGCTCAATTTCCGCTACCGGATCGACGGCGACCGTGCGCCGTGGAAGCCGCTGCGCGCCTTCGATGATGGCCGGCAGGTCTATATCGAATTTCCCGCCGGGATCTCGCAGGGCGAGATGCCGCCGCTGTTCGTGATCGGCGCGGCCGGCGACAGCGAGCTGGTCAATTACCGGGTCCAGGGCCGCTACATGGTGGTCGACCGCCTGTTCGCCGCCGCCGAATTGCGCCTGGGCGACAAGCACAGCGAGCAGCATGTCCGCATCGAGCGTGACGATGCACGCAGGGGGCGGCCGTGAGCGATCCCGCCGACACGGTGCCGGCCACCGATCCGCAAGCCTTTCAGCTTCGCGGTGATGCGCCGCGCGTCATGCGGCTGTCGCGCAAGACCCTCGCCGTCTTCGGCGTCGCTACCGGCCTCTGCATCGGCGGCTCGCTGATATATGCGCTGAAGCCCGCCGGTCATCGTGAGGCCAAGGAACTCTATAATACCGATGGGCGCGCCGCGGCCGAGGCTATCATCTCGGCGCCGAAGGACTACGCGCACGTTCCCCGCCTCGGCCCGCCGCTCCCCGGCGATCTCGGCCGCCCCATCGTCTCGGCGCAGCAACGCGGCGATAATGTGCCCGCGCCGCCGATAGGCTCACCCGATCCGCGAGCGCAGGCTGCGGAGGCCGCGCGTCAGCGCATCGCCCAGGAACGCGATGCGGCGCGCACCAGTTCGGTATTCCTGGGTCATGGCGCGGCAAACGCCGGCGCGGATGTGCAGCCGACCGCGATCGCGCCGGACCAAGCGGCAACTCCGCAATCCGACACAGCGGCGCAGGGCGGCCAGGCCGCAAAGCGCGCCTTCATGGCGCAGGCGTCCAACCCGAACACGGTGAGCGTCGAGCGGCTCGCGCCACCGGCATCGCCCAACATCATCCAGGCCGGAAGCGTCATTCCGGCGGCGCTCATCACCGGCATCCGTTCCGACCTTCCCGGCCAGATCACCGCGCAAGTGACGGCCAACGTCTATGACAGCCCGACCGGCCGCATCCTGCTCATCCCACAGGGCGCGCGACTGATCGGCGAATATGACAGCGAGATCGCCGCCGGGCAGACTCGCGTGCTGCTCGCCTGGGATCGCCTGATCCTGCCGACCGGCCGCTCGATCATTCTCGAGCGCCAGCCCGGCGCCGACGCCGCGGGGTTCGCTGGCCTCCAGGACCGCGTGGACCAGCATTGGGGCAACATGCTCAAAGCCGCCGCGATCTCGACCTTGCTCGGCGTGGGGGCGGAGCTGGGCGCGGACGGCGACGACGATCTCACCCGCGCGCTGCGCCGGGGAAGCCAGGACACCATCAACCAGAGCGGCCAGCAGATCGTGCGGCGCCAACTGGACGTGCAGCCGACGCTCACCATCCGGCCGGGCTATCCGCTGCGCGTGGTCATCACGCGCGACCTGGTGCTCGAACCCATTGGAGCGACACGATGACGAAATTGAAGTTGGGACCGCTGGCCGATGACCGGCCGGTGAAGCTCACAGTCGAATTGCCCGCCGCCGTCCACCGCGATCTCGTTGCCTATGCGGCAGCACTCGCCGCCGAGACCGGGGAACAGCCCGCCAGGCCCGACAAGCTGATCGCGCCGATGCTCGTCCGGTTCATGGACACCGACCGCGCCTTTCGCCGGTATCTCGCGCAGGGCAAGTGAAGGAGCGTCCGCCCTACTTGCCCATGAAACGCTTGAAACGATCCCGGCCATCCGCCTCGGTGACGGCCTGCTCGGCATTGGCGCACTCGACTCCGCGCACCGTTCCCTGCGCGCAATCCGCGACGACCTGGCGCCCTTCATCGAGATGCGCCGCGAAATATTGCGCGCTGCGCGCCTCGGCGGGCGCGGCGAGCGGCGAGCTGGCGACCGCCTCAGTGTGATCGACGGGGATAATCACCGGGCGCAGGACGATACCCGCCCCGAACCCGACGATGAGCGCGACCAGCACGATGATGACTGTCTTGCCTTGCATCATGACGTTTCCCTTTCCGGTTGGAGTGATGGCTGCGACGGTTCCGGCGGGGCCGGCAGCGAGTAGCGGCTGGCCACGAAGTCGAGGAAGCGGTGCAGCACCGCATTCTCGTTGTCGTCGCGCCAATAGCCGGAGAACCCGATCCGCGCGTGTCCGGCGCCTTCATGGACCTCGCGATACACGACGCCTGGAACATGAATGCCCAGCGTCGACTCGGCGACGATCGACACGCGGCATCCGAACGCGATCGTGCTGAGCACGGTGTCGCGCCTGACATCATCCATGTCGATTTCGGGCGTGTGGCCTGGCGTCCAGAGCTTGCCGAGCAGCATGTTCCGCGTCTCGGGGCCGGGGTCTTGTTCCGTGAGCAGGAAGTGCTCGCCCGCCAGATCGGGCCAGTGAATACGCTCGCGGGTCGCAAGCGGATGGTCTCGCGGCAGCGCCACCAGGACGCGCTCGCTCCAGAACGGTCGGCTGGCGAGATTGCGATAGGGTGTCTCGCCGATCATGATCGCGATGTCGAGCAAGCCGTTCTCGATCCCGGCCAGCAGCATGGTCCGGTCGCGCTCGAAGCCGCGCACCCTGACATCACGGTAGCGTTTGCCGAACTCGCTCAGCGTGGCGCGCAGATTGCCGGCCGAGAAGGACGTGTAGAAGCCGACCGACAGCTTACCCGCTTGACCATTCTGGGTAGCGCGCACCCAATCGTTCAGTTCCTCGAACTCCTTCACGATGCGCTGTGCCGTGCGCAGATAGGTCGCGCCGATCGGCGTCAGCGCCGCACCGCGCGTCATCCGGTCGAACAGCACCATGCCGAGTCGCTTTTCGATCTGGAGGATCTGGCGGCTGAGCGTGGCCTGCTTGATGTTGAGGCTGCGTGCCGCTCGGCTGAAACTCCCCGCTTCCGCGGCTGCGATCAGATAACGAAGCTGGCGCAGCTCGATCATTGCGACGTAACAGAGCGTGCAGTCGACGGAGTATTGAGAGCGGGAATTTGCTCTCGATAGGCGAGCAGTCGCAGTGCGTTAAATACGACCAGCAAAGTCGATCCTTCGTGTATTGCGACGGCAGGACCGATGCCAAGACCGAGGATCGTCGCCGGCACCAGGACCGCCACGACACCCAAACTAACGAACACGTTCTGACGGATCACAGAGCGCGTGCGGCGGCTCAGTCCGACCGCGAACGGAAGATGCGACAGATCGTCAGCCATCAACGCGACATCGGCTGTCTCTAGGGCAACGTCGGAGCCAGCAGCACCCATCGCGATACCGACCGTTGCGCTCGCCATAGCAGGGGCGTCATTCACTCCGTCACCGACCATCGCAACCTTGGCTTCGGCGCGAAGTTTTTTGATCGCTCTTACCTTGTCCTCGGGCATTAGATCACCCCAGGCTTCGTCAATCCCGACTTGCGCCGCCACGGCCTCAGCGACGCGTTGGTGATCGCCAGAGATCATGATCATTCGCGCGATCCCGATCCGGCGCAGACGATCGAGCGCGTTCCTGGCGGCCTGGCGCGGCGTGTCCATGAGACCGATCGCACCGAGGTCCTGCTGATTCCGCCGGACTACCATGCTCGTCTGTCCGCCCGCCCGCAGCCTCTCGATGGCGTCCTTCATTTCCTGCGACAGCGGCGCGATGCCATCAGCGCCAAACATCTCGGCCTTGCCGATGAGGATTTCGTCTTCACCGACAAGAGCCGAGACGCCGCGACCCGTCAGGCTCTTCAGGCCTTCAGCCTGCGGGATGGATTGGTCTCCGACATGATCGCGCCCGTCGCGCGCGATCGCTTGTGCAAGCGGATGGTCGCTCAGACTCTCGACCGCCACGGCAATCGCCATGAGGTCTTCCTTCGATACGCCATCGGCGGGGATGATCTGCTGGATGCGAGGCTCGCCTAAGGTGAGCGTGCCGGTTTTATCGAAGGCGATAGCATCGAGCGAACCGAGCAGTTCGAGGGGAGCGCCGCCCTTGACGAGCACGCCGCCGCGCGCTGCGCGCGCAACGCCAGATAGGACCGCGCTCGGGGTGGCGATCGCCAGTGCGCAGGGACTCGCGGCCACCAGGACTGCCATCGAGCGATAGAAGCTGTCTCGGAAAGGTTCATCGACGACGACCCAAGAGAACAGGAGGACAAAAGCGAGCCCGAGCACTACCGGCACAAAATATCGCTCGAACTTGTCGGTGAAGCGCTGCGTCGGCGACTTCTGCGTTTCGGCTTCGCTGACCAGCTTGATAACCTTCGCCAACGTGCTTTCGCTCGACAAGCGCGTCACCTCAATTTCAATGAGACCGCTGCCATTGATAGTGCCGGCAAAGACGCGGTTTGCGGCATCGACGCGATCCGGGTTCGCGCGAGCGACCGAATCGTCGAGCACCGGCCGCTTGTCGACGGGCATACTTTCGCCAGTCACCGGCGCCTGATTGATCGCGGTGATTCCCTTGACGATAAACCCATCAGCCGCGACCCGTTCGTCGGGTTTGACCACTACGACATCGCTGATCTCAAGATCTTCAACGGGCAACTCGCTCGTGCCGCCGTCCGCGCGCCGGACAGTCGCCGTGCGCGGCGCCAGCTCGGCCAACGCCTCGATCGCACGCTTGGCGCGACCCATTGCATAATGTTCGAGAGCGTGGCCGAGACTAAACAGGAAGAGCAACAGTGCGCCTTCCGCCCAGGCGCCAAGCGCCGCGGCGCCTGCGGCGGCGACCAACATGAGTGTGTCAATCTCGAAGCGTTTGAGCCTGAGATTGTCGATCGCCTCACGGAGCGTGAAAAACCCGCCGAAGCCGTAAGCGGCGAGGAAGCTGGCAAGCGGGAGCCAGGGCGGCGTACCTGCCGCGAGCTTTTCGACTCCGTAGCCTACGGCAAGTAGCGCGCCGCACGCGAGGGCGAATATCAGCTCACTATTGGACCCGAAGATGCCGCCATGCGCGTGATCGTGGTCGTGCTTTCCGTCTAGATCGTGGTCATGAAGCTCATCGGTAGGGCTTTCATTGTCGTTACGCGGCTGTAAGGCGATGGCGCGCTCGACGCCCGGCAGATCGGTCTTGGGCCGGACGCCCATCGCAACCAGAGTATCCCTGATGGCGTTTTCGCTTGTTATCGAGCGGTCGAACTCGACGCGGACGAGCCCGCTTGCATTGGTATCGGCTTCGAGCACGCCCGACATGGCGCGCAGTTGTTCGCTGACCGTCCGCGCCTTTCGCTGGTGGCCGATCCCGCTTACCGGCCAAAGCGCATGGCCGTAGCGCTCGGCGATTGCCGCTCCTGCCGCGTGGACGATGTCGCGAATGCGCGAAAGCGACAGGGTATCGGCGTCATAGTGTATGCAGAGCAGCGAGGGTTGGTCCGCTACGGCTGGAACGACATGCGCCTTCTCGATCCCCGGACGCCCCGAGAGACTGGCTATCAGCCGCGCCACGCAGGCGTCATTCGCATCGAGGATGTCCGGCAGGATAAGCGGAATTTCGAGTTGCACCTGTTCGGTCATGAAACCCCCTCATGTTTGCGTTGGCCTCGTTCAGCGCCCACGCCGAGGAACAAGGGCGCTGCCTGATCACGGAGGCGGTCAGGCGGCCAGAGTGCGATGGGCCGAATGGCCCATCGCAGCCGGCGCGCCGCACTGCTGATCGGAATGGTCACGCCTGCACTCCGGCATCGGTATGCAGGGCTTTGCCACCGATGACCTCGACGGCTTCGAGCGTGATAATCCCGATGTCGGGAACCTCCGCCAACAAGGCGACAAACGCGCGTAACGCGTCCTCAACGTCGATGATCTCGATGACCACCGCGCGGTTGCTTTCGAGCACGTGGCGGCGGTGGAGTTGCGCCGACCCGCCGAACCCCATCAGGGCTTCCAATACGGTCACGCCGGCGATCTTCTGATCGCGTGCCAGCGAAGCGACGTATTCAAAGACCTTGCGGTCGCCGATATAGGCCGCTTCATCGGTGTAGATACGCAGCAGCTTTTTGCCGTTCTCTTCCATCATGCCTCTCCTTCCGCCGTTGCCGGCTGTTCGCCGGTCTCCGGGTGAGTTTTTCGTTTCTTCCATTGGACTTTGAGGCCGAGCACGACCTTGGCGATCGCCGGCAGCACCAGCAGCGTGAGGATAGTCGCCGCGATAAGGCCACCAATGACGGTCGTCGCGAGCGGCTTCTGGACCTCAGCCCCGGTCCCGTGCGCGAGCGCCATCGGCACGAAGCCGATCGCCGGCACAAAGCCGGTCATCACCACCGCGCGCATCTTTTCGGCCATGCCTTCGCGGATAGCATCTGGCAGCGCGAGCCCTGCCTCCAGCCGCTCGCGAATAGCGGTCATCACGACGAGACCGTTGAGCACAGCAACGCCCGCCAGGCAGATGAACCCGACCGCAGCCGATATCGAGAAGGCGATGCCCGTCATGGCAAGCGTGAACACGCCGCCGGCAAGCCCCAGTGGCACGGCGAGAAACACCGCCGCGGCACGGCCGAAACCACCCAACGCCATGTAGAGCAGCCCGAAGATCGCCAGGAAGCAAAGTGGCACGACGATCGACAGACGTTGCGCGGCGGCCTGTAGATTCTGGAACTGACCGCCCCACTCCAGGTAATAGCCTGCCGGCAGCTTGACCTGCGCTACCTTGGCTTGCGCCTCCGCGACGAAGGAGCCCGCGTCACGCCCTTGCAGGTTCGCCTGAATCACGACCCGGCGTTTGCCGTTCTCGCGACTGATCTGGTTCAGCCCTTCCGTGAACCTGATCTGAGCGACCTGCGAAAGCGGAACCGAGCGGCGCGCCTGCCCTTCCTGTTGAGGTAACAGGACAGGAAGTGCGAGCACATCATCAAGATTGACTCTGGTGGCGTCTGGAACGCGCACGGTGATGTCGAAACGCCGGTCGCCCTCGAAGAGGAGGCCCG
The DNA here is from genome assembly GCA_040255825.1 of Hyphomicrobiales bacterium. Classification (GTDB taxonomy): domain Bacteria; phylum Pseudomonadota; class Alphaproteobacteria; order Micropepsales; family Micropepsaceae; genus Rhizomicrobium. Next base: position 241,826 of record JBDZVS010000002.1, on the reverse strand, counting down.
AAGCACGGCCGCCCATGGCGGCCGCCAATGTGTCCGCGACCTCCTTTACGGTCAGGCCATAACGGGCAATGGCAGCCCGGTCGAACCGGACGTCGAGCGTCGGCGCGCCGCCGGTCTGGTCCGCCTTGACGCTCGCCGCGCCGGGGATCGACTGGAGCACGCGCACGATCTCGTTGGCCGAGGCCGACATCTTGTCGAGATCGTCGCCATAGAGCTTGATGGCGACATCACCGCGCACGCCCGCGATCAGTTCGTTAAAACGCAACTGGATGGGCTGGCTGATTTCGTAAAGCTGGCCCAACTGACTGCCGGCCGCTTTCTCGATACGCTCGATAACGTCCTGCTTGGACGTGACACCCTGTGGCCATTGATCCTGCGGTTTCAGGATCACGAAGCCATCGGAAACGTTCGGCGGCATGGGATCGGTCGCGACTTCCGCCGTGCCGGTTTTCGAGAACATCAGCTCGACTTCGGGTAGCTTGGTCACGGCCTTTTCAACGCCGCGCTGCATGGCCAACGATTGTTCGAGGCTGACCGACGGCACGCGAGTTGACGCTAGCGCGAGGTTCTTCTCGTCGAGCTGGGGAATGAACTCAGACCCTAGCGATCCGAACACAGGCACCGCGGCGAGGAAGAAGGCCAGCCCCCCGAAAATGAACGGCCATGGCCGTGCGATGGCCTTGTCGAGCAGCGGCAGATAGCGCTCCTTCGACTTTCGGATCAGCCAAACGTCCTTTTCAGCGACCTTGCCCCGGATGAGCAAGGCCACCAAGGCGGGAACCAGCGTGATCGCGAGGATGAACGCCGCCACCAACGCGAGCATGATGGTGATCGCCATGGGCGAGAAGGTTTTGCCCTCAACGCCGGTGAACATCAGCAGCGGCGAGAAAGCTAGCAGGATGATCGCCTGACCGAACACGGTTGGTTTGATCATTTCCTGGCTTGCGCGCATCGTTTCTTCGAGACGCTCGCGCAAGCTGAGCAATCGGCCTTCATGTTCTTGGCGATGCGCGAGGCGGGCCAGACAGTTCTCGATGATGATCACCGCACCATCGACGATCAGGCCGAAGTCGAGCGCGCCGAGACTCATCAAATTGCCGGGCACCCGGAAGGCGTTCATGCCCATCGCCATCATCAGAAACGAGAATGGAATGACAAGGACAGCGATGATCGCCGCGCGCCAGTTGCCGAGTAGAAGGAACAGCGACGCGGCAACTAGCAAAGCGCCTTCTGTCAGGTTTCGCTCGACAGTGCCGACTGTGGCGTTGACCAGTTTGGCGCGGTCAAGCACCACTTTGACCTCGACGCCCGTCGGCAAGGTTGATTTCACTTGGTCGAGCTTCTCGTTCACTGCCTGAGCTACGACGCGGCTGTTCTCACCGATCAGCATCAGGGCCGTGCCGACGACCGCTTCCCGGCCGTTCATGCTCGCCGCACCCGTGCGCAGATCGCCACCGATTTTTACATTGGCGATCTGTCCGACCGTAATCGGAACCCCGCCGCGCGTCGCGGCGACAGCGTTGCGGATCTCATCGATCGAGCGAATGCGCGCATCCGCGCGCACCAGATAGGCTTCGCCGCCGCGATTGAAGTAGTTTGCGCCGACCGCGAGATTGGCAGATTCGAGCGCCTCGCCCAGGTCGGTATAGGAAATGCCGTAGCTCGACAGCTTTACCGGATCAGGCTCGACCACGAAGGTCTTGGCATAGCCACCGATCGAGTCGACCCCGGCAACGCCAGGAACCGTGCGGAGTTGGGGTCGAATGATCCAGTCCTGCACCGTGCGCAGGTAGCCCGCTTTCGCGACTTCGTCGGTAAGGAGGTCGCCTTCGGGCGTGAGATAGCTGCCGTCGGATTGCCAGCCGGGTTGGCCATCTACCTTCTTCGCGCCTTGCCCGTCGGGATTGGCATAGCCGACCGTGTACATGACGACTTCGCCGAGACCCGTCGTCACCGGCCCGATCTGTGGCTGCACGCCCTGAGGCAAGTTTTCCTGCGCCTGGATAAGTCGTTCGCCGACCTGCTGCCGGGCGAAGTAGAGATCAGTCGAATCCGAGAAGATCGCGGTGACCTGACTGAACCCATTTCGCGACAGTGAGCGTGTAGTTTCGATGCCGGGTATGCCGGCCAGCGCGGTTTCAATGGGATAGGTGACAAGCTTTTCCATTTCGACCGGCGAGAGGCCGCGGTCGACGGTGTTGATCTGGACTTGGTTGTTGGTGATGTCGGGAACCGCGTCGATCGGCAGTTTGGTGAGTTGCCATGCGCCGAGACCGGCGATGGCGAGGAAGAGGAACAGTACCGCCCACCGTGCGCGGACGGACAATGCCATAAGGGATGCGATCATGGTTTATTCCTCCTCGCCCGCGCCCTTGCCGAGTTCGGCCTTGAGCAGGAAAGCGTTGCGGGTGGCGACCGTCGCACCGGACTTGAGTCCGGAGACGATCTCGACCCGGCCGGCGCTGCGCTGGCCGAGCCGCACGAAGCGAGCGCGGAAGCCTTCGGGCGTACGGACGAAGACGGCATCGCGACCGTCGACGCTCTGCACGGCGTCTTCCGGAACCACGATCGCGTTCGTCGGCACGCCCTGGCTCGGCATGAGGCGTACTCGCACGCCAAGGCCGGGCTGCAGGATTCCCCCCGGTACTTCGATGAGCGCCGTGGCTGCGCGGGTTTCTCCGTTGAGAGTCGGCGTGACAGCGCGAATCCGGCCATCGACCGTTCGACCGTCCATAAGCTCGACAATCGCGCGATCACCCGCCGCGAAGCGCGCCACATCGCCGGGATTGATTGCGGCCTCGACTTGAATCTTGCTCGGATCGGCGACCCGGAACAACTCGGCTTCCGGCTGAACGTAAGCGCCAAGGCTGACATTCTCGGAAGTCACCCGCCCCGCGATCGGGCTTGCCACGATAACACCGCGGCCGTCCTTTGTGATGTTTGCGGCGCCTGCCGAGACTTGTGCGCGTCGAGCTTCGGCTTCCGCAGCCGCTGCTTCCGCTTGCGCCCGTTCGAGATCGACGCGCGCCGAGACTTTCTGGTCGAATAGATAGCGCTCGCGAGCGAGCGCCTTCTGAGCGAGCACGGCTCTTGCCGAGGCGGCCGTGCGATCGGCAGCGATCTGCGCCGCGTCGCGGCTTTCGACGATCGCCAGCGCTTCACCGGCGCGGACGGGATCGCCGAGCCGTTTGAACACCCGTGTGACCGCGCCACCGGCGCGCGCCGTGACCAGCGCTTCACCCATCGGCGAGGCCGTGACCTGGCCTTGCGCCACGATCTCGGAGCCGAGCCCGCCGGCGCGGACGGTCTCGACGACAATACCTGCCTCGCGGATCGCATCCGGCGTCATTGCGAGACTGTCAGATGGCATCTCGCTTGCGCCGCTTTTCTCGGCCGTGGCGGATGGAGTTATAGGATCGGCCGTGCAGCGCGCGACACTGAAACCGCCGACCGCAGCCAGCAGGACTGCACCGGCGACACCACCGAGAAGTCGCTTGTTCTGTGTTATCATTGAAAATCTCCGAAACGGATCGAGCAGCGGCCAACCAAGGGCGCGTTCAGCTCGGAAAGGGTGATGGGTGGGCGGAGGGTCGCTGAGACAAGCGTAGTCATGGTGCCGTCCCCGCCGTATCGGGCGCAGGCGTCGTCAGGCGCGCGAGGCGGGCCTCGGTGGCATGATAGGCAACGAGTGCGTCGATGGCCGCCGCTTTGGTGTCGGCTAGGGTTCGCTCCGCATCGAGCAGATCGAGCTGGCTGAACTTGCCTTGTGCATAGCCGATCCTGGCGATACGCGCCGCTTCAGTCGCGGCGGCAAGTGCAGGGCCGCCCGCCGAACGTGCGCTGGCCGCTGCGTTGGAAAGCTCGGCTTGCGCGCTAGCAATAGCCTGTTCAGTATCGAGCACGGTGACGCGCTGCCGAGCGCCGAGCTGCCGGCGCTCGGCTTCCGCTTGGCTTACGGCGGCGGAGCCATTGTTAAAGAGCGGCAAGGGAACGCTAATCCCGAACACCACCGCAGTATCATTGGTTGCCGACAGGCGTCGCGCACCGGCGCTTAGCGTGACGTCAGGGATACGCTGCGAGCGTGCAAGACGGACTTGGGCGCGCGCGGTAGTGACGTCGGCTTCGGCGGCGGCCAGGATGAGCGTCCCATCTGCCGAAGCCGGTCTTGTCGGGCCATATTCGCCCACTCGATCGAACCAGGCGGCATCCAGTGGACCCGCAACTGGCTCGCCGATCAAGCGCCCGAGGTTCTCCCGCGCAACCGCCGCTTCTCTCCTTGCCCGGTCGAGCGCGACGTTGGCATTGACTCGCTGGACATCGGCGCGCTGTTGCTCGATCGGGGAAGCGGCGCCTGCGGTCACCCTCGCGCTTGCTGCACGAAAGCCTTCATCTGCAAAGTCGGCGAGCTGACGCGCAATCTCCACCCGCCGTTCGGCGGAGGCGGCACCGATATAGGCTTGGGTGACGCGTTCGCGTAGATCGGCGAGCGCGATTGCCGCTTCGAGGCGGGCGCGGATGCCGCGCGAATCGGCGACGGCAATGCGCGCTGACCGCTTGCCGCCGAGTTCGATTGGCAGGGCGAGACCGATCGTCGTCTCGGCGCTCTGTGTGCCCCGATAGAGCCCAGATCCGCCGACATTTTCAACTTGGACCTGGACCTCGGGATTGGGTCTTAGACCCGCGACAGTACGTGCCGCATTAGCGGCCCGGACACCGGCGTCGGCGGCCTCCAGGCTGGGGGAGGACGCGCCAGCGGCGATCAGCGCGCGTTCGAGCGTATATGGTGGTGACGTATTGGACGGCGGTGCGGCCGTTTGCGCCTGCGCAATCGTCGCGCAAGACGCCACGGCCAGCAAGGCCGCGACAAAGCGGTGCATGAATCAAATCTCCTGACAAATTCCGAAGGCCGCGAACATCGCGACGAAGGTGGAATCGTCAGGCTATTGGAGGGCGCAATGCTGGATCAGTTGGCGCTGCGGGAACGGACAGAAAAGCCCTTATAGGGTCTAGGCAATCTGCGTTTAACGCGACCACCACCCCAGAGCTAATCATTGCATTGCAGACCAGATGGCTATGGCAAACGCCATGATGATGCGGGTATCCTTTGTCTCCGTCGAAAGGAACCTGGTCACCATCACCGTTGGTATGGCCCATGCTCGCGGCGACACTATTATCAATGCAACCAATTGGCTCCATAGCGTGCGCAATCGCGCCACCTGTCAACGACAGGCTCACGAAAAATGCTGCAAGTACAAGCACAACGCGACGCATGCCACGGAGGCTAACACAGGGATCGCAATTAAAGAAGTAAATCATTCCCTCACGGTCTGGTTGTCCGTGTTTCCGTATCGTTCAGATTGATCAAGCCGCCGGATGTTCAGCTTTTTGTTAAGCGGTATGGTTCCATTACGCATCAGCAAGATGCGCGACCGCATCATCTGAAATACCCCAAGCATACAACGCGAAGCGGGGTGAGTTAAATGAGACGCGGTTTTCGCCGAGGTGCCGAGGATTGCAGGCGGATCACCGCAAAGCTGGTGAGTTTCGGATCTGATGAAGCAGTGTCTCGTCTAAGCCAATTCGGCTATAATCGTTTGATTCATTTGAAATTGGCGCACCCGACAGGATTCGAACCTGTGACCTTCGGCTTCGGAGGCCGACACTCTATCCAGCTGAGCTACGGGTGCATTCCAGATCGCGATAATGTTCGAGCCTGAACAGGGTCAACCTCAAACGTAGATCGCTCATTCCATGTGGCGGCTACAACGGAGAATCGCATCCCGCCGTTTAACGCCATTTGTCCTCTACAACCTCCTTCCAGTTTGCTTCCGTGGTGCTTCCGTGACCACAGGGGCAGAATCTAACCTCATTTGCGACCGACTCAATCGTTTGATTTCGTTCGCTATTTTTCGCACCTTCACTCGACATTAGATGTTGCCTCTGCCTTCGGAGGGCGACACTCTATCCAGCTGAGCTACGGGTGCCTGGCCAGCCAGAGCTATAGCCCACCCCCCGGGGGCGCGAAAGCCCCTGGCGAGCGAGGTTCATGCCAGCGCGGCCAGCGCCGCGCCCACATGGCGGATGGCATGGTCCCACACCCGCCGCTTCCAGACCGGCGTGTCGGTATAGAAAGCATCGCGCATCAGACGGGAAACTTCCTGCGCACGACTGTTGTCGGGCGCGAAACGGTCCTGCCAGTTGGCGATGCGCAGCGCGCGCAGCATGCCCGCCAGCGGCATGGTGCCCACCTCGAGCGCCCCGAAGGTCAGCTCGGCCGGCGCCAAAAGCCGTTCCAGCCCAACGTCCAGTGTCCCGGTCAGAGGGGCCGACAGCGACTGGCCGCCGCTGCCCGACACGGTGGCGTCACCCCAGATGGCGCGGGCGCGGGCATAATGGGCCGTATCCGGCGCAGCCTCGACGATCATCTCGGCGGCGCCCGATTCGCCCAACCCGGTATGGAAGTCGATGGCGATCACCTGCTTGGTCTTTGCCAGGTCCTCGACGCGGATGGCGTGCAGGGCCTTCGCCGACCAGCTTTCGGCCTGGCCGCCATAGAACAGTCCGTCCGGATGATTGTACTGGCCGCCGCTGACCGCCTGCTGATAGGCCGCCGCGCCATGGCGCTCGGCATAGGCGGCCAGCACCGCATCGGCGCGCGCCATCGCTTCCTCGGAAATGTCGCGCAGGGCGAAGGCGGCGGCCAGTTCGTCATAGCCGGGATTGGCCGGCGGATCGGCATGGTCGATGAAGTTGCGGTTGATGTCGACATTGTCTTCGTTCACCCGCCGGTTCCAGGCAAAGCCGTATGGGTTGAGGGCGTGAATCATCACCAGCCGCGCGCCCGGTGGGGGCGCGACGGCGGCGCGCAGCAGGCCGGTCTGGACGCCGGAGCCGAAATAGCCCTCGACCCCATGGGTGCCCGACACCAGCACCAGGGCCTTTTTCGCATCGCGCGGGCCCAGCGCCGCCACGTCCACGAACAGCGGTGCACCGTCCGGTCCCTTGGCCCGTGGATTGACGCGCGAGACCACGTCCACACCGCGCGCCTCGGCCGCGGCGATGAAGGCGCGCCGGGCGCCGCGATAGTCGGCGGGGAAACAGCTTTCGGGAAAAGGACTTTGGAGATCGGGCAGCATCGCCATACTGTAACGGCAAAGCGGGAAGCACACATGAGCATATTCGGCGCGCTGGACGTGCTTCGCCGTCGTCCGATCGGCGATCAGGCGCAGGCGCGCGCCGCCCGCAAAGGGTTCCGCGCCCGCATCGCCATTCGCCGCGACAACGCCCTGTTCGCGGAGACGATGGTGGAGGCGCGCGACGCGGGCCTGGCCGGCGAGAATTTCTATGCCGGCACGCACAATCCGCCCTACTGGCAACGGGTGGAGGGCGCCACCGACCGGCTGTGGCTGCGCGCGGGTGTGGCGCAGAAGCTGGCGCGGGTGAATGCGCGCGCCGACCTGGCGGGGCTGGAACTGTTCCTGTTCGATGCCTGGCGGCCACGCGCCGTGCAGGCCTATTTCCATGACGTGTGGATGCCGCGCCAGATCGCCAGCCGTGATCCCACCCTGACGGGCGCGGCGCTGGTGGAGGAAGTGGAACGCTATTGGGCCGCGCCCACCGACGATCCCGCCTCGCCCGCGCCGCATGCCACCGGCGCGGCGGTCGATCTGACTTTGCGTTGGAAAACAGATGGGCGTTGGAAAACAGATGGCCGCCGGAAGAGCGGCGAGACGCTGTGGATGGGCTCGCTGTTCGACGATGTGACGGCGCTGGCCCATCGCGACCGTTTCGAGACACTGGATGCGGGCAATTTCTCCTTTTCCGATGCCGAGGCCCAGGCCAACCGCCGCCTGCTGCACTGGCTGATGGTGGAGGAAGGCTTTGCCGGCCATCCCGACGAATGGTGGCATTTCTCGTGGGGCGACCAGATGTGGGCGGCGCTGACGGGCGCGCCCGAAGCCCATTACGGTCTGGCGGTTATTCCCGAATGAGAATGCCGGCAGACGATTGAAAACCCACCGGGCGCTATTCACGAACCGGCCTGGAGGCGCCGTCCCGGTTTTCGCCCCCGGCGGCGGAGCCGCCCATTGAAAGATACCGGGCGCTATTCGCGAACCGGTCTGAAGGCGCCGTCCCGGTTTTCGCCCCCGGCGGCGGAGCCGCCCATTGAAAGATACCG
>JBDZVS010000002.1:224850-233547 GCA_040255825.1 Hyphomicrobiales bacterium | reverse complement strand
GGAGCCGCCCTTTGAAAGATACCGGGCGCTATTCGCGAACCGGCCTGAAGGCGCCGTCCCAGTTTTCGCCCCCGGCGGCGGAGCCGCCCTTTGAAAGATACCGGGCGCTATTCGCGAACCGGCCTGAAGGCGCCATCCCAGTTTTCGCCCGGTGGATGCTTCTCGTACCAGGCGATGCGCGACAGATACAGGTCGTACATCTTCTGGCTGGCGCCAGACAGGCGGCGGCACTGGGCGATCAGTTCGCGCGCCATTGCCCATTGCTGTTTGCGGATCGCCTGGAAGATATGATCGTGGAATACGGTCAGGGCGCGGAATTTGGGCGATGCGCGCATCACCGGATTGCCGGTCATGGCAAAGAGCGTGACCGCCGGATCGCTGGCACCCGCGGCGATGGTATCGATCTCCAACCAGGCAAAGCCGCTGTCGGTCGCCGCGCGGGTGCCCGCGGCCGCGATCACCGAGGGCCCATATTGATGGGAGCGGGCCTGTATGCGCTGGGCCAGCGCCACCGCCTCGCCGTTGACGCTGTAGCCCATGCGGCCGTGGCCGCTGAAGCTGCCGGCGATCACCGGCCCGCTGGCAAGGCCGATGCCGATTTCGACCGGTATGGCATTCTGGTCCGCCTCCGCTGCGATCTCGCCGGCGATGCGGGAAAAAGTGTCCGCGATCGCGGCGGCGGCGGCGCAGGCGTGCAGGGCATGCTGCGGGTCGTCCAGCGGCGCGTTCCAGAAGGCGGCGAAGCCGTCTGCCGCCAGCCGGTCGATCGTGCCGCCATGGGCCAGCGCCTGGTCGATCAGCGGCGCCAGCGTCTGCCGCATCAAATGCGTGAAGCCGGCGGCATCGTCGCGATAGCGGGCGGCCAGTTCGGTCAATCCGCGCACGCCACAGACCAGATAGGTCACGTCGCGCGTCTCGCCATCCGTGGTCAGCAGGGCCGGGCTGCGGGCGATCCTGCCAACCGTCGTCCCAGGCAGGGAATCGGCGAAGGCGAGCCTGAGGCCGGCGCGGATCATGCGCAGCTCGTTGGCGTAAGCCAGCGCGGCGGCGATGAAGGCCAGAACCAGGGCGACGGCGGGTGTGGCCGCATCCAGCAGCAGGCCGCCCCGGGCAAAAGCCAGCCACGCCGAAAGGAACAGGGCCGGCAGCACCACCACCAGCAGGGCCGCCGCCCAGCTGACGCCCCTTTGCAGCGCCGCCAGCAATGCGCCGCCCAGCAACGCCAGCAGCAGCACCTCGATCAGATGGAGCCAGGCAGGCCGGACGGGCGCCGCGCCCTGCAGCATGGTGTTCAGCGCATTGGCGGTGACGCCGGCAGGGGTGTCCCGCCCCAGCGGCGTGTCGATATTGGCGCCCGGCGGCCCCATGACGACGACAGCGCCCCCGAGATCGCCGGGGCGGGCCATCGTGATGTGTTCCACGCCGCCCCAGCGCAACCACATCGATCCGTCCGGCGCGGTCAGCAAGCTGGCATCATCCGTCCGCATCGCGCCGATGCCCACGCCCCGCAGAAGTGTCAGGGGATCGCGCTCGTCCGTGGTGACGGTGATCGCGGGCCGGTGTTCGATCACGCGCAACGTCTCGGCCGCCAGCGAGGGCATCAGCGCATCGCCCAGGCGCAAGGCGATGGGCAGGCGGCGCACCACCCCGTCGCTGTCGGGCACCAGGTTGGCCGCGCCATGGCCGGCGGCGGCCGCCTCCAGCGCCGGGCCGGATCCGGCTCCCGCCGTGAAGCGCGGCATCTTGGTGAAGGGGTCGCGGCTGCCGCGATAGAGGAACCGGGCCTTGATGGCGGGCGTGCGATCCGCCGCCCTGCCCAGCGTGGCGGGCACCACAAGGGCGAGGCCGGACGCCGCCGCGGCCAGCCGCGCGCCGGGCTCGGGCAGGCCGGATAGAATGGCGGCGGCTTTGCTGTCCGGCGGCAGTTTCGCAATCAGCCGCCGGGGAGATGGTTCGGGCGCCGGCGGTGCGGCCAGCACCACGGTCTTGGCGCCGGATTGCGCCAGCCTCCGCACCGCGGCCGCCATCGTCTCTTCATCCAGCGCAGGCAAGTCCAGCGCCACCACCCTGGGCGCCGTGTGCGCGGCAAGTGGACGATGGCGCTGCCAACTGTCGAACAGCCGGTTGGCCAGCGCCGATTCCCAGGAAAAGGGATTGAACAGCAGCACCAGGACTCCCAGCGCCAGGATCAGCGCCGGAGCCAGCCAGAGGCTGATGGGTTTGGACAAACGCATGAAGCCGCTCACTGATTCCCGTCAGCCTAGTATGGTTGGGGGGCAGGGGCCAGCCGCGAGCTTGGGCGAGCGGCAGGGCTGCAGCGTTGGCGGTAGCGGCAGCATACGAAGGAAGCGGCTTAGAGCGCGATCCGGGTAAGCGGATACCGCCAGACCGGGAAATTGCGCGACCAAACGACAAGCTAGAGCACGATCCATATTCAAGGAAGATGGATCATGCTCCCGGAACCCGCGACGTATCGGTCACCATGGCCGGACTTGCTCCGGGCATCCAAACTTGTGGCGTCCGGTTGGGCCGGCAAAATTCCTCACGGCCGCGCTTTGGCGACGCCCGGCGTTGCATGGTCAGGAAGCGACCGCCCAGCCGAAGCACAGCGAAGGCATCAGGCGGCGCGAGCGAAATTAACGGGGGCTTCTCTTCGCCAGAATTCTTTGCAGCGTCCGGCGATGCATGTTCAGCCTGCGCGCCGTCTCGCTGACATTGTGGCCGCACAACTCATAGACGCGCTGGATATGTTCCCAGCGCACCCGGTCGGCGGACATGGGATTTTCCGGCGGCTTGGGCTTGGAGCCGGGCGTGGCCAGCAGCGCCGCCAGGATGTCGTCGGCATCGGCCGGCTTGGGCAGATAGTCGATGGCGCCATATTTCACTGCCGCCACGGCGGTGGCGATGTTGCCGAAGCCGGTCAGCACCACCACGCGGCTGTCGGGACGGGTGGTGTGCAGGGTTTCCACCACATCCAGGCCATTGCCGTCATCCAGCTTCAGATCGACCACGGCATAGGCCGGTGGCGCATCCTTGGCCTTCGCCTTGCCATCGGCAACGGATTCGGCCTGGGTGACGACAAAGCCGCGCGCCTCCATGGCGCGGGACAGGCGCTCGCGCAGCGGCCGGTCATCCTCAACCAGAAGAAGGGTCTTGTCTTCGGGGTTCGTCATAATGAAGGGTCGCTATAGGTTGCTTTTGCCGCCGCGTCAAACGGTCCCACGCGCCCGGCGCCGTATCCGAAGACTACACATCGGATGGGGTTGGCGGCTGCGGTCCGTCGATCACGCCGCGCGGCCAGCGTATCTGCACCTGGGCGCCGCCGCTGGCCGGATTGACGGCCTTAACCATGCCGCCGGTCTGTTCCAGCAGCACCTTGGCGATGAAGAAGCCCAGGCCCATGCCCTCATGCTCATCCAGGCCTTGCGGATTCATCTCGGTTTCCGCAAGCGCGCGGTGGCCGGGCCGTGAAGTGATATAGGGCTCGCCCAGCGCTTCGAAGATTTCCGGCGCGAATCCCGGCCCGTCATCGGTCACCGCGACATAGAGATAGGCCGCGTCCCAGCTTGCCGAGATGTCCACCAGCGCATTGGCGAAGTCGGCGGCATTCTCGATGATGTTGCCCAGCCCGTGCAGCAGTTCCGGGGCGCGCCAGACCTGGGGCACAGCCTTTTGGGTTTCCGATGCGGGCGCGGTGACGCTGACACGTATCTCCAGATCCTCGCCGCGATGCTGGGAGGCGATGTCGTCCAGGAACGCACCCAGCGGCAGGCGGGCGGTGGCGCCCAGCAGCCCCTCTTCCGGATTGGCCAGCCGCGCGATGATGGCGCGACAGCGCTCGGCCTGGTCGCGCAGCAGGCGTACATCTTCCACTTCCGGCGAGTTTGCCGCCCCCCCGGCGACGAGCGATCGCTCCAGCTCGCGCGCCACCACCGCGATGGTGCCCAGCGGTGTGCCCAGTTCATGGGCGGCGGCGGTGGCCAGCGCCCCCAGCGAGGCCAGCCGGTGCTCGCGCGACAGGGCCAGTTGTGTCGCCGCAAGGCCGGCAGACATGCGCGCCGATTCCGAAGCGATGCGCCAGGCATAGACCGAGGTGAAGCCGATGCCGATCACCAGCGCAGTCCAGATGCCGGCCTGGTAGAGCTGGGGCAGGTTGAGCACCTCGCCATGAGGCCAGGGCAGCGGCCGGTGGACGATGGCGATCACCGATACCGAGGCGAAGGCGATGAAGGCCAGGATCAGCGTATTGCCCAGGTTCAGCGTGGCGGCCGCGATCACCACGGGCGCCAGGAACATCAGGGCGAATGGGTTGGCGATGCCGCCGGTCAGATACAGAAGCGCCGCCAGCTGCAGTACGTCGAAGGCCAGGTAGAATGTCGCCTCGCGGTTGGTCAGCCGGTGGGTCGCCGGATAGCGCAGCGCCAGAAGGATGTTCAACGCCGCGCTGACGGCGATGGCGATGGCGCAATAGAGGATCGGCAACGGATAGCCCAGCGCGAAATAAACCAGGAACAGCGCCGCCGACTGGCCCGCGATCGCCAGCCAGCGAAGGTTCGACAGCGTGCGAAGCCGCACCCGCCCGCCGCCCGCGCCTTGCGATAATCCGGGCGCCAATTCCCGTGATCTGGGCCCTGCCAATTGTTCACTTCCCTCCGCAGTCCGGACCGATTAGAGCAGGTCCGTCATGTTCCGCAACAGGCTGGCCCTGATTTCCTTCCTGCTGCTGGTGGCGGTCGCCGCCGGCGCCGTACTGTGGCGGCAGGCCGACACCGTGCCCGGCATGGGCCGCGTCGTCACCACGGGACAGATCGATGTGGGCGGCCCCTTCCAGCTGGTGGACCAGAACGGCAAGCATGTCAGCGACGCCGATTTCCGCGGCCGCTACATGCTGATCTATTTCGGCTACAGCTTCTGTCCCGATGTCTGCCCCACCACGCTGGCGGTGATGGCCGACGCGCTGGGCAAGATGGGCAAGGATGGTGAAAAGATCGTGCCGGTCTTCATCACCGTCGATCCGGCGCGCGACACGCCCAAGGTGCTGAAACCGTATATGGCCGCCTTCGGCCCACGCTTTGTCGGACTGACCGGCGATGGGGCCGCGATCGCGAAGGCGGAAAAGGAATATCGCGTCTATTCCAAAAAGCGCCCACTGGACCCGGCCAAGCCGAACGGCAATTACGCCATGGACCACTCCAGCGTGATCTATCTGGTGGGACCGGACGGCAAGCTGGTGAATTTCTATGACGAGGCGATCTCGCCCGCCGACCTCGCCGCCGACCTGAAGCAGAAGACGGCTTAGCGCGCGCCTTTAAAAGCCGGGCAGCGGCAGTCCATTCTGCGCACAGGCGGCCAGCAGCGTGTTCTGCATCAGGCAGATGATGGTCATGGCCCCCACCCCGCCAGGCACCGGCGTGATGGCGCCCGCCACCTCCTTCGCCGCCTCGTAATCGACATCGCCGACCAGCCGCGTCTTGCCGCCGCCCGCATCGACCCGGTTGATGCCCACATCGATCACGGTGGCGCCCGGCTTGATCCAGTCGGCCTTGACGAATTGCGGCTTGCCGATGGCCGCCACCAGGATGTCGGCGCGGCGCGCCAGCATGGGCAGGTCGCGCGAACGCGAATGGGCCATGGTGACGGTGGCGTTGGCCGCCAGCAGAAGCTGTGCCGCCGGCTTGCCGAACAACAGCGAGCGGCCGATCACCAGCGCCTCTTTTCCGGCGATGTCGCCGGCATATTCCTTCAGCAGCAGCATCACGCCGGCGGGCGTGCAGGATTTCAGGATCGCCCGGCCCGACAGCAGCAGGCCGGCATTGGTGGGCGTCAGCGCATCGACATCCTTGGCGGGGTCGAGCACGTCCAGCACCGCGTTCTCGTCCAGGTGTTCGGGCAGCGGCAACTGCACCAGGATGCCGTGCACCGCCCAGTCGGCGCAAAGCGCCTTCACCCGCGCCAGCAATTCGTCCTGCGAAACGCCCGCGGGCAGTTCGACATGCACCGAGTTGAAGCCCAGCGCCTGCGCGGTCTTGCGCTTGTTGCGGACATAGACCTCCGAGGCCGGATCGTTGCCCACCAGCACCGTGGCCAGGCCCGGCACGATGCCATGCCTGGACTTAAGGTCGGCGGCGGTGGCGGCGATCTTCTCGCGCAGCCGCGCGGCCGACGCCTTGCCGTCGATCAGGATGGCAGCCATCGCCTAGAACCCGTTGCGATAGGACACATAGGTGATCGTGTATTGCAGGAACCAGATGATCACGAACACCACGATGGGTGACAGGTCCAGCCCGCCGATCGGCGGAAGGATCCGGCGGATGGGCCGGAACACCGGCTCGGTCAGCGCCATCAGGATACGCAGCAGGGTGCGCACGAAATTGTTGTAGGTGTTGATGACATTGAACGCGACCAGCCAGCTCACGATCACGGCGGCGATCACGATCCACTTGTAGATTTCGAGGATTTCGATGAGGAGGGCGGCGATGGGATTGAGCATGGCCCGTTGTAGCCGCCGGAACCCGTCGCGCAAAGCCTTTCGCGGCTGGAAGGAGACCGCGGAACCGGTGAATCCCCATTTTTCGGGCATCCGCTTGACGGCCACAGGGCCCCTCCCTAAAACCCGGCCTCCGGTTCGGGGCTGTAGCTCAGTTGGGAGAGCGCCTCGTTCGCAATGAGGAGGCCAGCGGTTCGATTCCGCTCAGCTCCACCATTTCCAAGGCCTGGCGGGCCTGGAAATGCCGAGCCCGCCGCGCGACAGCGCGCAAAGGCGGGCAAGGCCGAACCGAAACGCAGCCGAAACCGACATCCAGCCGAACCGATGTCCGCCTACAGCCTCGGTTAACGCCCGGTTTACCGGTCCGGCCCCTAATCTGGACCATGCGCCACCCCGGTCCCGCCCTGCTTTCTATCGTCCTTCTGGCCGCCCTGGCGCTGGGAGCGCCCGCGCATGCCGCCGAGGAAGGCGCCAAGGACAAAGGCAAGGCCCCCGAGCACAAGGTCACCCAGTCCAAGAGCTACACCGCGGTCGATCCCATCTACACCACGATCGTGGCCGACAACCGGGTGGTGGGAATGCTGATGGTGGGCATCGGCCTGGACGTGCCCGACGAAAAGCTGCACGCCGAAATCGACCGCTCCATGCCGGTATTGCGCGACGCCTATCTGCGCAACCTGATGGCCTTCACCGCCAATTCGGTTCGCCCCGACGCGCAGCCGGATGTCGCCCTGATCGCCGAGCGCCTGCAGGCGGTCACCGACCGCGCCGTCAAGCGCAAGGGCGCCAGGGTGCTTCTGGCGCAGGTGGCGATACAGATTAAGTGAACCCCCTCTGTCGCAGCTCGGTCTGCCTCCGGCAGACACAGCGCTGCGACATCTCCCCCTTTCAGGGCCGCTTCGCGGCCAAAGGGGGAGGAAGCCTTTGCCCGCCAACCGGATCGTTCAATCAGGCTTTTGCCTCCCGTCGTCGCATGCGGCGCGATTGGGTGCTGGTCTCTTCTACCTTGTCTATCTTGCGGCCTTCTTTTTGGCAGCGACTGTCTTCTTGATGGTCTTCTTTGCCGGCGCCTTTGCGGGCGGCGCGGCAGGCTTGCGCTTCTTCTTCTTCGCCTTCGCCTCGATCTCGCCGATCCGCGCCAGCACCAGCTCTTTCAGGATCCGCCCATCCAGCGCCGCCAGCCGCGCCAGCAGCATGGGCCAGGGCCGGTAATGGTCGGTGATGTAGAAGAGCCTGGGCTCGGCTTCCAGCATCACGTCGCGCATCTCGATCGAACCCACGCGCAGCGCCACGGCCTCTTCCTTGTCGTGCACGCGCCCGACGAATTTTTCCGCATAGAACACCGACGGCCGCCCGAAATAGGGACCTTCACTGGTGCCTTTTACCGCCAGCATGGTTTTGCGCGCCTGTGCTTTAGTCAGCGGCATCGGGTGTCACCAGATTGGGGGTCCGGGCCAGCGCGATCTCGTCCAGCGTGCGGCTCAGCCGCTCGGCGGCACAGCGCGCGAAGCTGACCGTCACCGCCTTGCGCCGGCTGGCATGAAGGCTTTGCACGGCGGCCTCCTTGACGATCGCCCCGCCATAGCGGTCGGCCACGATCAGGCCAGGGTCCTTTGGCACATGCTCGTCGGGGAAATCAGGCGGCACCGCGAAATAGAACAGATCGCAATAATCCAGATACTCCGGCCATTTGCCGTCACCCCTGAGATCGGCCAGCGCCACCTTGATCTCAACCCCCAGCATCTCGCCACCGGGCCCGATAGCGGCCACATCCAGCCGCCGCCCATTGGGAAGGGTGAATTCCAGGATGGGCGAATAACCCTCCTGCAAAAGAAGGCGGCTGACCCCGTGCGCGACGTCTATGGCGGTGTGGGAACTGACCATGTTCTGATAGGAACATTTGAGGAACACAAGATCAACCAGAAATTGTCCGCGGCTCAAGCGCGGCGCAGCATCCGCGCCAGCACGAAGCCCACCACCAAACCCGCGATCGCGCCCCAGACGGCGACCTGGATCACCAGGCCGATCAGTTTCAGCGCCACGAAAAGGATGAGTCCAAGGACCAGGGCGGCAATGATCTCGACGGCGCGCATGCAGATCCCTTCGCGAATGCTGAGGGAAAGCGGCGCAAGGCATAAGGTTCCGCTGTCTTTAGAGGGGCTCCCCTTGCTCGACGGGCTGGCTCCCGTCGAGGCGCCCGCGAGCGTATG